>DASTZQ010000026.1:0-31173 GCA_035764205.1 Gammaproteobacteria bacterium
CTTTAAATCTTTTTGACAACCTTAGCTTGCGCTAAGTGTCGGATCCTTCTTGCTTACCTTCTCAGGTAGGCGCGCACATTACATCACTCTTTTCAACTTGTTAAAGAACATTTCGTCACTTGAGATGCGGCATTCTACTCGAAACGTTTTGAGAGTCAACACTCTTTTTCAAAAAAATTTAAAATATTTAAGAAAAAGTGATTTTCGCAAAGCGTCGCTTACCAACTTGTAAAATAATTGATTTCTTTTCGGTAAATTGACAATTTTTGTCGACTATTTTTTCACCATCAGCCTTCACACCACCTTGCTGTATTAACCTTCCCGCTTCTGCTGTGCCATCCACTAAGCCTGCTTGCTTCATAACATGCACAATACTTAACCCATTTTCACCCAAAACAATGTTCACTTCTGGCATGTCTTCGGGCAAACGACCTTGTTGAAATTGCGCAATGAAATGTTCACGCGCCGCAACACCCGCTTCCGGTGTGTGAAAACGCGCCGCCAATTCTTCGCCCAACATGAATTTCACATCACGCGGGTTCATGCCGGCTTTCACGTTTTCTTTTAATTGATGGATCTCAGCGAGTGAACGAAAACTTAGCAATTCAAAGTATAACCACATCACTTCATCTGAAATGGACATGACCTTGCCAAAAATCGCATCGGCCGATTCATCAATGCCTATATAGTTACCCAAAGACTTAGACATTTTTTTAACGCCGTCCAAACCCAACAACAAAGGCATGGTGATAACAATTTGTGCCGGCTGGCCGAAATGTTTTTGCAATTCCCGGCCCATTAATAAGTTAAATTTTTGGTCGGTGCCGCCCAGTTCAATGTCTGCCTGCATGGCAACGGAATCGTAGCCCTGCAATAAAGGGTATAAAAATTCGTGAATGGCAATGGAATGGCCAGTCGTGAAGCGCTGGTGAAAATCGTCGCGCTCTAACATGCGCGCCACTGTGTGCGTTGAAGCCAACTTAATTAAGTCAACCGGTGATAATTTGTCCATCCAGGTTGAATTAAACATCACTTTGGTTTTTTTGGGGTCTAACACTTTAAACACTTGCCGCTCATATGTTTTTGCGTTTTCAGCGACTTGCTCACGCGTGAGCGGCGGACGGGTTTCATTTTTGCCCGAGGGGTCGCCTATCATGCCCGTGAAATCGCCGATTAAAAATTGGATTTCGTGGCCCAAGTCTTGCAACTGGCGCATCTTATTTAAAAGAACGGTGTGCCCCAGGTGTAAATCCGGCGCCGTTGGGTCAAAACCCGCCTTCACGCGCAACGGCCTGCCGGATTTTAATTTCTGAATGAGTTCTTCTTCCACGAGAATTTCGTGGGCGCCGCGACGAATGACGGATAAGCTCTCGTCTAGGTTAATCATGGTAAGGCTCCGCTTGCGATGTGTGATCGAGGGGGAAATTATGGCATAATGACTGCTCAAAGCCTAGGATATCGCTATGTCTGATCTTTATATAGGGTTAATGTCTGGAACCAGTGCCGACGGCATCGACGCCGCCGTGGTCGACTTTTCAAACAACCAAGTCAAACTCGTCGCCACGCACTACACGCCTTATCATCATGAGCTAAAATCAGCCATCCTAGCCTTGGCCCAACCTGGCCAAGATGAAATCAATCGCCTCGGTCACCTCGACGCCATGCTCGGGCAAGCCTTTGCCGACGCCACGCATCAATTATTAAAAACCGCAGAACTCACCCCTAAACACATTCAGGCCATCGGCAGCCACGGCCAAACCATCCGTCACCTGCCCCGCGTTTTCAGCTTGCAAATTGGCGACCCCAACACCATTGCCGCGAAAACCGGCATCACCACCATCGCTGATTTTCGCCGCAAAGACATTGCACTCGGCGGTCAAGGCGCGCCGCTCGTGCCTGCATTCCATCGTGAAGTGTTAGGCTGCAATAAAAAAAATCGGGCGGTGGTTAACATTGGCGGCATGGCCAATGTAAGCTTGCTGCCTGCCAATCAAACCCATGTTATGGGTTTTGATACTGGCCCGGGCAATGTTTTATTGGATGCGTGGATATATCAACATCAACAGCAAACACACGATGAAAATGGACACTGGGGAAAACAAGGTGTTGTTAACACCGATTTATTATCACGTTTATTAACTGACCCTTATTTTCATCAGCCCGCCCCCAAAAGCACAGGCCGTGAATATTTTAATTTGGCTTGGTTAAACGCAGCGCTTTCACACAACATCACACCCGTAGATGTTCAAGCCACCCTCACCCACCTCACGGCTCAAAGCATTATTGATGCCATTCAAGTGCATTTTTCTGAAGGGGATATTTTAGTGTGCGGCGGCGGGGCTTATAATGCTTTTTTAATGGAAACACTCAGGCAATTGGCTGCGCCACATTTTTCAGTCACCACCACTGACGCACACGGCATTCCTGCAAACTGGATGGAAGCCATGGCTTTTGCTTGGCTAGCCAAACAAACCTTGAATCAACACACCGGCAATTTGCCAAGCGTCACGGGTGCAACACGCCCCACCGTTTTAGGCGGTGTTTATACTTCGCTGTAACGCTCTGCTTTTGGCATCCAACGTTTTAATAAAGTGGGAATGCGGTCAGCGTGATGGTTTAACATTAACGTTGCTGCCTGCTGAACCGAACTCAGCAAATAAGCATCGCGCATTAAATCTGCAATGCGAAAAGAAAGCTCCCCTGTTTGACGCGTTCCTAAAATTTCACCGGGGCCGCGCAATTCAAGGTCACGCTCAGCAATGCGAAAACCATCGTTGGTGTCACGCATAACAGCCAAACGCTCTTTCGCTAAACGTGACAAAGGCGATTGATATAACAAGACACAATAACTTTCGACCGAGCCACGCCCCACACGCCCACGCAATTGATGCAATTGCGACAAGCCTAAACGCTCGGCATTTTCAATGACCATCACGCTTGCATTCGGCACATCCACGCCCACCTCAATCACCGTGGTGGCCACCAACACTTGCGTTTTTCCTTCTTTAAATAAACGCATGGCGGCTTCTTTGTCTTTCGGTGATTGACGACCGTGAATGATGTCGACAGTAAAACCTTGCAAAGCTTCACTCAATTGCAAAGCCATGGTGTTCGCTGCTTGCGATGTTAACACATCGGATTCGTCAATCAAGGGACACACCCAATACACTTGCCGACCACTCGCACACGCATGCTTTACGCGCTCTATCATTTCGTGACGCCGTGACTCTGGAATCACCGTGGTGGTGACAGGCGTTCGCCCGGGTGGCAATTCATCAATGACAGAAACGTCTAAATCAGCATAAAAACTCATGGCCAGTGTTCTTGGAATGGGTGTGGCTGTCATGATGAGTTGATGCGGATAACACTCGCCATCACGCCCCTTCTCACGCAACAACGCGCGTTGATGCACGCCAAACCGATGCTGCTCATCCACCACCACCAATGCCAAATTTGAAAACGACACCGCCGCTTGAAACAAAGCATGCGTGCCGACAGCCACTTTAATGCTACCTGTGGCTAGCGCTTCATAAGCCGCTTTACGCGCTTTTGTTTTTAAACTGCCTGATAGAAAAGCAATGTCTATGTTTAAAGGTTTAAACCACGCACTTAACACACGGGCATGTTGCTCAGCCAATAATTCTGTTGGCGCCATTAACACCGCTTGACGCCCCGCAGCCACCGCTTGCAAAATGGCCATCGCGGCCACCACCGTTTTACCTGAACCCACATCGCCTTGCACCAAACGCAACATGGGTGAGGCTTGCGTTAAATCGTTAGCAATGTCAGCCACCACGCGCGCTTGCGCATTTGTTAAAGCAAATGGCAGTTGCGCCAAGAACGCATCGCACAAGGATTGCGCTTTGGGTAATACATAAGCTTCAAAGGATTGTAAAGATTGCTTCGCTTGCAACAAACTCAAACGATGCGCTAATAATTCTTCAAAGGCCAAACGCTGCTGTTGCGGGGTTTTACCTTCGCTTAATAATTCAGGGGTGGTTTCTTTCGGTGGACGATGCACCAAACGCAACGCTTCTCTGAAAGAAGGAAAAGCATGCTGCTGAATGATTGCCGGCGGTAAATCTTCCTCGCGGTCGGGCATTAATGAAAGCTGCACCAAGGCTTCGGTGGTGAGCTTGCGTAATAAATTTTGACTAAGGCCTTCCGTGGCTGGGTAAATGGGCGTTAAGCTTGCTTCTAAAGGACGAGGCGTGACCGTGGACAACACCACCCACTCAGGGTGCGACATCTCTAAACCCGCATGCCCCAAACGCACTTCACCAATGCAACGCAGGTTCACCCCGCTTCTCAACAGGTTTGTTTGCGATGCAAACACGTGAAAAAAACGCAACTTCAAACAACGCCGCCCATCGGTTAATGTTATTAATAATTTTGTGCGGCCGTGCTTGGGTTTGTCGACATCAAGCACATTCCCTTCAATCACGGCCGTTTGCCCAATGCGCAACGCATGAAAGGGTGTTAAGGTGGTGCGGTCTTCGTAACGCATGGGCAAATGCAAGAGCAAATCGAGGGTTGTGTTCACCCCTAAACGAGACAAATGCTTGGCAATTTGCGGGCCAACGCCTTTCAAGCGAAACCCCGATGGCGCAGGAGACCCCTGTTTTTTACCTGTTTTTAGCGTATTCACTTACACTCCCACTTGCAGCCATTACAAAAAACCCTTAGAATCGCTTTACACACTTAACGAAAGATAGCACTTTTGTATGCTATCATAATAATTTTAATGAGATTTCACTCTTATGCTTAGCCACACCCAGCCCAAAGAAACTTCATTGGAAGAAGAAAATAATCTAGGATTTTCCATTGTTTCCTACCTAACCCTTATGGAGAAACTCTTCCCGGGGATACTGACACAGCTCAGCATAGGCAACGGAAACCCACCTGAAGCAACAGCTGAACACAAACACTATACCACTCACGATAGGCTATTTCACCTCCCCTTTGGCGTAGCAAAAACAAAAGCGTCGCCACTCACGGAGTTCACTTCTTATTGCCAAAGAATCAATGAAGCACTGGCAAAAAAGGCTTATCAACCCATTTTTAAAAATCTTCGTAATGCTGTCAAGGCCATCACCCCTCAGCTAGCGCTTGCAACCATAGAACAAGCTATTAATCTCCAAAAGATGGTCGTTACACAGCTATTAACAGAACCCTACATTCAAAAACTAAAACAACTTCTGCAAGAGACAGCCCCAAACCAAGCAACCGCAGAAAGAACAGAAAAAGCCATGCACCGAGCTATCTTTTTTCGCGCTTTGAGTTATTCGTTTGAGAAAAAACCCCGATCCGCCGTCAAAGAAATTAACGAAATAAAAAATAAGCAGACATTTCTAACCCAAACATGCGCCACCGAATGTGACACTGCTGATGACATTCTAGCGGCCATGCTAGCAAACACTCAAAAAAGAATTGTCGCTCAATTACAAACGAATAACCTCGCGAACATCTTTAGCGGGGACGTGAAAACAAGCAATAAACTAACCAAAACAAGCGCTGACTCAAGCGATGACAGCCTGGAATCCATCAGGGAATCCTTGGAATCTTCTCTTGAATCGGTAGAATCCTATCTTCAATCTATCGCAACAGAAGAAACAAGCACAGCACCCACGGAAGCACCTAAGCTCAATTTTAATCATTTTTCTAATCACATCAACTCACTTCTAAGCCAAATTGAAAGAATGAAATTACGCTATGACTATATTATCAATCCATCACTTGCCATGAATCTGTTTTTAAACCATTACATAGCCATTGCCAAGTATTTTCAAAAGCACCCTGAATACGTGCATGAAATCAAATTAGCCACCACTGCGGTCATTCAATTTATACAGTCACATCTTGCTGAAATAAAAGACAATGAAAAAAACTCACTCACCTCAATCTATGCTATCAACACATTCAAAAAAATTAACACCCCCGAAGATCGCAAGCTGCTCACGGCACTGAATGAACAAGTTCAAGCCACGCTAACAAAAAACAGAAAGAACTCTCCAAAAAAACCACACCCAACCATCAGGCCTCCACTCACTAAAAAGTCCACCGTTACCAAACTTAGTGTCTTTAAACAACCACCAGAACCCCCCGCCAAAACAGCGCCACTTAAGCCCTTAAAATCGTCACTCAAAACATAATCAAAAAATATATTTTCTGCTTGCAGCCTATTCTTAAGGTTTTCTTAAGGTTGGGCTGCTACACTGGAAAAACACTAGAAAATTCAATAACAATGACACACACAACAAAGGAAGTCACTTAAATCAACAGAGGAGTTGTTACCATGCCAAACACAGAACGCACCCACTTATCCACTGAAATTATTAACCCCGTTGCTGCTGCATTTCAGCATTACATTCAACAATTACACGAACAATACCCCGGCGTTTTCACGCGCTTTGGCGCCGATGCCAACGACCCTTACTTTGAAACCATAAAACACACCTATACCATCGACGGGCGCTTATTCTTTGACAAGTTTGAAGTGAATAAAGAATCTTTTCATTTCACACACGACCCGCTCTCTCCAGACCAAATTGAAAAAATCCTCGACCCCATTAACACTGCCTGCATCCATCAAGGGCTGTCACCCTTTAACAACCCAAAAGCAATTCAAATGCTACTTTCACAGCTCGCTATATTAAGACAAGCGGTGTTTAAAGCTGTGCTGGCCAACATACCCGAACCCACGGAGGCATTAAGCCACTTAAAAACCGTGCTTAACCCACTTGAAACCCCTGATGCCCCTCAAAACAAAAAATTCAATGAACAAACTCGCCGCGCCATCACGGCTCAAGTGAGTGATTTTTCAAGGCTGATACACGCCCCCTTAATACTCATTCACACAGGGGTTGCTGAATCAACCGCACCCAAAGCAATGAACGAAAATACACCGGTTATCAGCAAACTCAAACAAGCACTTCGTGAGTCTGCTCAGCTTTATCTGCAAGAAACAAGCAACAAACTCTCTTTACCTCCGCATGAACACCTTAGCCAAGCGCTTACTGATAACAAAGACATCCTCCAAGAATTAATGGGGTTTATTACTGTTTTAGCACCTCAATACACCAAAGAACACATCGAACTTTTACTCAACTACCGAGATAAAGTGAACCGCGCTATTCTCACCTCTGACGGCATCAATTTATTAAACGGTTTTTTTGCATACAACGGCGATAACCTCAAAACCCCTGAGCGCATACAAGCCCAGACCCGAATGAGAGTCGCAGGCGCCGTTCTGTTTAAAGTGACGGCTGAAGCCGAAAAAACCCTGGCAGAATCACTCTCCACACCCTTGAAAAAATTCATCGCCAAAGTGACCAACACGGCATCGGACAATGCCGATACCATCTTGGCCACACTGCAAAATGAGTATAAGGCCAGCTTAGAAAGCCAACTCTCATTCAGCGCATTACGCGACTACCTCATGCAAGGTGAAGAAAATAAAGAGCGCATTCAAGAATCCATCGAATGTTTCGCCTTAAAACTGGATAGCCTAGTGAAAGACGATACCTTTGTTGCTTTTCATGAACACAGTTTTCTTGTTTTCTTTCAAACATTACTGGAAGAGTGCGAAACCTTATCTGATCACCCAGAAGAACAACGGCTGTGTTACGCTAAAATCCTTGATGTGATGATAGATCAATTTAATCGCTTTAAAAATCACGCCGCCGCCATTCCACTGGCCATTCGCCTACTGAATGCCATGCATTTTCCTGAGAAAAAACACCTTCGCACCAACCAAGATTACAAACGCCATCAAGATTTCTTGGCCCGCTGCGAAAGCCAACTCAGCAAAGAAGCCTTTCGAAAACTGCTTGCTGAAGCAAAACCCATGGATAAATTCGGGCAATTAGTGCGAAGGGTCTCACAAGAGGTTGAACACGAAGCCGAGCAAGACTTAAGAAAAAGAGAACGCTTCAATGCACACAAAATTCGCTCGCAATCTGCTTTTTTTAATGACAACACGCAAAGCTCACCCGAGCTGCATCGACGACACGCTATCACACGCTTCAAAACAAGCTTGAAGCGTCATGCCACTTCTCACGACGGCGACATCATGCCGAGCACCACGAGTGAAGCCCAACCATCAAGCTCACCGCGCTCTTCACCGCTAAATTCACGAAAGAAAAAACAGCGCTCACCTGAAACCACACGCAAACAAACGTCATCGTCAGTTAGCGAACAATCACCCCCAACACCAAAACACCCCCCTAAAAAAAGTCGCAAAAAGACCGACCCCACTATCCCTGATCATTATGCCACTCAACCCAGCGTCTTATTTTCAGAAGCATCACGGCCTGAAAACACACGCGAAGTACACGAGCCAAGCTCGCGCACCTTGAAAGCCAATGGTCGAATCAGTCGGGAATAACACAAGGGTATTGCAATCCCGGCCCTAAATCGTTAAAGTGCGATTCTTAGAGCCGGGGTGGTGGAATTGGTAGACACGCAGGTTTCAGATGCCTGTGAGGGTTTCCTCGTGGAGGTTCAAATCCTCTCCTCGGCAAAAAATAGGTCTTTGTCAGCCACATCTTCAAACGGGTTACGCAACACAATGGTGTCTTTGCGATCAGAACCGGTTGAAATAATGTCTATCGGTATACCCGCCAACGCCTCAACACGCACTAAATATTTCTGCGCATTTTCAGGTAAATCAGCAAATTCACGCACACGCGCGCTGGAATCTTTCCAACCTGGCAACGTTTCATACACCGGCTCGCAAGCAGCATACGCTTCACTGTCCATGGGTGGCACCGTCACCACTTGGCCGTTCAAACGATAACCCGTGCAAATTTTTACCGTTTCCAAGCCATCCATGACATCAAGCTTAGTGATGCAAAGGCCGGTAAAGCCATTCAGCTCAATCGAACGACGCAAAGCCACCATGTCTAACCAACCACAACGGCGTGGGCGGCCAGTGACCGAACCAAACTCATTGCCTTGCTTTGCTAAAAACTTGCCCGTGTCGTCGTGCAATTCGGTTGGGAAGGGGCCAGACCCCACACGCGTGGTGTAAGCCTTGGTGATGCCCATGATGTAATTTAAATAACGCGGACCAAAACCGGTGCCGACGCACGCCGCTCCTGCCACGGTATTGGAAGAAGTGACAAAGGGATAGGTGCCGTGATCAACGTCTAAGAGCGTGCCTTGCGCGCCTTCAAACATTAAATTTTTACCAGCCAAACGGTATTCGGTTAATAAAGCCGAGACATCGGCGCGCATGGGTTGCAAACGAGGAACAATCGCTAATAAGTCGTCGAGCAAAGGCTGCAACGCGATAGTTTCTTTGCCGTGATAATGCTGAAGGACGAAATTGTGATATTTCAAGACTTCTTCAAGCTTGGCTTTCAAGCGCTCAGGGTGGAATAGGTCGCCAAAACGCACAGCGCGACGCGCCACTTTGTCTTCATAGGCAGGGCCAATGCCGCGACCAGTGGTGCCGATGGCGTCTTTGCCTTTGGCCTGCTCACGCGCCTGATCAAGGGCCACGTGGTAAGGAAGAATGAGCACGCACGCTTCACTAATGCGAAGGCGCTCGCTGACGGGCACGCCGCGGGCTTCGAGCTCGCCCATTTCTTGCAAAAGAGCTGTTGGGGATAACACCACGCCATTGCCTATCAAGCACTGAACGTGTGCGTGTAAAATACCGGAAGGAATCAGGCGCAAGACCGTTTTTTGACCATCAATCATCAACGTGTGGCCGGCATTGTGGCCGCCCTGAAAACGAACCGCTGCAGCCGCTTGCTCCATGAGCATATCGACGATTTTACCTTTGCCTTCATCACCCCATTGACTACCCAACACGACTACATGCTTGCCCATGACCTACCCCTCGGTTTTACTGTCTCAAAAATGAGTATCTTATCTAAAAAGCTTGTCTAACTCCACTCGTGGCAAACGAAGTCGCAAACAACTGCGCCCTTCATCGTCCACCGTTTCAGTGACAACGCCCTTTCTTGCATACAATTCTGCGCGTAATTTGCCCTGATTATGCAACAAACAGAGCTCACGTTCCACCATATTACTACCCAAAGCCTCGGCGATCGCTGTGCAAAGTAAGTCCAAACCCGCCCCCGTCACGGCTGAAATGGCCACCCTAACCGGGCGACCCTGCTCGTCCCTGTCCAGGCGAGGGGTCAGCAAGGGGTGAAGGTCGACTTTATTCTCAACGCATAAACGCGGGACGGCATCAGCTTCAATGGTGGTTAAAATGGTTTCAACTTCGTGTTGATGCTCGCTGCGATGCTCGTCATTTACATCCATCACGTGCAGCAGTAAATCTGCTTCAGCCACTTCTTGCAAGGTGGCATGAAAGGCTTTAATTAAGTCAGGCGGAAGGTGACGAATGAAGCCAACCGTATCCGCAAAAATAACCGGGCCAATTTGCGGCAATTCCACTCGCCTAAGCGTTGGGTCGAGGGTTGCAAACAATTGGTTGGCCGCATACACCTCAGAACCCGTTAAGCGATTGAATAAGGTGGATTTTCCAGCATTCGTGTAACCCACCAAGGCAATGGTCGGCACCACGGCACGCTGCCTGGAACGACGGCCTTGCTCACGCTGCTGCCTTAGTTTTTCAAGGCGAGTTTCGATGAGTTTGATTTTGTCGCGAATTAAGCGGCGGTCGAGCTCAAGCTGGGTTTCACCCGGGCCGCGCATGCCAATACCACCCTGCTGCCCTTCCAAGTGCCTAGAGCCCTTCACCAAGGTCGTGGATGCGTATTTTAATTGAGCAAGTTCAACTTGCAGCTTACCTTCAAAGCTAAGCGCACGTTGTGCGAAAATATCGAGGATTAAACCAGTGCGATCAACCAGGCGACAATTTAAGAGTTTTTCAAGATTACGTTGCTGTGCAGGTGATAAGACATGGTTGAAAATAACCAATTTCACCCCCGTGGCTGCAACCGCATCACGGATTTCTTCGGCTTTACCACTGCCGACAAAATATTTTGCATCAGGAACACGCCGATGACCGGTGATCTCAGCAACCACAGTTGCCCCCGCAGAAGCAGCCAATTCCCTGAGTTCAGTCAGGTCTTCGGCCAAGGCTTTCGCGGGGAAAACCACATGAACCAAGATAACGCATTCACCACTGTTTTGCTTATTCGTGGCGTTCAAAGTCAGGCTTGGATCCTTGTCCGTGATGCTTATTGCCATTGGCAAAACCAGGGCCAGAGGCAGAATGGCTGTTGTTGTATTCAAATGGCGAGGTCACATTGCGCGCAGGCACAATGGTGGAAATCGCGTGTTTGTAGACCATTTGGCTTACCGTATTTTTAAGCAAAACCACAAATTGGTCGAAAGATTCAATGACGCCCTGGAGCTTGATACCATTGACCAAATAAATGGACACTGGAATTTTCTCTTTGCGCAAAGAATTTAAGAAAGGATCTTGTAAAGAAGGTCCTTTTGTCATCTTTTTATTCTCCAATTTTTTTATTAATCCTACCTCTTTCAGAGGCTGTGCTGTTGTCTGCATAATGCTTCCCGCCCTTATAACTGTTAAGTCCTTGTTAATAGGCCAAACTCAAAGCAACAGAGCATAACGAATCTCTTACGGACTAGCAAGCAACATTTATTCGAAACTATGTTATAATGCAGGCCGAATTGTCAAAATCGTTCAAATGAGATCCACATGAGCCAGGAAGCACCGACAAAAATTTGCACCAGTTGCGGCCAACGCAAAGCTTTATCTGCTTTCTTACAAATGAATAAAGCAGGCACGGTCAGTCACGGTCAAATTTGCGCCAGCTGCCGAAAAACCCTCGCTGAAAATGCAAAACACCCACAAGGCGAAGATGCCGGCACCCAAGAAACCGGTCATAAAATTGACAGCAAAGCCCGCATGAAAGCTGAAAACGATAAACGCCAACACCAAACTGACTTGCACGAAAACTACCACGAAAATCGCGACATCAATGCAACGGATGCTAAATTTAGCGAACAAAAACAAGCCACCAAGCAAGAAACGGAAAAAAAAATTCGTGGCTCTATGTTTGGCAGGCAAGGTTTCTTAAGCGAAAAAAAACAAACTCCTAACACAGAAGCCTCCACACAAGCACAACAACAAGCGCACGCTGAAACACAAATTCAAACCGAACAACACAATGCAAAAGAAGAACGCCAAAAAACACAGCTCGATTTCACCATGCCCTACATCGACCCACAAACGCCCGGCCAAGCACGTTACGGCACAGCCTTTCGAGAATTTCGTCAGCGCTTAGGCAAAGATTCGCCTTTCATGCGCGCTGCTGAAAATGCGGCAAAAAACGCAAATAAAGCCAATGAGAAAAATAAAACGAAAGAAACACTGGAAGAACACATCGAAAAAACCTGGCAACCGACAAAACCAAAACGTTAAGTTAATTTAATCAACTCACCCGTTTCACTCACGCGATAATCATGTTCATTATGCCTAAAAAATAAAATGCGCTGATGCGACAAGCAACCTTCTTTGACGCGCACCAAGGCATGACCTTGCGCATCTGAAATAATGTTTTCTTTTTTAACGGCAATCGCAAAATACGCGTGTTGTTGTCTCTCAGATTTCGTGCGAATGATCGCATCCAGCGCCGATTGATCGCGATAAATTGGGCGATTCACACTGTATTCATACATCACGGAAGGTGTCACCATTTTACGCCAGGTTGGCACCAACACCCCTTGCGCATTGAAAAGATAAACATAAACCACCACTTCATCAGCCCCGGCCGCTACCGGCTCATTCGCTTCCATGGCTTCTTGAATGCTAGCGAGCGCTGCATTCACTGCATCATGCAAGGCTTGCAATTTTTCACGCACAAAACGAAATTTATTGGCAATGTTAAATTGTTGACGTAAAGATTCATCTTGAGTCAATGCCGTTTGCGTCACACCCAATAATTTTTCTTTGCTAGATAGAATGGTGTCACCGGCGTCTTTGACGTGATCACACTCCACGGCTAATTCATTTAATACTTCAGCCATGGCTAGTAAATATTCGATGGAAGGATTCGGCGTGTCGGTTTTATCACTGGGTGCGGCATGTTGCAAGCCTTCCCCAAGTGCATTTACTTGCTTTGCCAACTCAAGCAAAGCTTGTTTGGTGGATGTCGCTTGATGCGCAATGTCACCCATAAGAAACCACACCCTCGCTGAAAGCGCACGTTGGTCTACTACTAGCATAACACATCACTCAAAGTTTTCTGCTACAACCATCATCCACTGACAGGGTTAGGCAGGGGTTGATCGTTGGCTTGATCCTCATAGCCGCGATGTTCGTTTTTGTCGATTTGATAAGCGCGACGCTGCATGTAAGCGTTACGCATGAAAACGTATTTGTCGAGCGTGGCTTCATCCATCACGGATTGGAACTGCAGCAACTGCGCGCGCTTATCAACAACGCCCACGCCGTAAACAATGTAACGTGTTTTCGTGGGTTGAATATAAGGGTAGACAGAGAAAGCAAAATAATCGACAGGAAGACCCAAGCCATCTCTTAAGGTGTTAGGGCCAAAGAAAGGCAAGACTAAATAATTAGAATTGGTATAGCCCCATTTAGCGAGGGTGAGGCCAAAATCGTTGGTATACGGTTTTAACTTAATGCGCTCAGCCACGTCAAACAAACCACCCACACCAATGGTCGTGTTGATGACTAAACGCCAGGAATCGTTGGCGGCTTGGTAAAAGTTGGCTTGCAGTAAATCGTTAGCAATGGTTGGCAAATTGTTAATGTTCATGAAGACATTGTGAATGCCCTGATTCAAGGGCTTGGGCATGATGGCATTGTAAGCCCGCGCAATGGGCTTCATGATGAATTTATCGAGGGTATCGTTAAACTTGAACATGGCGCGATTGAAGCCTTCGTAAGGGTCTTTCACCAGAAGCGGGGCTGGCTCGTCAGGGCTGGCTGCGGGCGCAACATCGGCTTCGGCATGAGCCAACAAGGGTGAACCGGCTAAAAACATACCCGAACAAAAGAGCGCTGCCACATTCATTCTTAATTTGGTTGTCATCGAGTCCTCGATTTTTATTCCTGCAATGTTTTAGTTTAACGCTTAGTGGCCAAGATAACAATTTCCATGTTTTCAAATCGGTAAGAATATTGAATAATGATGACCCTAGCCAGACACGGAAACTGATCACTTCATGAACACACCCCTCGCCCTCATCATCCTGGATGGCTTCGGCTGCCGCGAACCCCGAGAAGACAACGCGATTGCCGCCGCACAAAAGCCCACCCTCGACCATCTGTTGGCTACTTACCCCCATACGCAAATCAGCGGGTCTGGCCATTGCGTTGGGTTGCCGGATGGGCAAATGGGGAATTCTGAAGTCGGTCACTTAAATATTGGGGCGGGACGCATCGTTCAACAAGACCTCACCCGCGTCGATAGCGCCATCGCCTCAGGCGACTTTTACCAAAACCCCACCCTGACCCAAGCCGTGCAACTCGCCCAAAAAAATCAGCGCGCCGTCCATGTGATGGGCCTGCTCTCGCCAGGTGGTGTGCATAGCCATGAAACGCATTTATTCGCTATGGCTGATTTTTGCGCAAAACAAAACCAGCACGCCCTTTATTTTCACCCCTTCTTAGATGGGCGTGACACCCCACCCAAAAGCGCAGCCGCCTCCTTGGCCGCGCTGGATGCCCATTGCCAGGCAGTGGGCGTTGGCCGCATTGCCTCGCTCATCGGCCGTTACTATGCCATGGATCGCGATCACCGCTGGGAGCGCATCCAAGCCGCCTACAAACTCTTAACCCAAGGCACCGCCGTTGCGACCGCCGACACCGCCGTGGCTGGTTTAGAGGCCGCCTATGCTCGGGGCGAAACCGATGAATTTGTCCAAGCCACCAGCATTCACCCCGCGGGTGTTGCGCCTGCCACCCTCCAAGACGGTGATGTGGTCATTTTTATGAACTTTCGCTCAGACCGCGCCCGCGAACTCACCCTGACCTTGACCGCCCCCGATTTCACTGGCTTTCAAAGGCAGGTGCACCCCCACCTGGCAGCGTTTGTCTGCCTCACCCAATACGACGCCGCTTTTAACTTGCCCATCGTTTTTCCAGCGCAACCCTTAAACGACCTTTTAGGCGAAGTGATCAGCCGGGCGGGCCTCAAACAATTGCGTATCGCCGAAACTGAAAAATACGCCCACGTCACTTTCTTTTTTAATGGCGGCGTCGAAACCCCCTCCCCCCTGGAAGACCGCCTCCTTATCCCCTCGCCCAAGGTCGCGACTTACGACTTACACCCCGAAATGAGCGCGCCCGCCCTCACTGAAAAACTCGTAGCCGCTATTTTAGCTAAACAATACGATTTCATTGTGTGTAATTTTGCCAATGCTGACATGGTTGGTCATTCAGGAAACTTTGCGGCCACCGTGAAAGCGATAGAAACCTTAGACACTTGCCTTGGAAAAATCATCGCGGCGCTTAGTGCTGTCGGGGGAGAAGCCATCATCACCGCTGATCACGGCAATGCCGAACAAATGTTTGACCCACTCACGCAACAAGCCCACACCGCACACACGAGCGACCCCGTTCCCTTTATTTATGTTGGACGCAAAGCAAACATTCTTGGTGAAAATGGAAAACTCTCAGACATCGCACCCACGGTGCTCACCCTCTTAAACCTCCCCATTCCCCCATCTATGACTGGTCGAAGTTTGCTCAAATTAGGATAACTCACGCTAGAGTGATATACTTGTAGGAAACACAACTAAGAAACACGACAAGGATGGCACTCTAATGACAACACGAAACTACCTTTTAGCTGTCTTCATTGCAGCTGCTTTAATTAGCTCGACCTTCATCTCACACTTAAGCCAGGCGCAAAACGCCACATCACCCAAAATGAAATTGAGTGATGACTCCGCACCCCCTGTGCCCGCCATTCCTGACGCCCCGCCCAAAACAGCGGCTGATAAGCCCATTTTAGGCAAAGATCAAAAAGCCAGTGAAGACGATATCAATCGCTTTACCAACACCATCGTCTTAATTAAAGATTTCTACGTTCAACCCGTCGGCGATAAAAACTTATTAGACGATGCCATTCGCGGCATGGTGAGCGGCCTCGACCCCCATTCCGAATATTTAGACAAAGACGCCTACAAAACCTTGCTCATGACCACCAGCGGTGAATTTGGCGGCGTTGGCATTGAAGTAACCCCCGAATTTGGCATTCTACGCATTGTTGCCCCCATGGACGACACGCCCGCCTCCAAGGCTGGCATTAAAGCCGGGGACTATATTGTGGCCATTGACAGCAAACTGGTCAGTGAAATGACCCTGCAAGACGCCGTTGATAAAATGCGGGGCAAAGCCGGCACGCCAGTCATGCTCACCATTTTACGCAAAGGTGAAAAAGTGCCACTCAACTTTAAATTAAAACGAGAAATCATCCACATTGCGAGCGTGAAAAGCCGCATGCTGGACAACAACTTCGGCTATGTTCGCCTCACCCAATTCCAAGAACCGACCGCCAAGCTCATGCGCGACGCTATCTTGCAATTAAAAGCCAAAAACAATGGCAAATTAAGCGGCCTGGTTATCGACCTTCGCAACAACCCAGGTGGCTTGCTGGAAACCGCCGTGCAAGTGGTTGATAGCTTCTTAGATAAGAATGTCATTAAAAATAAATACAACGATGTCATTGTTTACACCGAAGGCCGCCTGCCTGAAGCACAATATAAAGCAAAGGCCAAAGGTTCAGACATGCTAAACGGTGCGCCCATTGTTATTCTAATTAACAACGGCTCAGCCTCTGCTTCTGAAATTGTGGCTGGCGCCATGCAAGATTACCGACGCGCCCTCATTGTGGGCACCACGAGCTTTGGTAAAGGCTCAGTGCAAACCGTGATCCCGCTCGATAAAACGCATGCCTTGAAACTGACGACCGCCTTGTATCACACGCCTTCCGGCCGCGTGATTCAAAACGTGGGGATTGTGCCTGATGTGCAAATCGAAGACTTGGTCATCACCCCCAATAAAAACGACCAAGACTTGGCTATGATAGAGCCTATTAAAGAGTTTCAATTGAAAAACCACTTAGCCGGGTCCAATGGCAAGCCCAACCCCGACGCGGTGCAAGCCACGGCAAATGATAGCAACCTTGCTCGCTCGGATTTTCAATTGTATGAAGCACTCAAGATTTTAAGAACGATGTCTATGATTTCTGATAAACCGATGATGAACATGCCAGCCGTTGTGCCCACCCCCACCAAAACCGCAACCGCAGAATAACACACAAAAGCCTCCCCGCATCACTCCCGTTTTATACGGAGTGATGCGGACAGGAACATTGGACTCGAAAACTATTTCTTATCGCTCGAATCGCAACATTCACCTTTCGATGATGCGCAGCATCTTGCTTTGCACCAACAGGCAATCCAGTTGTAGAAGAAGGCAAAGACAAAGCCAAAAACGAAGCCCTTTACCAATATCCAGAAAGCGTGCACAAAGGCATCGCCCCAGGAAGCAGGCATCATTTGACTGTCCATACCCACTGGCATGCCGTGATACATAAGCCATGCTGTCCATACGAGCATCATCACAGCACCCGCAAGCCCCAACGCTAGACCAAACGAGAAGGGACAAAATCGAGCGCCTTTACCACATGACGATGACCACATATAAACCTCCTTAAGTATCCCTACGACAGTTCATCCTACCCTCTAAAGTATAGACATATTTTGCAGAAAGGGTGGTCAAGTTGGCATTTAGCATCCATAATAAAAACAAAGAGATCGCAATACTGAGGCCAGCATGAGCTATTTTGACGCGCTTCGAGATGAGGTAAATCAATACCTTAGCCACGACCAAGTGGTGACCATCGAGCACGCCTATGTTTTTGCAAAACAAGCCCACGGCCGTCAAATGCGCCACACCGGCGAACCTTACATCACCCACCCCGTGGCCGTTGCCACCATGCTGGCTGAAATGCGCATGGACCCACCCACCATCATGGCCGCCTTATTACACGATGTGGTCGAAGACACCCCGGTTAATGCCCCCGACATTGAAGCAAAATTCGGTAAAGAAGTGGCAGAACTCGTTGAAGCCGTCACCAAACTCACGCAAATTCACTTTGATAATCACGCGCAAGCCCAGGCTGAAAATTTCCGTAAAATGATCATGGCCATGACGAGCGACATCCGCGTTATTTTGGTGAAACTCTCAGACCGCTTACACAACATGCGCTCATTGCACGCTTTGCCGCCCCATAAACGCCGACGCATTGCACTTGAAACCCTCGAAATTTTCGCCCCGATTGCCAACCGTTTAGGCATGCACGCTTACCGTGTTGAACTCGAAGATTTAGGCTTTGCTTCGCTTTACCCTTTGCGTTATCGCATTTTAAAAAACGCCGTTGATAAAGCACACGGCAACCGCCAAGAAATCATGGATTTAATTGATCAACAAATTCGTGAAGCTTTAAAAAAAGCAAACATTCCATCCCCCACCGTCGCCGGTCGCGAAAAGCATTTGTATAGCATTTATAAAAAAATGTCGGAAAAACGCTTATCATTTTCTGAAATCATGGACGTTTACGGGTTTCGCATTGTGGTTGATAAAGTCGACACGTGTTATCGCGTGTTAGGTGTCTTGCATAATTTATTTAAACCCATCACGCAACGCTTCAAAGATTACATTGCCATCACCAAAGCCAACGGCTATCAATCCTTACACACCACTTTATTCGGCCCTTACGGCGTGCCCATTGAAATTCAAATTCGCACCGAAGAAATGCACAAGATGGCTGAAAACGGCATTGCGGCGCACTGGCTTTATAAAACTGAAAAAGTGGTGTTCCATAAAGCACAATCGCGCGCGAAAGAATGGCTGAAGGGCATTCTTGAAATGGATAAAAGCTCGCGCAATTCGCTGGAATTCATAGAAGATTTAAAAACCGATTTATTCCCCGACGAAGTTTATGTTTTCACCCCCAAAGGGCAAATCATCGAATTGCCCGCCGGTGCCACACCGGTGGATTATGCTTACGCCATTCACTCAGACATAGGCAACACGTGTGTGGCCGTGAAGCTCGATAAACGCTTATCGCCTTTAAGCACACCGCTCGTGAGCGGCCAGCAAGTGGAAGTGATCACCGCCCCCGGTGCACGCCCCAACCCCGCTTGGCTTAATTTTGTCGTCACGGGTAAAGCGCGCAGTAAAATTAAGCATTATTTGAAAAAACAACATCGCGAAGAATCCGCTGAACTTGGCAAACAACTCATCGAAAAAGCCTTAGAACCTTATCACATTAGTTTAAATGACGTGAGTGAAACCCTCTTAACCGACATCGCCGCTGCTGCACACTTAGAATCCCTTAGCCATCTCTATGAAGACATTGGGCTTGGCAATCGCCCTGCTTTATTGTTGGTAAAACAAATCATTCATGCCTTGGGTGAAGCCCATCACCATCAAACCACACCATCGCACGCGCAACCCATTTTTATTCGAGGCACGGAAGGCCTGCTCATTCATTTTGCCGAATGCTGCCACCCCATTCCAGGCGATGCCATTGTTGGGCTCATTCGCGTTGGGCACGGCATAGAAGTGCACACGAGTCATTGCCAACACATCCGCCAACACCATCATCAACCCGATCAATTTGTCCCCCTGCAATGGGAACCCAATGTGGCAGGCGATTTTTCTGTCGCTTTAAATTTAGAATTAAGCAACCGCCGTGGCAGCTTGGCTGCACTCACGCTCACCATTGCTGAAACCGAAGCCAACATTGAAACCATACGCGCACAAGAAAGTGATGCCTCGCATTTTCACGTGGAAGTGACCCTCTCGGTGCAAAACCGCTCACACCTCGCTCGCATTTTAAATAAACTGCGTAAACACAAAGACGTTATCCGCGTGGTCCGCGCTAAATCCCCTTAAGATTCCCTTAAGTTTTAACTGCTATACTGGCCGCAAGGCTTTCCAGACAAAACAGGGTAACCACATGAAAAAAATGACAAAATCAGAAGCCATGGTGAAAATCCAGGCATTAAACATGGAACTGCCACCCGAAGTGCCGGGCGAACGCCACTTGGCTCACTATCTGGAACAAATCATTGTTGCGCTAGAACCGCTTGCAAATCACGCCCCCGTGGATGAAATTGCCTCTCAATTATTATTTAAATGGACCGATTTATTTACCTATGAAGAAAATGATGATAAAAACCTTCAGGGCTTGCCCGAGCTGATGTTAGCAATGGGGGCGCATTTATTTCATACCGAAACGCAAACCGTTAAATCCAAACCAATCACCATCAGCACCATCACCAAACTGCCGAAATGGCCATCCACTGAGAATGATGATGACAAAGCAGAAGGCACCCCGCTAACAGAAATCGGGAAAAACCCTTATTTTTTCAGAATGTTTTTGGTCCCTTACCTCAATCAACATGAAAACGCGCGCGTTTTCAAATTGCTTGCAGAAACAGAAAACCCAGAAGCAATTTACACTGAATACCTAACAGGGAACAAGCGTGACAAAAAAAAGTTGATCCAAAACTTCAAAAAAGCAATAGACGAAAACAACCCACACCTCATTAGTGAACGCCTAGCGTTTACCTCTGGAAGGCAAACGCTATTATCTCACGTTTTACAAATTGGGGGCTCGTCCAACACCATTAAGCACACCTCCCATTTTGACACCTATTGCCGCTTAAACGAGCATTACAAAATCACCGAGAAAAACTTAGCGCAACTCATGAGCGACGAAGCCCGCCTAGCCAACACACCGGGGCTTGCTCAGCCCACCGTGGATAGACGTGCATTAACGGATTCGGAACACCACCTGCTTAGTCAATGCATGGCAAAACACCTTAAAGAAAAAAATTGGGGTCAAATCGAATATTTAGTTAACATAGGCGCCCCGACAACCGCCTTAACCCATCAACTAAAAAACACCACCGAGGAAGTACTTTTCAGAGCCAAAGAAAGCGAACGAAGAGAAGCCATTGAAACCATCAAAAAAATGATCGCCCTCGGTGCCGATGCCTTTACAACCATGCACCTCGTGGTTTCAAAATTAACCCAGCAATCCACCGACTGCCTGTCAGATGTTATTCAAGCCTTATTCTCAATCAACCCGTACGAATTAAACGATTTATCAAACACAGAAGATAAAATAAAAAACCCCTCGCTCATCGCCTTATTATTAAGTAATGCAACACACCCTTCACGACAAGCTTTGCGGGTTTTTTATAGGCAACAAATTGAAACCAACCCTCGTACAAAACCCCTGCTTGCAACCATTTATTGTGCCGCACAAACAAAAACCCATAGGCGATTTTTCGGGCTTACCCAAGCAACGTTTGAGGGCGTGTTTTTAACGGAAACCAATGAACCATTAAGTTTCATACCCCCCTTATTTGAAGCAATGAATTCATTTTTCCGCTATATAAGCGTCACTGATTTCAAAAACACCTTAGTCAAGGCCATCCTTGCGCTTAGCCCCGACGCAAAATTAAAACTACGCACCATGATCGACGACAAAAAAACCTGCCTGGCTGTCGTTTTATTAAAAACCCGGCAACACAAAGGCACACAAAAAAACACAGCGCACTTCAACGAACTCATGGAAAAACTGACACCCACCTCCAGCGACTATCTTAATTATGATTCTTCCGATGACGAAGCAGAAAAAACTGAAGCGTGCTTTGAACCAACGGATAATCAAGAAGTAGCCATTCGTATTTTCAAAAACTTAACACCCCCATTAAAAAAACCGGTTGAGTTTTATTTACACCTTTTAAATAAACGATTCGACTTAGCAAGTGCCATTGTTAAATCCGGGCATTTTGATGTGAATGAAACCGTTAATTGGATACAGCAAAACATCAGTGGCGTAAGCTTAAATTATGCAGCTGGAAATATTGCTTTAAAATTATGGTCCGACACACACCCACCCATTACAACCACCCTTAAAGAAAAAATTGCGCTCACGCAATTTTTAATTGAACACGGCTTAAGCATTTTTAGCTTACTGGATGCACTGAAGGGCTTAACAATGACTAGAGCGCATGATAGCCAAAAACAACTCAAAACGTTTATTGAAGAAAACCATCAAAGCGGTACATTAGAAGCGCATTTTCACAAAATTCCAGCGAGCCACCTTGCCAGTGTTTTTTCTAACTATCAACAACAGGCACAACAGGCACAACAGGCCGAGTTACGCTCACTCCCCCCTGGCGATGGCCCCTTACCCATCACCAGCCTAGTGCTTTATCAAGCATCAAGCCCATTCTTGTGCAGTAAAATCCCCCCAGATGCGCTCAAAAAACATTTCATGCAAGCCTTAAGCGAAGCGCAAGAACTTGGGTTAACGCATTTATTAAAAGCACTGACAGGCAAGCGCCGCGGCACTCTCTTCCACATACGAAGCGAAATCTATCATCGCATTAGCAGCTCAAGTGAACTCATTACGGAATTTAAAAAACTCAAAGAAAATAAAACCACATGCGCCTTATTTATGATTTTAAAATATCAACCGACGCACTACCTTCCGTTCTTCGAGGATGAGCACATAAAAAACATATCCCCCTACAGCGCAAGCCATTACACCTTATTTAAACAAACCCATTTCCCCAAACCCGTGCCAGCGGAAGTGCAAGCTCGAGACAAAGCAAATAAAGTAACGATTTAGCTTAAGCGCGGTAACACACCTTGCCCTCGCGCATGGTGTAAACCGCATCGAAATCTGCGTTTAGGATGGTTAAATCTGCATCTTTACCGACCTCAATGCTGCCCTTGTGTGTTTCACACTGCAAAACACGGGCTGGGGCGTAAGTGGCCATGTAAACGGCATCGGCCAGTGAGCAATGCGTGCCTTCCGCCATGCGTTTAATGGCTTTTGATAATTTAAGCGTGCTGCCTGCTAAACGGCCATCGGCAAGTGTGGCGCGGCCTTCTTTCACCACAACCGATTGCCCGCCCAGCTCGTAAGTGCCGTCATTTAAACATTTTGCACGCATGGCGTCTGAAACAAGCAACAAACGATCAAACCCTTTCACACGCAACGCAAGCGCTAACATCGCATCGTGTAAATGATGCCCGTCGGCAATGAGCTCTGCTGTCACTTCATCAGCCAACAACAAAGCCACCGCCGCACCCGGGTCGCGCTGATGCACCCCTTGCATGGCATTAAATAAATGCGTGGCCTGCGTGGCACCCGCTTGAATGGCCGCCATGGTGGCATCGTAAGCCGCATTGGTGTGGCCAAGCGAGGCCACCACATTATTTTTACGCAGCATTTTAATGAAATTCACCGCACCCGTTAATTCAGGCGCGAGCGTAACCACGCGAATGCGATCGCCGGATAAATTTTGCCATTTCGCAAACAAAGCTTCATCAGGCAAGCTTGTGTAACGTGCGTCTTGCGCCCCCACTTTTTCTTTTGCGATGAACGGCCCCTCTAAATGCACCCCCAGGATTGCAGCGCCTTCAAGCTGGTCGTGGGCTTTCGCTATCACCGGCAACACCTTGGCCAAGGCTTCTGGTGGTGCGGTCATGGTTGTGGCTAAAAAATTGGTCACCCCTTCGCTGGCCAAGGCCAAACTCATGCCTTGCAAGGCTTCCACGCTGCCATCCATGACATCGTGGCCGTTTGCACCGTGCACGTGTAAATCAATGAGGCCGGGAATCAAGCGATGATCAGGGCCGTAATGAATTTTTTTAGCGGGCAAATGGTGCTTAGCCATATTGGCGGGAATGATGGCTTTAAATTGCTTACCCTCAACGACCACCGCATAATCCATCACCCATTTTCTTTCAAAATAAATGGGCATGCCTGAAAAAATGATGCGTCCTGACCCTGACATAATCCACTCCTTAAGCTGCTTTTGACCTCACCCATAAAATGGCGCCCGCCTCTGGGGAATGCCGGCCTTCCACCAAACGCACTTCTGTTGCCTTGCTTAAATACGGCAGTAAATGAGCGGCCACGCTGCCAATCAGCACACAAGGCAAAGGCTCGGACCCGGGGCTTTGTTTGGCCAATAAAGCAGCACTGACTTTATCGAGATGCGCACCGGCTTCGCGTAAACAATGCAGCGCGGCTTCATCACCCGCTTTCGCTTCGCGAATGACGAGTGGCGCGAGTGTGGCAAGCTCGGTGGAGGTGGCTTGATTCGCCCAATCCACCATGGCGGTCACGTCGTGATAAAAATGCGCATCCACGGCCTTGGTTAATAAAGACGCCGGGCCGCGGCCGTCAAACCACTGTAAGGTTAATTTAAGGGCAGCCAAGCCCAACCACGCACCGCCGCCTTCATCGTCGTGGGGGAAGCCCCAACCGCTCACCTTGGCCGATTGCCCTGCTTGAATGTGATAACCCACGACACCCGTGCCCGCAATGAGTATGGCGCCGTCTTGCCCGGCGTGTGCACCCAAGCAAGCCGTGTGTGCATCGGAGGTGATTTTCAATTCTTGAAACGGCGGTGCCTTTTCTAAAAACGCATTCACGGCATCTTGAATTTCACAACCCGCCAAACCCATGCCCGCGCGAATGTAAGGCGCTGCGTCATTTAAAGACAGCTGCAAAGGTGCCAAGGCTTCGGTCAATGCGTGTTCAATCGAATGCCAAGTATCTTCAACCGATAAACGAATGTTCGCCGACCCACCGCGACCAGTGCCTAAAACTTGACCAGCCTCATCTTCCAGGCGGACAATGCACTTGGTTGCACCGCCATCCACGCCTAAATAAAGTTGTTTCATCGCGATATTCCTTTGGTTAATTTAAGGATAGTATACCCCTTGTCTTTATGATTGAAAGTAAAACAAAAAAACACCGACTTAAGGTTACCTTAATAATTCAGTGTTAAGCTGATTCAAGCTAACCCATGTAAAAACAAAGAGGACACCCATGGCCAGTACACGTTCTGTCAACACCAATGCTTCTCAAAGACTGCAAGAAAAGAAACTTGAATTAGAACAATTAATGCATCGACAACCCATTATTCAGAATAATGGCATGGAAGATGCCATCCTCCCCGAATTGCAACTTGCATTAAGAGACGTGTTTGATAAATCTAAAGCTACCCTGCAAACACTACACAATAAAATCGAAAACAACCCAACACTCGACATTGACGCCATGGAAGCGCTTGAAAATGACATTCACCAAGCACTGATAACATTAAGCAAGACAGAAGCAAACGCAATTAATGAAGCTTACGTTCGTAGCAAAGATATCGTAGACCTTCAAAAAACGCTGGCTGCAGAAAAAGCAACCCCTGAACGCACCCTCACACCACCGATAGAACCAGCAGAAACACCAACCGCAACACCGGCATCATCAACACCAGAAGAGCCAGCCCTTTTGGTGACTGCACGTAACGTGGTGAATAACCTCCTGGCATTCATGCCAAAAGCTCCCCCTGAACCACCGAAAAAAATCCCTCCCACCTCAAAAGAAGGGAGCCTAAGCCCAAGCGCAGAGGCATTTAGACGCACCTTCAATCAAAAAATGATGCTCTTCAAACCCGCTGATGAATTACCAAATGCGGCGCTCGCTACCAGCACCGATGAACCACAGCCTGAGCCTGAAGCAACCCACGTGATGACTCGAAAAAAAGTACGCAGACTGAATAGCAATGAAATTGAACCACTCACCCCGAAAACACTAACAAAGGCGACCTAACTCATGCCATTCACACGCGCTTATACGAAACAATTAACTGATTTATCAGACGAAATTAAAAAAGCACTTGACCTGTTATTTGCTGAAAGTTTAAAAACATTTACAGATGAAACTGGGGTTACCTTAAATAACAACCCCAATTTTAACTCGCTGCTTAACACCTTCATCGGCGAGCTTGATGGTCACAAGCAAAAGGAGCTCCGCGGTGAAAAAACAAGCGAACACGGCTCACGTCAGCGACTCCTTGCTTTAAGACAAGCCTGGAATGAAGTGCTTCGCCTTCAACAATTAATTTTGGATAAGACATTAATAACACAAAAAACATTAGACGAAGATATCAGCACATTCACCACTATCTTTAACAAAGCGACCGCCAAACAAATACAAGATATCTTTCCAGAGCATGAGTTTACCGAACGAAAAATTCGTTTCGTGACAGATTTCATGGCTGTCGCCCATCAACTACTTAAAAAACAATGCGCCATTCAAGCCTTGCTTGCGGCTAACGTCACTCGCAATATTGAAAAACACCTTGAAAGCCGAGCGCTCCATCAAGCCCGAGAAACCCATAACAACGCGGTGGTTGCACACAATAAAACATGGGCTACCGAAGTCGAAGCTCACGAAAGTACATTACTCACCCTGGAAAAAAAAGCCCACCAAATTGATGCGATTCGCCTTGCTTTGCTTGCTGAGAAGCAAACGCTTTCAACCACTAACAACGCCATGAACGAAGATGCCGATAAATTAGCTTCGCTTGAAAAAACGCTAGCAGACCTTGTTAAAACACCTATTAATGACGATGCCACCATTGAATCTTTAACGGCATGGGATCTTCACATTGAAGCCGCTGGCGAAGCTCTCATTGCTGGCATAAACGCTTATAGAAAAAATGTTATCGAATGCACTGCGTCTACTGCAAAAAACACGAACGCATTCATCTCAGACCAAAACAAAACCCTGGATGACCTGGAAGAAGAAGCCCGCGCCTGCCAACCCCAACCACTTGACGAAGAAAACTTCAAAACGTCCTTAGCAACACTAGACCCTTCCTACCTTGCACTATGTCATGAAATAGATGAAGAAATAATACGATTGGAAACACACTTTACTGCATTAACCGCCTTAAAAAAACAGCATGAAACTGACAATGCCCACACAAAAGAAGCGCTGCGCTTGCACTTAGTCACGCTTGCAAATCACGACACTGACACAACTATCTTGGAAAGATTTAATAAAACCTGTATTGATCAACACGATTTCCATGATTTTGGATCAACGCCTTGGAAAAAATTAAGCCAATTCACAGCAACACAATTCCAAGAAATTAACACCTTAAATGAAACAAACCAAGGCTTATCACAAAGCCAATCGACCGAATCTATCCTGGACACCAGCGCCGCCAAAACAATTAAAGAAGCCATCACAGAAACAACAACCCGCTTAGCGCAACTTAAAGAGAATAAAGCCACCATCACCAACCAATACAATAAGGAAAAAAAACAAGGCGCAGGCCACCTCAACAGCGGAACAAAAACAGTCAAAGAAAAAATTGAAAGCTCATTAGAAGAATGTGAAAAAATCACGGACGAATTGATTGCTTTCAATAATGAATCCACCCTTAACGATCGTTTACTACACTTAAACCAAGCAAGAGAAACCGCAAGAAGCGCCAATAAAAAACGCCGTGATTTACTCGAAAAAATAAATCTATTGCAACCCCTGCAAAATGAGGCGGATTATTTAACACAGCGCATTCAGATACTTGAAGAAAAATTTAAAAATAACCCATTCCCCATTGAAGCAGATATCAGCCCCGATGCCTTAAAAACTGCACTTAACGCACTATCTGTTAATATTGCACTCACCACCCCAAACTTAATGCAAAAATTCAACCCGCTCGAAGCATTGATCGCGAAGGTTGACACCCTAGAACAAAAAATGACAGAGACCAATCAAAGCTATCGCTATCGACGCAGAGGAACCCTCATTGGAGCGCTCGTGGGCGGCGCGCTAAGCTTAGTATTATTAGGTGGCCTGGTTACGTCTATTGTGCTTTCCTTTGGTTTAACCCTGCCCATCACCATTGGCGTCGGCGTTATCATTGCAAGCTCACCCGCACTGTTTGGCGGAATTGGGCGATTTTTTGGATGGCGCACAGATAAAACCGTCAATAAACAAATGACCCATCAAAACAACACCGAGAGCCTTGAAAAAAAATCCGAGATTAATACAAGAAGAAATACACACACCCTCGCTCGCGAACAATCCATGGCATCACAACTATCACTGGTTCAAACCACCGAACAAGATCTAGATGCATTCCTTGCTAACGAACAAAAACCAAGGACGGCCAAACCACTGACAAGAAGATCAACCGTCAGAAAAAGTATCTGGGATTTCAAATATCTAGCGCCGGGCTCAGAAAACACATCCATCCTTAATTTAGCCACCCCGCCAACGCCTGAAGACGATGAAACGGTTGCGCCCTCTTTCGACCCTGAATTAGAAAGGAAGACGACACCCCCCCTCAACCAAAAAATCGTACGCTTTGCAGAAGAAGAGGTAATCTCATCACACAAGGAAACCAACCCCTCATTTGAAGCACCGCTTAACACAGCAACCCCACCGCATGAGGTTGAAGTTGACATTGAGACTGAAGCCACACTGAAAGCCACACAAGAACCCAAGGCTAAACCCGCTTATTCTTTATTCACCGGCGGTGACTTTGGGGTATTCAGCGTCTCGTTCGCTTCGCCTCAGCAAGCGCAAGGGGAAACGAGCGAGCCCGTCGTCGCTAACGCTCACCGTGTTTGATAAAGCGGGCGCAAAGGTATGCGCCCAAATCACTTCAAATGTCACTTGCAAACCGGTATCACTCGGTTTGCAAGTGAACTGAGGCAAACCCATCCCGCTTAAGTCAGCTTCCAAACGTGACAAGGCTTGATAACGAATGGTAAAGTGTGCGGCATCAAGCACCGGTTCTAAAAAACCCGCCTTGATTAAAATGTCGCCCAAATCGTGCATGTCCACGCGCACGGGGTAAATGGCATTCACCGCCTCGCATTCTCGCAAGGTGTCTGGCCCTAAGGCACTCAACATCAACACCCCCGCCGGAGCTAACACGCGTCGCCATTCTTCTATCACGGGCGTCCAGGTTTCCACCCAAGGCAACAGGCCGTGCGCCACCACCAAATCCACGCTGCCCGTTTTTAAAGGCAAAGCGGCCGCATTCGCTTGCACGGGTGATGCCGCATCACCTGCTTGCAGCAAAGCTAACTCAAGGTCTAGGGAAATAATACTGGCCTCAGGGTAAAGCTTGGCCAAGGCCGCGCTCATGTCGCCCAACCCACACCCCACGTCCAAAATCACTTTGGGCTTGACCGTAAAGCACGCCAAACGCGAAAGCATTTCATCGCCGGTTTGGCGCCATAAAAAATTCGATGCTTGCATTGCTTCTGGAGACCACAACATGTTGTTAGACCTATTTTTTCCGCGAGTGTGTTTATTATGCCGCGCCGGGACCAAACGCCCCACCCACTTGTGCCTGCCTTGTGAGCGCGAGCTGCCCATTCTACCAGAGGGTTGTTTAAAATGCGCTGATGCCTGCGCTGAAGGCACCACTCACTGCCCCGCCTGTGAAGCAGAAGCCACCCCTTACGATCGCAGCTTCGCTTGTTTTTCTTATGAAGGGCAGGTGGCAAAACTCATCACCGACCTCAAATTTCATGCCAACTTTCCACCCACCCATTTATTTAGCCATACCTTACTCACCCATATTCAAACCCACTGGTACCAAACCCGCCCCCTGCCCACCCGGCTGCTCCCACTGCCATTGCACCCTAAGCGATTGAAAACACGGGGGTTTAACCAGGCCCTCGAAATCGCTCGCCCCTTGGCGCGCGCCCTGCCCCTCACCCTAGACACCCACAGCCTCGTCCGCCTAAAAAACACCGCCCCGCAAAGCGGGCTTGGCAGTGCCGAGCGAGCCCTGAACATGAGCCTGGCTTTTTCGGCGGTGGGCTCGCTCTTAGGTGAGCACGTTGCCATCTTGGACGATGTCATGACCACTGGCCAAACCTTAACCGCTGCCACCTTGGCCGCCAAAGCCGCCGGGGCGGCTACCGTTGATTTATGGTGTGTCGCCCGCACCCGACGCGCAAAGGTTGCCGAAACACAAAATAACCGATAAATTAGCCTTCCACAGACAGCAACATAGGTAACCCATGTCAAACTTAACGCTTTTTATTAACGAACACTTCGCCCTGGTTGGCGTTTTTGCTGTTTTATTATCTTTATTGTCACTGGTCGAATTCATACGCATGCGCCGCTTAAATGCAGGCGTGAGCCCCGCTGAAGCCGTGTTGCTCATGAACCGCGAACACGCCATTGTGCTCGATATTCGCCATAAAGCAGCCTACGAAAGCGGGCACATCATTGACGCCATTTCCCTGCCAGAAGCCGACGTAAACAGCGCCTCAAAAACCCTTGAAAAAAACCGCAACAAGCCTGTGATTGTGGCTTGCGAATCTGGCAGCAGTGCTCAACGCATTGCTGCGCATTTAAAACAAAAAGGGTTTAATGCGCATGTGTTAACCGGTGGCATGCGTGCCTGGTCCACCGCCGATTTACCCCTAGTGAAAGGATAAAGCATGAGCAAGGTTATTATTTACAGCAAAGAAAATTGCCCGTATTGCGTGATGGCTAAACAATTGCTCGATGCACGCCAGGTGACTTACACCGAAATTCGCATCGACTTGGTGGAAGCTGAACGCGACAACATGATTCGTTTAAGCGGACGCCGAACGGTGCCGCAAATTTTTATTAACGAAAAACCCATCGGCGGTTACGACGACCTTGCAGCGCTTGCAAAGTCAGGTAAACTTGACGATCTTTTAAACGCTTAACCCTAAGGGAAAACGCATGGAAAACACAAGCCAATCCAAACAACCTCACTTTGAAATTCAACGCATTTACGTGAAAGACATTTCATTTGAATCGCCCAACACCCCGCACACCTTCGCCGAAGAATGGAAGCCGGAAGTGTCGCTCAACCTTGAAAGCAAGAGCAACCGCATTCAAGACAACGTGCATGAAGTGGTGTTATCCATCACAGCAACCGTGAGCTCTAACAAAAAAACCGCGTTTTTAATTGAAGTGCACCAAGCCGGTGTGTTTGTGGTTTCGGGTTTCCCCAATGACCAATTGCACCAAATGTTAGGCAGCTATTGCCCTAACGTGCTTTTCCCTTATGCGCGTGAAGTGGTCTCTGATTTAGTGGTGCGCGGCGGCTTCCCTCAACTCATTTTAGCCCCCGTTAACTTCGATGCACTTTATGCTCAGCATATGGAACAAGCGACGAAGGATGGTGGTGGTGAAGGTAAGGTGAGCATAAACTAACCTTTAAACACCCCCTCTCCAGTGCAGGCGTAGGGTGGATTAGAATCGCGTGCCTTTCGCGATTCGTAATCCACCAACCTTAAAAGCAAACCTTGATTATTTGCTTGAACATTTTTTAAAGGTTGGTGGATTACGA
>DASTZQ010000027.1:0-5380 GCA_035764205.1 Gammaproteobacteria bacterium
ATGCCCGTATGATCGTAAGTGTTGCAAGAACATACTTTTCTCGCTCACTCAGAATTTCATTAATTAAATTAGGGCGCATGAAGGTCCGGGTTGCTGGGTTCTCAATTTCAGGGTTAAGGTTTATTGTTATGCACCGTCTAATCATGTCACTAATAGGTTTGACATTATTACCGCTCGATAAAAATAATGTTCGTGTACTCACGGTTGCCATCTTCGATATGCCAAGGATACGACCGCTTATGTGCTCTGACGTCAGTGCGGTACAAAGAGTTTTATGTGCTACAATGTCGCTTGTAAGGTTGTCAAATTCTATAGTTGCAGGCGATCTTAGAAGTTCAGAAAGTAATAGCTTACCGCATTCTGCATCATCAGCTGGAAACGTGGTTGGCGTACCATGTTGTGGTGATGCAAGTGCACTAATCACTTTGCATAAGTAGCTTTTTCCCGAGCCAGGGCTATGGGCTTGAATATGAAACATAGGTGCGTTCTCAAGGCTTGGTCTTATTGCGGCTGTCAACAATGCGCAGAGCGCGGCAGACTCGTCTGCTTTGTTAGTGAAGTTAAATTCACTCAATAAAGATTTAAGAGTATTTAGTGCATTGATAGCATCATCTTTGCTAGGGCATTCGGCCATACTGTACTTGCGATTATCAAATACCCCAAATAACCCTGTGATTGCATCGTAGCCCGCCTCTAGCACGAGACTGCCATCAAGTCTAAAATACGGTTGGCGCGTAATACCATTTAGTGGGAGTAAATGACGATAATATTCGCTGTCAAATAAAATCCCAGTATGCCGTGAGGGCGGATCAATTCTTACCCATTGCTTTTCACGCTTATCATATTGCATCCAGTTTGTGCCATTTGATAGAGCGCGAACCAGGGCTGCTTGTGTGGTGGGTTGTATCATTGTTTCTGTGGTGGAGGGGTCTGTGTGAATGCTCACGATTAGTCCACCCCTTTGGTAGTAACGCCCACTCTTTGCCAGTTCCATCTCTGCCATGTCTACGATTCTATGAATTTCACCCCTGATATTTCTGATTGTTGGCTTCATTCGTGCGGTCATCTTATCAATACCGAGAAATTGAAGTAATTCAGTAATATGGCGGTGTTGGCAATGCCCATGCAGGCACTTAAAACCCCCAGTTGGAAAATTATCGTCGGGCTCAAAATAAGCTGTGCCATTGTCTGATTGATTTGTGTGTTCATCCACCCAAGGGCAGGTTATGTCATGTTTTCCTTCCCCGAGAGGTGCTTTATATAGGTGAAGCCGTTTTAACTCGGCAATAATAGGATTTTCTTCTGGCTCTGGACTCCAAACTTGCTCGTTGTCATCGGCAGTGCGTTTAGCCCGTTTTGATTTTTTCTGTTTGTTCTTGCGATCAATGATGTCTAGTTGAAGGCCGGAAATTAGTTCATCAGTCGTGTATTTTATGTTTGGCGACCAGGTTTTAAGGTGGCACCTGAAAGCAGGATTATGCTTGCCATTGCCGCCTATCGGAAGTCTTGCTAAACGCGTGGCTGGGCCATTGGCACCAGGGTCACATAGGTTTGCATTAATAATCGCCCTCATCAGTCGAGTAGCCTCATCTTGGTTAGTGATTGGTTTAGCCAATATATACCCGGCTTGATAGTTATCGGGTGATGTTTCTAGCAACCAGCTCGGTGGGAGCGTTAGCCTGTCCATGGGTGCCTTAGTGTTAATATCATCCAGCATAATAGCGTGGAGGGCATGAAACTGTTCTTTTTTGCGTCGATATACCCCATGATCATTCGGATTAAAGCACCCAAGGCTGAAATAGTTGTTTGAATCAGCAGGCAGGTTTAATTCAGGCGACTGCCAAGGTTGGGCATGCCACATGCTTTTGGCTGCTTTGTCAGGGTGCCCTTTGAAGCTGATCGTGACAGGATGCACGGTGCCATGGTTTTGGCCAAAAATAGCAGTGAGAAACTCCGAATTGCTAATGGTGACGGTTTCGTCGGTTTTATCGGTCTCGACCTTGTTATGAGTGAGGTTTGTCATTTGTGTAATCGTATGCATGATATTTTCTCCCTAAATTCCGTTCTCGATTAGATGTCGTATGTCTTCAACACGCCAGGCTGTGGTGCGAGGTCCTAATTTCACCGGCTTGGGATAACGACCAGATTTAACTCCTTCCCACCAGGATGATTTTCCAATTGGGATAAGGGGCGGCGAGGGTGGGTTGCTCTTGGGGTTGCCAAGAATTTGACTTAGCCGGAGATAACCGGCTTCGGGTAGTATTTGCATAGTGTCCTCCAAGGATGTGAATAGATTTCACTGGCCAAGGTAGACCTAATTTGGAGGATAGATCATGACAACTGGAGGGTTTTATTTTCCCTTCGAGTTGTCATGTAGCGGGAGGCGTACAATTTTGCAGTATTTCACGGCATGGTTTTCAGTGTATTCGGTGCCGAAAATAACATTAACGATTTCGGCCACATTTGAATACATAGGGGTGCCAAATGATTCCATAAAAAAGATATAAATTTTTCTCATATAAAAAATTGGTAATGAGTTTTTATCTTTGTTTTGGCGGTTGATTGGCCATAAATCACAAAACATATATGAATCTTCAGCGGTATGTTCTTTGAACTGATCAAGATCGGCCGTTGTTCCATCAATAAATTTATAAAGTATGGCAGTTAATTCGTTGTGATTTTCTTGAAGCATATGACTATAGAACCAAGATTGATAGCTTTCCATTTCTTTAATGAGTAATTTTGCTGTAGCAATAACTTTCTCACTCGCTAACGCTTCATCTCGGTGTTTTTGAATTAGAGTTAAAGCTCCATCATAATCATTTTCTATCCGATGCAGAAGGTTGGATGCAAAAGCAGCGGTTTCTTCTTTTGATATTGATTCAAGTTTACACCAAATTGGCTTCATGCGCTGGTCTGTAAATACAGTCTTGACCTTATTGAATATATGGACGAGGTAAGCATACAGGTCGAACATTTCACGCATCTTTATTGGGGCATTTTTTTGCGTTCTCATGAACTCAAGGTGTTTATCTACCGCTGAGCGAATCCCAGGGCTAATCCATTTTGGTAGATTGATTTCAGGGAATGGTGGCTTATTTGGGTCAACTTGTTTGATGGTTACAGGGATCATGTGTTTTCCTTGGGGAGTGTTGCGCGTGGGGTATGTGGTGGTATGGACTTACCACTGCTTTCCCAATGTTGAATGATTTGTGATAGGTCGCTCAGTGATGGGTGGGGGATTTTAGGAGTGATCGGTGTTGCTACGGCGATAAGGCTGGTAACCCCAGCAATTCTTGACCAAAATAATATTTTTGATTCGCTGGCTTGTTTTTTTAAATGTTTATTATATTTTATTGAATATTTCCAGCTTTCTTCGGCGCATGTTTTTTTGGCTAGGTCTTTAAAGGATTGAATATCTTTATTTGCTTGTTCGGGGCTTCTAAACATGCCCCCCATGCCATGGCTTGAAATAACTCGATCATGGTTAATTAAAATTGATTCCAATTTATTTTTGATTAAATTCTGCAATTTGGTTGGGGTAATTTTCATTGCCTTGCTTGAACATAGAAGCAAGACTTTTTCATAGATTTGTTCCGCTATTTCTTTAAGGTCAGTTATTAAGTAATCAAATAATTCATTTAAAAATAAAGGGGCTTGTGCGATCGATAGGCTGCCCCGGATTTTTTGAGCCCCTCTACATATTTTTTTATAGTGTTCTTCTGGTTGTATTGAATCAGTTAAATCAATCATGCTGCTTTTACCTCATGGGTAGTTTTAATTGTTGTTTTTAATGCGTCGAGGTAATCTGCCCAGTGCTGCATCATCTTCTTTCGTTCCGGTAGATACTCGGCGTAGTTGTAAGCGGCGCGAACAGTGTTGCGTTCGCCATGGGCGAGTTGGCGTTCAATCCCATCAGAGTTCCACCCTTGCTCATTCAGCAGCGTGCTCGCCATTGATCGAAATCCATGCCCTGTCATTTCATCGCTCGCATAACCAAGGCGGCGTAGGGCGCCTAAAACGGTGTTTTCTGACATGGCGCGTTTATTGCTTCGGATGCTTGGAAAAACGTATTTGCCATTGCCTGTTAGGGCTTTTAACTCGCGCAGAATGTCGATGGCCTGTGTTGATAGCGGTACGATATGCTCCACCCGCATTTTCATTTTCTCGGCAGGGATGCGCCATTCAGCATTCGCAAAATCAATCTCTTTCCATTCGGCATGACGCAGCTCGCCAGGCCTAACGAAAACAAGCGGAGCCAATCGTAAAGCGCATTTCGTAACAAAGTGCCCCTGGTAGCTATCAATTGCGCGTAGTAGTTCACCAATCGCGCTTGGCTTAATGATTGAAGCGTGATGCTTTTTCTTCGCTGGTGGTATTGCACCTTTTAAATCGGCCGAAGGGTCGCGTTCTGCTCGTCCAGTTGCAATGGCATAGCGAAATATCTGGCCGCAGTTTTGGTGTGCGCGATGTGCCGTTTCTATTGCGCCTCGGTTTTCCATGCGTCTCAGTACAGCGAGTAATTCAGGTGCCGTGATTTCAGAAATAGGGCGGTTACCAATCCAAGGGAAAATGTCTTTCTTCAGTCGCCGCAAAAGCCTTTCCCCGTGGCTTGACGACCACTTGGTCGAGAATTTGGTAAACCATTCGCGAGCAATCATCTCAAAGCTGTTTTCCGCTGCATCTTTGGCGCTGCGTTTGGAAACCTGCTTGGCTATCCCGGGGTCAATATCTTTTGCGAGGAGTTTGCGGGCATTGTCGCGCGCCTCTCTGGCATCAGCGAGAGTGACGTCTGGGTATAAGCCAAAGGAGAGTGATTTTTCCTTGCCTAGAAAGCGATATTTAAGCCGCCAGGCCTTCGATCCGTTTGGTTTGATGAATAGGTATAGCCCTTTCTCATCCGAAAGCTTGTAAGCCTTCTCGCGGGGCTTGGCGCTCTTTATGGTTAAGTCTTTTAATGGCATTGGGGGTATCGCCTCTCGGGGGTATCAAGGTACCCCTTTCGATGCCCCCAAAACTACTTGGATGTTGGGGGTGTTGGTTGGACATCGTTGGACGAAGCATAAACAAAAAACCCCTTTATTTCAAGGGGTTTTAGACTTTGCTGGATGTTGTTGGATCAGAATTTGGTGGAGGCGGCGGGAATTGAACCCGCGTCCGCAAGCTCTCTACCTTTGGTTCTACATGCGTAGCCTTGTCATTAGTTTTAACGACTCATCACCTGACGGGCAAGGTGGCTAAATCGCGAGCCCTAAAGTTTTAGCAGCGCATCTCGGGCGGATTTTGCTGCGAGCTTGTATAGTATGACTCCTCTGGCTAACTTGCGTTAACCCCGTCCGTACAAGCACGGTCGGTGAGAAGTGCCCTGCCGGTTATTAAG
>DASTZQ010000028.1:0-19098 GCA_035764205.1 Gammaproteobacteria bacterium
GTCGCTCAAACGCGCCGGGAGCGCGTTTGAGCGACGGCAAAAAAAAATTCATCGCGAGGGTAGCGCGCCTTTTGCGCCGCGAAGTCGCGAGGAAAAATCAGTGCCGAGCCGGTGCGTAGGCTTTTTTGCACATGACTTAAAGCGCAGGCTTTCCTTTTCCAAGCCTTAACTTAATGGCAGTTGGCCGGGGGGCTCCATGAAATAATCAAGCACCATGCTATCCGTGATGCTGGCTAAATCTGAGGGTTGCCAATGCGGGGATTGATCTTTTTCAATGATAAGCGCGCGTATGCCTTCCACGAAATCATGCCCGCTTAAAAAATGGGATGCTAAATAAAATTCTTGTTTCATGCAAGCATCGAAATCTAATAATAAACCTTCACGCAATGCACGCAAAGTCACTTTTAAACTGGTTGGCGATTTTTTCTTGAGGGTCTGAGCCACACTTTCTAAAAAAGCATTCCCCGAAAACTTGATGGCCGTTAAGATGGCTTCAATGCTATTGTGATGAAACGTTGTGTTAACCTCTTCTTTCACTTGCATCAGTGGCGACGTTTCAACAGGCACGGCAAATTGATCAAGGATGCGAGTCACCGTTTCTTTCGCATCACTCGCGTAAATGGGTGTTGCTAACAAAGCCTGCATAATATCAGGAAAAACCGCTTCATTGATTTTGTGGGTCACTAAACCTAACATTTTAGCGTCATCGACCGTGATGCGCGCACCCGTTAAACCAAGATACACGCCCATTTCATGCGACAAACGCGGCAGAAAATACGTGCCACCCACATCAGGGAAAAAACCAATGCCGGTTTCTGGCATCGCAAATAATAGCCTATCGGTTGCGATGCGATGCGAACCATGCATGGAAAGACCCACACCACCGCCCATGGTAATGCCATTTAAAAAAGCAATGTAAGGTTTTTTATAATGATAAATTAAACGATTAAGTTCATATTCATCTTGAAAATAAGTGGCTCGACCCGTGTCTCCCGCGAGCGTGCGTTCGTAAATTAAACGTAAATCACCGCCCGCACAAAACGCACGACCCTCAGCGGATTGAATCACCACCGCGTGCATAGCGTCATCCCTCGCCCAATGCTTTAATTGCGTGGTCATGGCATGAATCATGTCGTGGCTAAGGGAATTTAAAACGGCCGGACGATTCAGGGTGATCACACCAATCGTGTGGTGTGCACCCTTCTTTTCTTCAAAACGCACATCGTCCGTGAGGTGGGTCATGGCTTACGCCCCGCTAAACACAGGTTGTCGCTTTTCAAGAAAAGCGGCCACCCCTTCATCTTTATCATTCGTTGCGCAACACAAACCAAAATATAAGGCTTCCAAATCGAGCGCATCTTTCATGGTTAAATCAGCGCCCTGATGAATCGCCCGTAAAATGCTTTGCATGGCCGTTGGGCTTTGTGCAGCTAAGCTGGTTGCTAACGCCAATGCACGTGTTTGCAATTGCGCGGGGTCAACCAATTCATTTACTAAGCCTGTGGCAAGCGCCACATTGGCTGCAACGTGTTCGCCCGTTAAGCACCATTGCAATGCACGGCCTTTGCCAACTAAACGCGTTAAGCGTTGTGTGCCACCAAACCCAGGCATAACACCCAATTTAATTTCAGGCTGGCCAAACACCGTGTTGTTGGCTGCAATTCTCAGTGTGGCAGCCATGCTAAGCTCGCAACCACCACCAAACACATAACCATGCAAAGCCGCAATCGAAGGTTTGCCGCATTCTTCCAATTGGCTAAACACCGCTTGGCCGTAACGCGCAAATTCAAGGCCATTCACGGCATCAAGATCAGCTAATTGATTAATATCGGCGCCGGCACAAAAGGCCTTTCCTTCGCCGGTTAACAAAATCACTTTGACGTCATCATTCGTTGAAGCGTCAGAGAGTTGTTCACTTAAAGCGGTTAATAATGATTCACTCAACGCATTGAGTTGATCAGGGCGATTCAAGTGTAATTGCAACACCCCACTCGCCGGTGTTTTGATTATTAATTCATCCATAAAAACCCATCCTTAATCTAAATTTTCAGAAACAAGAAATGCCTGCAATTGTGCTGGATTAATGCTTGCACGCTGATGAACAGCCAAGCGCAAAATGACGACAGTGAAAATGCCTATCACTAAGAAATCCCAGCCGAAGGGCATGACACCAATCCCACCAAAAGAACCTAAATAAGAAAATAAAACCAAGCCTGAGAGGTAAGGCAAAATCCATAAGGCGGAACGAATTTCTTCGGATTTCACTTTCACCATGCCGCGCAAACAAGACAGTGAGAAAATAATAATACCCACACTTAAGGCAATGGCCAATTTAGAAATGGTGTCCCACCCTGTCCAGAAGCTAAATAAATTACAGCAATAAAAAGCTAATAAACAAAGAAAATTAGCGGCTGGTAATTTGAATGGGCGCTTTTGATTCGCCAAGGTTTTTCTAAGGCATAGCAAAGCAATGGGGCCCATGGCGTAAGTGATGACAATGGCAGAAACTAAAAAGTTCATCATGGCTTTCCACCCCGGGAAGGGTAAAAAGGAGAGCATACCTAAAATAAAGTTGACTAAAATGGCATTCACCGGAAAATGCTGGTGATTTAATTTAGAGAGAAACTTAGGCACATACCCAATCCGGCTCATGGCAAACAAAATGCGCGCCGTGGAAGTGACGTAAATTAAGCCTGCGCCTAAGGGTGAAATGACAGAGTTGGCATAAATAAATTTCAATAACAACACCAAACCCAAGGCAGACGCCAACCCCACAAACGGGCCAATGTCGCCAGAAAAACGAAGGTGTTCCCAACCATTCGCAAAACTGCTGGGGTCCAGCGCACCAATGAAACAAACTTGCAAGCCAAGGTAGATGATCAAGCAGCCAAGCACCGCGCCAACGGTGCTAAGCGGAATGGCCACCGCCAAATTTTTCGCTTCCCCGGCAAGCTCAACCCCACTCTTAAAGCCATTAAACGCAAGCACGACCCCACCGGCCGCCACCGCGCTTAAGATGTCTTTCCAGCCTGACATGGTCATGGTGGCATTCATCATTCCTGAAAAATTAGCAGGGGAAAACTGTGCGTGCATGATGGCAACAATGGTAATGGCAATCACACTGAATTTAAAAATGAATAAAGCAAAATTAAAACGCACCAAGCCCTGATAACTCACAATGTTGAGTGCGCATAAGGACAACATGAGTATGCTCGCCCAGAGATAACCCCAATCGGTTAAAACGGGTGCCCCACTCACTTCATGCATCAGGAAAGGAAAAAAGGTAGAGGCGTATTGCAACACGGCCTGCACTTCAATGGGAACCAATAATAAAGAAGTGAGCCAAGCAATCCAGCTTAAAATAAAACTAGCAAATGGGCCGTGGCTTAATTGAGGGATGTGAGCCGTGCCCCCACCCACAGGCAACATGGTGGAGAGTTCAGCGAAAGTAAACGCGATCAAGATAGCGGCTAAACCACCGATGATCCATGAAAAAATAGCGGCAGCACCAGCAATTTTAGCAACATAGAGTGGAGCCAATAACCAACCAGAACCCACAATGCCATTCATGCTTAACATGAATAAAGTGGCGGGTGACAAACGACGTGACAAATGTGGCATATGAACCTCGGAAAAATTTTAATGCGTTGATTTTTAAGTTTTTTCTTCCGTACTCGCCGACGCCTCATCGGACGTCGGCGAGCTCGTCGAGGTTACCGGTTTAGCAGTGGGCGATGAAGCCCCTGCTTTTTTGTGTTGTAATTTTTCAGCTGAATAAAGGGCTTCTTCAGGCGTGACTTGCCCGGCTGGCTGGCCGTCAAGGTCAAGGCGGTTAACACCGGCAACCACTGAACGATGGTAGGCCGCGGTGTTAACGTAAAATGACAAACTTTTAACCATGCAGGCTTTGTCGTCGGTCACGACGCCTTCAAGGGTGCTCAAACGCTTCACCAAGTCTTCTTTGATGCCTTTTTTCAAGGGCTGGACCTGACTCATGGGTTTAAAAGCCGCAGGGAAATAAGAACGCAGTAAAGCCACGCCATATTGGGCAAGTTCCAGCCACTTTGGCTTAGGCGGGGCAGGCGGACGAGGCTGCTGAGCACGCGCTGGTTTAGCGGGCGACGATGGACGAGGACGACCAGCCCCTGGCTTTTGACGCGCAGCAGGGCGATGGGTGGGTTTTTCTGGAGCGGTTTTAACAATAGTGTCTGATAATTGCGAAGCCATGGCTTGCAATTGCTCTTTTAAACTCGCATTACTCATGCTGCAAACACTCCACGAACACTCCAAATCTTTCCCAAAAAACGGGTCTTGGCCATGTACTTTAAAGATTTATCAGATTTAAATCAACTAGCACGAACTTAATTCATATCATTTTTCTGTATCAGTAGACTTTTCAATTGCTTCAGTGTTAAATTTTAACGTCTTAAGCATAGTTCTCATGAGGATAACTAAATATGTCACGTAAAAAAAACGCAAAGAGTGCATCGCGCCGTAGCACGTCCAAGCCATCGAACAACATTGCCGCTCAAATTGAGCAGGATTACCTAAAACTTCCCCAACAACTAGCCGGTCACTTCAACCAAGCAGCGAGCACCCTGAAACAAAAAGCAGCTAAAACGAATGAAACACTGCAAAAAGCAGAAACCCAAGTCAAAAAATTAACGGCCACCATCAAAGCCGCCAAAACGAAAAAAACCGCGACGGCACGCAAACAAGTGAAGGCTGCGCTCAAAGCACAAACCCTTGCTAAAAAACAAGTCAGCGCCTTAACCAAAGAATTAACTGCGCTCGAAAAATCCATTTCGACCTTGGTCATTAAACAAGCGAAAATGTTGGCCTTACGCAAACACCTCGCCAAATTTGAAAAAGAATGGACCAAAACAGCGAAAGACCTTCAGAAAAAAGCAAAAAAAACCAAGGCTAAAAAACCCGCTGCTGTAAAAGCAAAATCTAAAACAAAATCCAAAGCAAAAGTGAAATCCGGTGACGCCTTCACCGCCACTGATGCAACAACCAACCACGATCACCATCAAACATCAAACAATGAAATGCATTTTGACAGCGACACCGCTGAAAAAAACAGTTAGGCATTGTTGGTGGGTCACCCGATAAACTTGCTTTCTTCGGGTGACTTTAATAATCTTGATCATGGATAGAAATGATTAATACTAAGGAAAGTACGGAGTTTCATATCATGAGTAATAAAATGGCATTAGCTGAAGATTTAGAAACGATCACCCTTAAACAAGTGGTTAAAGACACCTTACGTAATTATTTCTCCAACATCGGCGGCGAACAACCCATTGATTTCTATGCCATCCTCCTGGAAGAAATTGAAAGACCGCTCTTGGAAGTGTTGATCAACCACACACACTACAACCAAGTGAAAATGGCTCAAATATTAGGGATTTCACGCGGCACACTCCGCAAAAAATTGAAACAATACGGCATGCTAGATTAAGCTTAATTGTTTCATCAAAACACGCAGTGAGCTAAACTCACTGCGTTGCTTTGTGTGCTTACTCTCGGATGTCTGCCATGACACTTAGCGAACTTTTCAACTTGGTTTCCCCAGGGTTTAGCCGTGAGCAAGCCGAAGGCATTCAAACAGCGTGCGCATCCCTGCTTCACAAACACGAAGACACAACCCCCGAGCAACAATGGCAACACCTTAAACCCTTACTGCTTGAACAAAACCTCCCTTTTCATGTTTACCGCGCGATATTTACGCTGCTTTTCCCAAGCTGGCCAGATGCCCCCGATGCGGCCCCTGTTTGGGTGCCCGATGAAACCACCTTAAAAAATGCGCCCATTGCAAAATACATGAAAAAGCACGGGCTAAACACTGTCGCGGATTGTCATGCCTTTAGCATTCACCCAGCGCAAACGTTTTGGCAAACCATCATTGATGATTGCCACCTGGTTTTCAAAACACCGCCCACCGCTGTCCTTGATGTATCCCTCGGAAAAACAGAGCCCAACTGGTTCCCCGGTGCTTCACTCAATATCGTCGACAGCTGTTTTCAAGCGCCTAAACATGCCATCGCCATCATTGAAGAAGATCAACATAGCCATCACAAACATCACACTTACGATGCGATTGATCGCTTGTCCAACCGCATTGCCAATGGCTTAGTCACCCTGGGTTATCGCAAAGGCGATCGCCTTGCGATCATCATGCCCATGACAGCCAATGCCATTGCCATCTACTTAGGCATCATTAAAATGGGCGGCACCGTCGTCACCATTGCCGATAGTTTTTCCAGTGAAGAAATCGCGACTCGCCTCGAATTAAGCCACACAAAAGCCGTGTTTACCCAAGATCAATTTTTACGAAACGGCAAATGCATTCCACTTTACCCACGCATCAAAACCGCGACGAAAATGCCGGTGATTGTGCTGCCAAACACAGCAACCTTTGCGCTTCCCTTACAGCCAGAAGACATCGCTTGGCCAACCTTTTTATCTAACATTGACACCTTCACCAGTGTTGCATGCAAGCCCATGGACGCGATTCACATTTTATTTTCATCCGGCACCACGGGGGCGCCCAAAGCCATTGCCTGGAATCACACCACGCCCATGAAAGTGGCGAGTGATGCCTTGTTTCACCAAGGCATTACCGCTAACGATGTGCTTTGTTGGCCGACTAACCTCGGATGGATGATGGGCCCATGGCTGGTCTTTGCAACCTTGATACACGGCGCTCGCATGGCACTTTACACAGAAGCGCCAAAATCACGCGCATTTGGCTTGTTTGTTGAACAAACTCACGTGACCATGTTAGGCGTGGTTCCCACCTTGGTTGCCACCTGGCGTGAATCACGCTGCATGGAAGGCTTGCATTGGTCGGCCATTCGCGCCTTTAGCTCAACAGGCGAATGCGCTAATCCCGAAGACATGTTTTATTTAATGTGGTTAGGGCATGACAAACCCATCATTGAATATTGCGGTGGCACAGAAATTGGCGGCGCCTATCTTTCAAGCACACTCTTACAACCCAATTACCCTGCTTTGTTTTCAACGCCAGCCATGGGCAATCGCGTGGGTGCACTCAATCATGAAGGCAAATTAAGTGATAGCGGTGAGGTGTGTTTATTTCCACCGGCCTTGGGCTTATCGGTCATGCTTGAAAATGCGAATCACTTTGATGTGTATTACAAAGACATGCCCATTTACGACGGCACCCCGTTAAGAAGGCACGGTGACGAACTTAAACAATACGGTAATGGGTATTTTTCCATTCAAGGCCGCGTGGATGATGCCATGAATTTAGGCGGCATTAAGGTGAGTGCCGCCGAAATTGAACGCGCCCTCATTGGCATTCCTGGCATCAAAGAAACCGCTGCCATTGCCACCACGCCCAAAGGCCAAGGACTCAGCACCTTGATTATTTACGCAACACCAACGAAAGCGCACGATAAAACTGAATTAATGAAAGAAATGCAGGCACGCATTAATGCACATTTAAACCCACTGTTTAAAATTCACGATGTGGTTTTCATGGATGAACTACCCAAAACAGCCTCTAATAAAATCATGCGAAAAACACTGAGAATGAAGCACCTTGCGTAACACAAGCACCATCACAAGGTGATTTTTTCTTTTTGTTTGACAAACTCGCCATCGGGGATAGGGTGTTTTAAAAATTCTGTCATGCGCTCATCGGTGAGCGGTTGCGAGAGGTAATACCCTTGCATTTCAGTGCACCCTTGCTTATACAACCATTCATATTGCTCGCGTGTTTCCACCCCTTCAGCGACCGATTTAATGCCCAAACGACTCACCATCGCAATGATAGCGCTCGCAATGGAAGCAGAGGTTGGATCCGTCAGTAAATTTTTTATAACCGAGCGATCAATTTTCACTTTATCTATCGATAATCGTCGCAAATTAGACAAAGACCAATACCCCGTGCCAAAATCGTCAATGACAATTTTCATGCCCAAATCTTTCAAAGAATACAGTGCTCGCAACATGGGCTCTGGGTCTTGCATAATGGAATTTTCAGTCACTTCAATTTCAATCACTGAAGGTGAAAGCCCCGCGGCAGACAAAGCATCAATCAAGCTTTCTGAAAAAGTGGCTTGTTTTAATTGCTTAGGCGTGCAATTGATGGCCAGGGTCAATGACGTAAACCCTGCGTTGTGCCAAATTTTTAATTGCTTTGTGCCCAATTTAAATAATTGCTCACTGACTGGAATAATTAAGCCCGATTCCTCAGCCAAGGTCACGACATCAATGGGGGAAATCACACCGTATTCTGGGTGCCGCCAACGCAATAAGCCTTCAAGCCCTGTGACATTACGTGATTTAATGTTCATGGTGGGTTGGTAATTTAAATAAAATTCTTCTTTTGATAATGAGGCTTCCATGGCCTGCTGCATGGCCATTTTTTCTTTGGCCTTGCCTGTCATTTCCAAGGTGTAAAATTGGTAATTGTTGCGCCCAGCTTCTTTAGCGCGATACAAGGCTAAATCTGCGTGTTGCAATAAGGTTTCTGCATCGTGGCCATAGTCAGGGTAAAAGCTGATCCCAATGCTCATGGTGGTATAAACTTCATTGTCATTAATCAATATAATGGCCAACACAGATTCTAACATTTTGTGTGCAATGATCGCGACCGATTCAATTTGAGTGACATCGGTAATGACCACCACAAATTCATCGCCGCCTAAGCGTGCCACTAAATCCGTGTTTCTGACCACCCCTCGCAAACGTTCAGCAACCACTTGCAATAAAGTGTCGCCAGCTTCGTGGCCCAAGGTATCATTCACATTTTTAAATTGATCAACATCTAAAAATAAAACGGCAAAGGCTTGACGATGTCGACGAGAAGTTGCGATGGATTCGGTTAAAAAGACATCTAGTTTGTTTCGGTTGGGTAAGCCCGTGAGCGCATCATGATAAGCCATGTGACGTAAATTTTCTTCGGCTTCTTTTTGTGCGGAAATATTTTGCGCTTGCATAATAAACTGCGGTGATTGCGCGTCATTGCCTTCCACCAAGGACAAAGTTGCCATAATCCAAACCGTTTCTTTATTTTTTTTAATGCAGGCAATTTCACTTTGAAAAACTGACAATTGGTGCTCTCGCAATTGCTGCATGTGTAATAATAAATTGGGTTGATTGTCTGCTTGAACAAATAAATTAAAATTAACGCCTTTAACATCCACTTCGTGATAACCTAACATGCCACAAAACGATGGGTTCATGGAAATCACTTCACCGTCGGCTGATAAAATCGCAACACCATTATTGGTGTATTGAAAAACCGATTCAAATAATTGTTTATTTTCAGTGGCGAGCGATTCACTCTCAGAATGCTTTTGTTGTAACACTTGGTGGTCACGACGCGCAAGCAAAGCAGCCATTAACCAAAGACCGTTTAAAATTACTAAAATAGTGCCATTAATAATAATGGTATGCATGTTCATTTGAGAGAGATGAAACGTCATCATACCCAGGGTTACAAGCACCGCCACCATGATTAAACGTTTGATTATCATGCCCACCTATCCTTAGGTTTTGTCTTATACTACTACTATAGCAAATCTTTTGATAAAATGGTTTATTTTAATTAATTCAACAAGTTAAGAAGGAGGCTGCCGCCATGCCAAGATCACTAACCCTCTTTTTCACCCTCATGCTGAGCATGAATTTAGCTTATGCCGACAGCGTGAGTTTGCACCAAGAACCCAAAGACGGCTCGCCCGTCACGGCCAGCATCGATTTAACCAAAGGCGTGGTGCCGATTTACACGCCCGCAAACAGCGATTGGATTAAAGTGGCCGACCCAAGCAATGGCAATGTGGGCTGGATTAAACAAAGCGATTTCAAAAATGCCAACAGTGCTTCCATTAAAATTAATCAACAAACAGTTGGCCCCGATGGCAAAATTGAAAAAAGTGGCATTAACCTGCAAGTTGGAAAACCCATAGACATGAACGACCCTAAAGTCAAAGCGAATTTAGATGAAATACGTAAGCTTCAAGAAAATGTGCAACGCAACATGAAGACACAAATACAAGACATGGTCAATGGCATGAATAATTTATATCAGAAACAATTGAAATTATTGGAAGACAGTGGGTATTACGTGCCTGCTAAAAGCAATTCACCGGCACAAGCTGCACCGGTGAACAATGCCGTTAAACCTTAGCCGATTGCAAATGCGCAATGACCGCGCCTAAAAATCGCGTTGCTTCCCCACCGGTGGCAGCGCGATGGTCAAAGGTGAGTGATAACGGCATGATACGCCCTGCTTTCATTTCCCCTTGTTTTACGACCACCGCTTCGCGACTACGACCACAGCCTAAAATGGCAACCGATGGCGGCACAATAATCGGGGTGGCATAACGCCCAGCAATGGTTCCAAAATTAGATAAAGTAATCGTTAAGCCTTGCATGTCACTAGCCGCAATGCTTCGATTCGCCACACTCACTTTATATTCATTAATTTTTTCACGCAATTCACTCGGTGATTTCTGTTGCGCGGCATGAATGACGGGCACAAACAATCCTTCAGCACTATCAACCGCCATGCCAATGTTAACATCGTTAACCAATTGCCTCACCAAGGCTTGGCCGTCAAACCACGCATTTAATGCAGGCTCTGCTTTGGCAGCCGCAATGATGGCTTGCATTAATAACACTGTGATATCTGTTTTTTCAGGTAGGTGAGAAATATCTGCATCTTCAACAATGGTGACAGGCACTATGTGTTGATGCGATTGCGACATGGCCTGCGCCATCATGCGGCGCACGCCGTGCAAACTTTCCGTTTCACCTGTGAAAACAACGGCATTTTCTTGACGCTGATGTCGCTTAACATCGTCGAGGGTGATTAAACCTTGCGGGCCACTGCCTTTCACTTTATGCAAATCAATGTTGTTTTCCGTTGCAAAAAATCGTGCGGCCGGCATGGCTTTCACACTGGTTTTTGCCGCCGTGGCCGCACCAATGATGACATCACCGTCGTCCCACGCACTCGTGCTATGCGGTAAATTACCGACCACACTGCCTTGATCTGCCGTCGCACCCTCGGTTTCATAACTCACTAAAGGTGAACCGGTTTTTAAAACGTCGTTGGCCTTGCCATGACACACGGCAATTTTGCCAGTGTAAGGCGAAGGCACATCCACCACGGCTTTTGCCGTTTCCATGGACACCAAGGGTTGATCAACCACCACGTCATCGCCTGGCTTAACATACCATTCACGAATTTCGGCTTCTGCTAAACCTTCACCTAAATCGGGTAAGTAAAAAATTTTCATGCATACTCCATCACGCCATGCACGGCGTCTAAAATGCGTTCTTCGGTGGGAATATAAGCTTTTTCCATGCGGGCGTAAGGCACAATGGTGTCAAACCCCGTGACACGCACCGGCGGTGCTTTTAAAGAAAACATGGCTTTTTCTGCTAATAAAGCAACAATGTCAGCGCCCACCCCATTGGTGAGTGGCGCTTCATGCACAATGACACAACGCCCGGTTTTTTCAACCGATGCAACGATGGTGTCAATGTCGAGCGGTTTAATGGTGGCGACATCAATGACTTCAGCAGCAATGCCTTGCTCGCTCAAACGCGCAGCCACACTCAAGGTTTCTTTCACCATGGCGCCCCAAGTCACTAAGGTGACATCCTCGCCAACGCGTAAAGTAAAGCATTTATCGAGCGGTAAAGCCTGGCCATTATCTTCCACGACTTGTTTTGCGTAACGATATAAACGAGAAGGTTCAAGAAAAATAACCGGGTCATTGTTACGTATGGAAGCAAGCATCAAGCCATACGCCCGTGCAGGCGAGGAAGGCACCACCACACGTAAGCCCGGCACGTGTGCAAACAAAGCTTCGGTGCTTTCTGAGTGATGTTCAGGCGCGTGTATGCCTGCCCCAAAAGGCGTGCGAAACACCAAGGGACAAGTCATGCGCCCGCGCGTGCGATTACGAAAACGCGCGGCGTGATTAATGATTTGATCAATCGCCGGGTAAATAAAACCCATGAATTGAAATTCAGCGATGGGGCGCAAACCAGTCACGGCCATGCCAACAGACAAACCCGCAATCATGGATTCAGCAAGCGGGGTATCTAACACGCGTTTGGGGCCAAATTCATCGAGCAAACCAAGCGTTGCGCGAAACACACCGCCGTCTTTGCCAACGTCTTCACCCAATACCACCACCGAAGCATCTTGACGCATTTCATAACGCATGGCCAAGGTGATGGCTTCCACTAAGGTAATTTCAGCCATGGTGTGGCACCTCCAAGCTTGCAATGACATCCCGTTGTGCGGCGTAACTCTCGGGCAAGGTTTCGTAAAGATAATCAATCATGTCGGTGATGGCTTGTGGTTTTGTCGCTAAATAATCGGCCACCGCTGCATCCACCGTTCTCGCCGCTTGCACTTGAATGGCCGCTTCTTTTTCGGTGTTTAACCAGCCTTTCGCATTTAAATAACGCTGCAAACGCGCAACGGGTTCATGCTTCCAAGCGGCTTCACGATTTTCTTTGGGTTCATAACGAGAGGCATCATCAGCCGTGGTATGGTCACTTTGACGATAGCAAATCATTTCGAGTAAACGGGGCTCATGGTTTTCACGCGCTGCTTTTAAGGCTTCACTTAAACGGTGTTGCACAGCAATGACATCATCGCCATCGACTTGTTCGCCTGTAAAACCCGCTGCAATGGCTTTTTGCGCAATGGTGGAACACGCGGTTTGTGCGTCTCGCGACACCGAAATGGCCCATTGATTATTACACACCACAAACACCACGGGTAATTTCCACACCCCAGCCACATTCATGGCTTCATAAAAATCACCTTGCGATGTGGCACCTTCACCGCACATGGAAACCACGGCTTGTTTTTCATCGCGATATTTTAAAGCGAAGGCAGCGCCAACTGCATGCAAAGGCTGGCTGCCGACAGGCACGCAATAAGGAAAATCTCGGCTATCGCCTGGGTAAACATTCCCGCGCTCATCGCCACCCCAATAAAGCAAAATATTGGTGATGGGAACACCGCGTTGTATCAAAACGCCAATATCACGGTAATAAGGAACAAAAATATCTTTTTTAGCCATGGCATGCCCAACGCCAACAAACACGGCTTCTTGGCCGCGTGTGGAAGGGTAGGTGCCCAATTTACCGGTGCGCTGCAAAGCGATGGCTTTGGCGTCGATGGTTCTGACCAAGATCATCCATTCATAGAGTTTAAGTAATGTGGTTTCATCTTGTGCAAGTTCGGGTGCATCCGCTTGCAATTCACTTGCCTCATTGAGGTATTGATAATAAGACACCTCAAAGCGTTCAACGATATTCAAGAAACACGCTCCTCTGTCGCCACGAACAATGTGGCTCAAGAGTAACGAGGGGCGGAAACAGAGTCAAGTTAAGGCGAATCAGAATCGTAAGAAACCACCACTTTCGTACCGCGATAATCATTGCCATCATGCGGGCCATCCACAAAATCGTAGCGTAGCCATTCTGCATCTTCAACAAACAAACGCACACAACCATGGCTTTCATTGCCGCGAATGACACCACCGGGTGAACCGTGCAAGGCTTGCCCACCATTAAAAAACATGCAATACGGCATGGGCGCACCGCCCTCACCCACGGGAAATTTGCTAGAGACACAACGGCTGCTGCCTAAAGAATAAACCCGAAATTGGCCTGCCTTCGTTCGACACCCTTGATTGATGTCAGCGCAATAATCTTTACCGCCCGTGGCTGGCCCCCAACGCACCAAAGTGCCATCAGGGTCGTAAGCCCCCCAGGCGTGTTTCACCAAATTCACAACAATGAGTTTTTCATCCGGTGGCGCAATGGTTTTGGGTAAAGGGGAATAATCCAAGAGATCAGCACTGTCTAAATTGTTAGGCACTTTAATGACCATGCCCGCCCAAATTTCACCATTGCGATGATTCACGCGCATGACTAAGGCACGCTCACGCTCATCGGGAAAAAGCTTCTCCCAGTTTTGGCCTGATTTCACGCGTAAACACGTGTAGGTTTCATCGTCAGTGCATCCTGCATATTTTTGTTTTTTGGCTGTAAACCCTTCCGTGGCTGTGATTAAACAAACCACGACTGAGCCCCAGAGCACCCAGGGTGAAATCCGCATCACCACTCTCCTTTTTCTTATCTCCTTTCATTTTAGCGTAGATTTGAAAAGTTTGATGGCAAACACCGACCCATTCCTCTAAACTAATGATTGAAGGTAACATTTTTTTTGGAAAATTTAACGGTGACTATCCTTACCTTTTCTAGTTTATTGTTTCTGTTCTCCTTTTTAGCCGGCCTCTTAGGTTCACTGACTGGTCTAGGAGGAGGCATTATTGTCACTCCTGTTCTTATTTTGCTCTTTCATGTTGACATCCATTATGCCATGGGTGCCTCACTCATTTCGGTCATCGCCACCTCATCAGGCACCGCCACCACCTATTTACGCGAAGGCTATGCCAACATTCGTCTCGGCGTGTTTTTAGAAACCGCTGCCGTGATGGGTGCCATTGCGGGTGCCCTGCTCATTGGGTTCATTTCACCCACCTTGTTAGAAGCTGTCTTTGCGATTGTTTTACTCATTTCGGCTTATCTCACCATGCAGCGCCAAGAAAACATTGAATCCTACCCCCATTCACACCCGCTCGCCGTGAAACTCAAACTGGAAAGCGCTTACCCCCTCCACGAAGTGATGACCCCCTACACCGTGCAAAGCGCACCCTTGGCCTGGTTTATCATGGGCATTGCCGGCCTCTTATCGGGTTTATTAGGGATAGGTTCGGGCACCTTAAAAGTGTTGGCCATGGATCAAGTCATGCGCCTTCCTTATAAAGTTTCAACCACCACCAGTAATTTCATGATAGGCATCACAGCAACGGCCAGTGCAGGGGTTTATTTAGCCAACGGTTACATTCAACCGCAACTTACCTTTCCTGTCATGCTGGGTGTGCTGATTGGCGCTTACTCAGGCTCCACCTTATTGCCACACTTACACACCCGCGTGTTACGCATCATCTTTAGTTTTGCGCTGTGTTTTATCGCTTTGCAAATGCTTTATAAATCCTATTTGGGGGCCTTATGACGGCATCCACTCAAAAAACACGGCAATACATGAGCCATTTCATGCTGTTTGGCACACTCACGGCCATGGTGTTTGTCTTGATCGGTGGCGCCCTTTATTTATGGCAACAGGCAAACACACCTTTACAAACTGAATTATTAATCACCGCAAAACCCATGAGCCTATTCGGCACCATTCATGATTTACACAGAGCAACGCCAATTGGCCTCATTGAGCTCGGTTTAGGTTTATTGATTGCAACGCAAGTGTTACGCATGGTTTGGCTCGTTGAAATGTATGTTGGTGAACGTGATTATTGGTTCACGGGCTTTAGCTTATTTATTTTAACCACTATTCTTTATAGCCTATTTATCATGGGGTGACCATGTTTAAAAAATTATTAAATCGAAAACACATTAAAACCACTTTCATTATTGGTTTTTTTGCTGCGTCAGCATTCATTTGGCTGTGTGTGATCATTTACAATCACTACAATGTCAGCACCGACGATGCTTACGTCAATGCACACGTTGTGCATATTGCACCGCGCATTGCTGGGCAAGTGGCACGTGTCGCAGTGTCTAACAACCAATACGTGCACAAAGGTCAACTCCTGTTTCAACTCGACCCCATTCCTTATTTAGTCGCGCTTGAAAAAGCGAAAGCGCAATACACCATTAATCAAGCCGCTTATCAGAATGCCTTACTCAAAGAAAAACGCACCGACGTCTTAGCGAAAAAAAGTTTTGCATCGAGCCAAGACAACGACAACGCAGAAACTGCCCTGCAAACCGCAGCTGCCTCTGTGCAATTAGCAAAATCAGCACTCAATGAAGCCACGCTGAATTTAGGCTGGACCAACATCGTTGCGCCAACGAGCGGCTGGGTGACCAACATGAGCACGCGTGCCGGGGATAATGTCGTCGCGAGCCAACCCTTGTTTGCATTAATCAGCGATGAAAGTTTTTGGTTAGATGCCAATTTCAAAGAAACACAAATTCAAAACATTCGTGCAGGCCAACGCGCTGATATTCAGCTCGATATGTACCCCGGTGTTAACTTCGATGGCATTGTGCAAAGCATCAGTGGTGGCACAGGCACTGTCTTTTCCTTATTGCCCCCACAAAACGCCACCGGAAATTGGGTCAAAATCACGCAACGCGTTCCCGTGAAAATTCAATTCACACACCCAACCAATCAATACCCGCTGCGCATTGGTGCGTCTGCTTCGGTGAATGTGAAATTAGGCACGTAATGTCAACCGAACTTTATCAAACCATGTCTATCCATCGCCGCTGGCTGATTACCGCCGTGGTGATGGCCGCGGCTTTATTGCAAGTGATAGACACCACCATTGTGAATGTGGCTTTGCCACACATGCAAGGCTCACTCAGCGCTTCCTCGGATGAAATCACGTGGACACTCACCAGTTACATGGTGGCTTCCGCCATTTTCATGCCACTCACTGGTTACCTGGCGGATCGCTTCGGTCGAAAAAATTATTTATTTATGTCTGTCTTGGGTTTCACCGTGTTTTCTGGCTTATGCGGTGCTTCCACTAATTTAATCGAGATGGTGATTTTTCGTTTATTACAAGGCATTTTTGGTGCCGCCCTCGTGCCACTCTCACAAGCCATTCTTACCGACATTTTCCCACCGGAAGAACGCGGCAAAGCCATGGCGATTTGGGGCATGGGCATTATGGTTGGGCCCATCTTGGGGCCAACCTTGGGTGGTTACCTCACCGACATTGCTTCTTGGCGTTGGACATTTTACGTGAATTTACCAGTGGGCATCGCCACCCTCTTACTCATGAACGTGGTACCTGACAGCGCGCGCAAAACAAGGCACATGGATTGGGTAGGCTTAGGCTTGCTCACACTTGCCATTGGTGGGCTGCAATTCGTCTTAGATCGAGGCAACATGGACGATTGGTTTAATGCTTCGAGCATTCAATTCGCAACGTATTTTTCTGCGGTTGGTTTTTTAGGGTTTATTCTGTATCAAATCAGCAATACTAAAACCGGTATTTTTGATTTAGCTATTTTTAAAGATCGTAACTTCACCTTATCTAGCATCATGCTATGCTGCATGGGCATTGCCATTTACGGCACCTCGGTGTTACAGCCTTTAATGATGGAAAACCTACTCAATTACCCTGTATTAACCACCGGCCTTATCATTGCACCGCGTGGCATCAGCAGCATGATCAGCATGATGATTATTTCTAAAATCACCAATCGCGTGGATGCCCGCTGGATGATTTTAAGCGGCTCATTCATCAGTTTTTACGGTGTTTGGGTTTGCACACAATATTCCACCAACATCAATATGTTTTGGTTAACCTGGCCCATGCTTTTACAAGGCTTTGGCATAGGGATGATCATGGTGCCACTCTCGACCACCGCTTTTTCAACCTTGCCTGCGCATTTACGCACGGATGCAGCGGGTGTGTTTAGCTTATTGCGAACCATTGGTGGTTCCATTGGCATTTCCATTACCATCACTTTATTTTCAAGGCGCGAACAATTATTTTGGAATGGCTTGGGTGGCGGCATCACGATGTTTAATCCAGCGGTCGCGCATTATTTACAGCCTTTACACGTATCACCCACCTCACCCTTAGGCGGAGCCGTGTTAAGTTTAGTGTTAGAACAACAAGCCGCCATGCTCGCTTATGTCAACGCGTTTGCATTCAATGCGTGGATGTTTTTGCTGATTATTCCGATTGCGATTTTTTTGAAAAAATCATTGCACGCCAAACCACACTAATACCCTTTTGCATTTTCATCAAAGACACCCACATACGATTTCACACGCAATACTTCCGTTTCAAAAAAACCACTGGCATGCAATGAAATCAAGCGGCACCCGGGTGGAAGATTTTCTAGCCCAAAATCATCTTGGTTTCGTTTAAATTGAATGCAGGTGGAAGGCACGGTGTAACAGGGAATACCGTGCACCATGTGTTCAGACGCTTGATGCACATGCCCCATCACCACTAATTTTATGTTTGGAAAACGTTTCGCGACTTGCCAAAACGCATCCGGATTTTCCACGCCCAGTTGATCTAACCACGCACTGCCAACAGGCATAATGTGATGATGAAACACCACCATGGCGTCGTGTTCAGGATAGGTTTCTAAACAGTGCGACAAAAAAGACAATTGCGATTCATCTAAACGGCCGTGCACTTTACCGGGTTTTTGTGAATTCAATAAAATAAGTTGCCACGATTTTAAAACAATATGCCGCTGCATGGAAATGGGGCCAAGTGGATAAACAGCCGCCATTAAACCCACGTCATCGTGATTACCGGGAATGCAATAAACCGGCACATGAAAATCCTTGACCATGTTAGCCAAACGACGATAAGCCGGTTCAGAATAATCTTGGGATAAATCACCGGTGAGTAAGAGCAAATCGAAGGGGATGGTTTTTGCCAAGGAAAGCACGGCTTCAAGGCTTGCTTGCGTATTCACGCCCAAGAGCTCACCCTGAGGATCCGCCATCAGATGCGGGTCACTGACTTGCAGAATTCTTACGGGCTGATCACTCACTTACCGCTCCTTGGGTTACCTTCTTCTATTATAACAGAGTTATGAAGGAGCGGGTGAAGGTCACCATTACAAAAATAACTAATTAAATCAATTTATTATCTGAAATCCCCGGCGTTGTTGCGCAAATACCCAACTAGGATTTTATGAGGCTTATGTTATTTTAAGGGGTGGTTATTTCTATGTCACCCGGCCTTGCTGCGAAAATACTCAGCTTAGATTTTACGTGGCTTTTGGTAGTATAACGACCAATTATTTTCACTTCAAACCGCCAACCAAATGAATTTTAACAAAAAAATATTACTCTCTCCTTAAGGAACCCTTAAGCTAAATAAGATATACTTTCCACATTCAAGAATAAAACAACGAGGGGTAAGGCAGATGATCAACATCACCAGAGATGATATTCAGGACTTATTAAATCAATACGATAAAGCTAAAGACTGGCGCAAAAGGCACATGCCTTTGGTG
>DASTZQ010000029.1:0-25472 GCA_035764205.1 Gammaproteobacteria bacterium
GCGCAGCTTAAAATCCATTGCCTTAAGCCCCGAAATGCGCGCAGCCCTTGGCACCGATGCCGCAGAACTCACCCCCAATGAATTAATACGCACCATTTTATCTGCCCCCGTCGATTTATTATTTAACGGCGGCATAGGCACGTATGTGAAATCCAGCCATGAATCTCACGCCGACGTGGGTGATAAAACCAATGAATTTTGCCGCATCAATGGCGGTGAATTACGCTGCAAGGTGGTGGGCGAAGGTGGCAACTTAGGCTTCACACAATTGGGTCGCGTTGAATACGCTTTAAAAGGCGGCTTAATTAACACCGATTTCATCGACAATTCAGCTGGTGTGGATTGCTCAGACCACGAAGTGAATTTAAAAATTCTGTTAGATCAAGACGTGGCGGCTGGCAAGCTGAGCGAAAGCAGCCGCAATGCCTTCCTCGCAACTTTAACGCAAGAAGTGGCGGCACTAGTATTAAAAGACAATGAAGACCAAGCTTTAGTCATGAGTTTTTCCGCTGAAAGCGCAAAACGCAACATCGGTTTACATCAACATTTTTTACAAGCTTTAGAAAGCGCTAATGCCATTGACAGGCGCGTGGAATTTTTACCCGATGATAAAACCATCCTTGAACGCAAAGCGGCTGGCCTTGGCTTCACCCGCCCTGAAATTGCGGTTTTATTAGCGTATAGCAAAATTCAAATCAAGCATGAAATTCTTGCTTCAACACTCACGGAAGATGCCAACCTTAACATGATTGTTGAAACGGCATTCCCACCCACCGTTCGCGAAAAATACAGCCATTTAATGAAAGGGCATCGCTTGTATCGCGACATTGTTGCAACGCAACTCAGCAACAAAGTGGTGAATGAAATGGGCATTACCTTTGTTTATCGCATGCAAATGGAAACCGGTGCGAGCATTGATAACATTATTCACGCCTACACCATTGCCTCAGCTGTTTTCAAGGCCTCCGAATTGCGACACTTAATTGAAAACTTGGGTGTGACCGTGCCTTTAAAAGCACAATATGAAATGCTATTTCAAATTCGCACCTTAATTAGCTTAGCAACGCGTTGGTTCTTGCATAGCCGCCACCTTAAAAACAACATGAAAAAAACCATAGAGCATTTTTCGGTGCGCATTGAACAATTAAAAAATTTAGTGCCTAATTTAATGGGCGGTGAAACTAAAAAATATTTAGCCAACTTAATTGAATCCTTTCATCAAAAAGGATTATCACAAGAAGATGCGCGCACCATTGCAACGTATCGCGCGATTTACACCACGCTAAACATTGTGGAAGTGGCCACACAACACCAATTTGATTTAGAACAAACCGCACAAGTCTATTTCTTGGCGGGTGAAAAACTCAACTTATTGTGGTTCCGCGATCAAATTTCTAAAGACACGCGTGAAGGGCATTGGAATGCACTGGCGCGTTTAACCCTGCGTGATGAACTAGACATTGCACAACGCGCACTCACCATCGCGGTGATCAAATCTTCTTACGAAGAAAGCCACCCTGAAATATTGTTAAAGGGTTGGTTGGAAAGAAACAAAATGGCGATTCATCGTTGGGATTCCTTATTAGCCATGTTGCATGCAAGCCCTGATGTGGATTACACCATGTTTTTCATTGCCATTCGTGAATTACTGGGCTTGGTGATGAACAGCATGCACGAACAAGGCATCATTAGCTAAAAAAACGAAAGCCGTTTTCAGTGATAACACTATCCAAAGGCACATCCCAAGGGTCGGTTGGCAGCGGGCCTGCTTGTTGCTTGGCATAAGCAATGCCCGCCAAATGCGGGCGAACTGAGTTTTGGTTTTCACTGAATAAAAAAGCAAGGCTGCGGTCGTAATACCCCGCCCCCATGCCTAAGCGATTTCCGTGCAAGTCAAAGGCAACCAAAGGCATGAAAATGAGTTGAAGCTCGCTCGGCCTGAGCGATCTTGAGTGATTCACCGGCTCAAAAATCCCGTATTGGTTTTTTTCTAGCGCATCATTCGCTTCAAAGCGAACGAATTTAATGCATTTTTCTTCTGTCATGACAGGCAAATAGCAGGTTTTGCCTTGCTCCCAGATTTTAGCGATCAAGGGAAAGGTATTCATTTCATCGTCGTGGCTGTAATAACATGCAATGGCCTGGCTGGTTTTAAACACCGGGTGTTCTGAAGCATGCGCAGCTAAAGCATAAGCAGCCTGTGGCATCGCAGCAAGCGCGAGCGCATGGCGGTAGTGGCGGTAATAGTTTCGTATGCTGATTTTATTCCAGGGAATAGAGGGGCTCCAAACGACGCGTTGAACTCATGCTTTCGTCTATTTTGTCTTGAAGGCGACTTAAACGTTCATTAATGCTTTGAAGCGCAGCCGATTTTTCTTCGTTGCTTTGCAAAAATTGATAAGCCACATTAACGGCGGTGATGACGGCAATGCGTTCAAGGTTAATGGCCTTGCCCGAGGCTTGAACCTGTTGCATTTGCTGGTCGATGTAAAGCGCGGCGGCTTGCAAGCCAGCCACTTCATGCTCGGGGCAGCGAACGGCGTAAGGTTTACCAAGGATGTGGACGGTGGTATTGGACAACGGAGTACTCATATGCCTTTCTCAATCGCCTTGAGTTTAGTGATGAGGGATTCGATGGTGATGATGGCGCGCTTTTGACGGTCGAGCTGGTCTTCTTTGTCGCGCACTAACACGTGCTTAGACTGCTGAAGTTGCGAATTAGCGAGGCGTAGCTGGTCGTGCTGGTCCAGCAGACTCTTGATTTGCCGCTCTAATCGCTTAAAAAGCTCATCCATAAGATAGCTGCCCTCGGCTGACCCCAACAATATCGTGTTGGCGCTTCATGTTGTGATACAAAAAATGTCAGATCCATCCTATAATACGTGTTTCCTTGAATATTGTACACACTAAGCCATGAAAAACCTGATTGAAAGCCCACTCTGGCCCGCTTTAAAAGCCGACCATGAAACCCTTAAAAAAACGGATGTAACCGACTTGTTTTCGGCCAACCCTTCAAGATTTGATGATTTTTCAGTCAAATCTTCGGGTATTTTGCTCGATTATTCACGTCACCGCATGACAAAAACCACCTTGGGTTTACTGGCTGATCTCGCTAGCATGGCAAATTTATCAGCCCAATTTCAAGCCTTATTTACTGGCAAGCCCGTCAACACCACCGAAAATCGCCCGGCCCTACACACCGCCTTGCGGGATGCCAGCAAAAAACCACTCACGGTATCAGGTGAAAACATCCAAACGACAGTCGAAAATGAACAAATCCGCCTGTTTGCCTTTGCTGAAGCCGTGCGCTCGGGGCAGTTTGTAAGCGCCAGTGGCAAAGCCATCACCGACATCGTCAACATTGGCATTGGTGGCTCTCACCTCGGGCCCTACCTCACCACCACGGCCCTGAAAGATTTTGCTAACACCAAGCTGCGTTTTCATTTTTTATCCAGCATCGACAAAGCCCCGCTCAACGATGTCATCACCTCCACCAACCCAGAAACCACGCTTTACATCGTTTCTTCCAAGTCCTTCACCACACTTGAAACCTTAACCAATGCCAACTCGCTTAAAGCCTATTTACAAAGCCAAGGCCACACCGACATTTTCCCCAAACAATGGGTGGCCATCACCGCCCACCCCGACAAAGCCCTGGCCTATGGCTTCCCCCCCGAGCACATCTTTGAAACGTTTAGCTGGGTCGGCGGGCGTTATTCTATTTGGTCGAGTGTGGGGTTGCCGCTCGCACTCATGATAGGCGAGCGTGGCTTTCGCGACTTTTTAAGCGGCGCGCACAGCATGGACGAACACGTGAAAAACACGCCGCCCGAAAAAAACATGGCCATGCTGCTCGCCTTGCTTTCTTTCTGGCACGCCCACTTTGATCAGGCCACCGCTGAAGCCGTTGCGCCTTATTCCCAACGCTTACAAGCCTTGGTCCCTTATTTACAACAAGCCGCCATGGAGAGCCTCGGCAAATCCGTTAATTTAAATGGTGACACCCTCACCGCCCATGCCGGGCCCGTTTTGTTTGGTCAAGAAGGCTCGGAGGGCCAACATGCGTATCATCAATTTTTACACCAAGGCACGCTTTGCATTCCCGTCGACTTCATCTTAATCGGCCGCCCCCATGAAAAACACAATGGGCATCATCATTGCATGTTGCTGGCCAGTGCCTTAAGCCAAGCGGAAGCCCTCACACAAGGCTTAAGCACTGCTGATATTCAAGCGAAACACCCGCATCTTACCAAAGCACAGGCTGCGCATTTGGTCTTGCCTGGGAATCGGCCTTGCAACTTATTATTACTCGACGAACTCACGCCCGCCACCTTGGGTGCCTTGCTCGCTTTATACGAACATAAAATTTACGCGCAAAGTGTGCTCGCGAACATTAACCCCTTCGACCAATGGGGCGTGGAATTAGGCAAACAACTGCTGCCTGATATTTTAACGGCGCTCGAAGCCCCCACCAACCCAAATGAACCTTCATCCTTACTCACGCATTTAAAAAAATTAAGGGGCAGCTAATGCGCGCACTGAAACCTTGGTTTTCTTTATTCTTACTCGCCAGCCTCTTGAGTGCTTGCGGGCAATCCGGCGGCCTTTACTTACCCACCCCCACTCTCACAAAGGTAAGCACCTCATGACCTCCTTCGCCTTCACTAAAATGCATGCCCTGGGCAATGACTTTATTGTCATTAATAATTTAACGTTAAATATGGATAAAAACCCAAGCACCATTGCACGCTTAGGCAATCGACACCTAGGCATAGGCTTTGATCAAGCCTTATTAATCGAGCCTTCCACCCGCGCTGATTTTTTTTGTTGTATTTTAAACACCGACGGCAGCGAAGCCGAACAATGCGGCAATGGCCTGCGCTGTGTGGCGCTTTATTTGAAAATGAAAAAGCTGCACACCCACCCAACCCTCACCATTGAAACACGTGCCGGTGTGTTTCCCATTCGATTTTGTGACGATGGCGACATCAACATCACCTTAGGCAAACCACAATCATCGGTGAAATCTTTAAATTTAACCGTCGGCAATCACCCTTTTTTAGCGCACACCGTTTCCATGGGCAACCCACACTGCTTAATTCAGGGTCAGGTGGAGCGCGCCTCAACCATTGGTGAAGCACTTAACCATCAACACCCTGCTTTTCCTGAAGGAGTGAATGTGGGTTTCATGACTATCGTGAACCCACACCACGTTCGCCTTCAAACCTTTGAGCGTGGAGTTGGGTTCACCAATGCCTGCGGTAGTAATGCCGCCGCCGCGGCCATTGTTGGCATCACCGAAGGGGTGTTGCGCTCGCCTGTCACCGTTGAATTTCGTTATGGGTCGCTTAACATTGCCTGGGATGGCGAGGGTCAGCCGGTGGTAATGCAAGGCCCGGCGAGTTTTGTGTTTGAGGGAATGTTGATATAAAAACACCCCTCCCCACCCTCCCCGTTTTCGCAAAGAACGCTCAAACAGGGAGGGAGCCCTCTAAGTTCGCTTTTCGCTAAAAGATGGTAAATCACTCCGTGAGCTCTTAAGCTTTTCATGCATACTGCAACTTAGTAAGCTCCCTCCCTGAGCCTGTCTTTTAGGCTCGGGGAGGGTCGGGGAGGGGTATCAAATAATAGAAACCATGGAAATCTTTTTGGTATCCCCATCTTTTAATTTCAAGGTGACGCCGGTTTTATCAATGTTAGTCACTTGTGAACCATCAGCTGGCAAGACATCGCCAACAAACACATTCATGAGTTTGCCCTGATACCCCATCACGGCATTCCAACGCCCTTGCAAGTGCGAGACAGAAATCACGGTGTAGGTATCAACCGGAGCACTGCTCGCGGCTGCACCGCCAGGTGTCACGCCTGCACTGGCGCCCGTTGGGTTCACTAAGTTCTGAGAATAATCCGCTTGCGTGGCGACTGGCTTCGAAGGTTCAAGCAAGTCCACCATGTTTTTTTGTGCTGTCACCGTATCAAGCTTGGCCGTCACAATGGCTTTATTGGTTTCAGCAATGTCTTTTTGCACTTTCAACATTTGCAATTCATTCAAAGCCGCTAAATATTTCGCCTGTGTTTCTTGCTGCAAAGCCATCAATGCCTGCTCGCGATCGCTGAGCGGTGCTTTGGTCACTTGCGGCAATTGCGCAGGTTGCGGTGTTGGCATGGGCGCCATATTAGCCGTGGCTTGAGGGGTGGATGACGACCCTCCGCCAGCAAACATGCCGTAAACTTGCCAGGCTAAAAAAGCAAATACAAGCAACGCTAAGCCAGCAATGATTTTTTGGCGAGGAGAACCGCCGCCTGATAACTGTGCTCTGTCTGTCGTCATATTAACTTCCTAATAATTGTAGAGTAAGGTTACCACTAAATAGGCCATTTGCGTAATCAAGACTCGCACCGGTTAACGCGAATGGTAACGCATTTAATTGTTGAGCCACTAAATCAATGCCTGACAAAGACAGGCTGGTAATGATAATGGAGGTATTAATGGCCGTATAAGCCCCTTGCGTTGCAACTTGATCCATTTGAAAACTATTGCCCGGGATCACTTTCACCAAACGATCTAAAATAACAGCTAAGGTTTCTTTGGTGGGGTAAATTTGAGTGGGCTCAGGCCGCGGGGTAGTTTTCACGGGCAGAATCAACTGAACGCCCGTCGAAATGATGCTAATCGTCGCTTGGCGAGCATCGGCCCAAGCCATTAAAGATTCAACGGTGCCACCTAAAGAAAGCATGCTGCAAGTGACAGACCCCGTCGTGTAAGTGACTTTCGTGAGTGTCCAGCCAGGAATCGTGATGGCATCATTCAAAACAGAGACCATGGCTGAGAGCTCGGCATCAGGTGCGGGTGAGCGCATGGCGTCGTAATAGCCTTGATACGGGTTCACCTGCGCCACTTGCTCAACCACTGCTGGCGCTCGCATGCTGGCAATGAACGACCAAAGCATCCAACCTGCGCCCAATAAAACAGCGACCGCTATCGCTTGATTCAGGGGCAACCCACTAATGCCCTGACGCTTTAACGTTGCTTCAACCAATTGAAATTGATAAGTTTTTAATAAAGGCAGGGTGGGAAACACAGGATCGGTTAAGACCGTGAATGATTTCACTGAACCAGCATCGAAGCTAAACTTGCCATCAGCTGGTTGTTCTGCAATGGGGACGTCGCCGTAAATAAAAATATCAAAATTATTTTTTTGCGTTAAGAAAATAATGAGTTCTTCAGGGATGCTATCGATTGGAAAGCGGCCATCGAGGTAAACCCCCCCTTCTTTCACAATGACCATGATGGCTTCGCTGGTGTTAGGAACAGCCTCGCAATAGATCATGTCCATGGGGCGCTTGAAATAATGCCAGATGGATTCACCAAGCAAATAGCCTAAATCGGGTGAAAAAGCCACGTCGTAAGACACACCCGCCTTGTGCTGCATGGTGATGTATTCACCATAACTTTGGCTGAGCGTGATAATTTCTTTTTTGAGCGCGGCATTATTTTTCGCCGTAATCACATCGCGATACGAAGGGATAACAAAACGTTCGCCGTCTTCGCGAGTAATAAAAGGCATCAGGCGCTTCCTGTTAACAGAATAGGGGTGATTAAAATCACCGTTTCTTGGTTCTCTTGCATAGCCCCTTTACCACCTGCCGCTTGAGAGCTAAACAACTGCATGGCATTCGCATTATTCCCGACCTGCCTAAAACCTGACAAAATCAAGGTGTCGCCTGATTTAATCACGCTGCGTTGGTTAAAGTGTTTTTCAGCGACGGTTGGCAACTGCACTTGCGAGCTTGTGGGGCCAAAAGGAATCAAGGATTTTTTCGTGGATAAATCGGCATTCACCTGCATCAAGATTTTATTGTCCATGATTTTTGGCAAGATATACAGGGTTAAACCCGTGATGATATTGCCCGGGGTCACCTGAGAGGTGACGGTATTGCTATTCACCGTAGTGCCACCACCTGAAGTCGTGGTGTTTTCAATGCTAGCCACATAGCCTTCTTGTTGAATGATTCTCACCACTGACACTTGGTTATTTAAACAGACCACGCGTGGTTCAGAAACCACTGAGGTTTTCCCTTGCTGGCTCAAGGCATTCACCAAAATGGTGTAGCTAGGTGTTTGGCCATTACCAACAAAACCCATTTGTGGGTAAACGGGCGCGGCTGGTGTACCACCGCCTGGCACAGGGCCAACGGCTTGTTGCGTGAAGACTTGTGAAATATTAACTGGCGTGCCGTAGCTTGCATTCATCACAAACGGTGAGTTGTGGAAGGCATTAGCGATCGCGCCCCAGTTGATGCCGTAGCTGTAATCGCTGCTTAAATCAACTTCCAGAATTTGAACCTTCACTAACACTTGTTTCGATAATTTAGAATTTAAGTTCTGAATGTATTGACCAATGATTTCCACATTCATGGGCCTGTCACGCACGGTGACGGTGGTGGTGGATTGAGAAACCGTCACCTTCCCATCGGGGGAGAGCAATTGACCTATGGTGCTTTTTAAGTCGTCCCACACGGAGAGCTTACCGGTTAAATTGCTATATTCGTCGTCGGACCCACTGGCGGTGAAGTTTTGAGTAGTCCCACCGCTGCCACCAGAAGAAGCGCTGGAAGACCCACCGCCCCCGCTGGCATTACCCATTAAATAGTCGGTGCCACCTGGCATAAAAGCGATGTCGAATGTTTTGGTCACATAAGCTTGCCAGTAAATTGTGTTATTTTGAATGCTGTAAGTATAGCCTGTTTTAGAGGCCAGCAAATCAAGCGCGCCTTTGACCGTGCCATTGTAACTAACGCTTAAGTTTGTGGCTTGGTCTAAGCCGGGTTGGTATTTGCTAAGAATGGCATTGCCTGCACCCGAAGCCACTGTGCGGCTGTAATAAGAGAAGGGCAGTTGATCACCGCGAATAATGACATTGCTTTTTAACCAAGACGGCTGACGAACCAAGCTAACCGGCGTGGTGTCGACGTATAAACCGTTTTTAACCACCAAGGCAGGCGCAGGTTTTGCCTTGGCGTCGTCATTTTTAACAGCGGTATGTATCCTGTCACGCATATCGGCCACATTGCTTTCGGTTTGGTTGTAAATAGGGGCATTACAAGCGCTCAACATGAGCAAAGTCGTGAGGCTCAAAACCATCCAGTGTTTTAACATGCGGACACTCCCTAAGTTTTCATCCGTGAAACAATGGCCACGGTTCGATTAGACATGTACATCACTGCCTGCAAAGGGAAGGGTTGAAGTAATTTTTCAACCACGCTAGGCAAGCTTGCGCCGGTGACTTGGCCGTCGAAGTTGTAGTCGTAAGGGGCTTTCCAGATCACCTTCCAGTGATAACGGCCCATGATGCGCTCAAGGTTTTCTTTGACCGAACCACTAATGCTCACGGCAAAAACGGGTGCCGGTTGACCTAAGCTTGCGTATTTGTTTGGATAAACGGTGCTGCTATAACTGTTGTCTTTGAATGCTGTCTTTTCTTGTGTGCCCGCCTGAAAGAAGGGTTCGCGGGGCACCGCGGCTTCGGGTTTAGAAACCTGCCAACCAGCAAAAGTCGCGAGTGAAAAACCATAAAGACTCAAAGCGAGCCAGAGTCGGTGTGACCGTCTGCTTCCGTGTATCATGCCTTCACTCCCATACGAATGCGAAGCCCAATAAAAGACTACCATTATCAAGTATATAAGAAACTGTAGGAATGTGTAAGGGGGGGTGCCCCCTTACCCTTGAATGAGATGAGGTAAACTTATTGTTGAAAGACACCCATGCTGGAACCCGCATTTTCAGTTGGGATGGTGCAACGCGTGAGTACTGTGACCGTTGCATATTGCCCTGTCCCTGACTGCCATTGCACGACTCCTTTTTGAGTAACCACTTGTAAACACACACGCCAGTAAGTGCCCGTTGGAAGAGTCGCTCCACCGGCAACAGTACTATAACAAGCTGTGTTAGCACTAGCATCGCTCATGCAAGCCGGTGGCCCGCCAGAACCCCAGCCATTGTTGTAATTGCTCGGCCCTGTTGCATAAGCTGTGAAACTACTGATGGGGTAAACGTCTGTGGAACCATCATTCATCCCGCTAACAGATGCAGGTGCCACAGAAATACTGGGCACCATGGCTGTGCCATTAGGTAAGGTTGGGCATTTTGGCGCAGGCACACACGCACCGTTATGATAAATACCTGTAAAATTTACAGCTGTTGCATTATTTAAGTTTTGGCCAGGGATGTTCACCGAGGCGACCACCGTTGTTTGGCTAGTGGGTGGTGGGCAAGGCGCGGGCAGGGGCGGGCAGACGGGTGGGATAACAACCGTACCACTGGAAGCTAAGGGCAATTTACCCGCCAATACCGCACCGATAACGGATTGGTTCACTAAAGCTGAAGGCAAGGTTAAAGACACTTGCAACAAAGCAGAGGTGCTGGAAATCGTATAGCCCGGGCTTGCATTCCACGGGTTAGGCAAGGATGCCGGCAAATACCCCCCGGCTTGCAAGGCGGCTAAGTTAGCTGGCCATTGCTGATTAGAGACATAATAAGCAAGCCCCGCATTCAAAATTTGCTGCATTTGAGCGGCGGTTCTGTCAATTTTTAAAGCGAGCGTACGCTGTTGAATATAGCCGATGCTTGCGTAAATAAAAGCACTGATGATGGTCATCACCAGTAACATCTCAATGAGGGTAAACCCCCGCACGGCCCATTGCTTCATTGTTTTCATGCTCATCACCTATGTCCCACACAAATAATTTTGCGGCGGCACGGGAGTGACGCCGCTCGTTAAATACAGTATAGGGTAAGTTGTGTATTGTTGGTTAAATTGTTTTACCATCACGTTGGTGGCATTCAAACCTGAATTGCCCTCGCTGCTTGGCAAGGAAGGCAAGCGCTCAAAAACAACGTAGCTGTCACCGGCCACAGGCGGAGCAGGCACACTGGGGCAAGGCGTAACAATGCTACCAACCTGCCTCGATAAACAATCGCCGCGTAGCAAATTTAAATATTGCGATGCCTTGGCTGCATTTGCCAAACGAACCGCCACTTGAATTTTCCAAACATAAATCGTGCCCGCATTCGCGGTGCCACCACCTGACAAATTCACGACCCTTTGCGTTTGCGGTGTCTGTAAATTAAATTGAACCACATAACCTGACATGGGGGCCGCGGCTGCGTTATAAAATACAATGGGGTTAATGGGTAATAATTGGCTTAAATAACGGCTTAAATATAAATTATTTGGAGAAACAGCAAGCGGGCTGCTTGGGTTGTTGCTCGGGTCAAGCACGCCAGAATTTGCAATGGGTACCATCGTTGTGCTGTTCACTTGATTGCGGCAATTGGCTTGATAATAATAACTTGCCGCTTGAAATAATTGATCCACGTTATAAAGCACTTGGTTAACATCAGAATCTATTTTATAAGATTGGTATTGCCTCACGCTCAACAATAAAATTGAAGAAGCAATCGCCAAGACCAGCATGGATTCCAGCAGGGTAAAACCACTTTGTTTAAAGCCTGTCTGCATAAGCCCCTCATGAAACCACTTAACTGCCCATGGCCATCCCTGTTAAGAAGATACCGCGAATAATGATAATGATCATCAAACCACCGACAGCCAGCAACAACCCACCAAACACCTTGGAAATGAGTTTCATGGTTTGCGTGGTTTGCTCGGTGCCGCGCAAACCCATGCGCACCAACCCGTGCTCAAACCCTTTCACTTCTGCCATCACACGCAAACGCATTAAATCAGCATCGTCGACTAAACCACTGTCTAACACATCCGCAATGTTTGATCGACCTTTACCGAGTAAATTTTCCATGCGAGCCAAATGCGATTGCATGTAAGGGGTCGCTTGATATTGCATCACCTTAATGGCTGATTTAAAAACCACCCCATTCGATACTAACAAACCCAAAGTTTCTAAGAAACGGCCAGCCACCATGCGTTTATAAAAACTAAACGGCGGAAAAGCATCCAGTGTCGGGCGAAGGTCTCCGACGTAATTGGTCATTAACCACTTCAAAACAATAATCAACCCAATAATGCCTAAAATAACTGTCCACCACCACCCTTGAATAAAATCTGCCAAGGCCACTAATTGCAAACCGGCATCGGGCCATTGATCCATGGGTTTAATCGCTTTAAATTGAATGAACACGGATGTGTTTAAATAAATAATAATGATGCACGCCATGGTGATCACCATGAGCGGGTAAATCAAAGCGCTGATTAAAGCACCAACGGCAGCGCCTTGTTGCCCTAAAGTGTTAATGGCTGATTTTAAGGTTTGTGCGAGCGCACCACCTGCTTCACCCACACGAATAATTTCCACCACATTGGGCACAAACCATTCTTTCATACCATCGGCCAAGGGTTGGCCTTGCGCAATTTTATCGCTTAAAGAGGCAGAAACTTCGCGTGTTAAACCGGTCGTGACTTGCGTCATCATTTCAATCGCACGGTTAGCGGGAATGCCGTCATTCACCAGTAAATAAAAGTCTTCTAAAAACGCCAATTGTTTTTTGGTGCCAAATTGCCAGCGCTTAAAAGCATGCGAAAAACGACCGCTCTGCGTGCGAGCTTCATTGATCCATTCATCAAGCGAAAGAAAATCCATAAGCACACCTCATGCATCATTCGTATTTAAAAACACGTGACTGCGTTGCTGGGTTAATTGGACCAACGACTTTTTCTGCATCAAAGGGATCGCACACCCCTTGTTTAATGAGATCAATGGCGCGATCATGAAAATCTTTCCAGCCATGTTCTTTTAAATATTTTTCCCAATTCAAGGTGTCGCATTTTTGTATGTATTGACGCCCTTCTTCATCCACCCAAATAACTTCAGCCACGACAATACGGCCACCCACGCCAGACATACCGCATTTCGCGCAACCCGTACCGCGCGCTTTAGCCACATCTAAAATTTCTTTCCCCAACACAGCCTCCCAATCTGCAATGAAAGGCTCGTGTTTTAAAGACGAACGCAAGGGAAGCGCACAATGCGGGCAAACCGTTGCCACCAAGCGTTGACACATTAAACAACGCAACACACTGCTATCGCTTAATAACACGGGTGAAATACCCATGTCGACCAAACGCGTAATGATGGCCGTTGCACGGTTGGTGTGTAAAGTGGTTAACACCAAGTGACCGGTGATGGAAGCACGCACCATCACATTGGCTGTGTCTTCATCTCGCATTTCACCTAAGATAATAACATCCGGGTCCATACGCAATGCTGCACGCCCCATCATCGCAAAACTGCGGTCGGCTTTTTCCGTGTTCACTGGCACCTGCGTTGCCGCTTCAACCACTTTTTCAACCGGGTCTTCAATGGAATATAATTTTGCCGTTTCTTCCACCATTTCCATGCAACTTGCCAAGGTGGTGGTTTTACCAGAACCCGTTGGCCCCGCAACAATGATGGCGCCGAAAGGCAATTTCATTGCCATTTTAATGATGTCGATTTGCTCTTTTGTGTAACCTAAATCTTCCAGTGTTTTTCCGTGTTCTTCACCCGTGGCCAAAATACGCATGACCATGTCAAAGCCACCGTGCGCAGGCACACTCGCTAAACGCAAGCGCACGTCTTTGCCTGAAATTTTTAAAGGCATGGAAGCATCTTGCGGCACCAAAGGATTAAAGTGTGACGTTGCATGATCGGTTTCTTTGTTAAATGCAACCGATGCAATTTCTCGCCCTAATTTTTCAGACCATTCCGCATAAACACGTAATTCACCGTGTTGACGCATGCGTATGCGTGTGTAAGCTTGACGAACTTGAATGTGAATATCACTCACATTTTGTTTGATGGCTTCCATCACCAAATCGCGTAAATGTTTTTGTTGGTCGCTAAATGATGCGGTGGTTTCACCTTTAATGCGCTTTGCACCTTCTTCTTCATCACCGCTATCTAACATCAAATTAATTAATGCCGGTGTCGCTGCATAGACTTGACCTGGGTGTATGCCTTTTGAGAGTAACAAGGATTTGCAATTTTGAACCCCACGCGAAGTGGGGTCTGAGGAAAGAATGATAGCGCTTTTTAAAACAACAATGTTTTTCTGTTCTTTAGACCAAGAAAGCATGTCGTCCATGATCTTGTCTTTAGGGTCAAGCTCAGTCGGGCTCACAACAACCTTGGTTTTGGTCGCCGTTGCGTACTGCTCCAGAAAATCAACCTGGCTCTGCTGACCCTCTTCGGGTTTCAGGGAAACCTCTGCCATAGCCGTCCTCGCTTATCCGCTGCTGTTTGAAGTCATCACCTATATTATAGAACGTTTTACAGCGGATGATGGCTAAACTCAGGGTTATCCTAAAGTTTTTACTTAAACATCCAGGTTGACCACTGAAAGTGCATTAGATTCAATGAATTGGCGTCTAGGTTCCACTTCATCGCCCATCAATGTGGTAAACATTTGATCGGCAGCAATGGCATCTTCCACCTTCACCTGTAATAAGCAACGGCGCAGCGGGTCCATGGTCGTTTCCCACAATTGGTCAGGGTTCATTTCACCAAGACCTTTATAGCGTTGAATAGACTGGCCTTTTTTCGCTTCTGCCATTAACCAAGCCACCGCTTGCGCGAAGCGCGTCACGGGCTGTTTTTTACCATCACGCTCAATGTAAGCCCCGGCTTTAACAACGGCATTCAGCTTAAGGCCGATCTCGCTCAAGTGGCGATAATCCGCATGAATGAAAAAGTCTTTATTAATCAAGGTGTTGGTCTTGATGCCGTGGCTGAACATGCTCACCTCAGGCAACCAGCAATGACGCTCTAAATCTTCTTTTAATTCAATTTGATAGAAAGCGTTGATGGTGGTGTCTCGGTTCATGGCCGACTGCCAGGCTTCGCACAGGGCTTGCATGGCCGCCTTATCCGTGAGGGTGGCCTCAGTGATGGGCGCTGTGTTCATTAAAGCCGCTAAATATTCACGTGGGTAACGTTTAGCATAACGCTGCATCATGTGTTCAGCGGCGTAATAATCATGAACATGCTTAGATAAAGCTTCACCTGCCAAGGTTTCGCCACCGCCGTCATGCAAAACCGCCATTTCTAGCGCTGAACCCAATAGCATGTCTTCCAAAGCTTGCTCGTCTTTGACGTAAATTTCTTGTTTACCCTTTTTAATTTTAAATAAGGGTGGTTGTGCAATGTAGATATTGCCGCGCTCGATGAGCTCAGGCATTTGACGATAAAAGAAGGTCAGCAACAAGGTGCGGATGTGTGAACCGTCAACGTCAGCGTCAGTCATGATAACGATGCTGTGGTAGCGCAGCTTATCAGGGGAATAATCTTCACGCCCTATGCCTGTGCCAAGCGCCGTAATGAGGGTTGCAACCTCTTGCGAAGCCAACATCTTATCAAACCGGGCTTTTTCCACGTTTAAAATCTTACCTTTGAGGGGTAAAACTGCTTGGGTTTTGCGATAACGTGCTTGTTTGGCTGAACCACCGGCCGATTCACCCTCAACGATGAATAATTCACACTTCGCTGGGTCTTCTTCTTGGCAATCGGCCAGCTTGCCTGGCAAACCAGCCACGTCTAAGGCGCTTTTACGACGAGTTAATTCACGGGCTTTACGGGCGGCTTCACGCGCGCGGGCGGCGTCTATCACTTTACCAACAATCGCTTTCGCGTCTTGCGGGCATTCCAGCAAATACGCCTGGAATTTTTCCGTCATGGTGGATTCAACGATGGCTTTAATCTCGGAGGAAACCAATTTATCTTTGGTTTGTGACGAGAATTTAGGGTCGGGCATTTTAACCGACACCACCGCAGTTAGCCCTTCACGCAAATCGTCACCCGTGGTTGCCACTTTTTCTTTCTTGCTGAAGCCTTCTTTTTCAATGTAGTTATTCAAGACACGGGTTAAAGCACTTCTAAACCCTGCCACGTGCATCCCACCATCGCGTTGTGGAATGTTGTTGGTGTAACAAAAAAGCTTTTCTTGATAGGTGTCGTTCCATTGCAAAGCAATTTCAACCGTCACTTTGTCTTTTTCAGCTGAGAAATAAAAGATTTTGCTATGGATGGGGGTTTTGTTACGGTTTAAGTCTTCAACAAAGCCTTTTAAACCACCGTGATATTCAAAATGATCGCTACGGCTGGTGCGCTCATCCGTCAAAAAGATACGAATGGAGGTATTTAAAAAGGCTAATTCTCTTAAACGTTTCGCTAAAATGTCGTAATTAAACTGAATGTTTTTAAATGTTTCTGCACTGGGCTTAAACCTAACTTCTGTGCCGTGCTCAGTGGTGTCGCCAATGGCTGCCAAAGGCGCTTTGGGGTCACCCATGTGATAAAACTGTTCGTGAACTTTGCCGTCTTTACGAATAACGAGGTGTAATTCTTCAGAAAGGGCATTCACCACCGACACACCCACGCCGTGCAAACCACCAGAAATTTTATAAGAGTTACTGTCGAACTTACCACCCGAGTGCAGCACCGTCATAATGACTTCAGCGGCTGAACGGCCTTCTTCAGGGTGAATATCCACGGGAATACCACGACCATTGTCTTTCACAGAAACCGATTCATCGCTATGAATCGTTACCCAAACGGAATCACAATACCCTGCCAAACCTTCGTCAATCGCATTATCCACCAATTCAAACACCATGTGATGCAAACCGGTGCCGTCATCGGTGTCACCAATGTACATACCAGGACGTTTACGCACTGCATCCAGGCCTTTTAAGACCTTAATGTTAGAGGAATCGTAGGTTGCCGCTGTATTATCAGTCACGTTTTGGATCTCCTAAGGGTTCTGCTTGAGTTATGGGGCTTGCTCAGCCACACAACCATGTTCCACGTGAAACACTTTCATTGGGTTAGGCGTTTCATTCGCCATCCAACAACCAACCGCCTGCTTTTCAATGGCGGTGATGAATAATTGTGATTTTTGCTTAAAAAGCAAAGCCACGATTTTAGCTTTATTCCGCTCATCGAGCTCAGAGGGAAGATCGTCCACCAGGTAAATTGGGCCCTTGTTTTGCTGCTCGGCCAACAACTGTCCTTGGGCAAGTATCATAGCACAAATAAGGCATTTTTGCTGCCCTCGTGACAAAATATGCTTCACAGAAACGCCGCCAATGCGCAAATCCAGGTCGGCGCGGTGGGGGCCGTAGAGGGTATGCCCTGCCCGCATTTCGTCAGCATAGGCCAAGGATAAGGCTTGCTCAAACCCCTGCTCACCCTCCCAGCCAGGCAAATACACCACCTCCAAGCCCTTTAATGGGATGAGTTCATCCACCAAAGGGAGCAAAACAGATGTTACACGTGAAACATATTCACGTCGGCATGCATCCAACTGCTCGCCCAGGCTCGCCAAGGCTTGCGTCCAGCCATCCAGGCCTGGTTTTAAGCGCCTTTCACGCAAGAGTGCATTACGTTGCTTTAAAGCACGCTCGTATTGGCGCCAAATGTTTAAAAAACCCGGGTTATCGTAAAATAAACCCCAATCTAAATATTTACGTCGGTAAGCCGGGCCAGATTCAAACAATTGGTGAGAAAGTGAATTCATGACCAAGGTGGGCAATAAGCTTGATAATGCCGCCACGCTACCGGCATCTTTTTCGCCCAAACGATAACGCGTCGCGCCTGAAACATCGCGCTCAGCACCCAGGCCTATCTGGCTGGCATTAGGCATAAGCACTTGAGAATACAATGAAAATTTATCCGTGTTTTCACGAATTAAATGCGCATTGGAGGCGGTGCGGAAAGATCGGGCGGTGCTGAGATAATAAATCGCTTCTAAAAGACTGGTTTTGCCACTGCCATTTTCACCGTAAATGATGTTAAGGCCGGTGGTGAGTGGCTGAAGCATCACCGATGAGAGGTTGCGAAAATCGGTGATGCGTAGCGCGTTTATGGTCATGAAACACTAGAGCCGCATGGGCATGATAACGTAAAGGCATTGATCGTCGCCGGCTGGCTCAATCAAAACACCGTTGTTTTGATCTGAGAAAACACAACGTATGGCTTTGGTGGTGATAGACGACATGACGTCTAATAAATAAGCCACATTAAAGCCAATTTCAAATTGTTCACCCTGATAATCGAGGGTAACCGCTTCTTCAGCCTGTTCTTGGTCGGAATTATTAGCTGTAATGCATAATTTGCCAGATTCTAACTGAAAGCGAACACCGCGGAATTTTTCATTCGATAAAATCGAAGCGCGGGTTAAGGCTTGTTTGATGACTTCACGCTCACCCACGGCCACCGAGGTGCCGCGTGGAATAAGTCGATTATAATCAGGGTATTGCGCGTTAATGAGTTTGGAGGTGAAAATAAAATCCGGGGTCACCACTTGAAAGCGCTGGTCGCTGATGTGAATCACCGCTTCTTGGTCAGATTCACTGGCTAATAAACGCATTAACTCCAGCACACTTTTACGTGGCAAAATGACTTTAGCCTCAACATTGCCCAAACCTTCATCACTTAAACTGGCCATGGCCAAGCGATGGCCATCGGCAGCAACGCATTTGATGGTTTGGTGGCTAATATCTAGGTAAGTGCCGTTTAAATAATGACGAACGTCTTGCTGACCCATGGCAAAATAAGTCTTACTTAACAAAGACTTAAGTGAAGTTTGCGAGATGGCTACCGTTGAGGTTGCCTGCACATCTTCCAGGCTAGGAAAATCTTGCGGCGCCAAGGTATTCAGCTTGAAAATGCTCTCACCGGCCCTCACCACCAAATAATTCTTTTCAACCGTCAAACGCACGTCCAAACCCTCAGGCAAGGTACGGCAAATATCGAATAATTTACGCGCCGAAACAGTGGTTGCGCCATCGGCGGTTAAAACAGTGACAGGCACACAACCAATCAGCTCAATCTCGAGGTCGGTACCGGTTAAACGCAATTGCTTGCCTTCAACCGTTAGCAAAACATTAGACAAAATTGGCAATGTTTGCTTTTTTTCAACCACGCCGCTGACCGCTTGCAAAGGTTTTAATAAGGCTTCACGCTGAACAATGATATCCATGCCGGGACTCTCTTTCATTAAGTGGTTAATATTCGCAATAAGTTTGTATAATCTTCTTCCATGTCTGCGTTGCCCTGCCTTAATTCAGCAATTTGACGGCAAGCATGCAAAACAGTGGTGTGATCACGGCCACCAAAGGCATCACCAATTTCTGGCAAGCTGTGGTTGGTTAATTCTTTAGACAAAGCCATGGCAATTTGACGCGGGCGCGCCACCGAACGATTGCGTCGTTTTGATAATAAATCGGCGATTTTGATTTTATAATACTCAGCACACGTGCGCTGAATATTATCAATGGTGACCAGTTTATCTTGCAGCGCCAGCAAATCTCGCAAGGCTTCTTTCACAAAATCGAGTGTAATGGCTTTGCCCGTGAAATGCGCATTCGCAATGATGCGTTTCAAGGCGCCTTCCAGTTCACGCACATTAGAACGTATGCGTTTGGCCACAAAAAATGCAACTTCATACGGCAAATTGGTCTTTGTTTGCTCAGCTTTGCTCATTAAAATAGCAACACGGGTTTCAAGCTCAGGCGGCTCGACAGCCACGGTTAACCCCCACCCAAAACGCGATTTTAAGCGCTCTTCCACCCCATTGATTTCTTTGGGGTAACGGTCGCAGGTTAAAATGACTTGTTGCTGGCCTTCTAATAAGGCATTAAAGGTGTGGAAAAACTCTTCTTGCGAACGATCTTTGCCTGCGAAAAATTGGATATCGTCTATTAAAAGTGCGTCAACGTTCCGGTAATAGCGCTTAAATTCGTTCATCGCGTTAGTTTGCAGGGCGCGAACCATGTCGGCAACAAAGCGCTCAGAATGCAAATATAAGACCTTCGCTTTAGGGTTATTTTTAATAATTTGGTTGCCAATGGCGTGCAACAAGTGGGTTTTACCCAAGCCCACACCACCGTATAAAAACAAAGGGTTATAAGCGACAGCCGGGTTTTCACCCACCTGCAAACAAGCGGCTTTCGCTAATTGGTTAGATTTACCTTCCACAAAATTGTCGAAGGTGAAATTCACATTTAAATTGCTTTGATAAACCGTGGTATCGGTGTGAACAACGGCACTTTGCTTAAGCGGTTGCGCTGTCTGCACGGGTGCCGGCTGTGTCGCACGAAACGCGGGCTCAGCAGGGGTTTCACCCGACCGCTTGCTGCCAATTTCCAGCGAAACGGTTGGTGGCTCATTTTCGCTGAAATGTTTAACAAGTTCGTTGATTCTCGCGAGAAAACGCTCGACTATCCAATCAAGGACGAAACGATTAGGCGCGAGCAAGACCAAACGATCACCCGTTTGTTCGGCTTGCAATGGACGTATCCAAGTATTGAATTGCTGGGAAGGGAATTCACTCTCCAACGACCCTAGGCATTTTTCCCAAAGGGGCAAACTCACAGATTAAGACTCCGATGTATTGATGGGTGCGTTAGCAGCATAACTACACTATTAAAACGAGGAAGACAAGAGCAGACTCAACGCCAGGTCTGTTAAGCATTCATGGTGTTCATTAACAGACCTTTCGTTAGTATTTTAGGCAGATCGCTTTCCGGCAAAAAAACCAAAATAGAGCGCTACCACTGCAATCACCGTGTGCAAGATGTTGTCAGCTTGGTTCATTTGCATCATGAGAAGATCGCCATTGTAATAAAAACCAGCAAACGCAACGGCTGCGTAAATCAAACCAAAGAGTTTGAAAAACGTGCTCGCCAGTCCTGCCCGACCTGCGGCTAAAATAGCTAAGACACCGGTCGCGAGGTGGACCATGTTGTGCATGCTGTCGACTTGAAAATAACCAAAAAGCAAACCATCAGTCATAAACTGTGGAAGGTAACCTGCCACACCGACAAAAATAAGTGCAATACCGAATAAAAGTGCGAAAAATCTAACCATCTTATCTCCTCCCTGACATAAGTAAAAAACGCTGAAGTTTAGATTATAGCGAATTTCACGAAACAAGCCAGCAACCTTCTCAAGAAGGTGACATCAACCGGCAATCACTATATGATTTTGAAAATCTTATCACAGGGCAACCCATGTCAAACACACAATCCAAACCCCTTATCCTGGTGGATGGTTCTTCTTACCTCTACCGTGCGTTTCACGCCCTGCCTCAACTCATGAACTCATCGCAGATGCCAACGGGCGCAACTTACGGCATCATTAACATGCTAAAAAAACTCAAAGCCGATTACGAGCCCACGCACATGGTCGTGGTCTTCGACCCCAAAGGGGAAACCTTCCGAGACGCGCTCTACCCCGCTTATAAAGCGCATCGCGAAGCCATGCCGGCAGATCTCGCCAAACAAATTGAACCCATACACGCAATCATTAAGGCCTTAGGCTTCCCCATTTTAATGCTGGATGGCTTTGAAGCCGATGACGTGATAGGCACGCTTGCCAAACAAGCGAGTGCACACGGCGAAAAAACCATTATTTCAACCGGCGATAAAGACTTAGCGCAGCTCGTGAACCAAGATGTCACCCTCATTAACACCATGTCGGGCAGCTTACTCGATGAAGCCGGCGTGAAAGAAAAATTCGGCGTGCGCCCCGACCAAATCATTGATTACCTCACTTTGGTGGGCGACACCTCAGACAACATTCCGGGTGTACCGCAAGTTGGACCTAAAACGGCTGCAAAATGGTTAACTGAATATGAAACCCTCGATGCCTTAGTGAAACACGCGGATAACATCAAAGGCAAAGTGGGTGACAATTTCAAAGCGCATTTATCACAACTGCCTTTAACGAAAACCTTAGTCACCATCAAATGCGACGTGCCCCTGCCTTACACCCACGATGATTTAAAATTACAGCCTGAAGACAACGATGCCTTAATTCAGTGGTTTAAAACCATGGAATTTAAGTCTTGGTTGGCTGAACGTTTAAACGGCAGCAAAAAAACCCTTGAAACCTCGAATGAAAAACACTACGACACTATTTTCACCGAAGCACAACTCGAAGCCTGGGTGAAAAAAATAAAACACGCGAAATTCATGGCCTTTGATACCGAAACCACCAGCCTTGAATACATGAATGCGCGCATCGTTGGCATGTCGTTTTCCGTCGAAGCCCATCACGCGGCCTACCTTCCCTTTGGTCACTCGTATTTAGGCGTGCCGCAACAACTGAGCGAAGCCCTCGTGTGGAAACACATGAAACCCATCTTAGAAGATAAAACCATTTTAAAAGTCGGGCAAAACATTAAATATGATTTAGAAGTATTAGCGAATGCCGGTGTTACCATGCAAGGCGTGCAGCACGACACCATGCTGGAATCTTATGTGATAGACAGCACCAGCAACGCTCACGACATGGAAAGTTTAGCTTTAAAATATTTAGGCGCGAAAACCATTCCGTTTTCAGAAGTCGCTGGCAAGGGTGCTAAGCAAATCACCTTTGATCAAGTGAGCATCGAAACAGCCGCACCTTATGCCGCAGAAGATGCTGACATCACCTTGCAATTGCATCACGCCCTTTGGCCAAAAGTGAGCGCACACGCCGGCATTCAACACATTTACGAAACCATCGAAATGCCGCTGGTTTCTGTGCTTGTCACCATCGAAAGAAACGGCGTGAAAATTGACCCCGATAAATTACGCCAACAAGGCAAAGAATTGCAAAAGCGTTTAGTCACCCTGGAAGATCAAGCCTTCACCATGGCGGGCAAGCAATTCAACATGAATTCGCCTAAGCAATTGCAAAGCATTTTATTTGAAGATTTAAACCTGCCCATTTTGCAAAAAACGCCAACGGGGCAAGCTTCCACCGCAGATGCGGTGTTGCAAGAATTGGCGCAAGATTTTGAGCTGCCGCAACTCATCATTGAATATCGCAGCTTAAGTAAACTCATTTCCACTTACACCAGCAAATTAGTTCAGCAAATTAATGCGAAAACCGGGCGCGTGCACACCTCTTATAATCAAACCGGTGCAGCCACCGGCCGTTTATCCTCAAGCGACCCTAACTTGCAAAACATTCCCGTGCGTACACAAGAAGGCCGTCGCATACGGCAAGCCTTTGTTGCGGCTCCCGGCAAACAATTGGTGAGTGCGGATTATTCGCAAATTGAGCTGCGTTTAATGGCGCACATTTCACAAGATAAAAACTTACTCTCTGCCTTTCAACAAAACCTCGATATTCATGCAGCAACCGCTGCTGAAGTGTGGGGCGTGCCCTTGGCTGATGTGACACAAAGCATGCGGCGCGATGCCAAGGCGATTAATTTCGGTTTAATTTACGGCATGTCGGCTTTTGGTTTAACCAAGCAATTGGGCATTGATAGAAAAGCCGCACAAGATTACATTGATAAATATTTCACGCGCTACCCCGGCGTGCATCAATACATGGAAAACACGCGCCAACACGCGCATGAAAAAGGGTATGTTGAAACCTTATGGGGGCGACGTTTATATTTACCTGATATTAATGCAAGCCAAATGATGCGAAAAAAAGCCGCCGAACGCGCGGCGATTAACGCACCGCTGCAAGGCAGCGCCGCGGATTTAATTAAAATGGCGATGTTAAACATTCACCACTGGATGATGGATGAAAACATTCCTGCGAAAATGATCATGCAAGTGCACGACGAATTGGTGTTTGAAGTCGATGAAAACGCACTTGAAAACGTGATGGATGGCGTGCGTGAACGCATGAGCAAGGTTGTTACATTACACGTGCCTTTGCTGGTTTCCATTGGGCATGGCGACAACTGGGATGCGGCATCCGCACATTAGGGGGCTTATGAGCACTGAACGCATCTTATTAAGCTTTGATTTCGGCATGAAACGCATAGGGGTCGCCGTTGGGCAGCGCATCACCAAAACCGCCAACCCACTTACCACCTTGGCGGCCAAAGCCGGCGAACCCGATTGGCACCAAGTGGACGCCCTCGTTAAAAAATGGCGGCCCGATGCTTTCATTGTTGGCATTCCGCTCAACATGGACGGCACCGACCAACCCATTACACACGCCGCGCGACACTTTGCGCAATCATTAATAAAGCATTACGAACTGCCCGTGCATGAAATGGACGAACGCCTCACCACCAAAGCTGCCCGAGAAGCCTTATTTGAAGCCGGGGGGTATAAGGCCTTGCAAAGCGGGGAAGTGGATCAATTCGCAGCAAAAATTTTACTGGAAAATTGGTTCTTAAGGTTTCCTTAAGGTAAAGAACCAACCCCTGTGCTAAAATGCGGCCAATCAAATTTTAAGGGGTGGGTGTGATGTTTTCATCGTTTTTTAGGAAAAAAGCAGAGATTCCTGAACTAAACTTAGAAATTTATAGGCATGTCAATAATCCGAAGTTAACACCTCGGGAAAGGACAGCCAATGCAAAAACATGCATTGAAAAATACGGCGAGCTCGCTGGCATTTACCCCGCGGAAAGAAACAAAAATGTTTTCAATGCCGCCCTCGCGCACAACGATCTCGAGACCTTTACCTATCTCGCTGAAACACTCTCACTGCAAGCAGCCCTTAACCCAACCCCAGCAAAAAAATCGTGGTTAACACTCGCTTTCGATGCAAAAAAATATAACTTCATCGAGGTTTTTTTTGAAAAAACGGCGGTTGCTACTGAAGCAGATGTTAAAGCACTCGCACAAGACGGCATCACGCTGCTATTAAACACCCTGGAAGCCGCGCTGCATCACCCACGGCTTTATCACTTGGTTGACCTCCTCTTAGAAAAAGCCATCATGCCCATTTTCCAACACGGTGTGCAGGAACCCCTCAGCCAGCATCTGAACTCCACCTTACAAACCACGTATGAAAAAATCTTTGATGCCTTGGCATTTCAAGCAGGCACCCCGCCCACCAAAAGCACACAATTATTTGGTTTATTAAAGAAACACGGCATAATAGAAACGCATCACTTAGATGGAGCAGCAAATATAGCCATCACTTTTAAAACCATAAACAATGGTCACATCATCACAAAACCCGACAAAAACCAATACTATTTATCACTGCTCTATTTGTTGCGCGATCAATACAATAAAGACCACCACGTCTTATTGCACTGTCACCATTATTTTCATTTAAAGCAAGAATACATGGTCAGCAGCGAACACAAAAAAGAATTCACTGAAAAACTCAACCGGTTTATTCATATTCTAACTTTAATAAAAGGCTCAGAATCACCCGCGAATGCTGTTAAAAAATACATTGAAGACTACTGCACCCAAAACCCCGGCCACAGTGATTTCCGTGACACCATTTTCCCCTTGGCCAGCATGAGTGATGACGCATTAAGGAGTGAGCATGAGGCATACTTGGCTTATGTCACACACAAATACACGCAGTATGTTCACGCTAAAGACGACAATAACGATCCCATTCACGATAACATTGCGCTTACTCATCAAGTGATATTAAAAGCACTCTATACTGATAGAAGCAATCCACTCAGTAAAATTAGCCACTACCTAAACAATAATACTGTCAAACACATTGAAGAAAAACGAACATTATTCGAT
>DASTZQ010000030.1:0-26620 GCA_035764205.1 Gammaproteobacteria bacterium
ATGAGAGCGACAACCGATTCATAACCTTGCGATACAGGCTATATTTTCTATAGACAGGGATGTTTCTTGTGTCTAGGGTGACAATCTCATACCCTTGTGCACGGTAGGCCTTCCCATCAATTTTTGTGTTACTTGGCCCATTGACAAGCAGGGTTCCCCAGGGGGTATCTTTAACCGTAATTTCATTTTCGCCGTATATAACATTGTTATGATCATTAAAGTTAGATGGAATGCCGTCTTTGTATAAGCTATGGATGATGACACCAATAACTTGCTGTTGGTATTGGCAAATATTCATGCCATATTCAAAAGAAGTCGTCGCATCCCCTTCAAGGCCTGTGTTGTTTGGGTCGCAGGCAATCGCATGAATAAGTACTTTCTTGTTTTTTTGGATAAGTGGTATAACGTTTTTGTTGAGTTGTTGCTGTACGTAGGTAAATTCGTTGTCATGGGGGCCGACGATGTTATCAGCTAACCTTAGGTTGGCATAATAAACACCAGACAGAATAAAAATACTATACAGTGATACCCTCAAAAAACCAAATAGGTTGCTGATACTTTTGTTTGTGCAGGAGGGGGTTAATAAAACTGAAATTGACCAGAGCGTTAAATAAAGCAATATGGGCATCGTCACAAGGGAGTAGCGGTAGGTAATGATATATTCACTTGTTGCGAGGATGGGTGAGTATGATAAAAAGAAAAAGGTAAGCAATATCCCTAAGCTGGCCAGTGTTTTTGTGATTGCTTTCAGGGTGCTTTGATAGCCATTTTTAAAATGAGTCACAAAAATGGCTAGTGTAAAGATGGGTAGCAAGAAAACGAAGGGTGTTTGATAGAGGGGTGGGGTGTTGTTCCAGCGCCAAAAATAGGAATGCCAACCCAGCACTTCTGCCAACCAGTTTAAACGAGATAATAAGTGTTCAGTGTTGATGACCGCAACGCGTGAACCATCAAGCCTGACATGAAAGAGTAGGTGAACAGCACGGCTGCTTAAGTAGTAAAACACCATTAAGGCAATGGTTAAGCAGGTTGTTTTGGCAATGAATGATAGTTTATGTTCGCGAAAATATGTTTTTTGGTCAATTGAATTTAAATAAGTAATAACAAGCATAGCCCAGATAAACATAGATGAAAGCGGGTAGTTTAGCATGCTTGCGAAGAATAAAAGGCAGCCTAAAATTAAACCCGATTTCCAGGCTTTATAGTTAAGTGTGAGGTTGGCTTTATACCAAAGAAAGCCAGAAAAAAGTGTCATTACCAGAGAGGTTAAAATAAGCTCATAGTTTGCGGTGGCCGCGAATACTTGATAGGCAGGCAGTGTGAATGTGCATATTGCAAAAGTGGTTGCTAGTAATTTGTTCTTATTAAAGTATAATTGCCAGCGAAAAAGCATAATCGCCAATATTATTAAGACAACCAGGCTAAAAAACCTGACATAAACAGCCCCTTGAATGCCAATGGATAAAAGATCGGTAAGATAAAAGGAAAGCATGCAAATCGGCCTGACAAGCTGAAAGACTGTATTGTAATAAAGATATCCAAAATCGGATGGTTTCATCCATGGCCAAATTTCCCACATCAGGTCGTCTTGTCTGATGTAGTTATTAGAATAAATAACAGGGGAGATGGCTGCAAACACGCATACAATAATCGCGGCATAAGCGATAATATTTGATTTTTTTAAATAAGATAAAAGCTTCATGCTGGTTCCTTATTGGTGTGATTTTTTGCAGCCTGTTGAAGGGCTTTTAGTTTTTCATTTTCAACCATCGCCTCTGTATAGAGTGATTTAAGCTGTAATAGCTCTCTTTTGAGAGGGGATACTCTTTGCTTAGATAGGTGGCCGAAAATCTTACCCACTAAACGAATCCGGTGTTTTTTAATAAGGCCAGCTAAAAAATGTGGTGATAGTTTTTTTGTGGTTTGGTAAAAGAGATTAACAGGGCGACAAACGGCTTTTATGTATTGCAGTGTTCCAAAAATTAATGATCGCTGATGATTGAATCCATCGCCAAAGTATGAGAAGAAGCGAAATTTTCTTAAAAAATTGGTCGTTCTGATGGCGGTTTTGTTTATTTTATAGGAGAGGGTTGCGATGGTGAGGTCCTTGTTGGCATCAACAAGGGTTAATGTTGATTTTGTTTCATCAGTGGCTATGTTAAAATTTTCAAGTTGTAGGTTGTGTGCAATAATGTTTGCTAGCAACAGCATTGCACGTCGTTTGGCTTCTCGTTGCATTCCATAAGATTGGCAAATTTGCATTGCTCGAATATGGTCATGATGATGTCGCCATTGCTTTTCGCTAGGAATGCCAATTGAGGGTACATCACCAAAAAATTCAATGTCAATAACGGGGATGTCTCGCACATATTGTTTATTTGAAAACGCGCCTTCAGCGGCTAAGTAAAACGCAACAAGCTGTTGGAAGCTGTCGGGCCCAAAGCAAGGGTTCCAGTCGCCACCAAGCTTAACCCATTTATGGGTTGTAATCGGTATGGAATCTTGTGCAAAGCTACACTCCCATCGATCAAAATAATTCCTGAATTTGTTTCTTGAAGCTCGCAGTCTAAATATGCCATCCTCAAAATAGTTGACATATTTTTTGAGTTGAGTATCCCAGCCTTTAGTGAGAAAAAACATTTCATCGCTGATGTTTAGTAAGAAATAGGCCTTAGGGTCAGAAATGAGTAATAGTTTGTTGATGGGTTTCCATAAATCACAGAATGAAGTTGGGCGTTCGGTTTTTATATATTTGATAGTGAATTTTCTATTGTTTATTTCTCGAAGCAGCATTGTTTCCATGTTGATGTCATTGTCGTCAATGTTGACGACAACCTCGATTAATGAAAGGTCATCACATGTGTTTTCAAGATTATCAAAATAAAGCGAGAGCTGCGCTGGTCGGTTGGAATTTAATTGTATAGAGATAAGTTTCGTGTATTCTTTTTCTGGGGTGTTGTCGTTGATGTAATGGTTAAATTGCTTGTAATAGAATGAAAGTGGTTTATCGAGATGGGGGTAATAGATGGAATCCAGTCGTTGATGCACGAGGCGTGTGATAATTTCAGTATATTCAGGGTTAATTGGGGTGTCATCGATATTTTTAATAATGCGCGCATTCGCTTCCATGCGGGCTAAGATAGACTGTTCAGTGTCGTGATCAATGGCTAGTTCATTGCCTGTTACCCGTTGAACGAAGTTTTTAAAATAAGCAATGTCAGAACACAGTTTCGTAATATCGAAAGCAGGGCTGGTTGTTGGAAGGTCGGCAGTGTCTAGTGCTAAGGTGAGTGATAGTGCATAAATAAATATGCGATCTTCAGGCGTTGTTTTGGCGCCACAGATTTTTTTGAATGCTTCATTGGTGGCATTGATAAAGTATGGAAGTTTATAAGTTTGATAAAATGAATTTTTATTTTTCTTTAGCGATTCAATTTTTTTTTCAATTTCAATGCTGGCATTGGTATTTGTATTGAACGTTTTTATCCATTGATTCATGATGAGTTTTACGCGGAGCTCAGGGCTGGCCACAATCTTGGCTGTGTAATAAGCATTTTTTGTTTTTTCAAGAAGCGTTCTGTTTTGTAGTTCAAACGCATTAAACAATTGAATGTTTCCATTGAATTTATCAGCGGAAACCGTATTTTTTTCAATGTAGGTATCAATTAAATAGGTTAGCAGTGAGGAGTCAGATAAAGGGTTTTTTCCAACCAGCTTGTCGACCTTGGTTTGTCGGCAGGCGATCGCATTTATCTGACTCAGTAGATCATTGACGATACAACCAGTGGTATCGTCATAAGTGGCGATGAAAAAAAAACGGCGATCCTTCACTGCTATTCTCCTAAATTACAAAATGGTAATGTCTTTCAAGTGGTCAGTCGCTCGATTGAGTGCGCTCTCAGGGAAGTGTTTTGGATAAACAATCGGCATATCGGCAAGAGAAATTTTCTCCCAGGCATTACCTTGTTTTTTCATGGCCCAAAACCCGCCCCAGGATGATACTTCACCAAAGATTTCATGAACCGCTAATGTGACACCAGGGTGGTAATTTCTTCCAGATTTAACATCTTTAATGAAGTCGGCTTCGCATTGTTTTTTAGTGACTTCGGGGTCAACCTGTGACATTTGAAGGTTGAGATCGTCGCCGCAAATAATGCCACCATTTTTCACTAAAGCAAGCGAGTGAAGGATGTCTTTTTTGACAGGGGTGTATGAATGGTCGGCGTCAATGAAGACAACATCGAATGATTCTGGTTTTAAGAGTGGTAAAATGTTATCGCTTTGACCCCGTAAATGTTGACATTCAATGCCAGCAGCCAATGTGCTGATGTTGTGGTTGAAGATTTGATAAGCGGTTTCTGTGCCAAGTGCTTGTTCCATGCTGATATAAACGTCATCTTTGTGGGTTTCTCGATCAAAAAATGGTTTCCAGGCATCCACACAAGTGATAGTGCCTTTTGCGTTATTGTAAAGCGCCAATCCTTGACCCCAAGAAAGTGCAGAAGCGCCGACCCAAGAACCGATTTCAAGAATTTGCATGTTTGGGTTTTCTTGGTTTTTACAGAGATGCCAAACAGTGCCCATCATAAAAACATGTCTAACAGGCGCACTTAAAATGGAATAATTGTTCGTGAAAATAGGCTGCTGTCCTGCAATGAATTTTAAAAGTGGTTGAGCGCTCATGATGATAATCCCTCAGTGTTAAGTAATTGATCAGAGTTTAAGTGGTGATAACAATGCCCGGGCGTGAAAAGAATTTTTCGTCGACCGCTGCCTTGATATTCGATATCCATTTCGTCGAAGCGGGATACGGGCAAAATTCGGATGTCTAATGATATCCGGGTATGTGATTTTAAGGGTTCACCGCTATGAATGCATCGTGAATCAAAGGCAAAGAGTTCGCCAAGGTTAGCATTAACATTAAAAGCGTGATTTTCACATTGCTGAGTTAAGTTAGGGTTGTGGATGGCGTCGTTAATGAATGATTCGAAATTATAATCATAGTTTTTTAGTAAGTTTCTTGAATCAGAGACGTTTAATAATTTGAAGCCATGACCGGTTTTTATTTCAGTGAGGGGCAACCAAATGTTGATTTCTTCAGGAGGGTGCCCATAGCTGATATCGCTATGATACCTTGGGTAATGGTGGCTGTTTAGGCTGTTAGGGCAGTGTATTCTGATGGTTGGTGTTGCTTGAAAATAAAAGGCTTCGTTTAAAAAAGAAGTTCTTAGTTTTTTAATTAGCATTAAGTACGCTGCTTGAATTTCGTCATTTTGTTCATACAGTGTTGTGCTAATCTTGTTAACGCCATCATTGAAGTTGTAGGCGCGCATCTCTTCGGTGAGGTGTTCATGAATGGTTTCAAGCGGGGTGTTAGCCGGTATTAATTGGCGATTGACCAAGAAGTTTGAGACGGCATTTCGTAGCGTTTGGCTTTCTAATGCGGTGTTGAATGTGGTGTGGTCGCAATGAAAGAGGCTGTTAAAATAGCTGTTATGAGTGTAAATATTTTCCATGAGCATTTGTTTTTGCTCGACAGAGAATAAGTTTATGTTTTTCAGCGCGGTATTTTGCCCGGTGATCATAGGGTGATCTCCTCGCGCTGAGCGTAGTTTCCGGGCCTGAAAGGCTCCCCTTTTCGTATGAAGGTATTCAGTAATACCTGACGCCATTCATTGGTTGTGTTTGGATTGGAGCCGTGAACAACGTGGCCGTGAATGAATAGTGCGGCACCTTTCGGAACCACCGCGTTGATTGGTCTGTATTGATCAGGAACAATGGTTTCTTCATTGTTTGCATTTGGGTCTTGGGAGGTGTCTTTTTCAAGTTGAAGTTTTCTAACGGGTAATTGACCTTCTTTGTGTGAGCCAGGGTAGACAATAAGGCCACCTTTTTCAAGGTAGGTATCAGTTAGTGCAACCCATGCGGATGCGAAGGCACCATAAGGCGCTTGAACAAAAAAATTATCTTGGTGTAAAGAGAAGCCTCGTGTTCCTGGTTTGCAAAAAAAGAATTCTGTTTGTAGGCCAGCCGCAGTGCCAGAGAGAAGCTGGTTGAGGATTTGAATCATGGCTGGTTTTTTCATGTCGTGTAAAAATAATTCATTTTGTCTGTGTGGCATCATTTGCGGTGTGTAGGTGCCATTTTTTGCATTTTCCAGGTTGGCTGATGCCTTGATTAGCTGTTCACACTCTTCGTCTGAGAGTAAATTTTCGTGAATATAATAGCCATTTTCAAGGTAATAGCTGAGTTGTTCATCCGTGAGTATGCCGCTTTCCACGTTGGGAAGTTGTGTGCTTAGCATGTTTTTCTCCTGAAGTTAGTCTGAGTTATGCCTGGCTGTTAGATTCAAATCGTAGTGGTTTTTGGAAAACTTCAGCAATGGTTTGATATAAAAATGCCAATCCCCAGCGTATGATTTGTAATTTTCTTTCGCCACCAATGCGCGCAGGTTCGTCACCAGGGATTTCAGTCACATTGAGTCTTGCCCGCGCTGCGCGTATTGATAACAAGGGCTCAATGCTGATGCGAGTGCAAAATAGTTTTTCAGGTATTTTGAATGCGCTATCGTCGGTTAGTTTTAGTGTTTCGAAAAGGGATTTTTTGTACCCGCGATAAATAACCATGGCGTCAGTGTATTTTCCACCATGTAATAAATTGATGAGTGTTGTGAACATCCAGTTGCCAAAGCGAGTGACAATGCTGTCGTCTTCACTTTTAGCATCGCCTAAATATCGTGAAACAATAACCATATCCGCATTGTTTTTCAGTTCATTAACGAGTTGGGGTAGAACTTCAATGGCTGAATTTCCATCGGGTGAGAAGGTGATCATGACATCGCCTCTAATGTGGGGCAGTGCTTCTTTATAGGCTTGTCTTAATCCCCTTTCTTTTTGCACATAGACTTCGTAATTATGTTCCTTGAACCATTCGATGGTGCCATCAGTAGAGCCGCCATCAATAATAAGAATTTGGTCGAAAAGGCTTCTATCAATCTGAGGCATGATGATTTTGATAGATTCAATTTCGTTGAGTGTCATAACACAAAGGGATGTTTTCATTGCTTGATATCCTTGTTATCATCGTGAACCGGTAATCGGTATGATTGCTCCGCTAATATAGCTAGCATGGTCTGATGCAAGCCATTTTATTGCTTGTGCGATTTCCATGGTGTCGCCCATTCTGCCCATGGGTATCGATTTCATGAGGGTATTGATGCGCTCCGGGGTTGCGTTCGCGTGTATTTCAGTGTTAATGACGCCAGGGCTGATAGTATTAACGCGAATTCGATAGGCGGCCACTTCGCGCGCAAACCCAATGGTGAAGGTATTGATAGCAGCCTTTGATGCGGCATAATGGGCTAGGTTGTTGCCGCCAAATTTAGCGGCTTCTGATGAAATGTTGATGATTGAGCCACCACCATTTTGTTTCATGCGTTTTACTGCTTCGCGAGACGCAATAAATGTTCCATAAACATTGGTTGAAAAAACATCCTGTAATTGATTAAGGGTGATATTTTCTACTTGTGTGTTGCCGCCATTGGTGCCAGCATTATTAACCAATAAAGTGACGGGGCCAAGCGCTTCATCCACGGTTTTAAAAAGTCGCAGTATATCTTCTTCTTTGCCTACGTTTGCTTGTACGGCAATGGCCTCTCCACCCGTAGCAAGAATATCTTTTTTTAATTTTTCGGCATTATCAGCATCTTGGTTGTAATTCACACACACCGCATATCCATTCTCTGCAAGCAGCTTCGCCGTCGCAGCACCAATGCCGCGGCTAGCACCGGTGATGATAGCAACTTTTTTCATGATGCAAGGCTTTCCTTAGGTAAGTGAGCTTTTTCCGTAAATGCATTGTATCGGTTGTCAGCGGCGCCACTGTTTTGAGTGAACCACTGAATGGTTTCTTTGATGCCTTCTTCTATGGAAATTTCAGGGAAGAAGCCGTAGCTGTTGGCGCGGGTCATGTCCATTAAGCGCTTGGCATCGCCTTTGGGTTTGGTGATGTCCCAAACCACTTCAAGCGGTGCGCCAGGCACATTGGCTGCGACAATGTCAGCGATTTGTTTAATGGTGACGCCCGTGCCACTGCCTAAATTAATGGGTTCGTTAATGCCTTTTTCAACGGCCAACATCATGCCGCGTGCCACATCCCTCGCGTGAATAAAATCACGAATGGGCGAGCCATCACCCCACACGGTTAGGGGGCGTTCGCCACTCATGGCGCGGTTAATTAAAGAAGGGATAACCATGGCATTAGCTGGGTCGAAATTATCGTAAGGGCCGTAAACGTTGGCTGGGCGAACAATGGAAATTTTGTCCCAGTTGTATTCAATTTTATAAGCTTCGGCTTGTAATTCACCCATGCGCTTCGCCCAACCCGCAAAGCGGTCGTTGGGGGAGGGGAAGGTTTTCCAGACGTCGTCTTCGTAAAACACTTCAGCGGGGGAATAAACACCCACGGAGCTTGTGAACATGAAACGCTCAGCGCCAGCGCGACGGGCGGCTTCCATCATGTTAATGCTGAAGGTGATGGTGGGCACAAAGAAGCTAGCCGGGCGCTTGGCGGTCATGGCAGGCGAGCCTTTCACACCAGCCAATTGAAAGACAATTTCTTGGCCTTGGCAAACTTCTAAGCAGCTTTGAAATTCACGCAAATCAGCGCGCTTGAAGGTGACGCCTTGTGGGGCGCGGGAGGGGTCGTCAAGTGAAACAACGGTGACATTGGCGCCAGCCTTGACTAACATTTCAACTAAAGGGCGGCCAATGAGGCCTGTTCCGCCTGTGACCAGCACATTTTTATTGCGGTAAAATGACATAAATTCCTCTTTAGAATACCGGGTCCTGTTTAAATTGCTGGGTATAGTAGCACGGTGTCTGGGCGACTGAAAGTAAGATTTTTTGATTATTTTTGAGATAATTTTAGGTGATTAAAGTTTAATTTTATTCCACTACCAACTCGGTTCCACAACCGCTCATGTGCATAAAACAACCCAATTTTAGACACAAACTCAAACACGCCAATATAAAGTGCCCCAAAAAAGTTGCCATATCATACTTGGATGGTTTGATTTTTTATTTGGGATCGATTAAAAGCTATACAAATTCAACAAGATGGGTGCTGTTTTGACATTCATTTTTTGTAGCTATTTATTTTAATAGACTAGGCGGTTTTATAAATAGTGGCTTATGATTAAAACTCCTTAGATAGGCAAACCAGCTAATATTTTTCGCAATTTTTCGCGATTTTTCGCAATTTTTCGCAATTTTTCGCGATTCATCAGGCTTTGAGTCTCCATAAAGTTGCACGCCCTTTTCCAGTTGATTCAACTAATGATAATTTTTCCAATGCAGCTAAATCTAATTGAACTGTTCGCACACTGGTAACATCATTTAGCTGATCAAATATTTCGTTAGCACTCGATTGCTTTTTACTAAGGATTTCTAAAATTTTCATTTGCCGCACACTCAATTCTCGCCTTTTAGTGCTTTCTGCTTTTTGTTCTCCACCCATCGATTCTTTAAAGCGAAATGTAACTGCAAACCCACCTGAGTACTCTTGAAATTCGGGTTCCGGTGTTCCATTGTTTTGACAATATCCAATCATGCGAGTGGTGCCCGTCCCCCATCCCTCAACCCAGCCACGATCATAGAAAATGGTTGCTATTTCTTCATTTCGTGGATATGACTGGTGTTGCTTTCTCAAATCTTGAAGTTTTAACTGTGGTGGTAATGTTCCGTTATTCCATAACTCCAATCGGTCATCATAAATCGCCAATGCGATTGATGCATTATGATTAGTGTAGTCACGGTGACTAATAGCGTTAATTAGCGCTTCTCTAAGTGCGAGTGGAGGAACAGCTGGTTGATCGATTCTTTGCATTTTCCCAGATTCAAAAAAACTAGCGATAGGTAAATGCCGCATAGCAAATTCTGTCGCTGAAGCAATCAGGCGAAATGCATTGCCATAAACTCGTTGATTGTCGATAAAATCTCCTAGTTTATCGACGCCTCTAAATCGCGCCAATCTAATCATGCATTGACCATAACCCGGCTTGACATTTTTTGCATAAAGAGCCATTGCCGCATTAATTAATCGGTCGCTTCGTAATAATTTCAGTTCTTTTAATATATGCGCAACATCATAATTCAGAACCTCAACACTTATTCTATTATTGTCTACGCCTTCTTTGATGGTTCTGTGTATTTCTTCGTGATCAAGCAAGATTATCAATGCTGAAATTATTAGCTGGTTGAATCTCCCAAGAATGATTTAATTGCCCACGTTTAACAATTAATTGTTCGTATAAGTGCTGTGACATTAACACGGTGGATGATTCAATGCGATCATAAGGCCGTCCATCGTAAACATAGGGGGCATGATGGCCGTGAGTTGCCTCTAGCGCAATGACAAACCTACCATTTTTTGTTTTAATGTAATTTACTTCTATTTGAATGGGTGGTTCTATTTTTTTAATTTCACGTGAGATGTCTTGTCGGGTATTGTCAGTGACATCTTGGCCAATGATTTCACCGTTATTTTTAACGCCAATTAGTAGAATACCGCCTTTTTTGTTTAAAAAGGCACATAGGGTTTCAAATGCTGGCTTTAGCTGTGTCGTGGATGTTTTATATTCGAGCGTTGGTGATTCGCCTTGTTTTGAAAGCGCCGTAATTTGATTAATATCCATTACATGTTATCTCTTCATGTGGATTGTTTGGGGGTTAAAAGAATACACGCAACATCCGCATTTTTCACCTGTAATTTTCCTTCATAAACAACCCAAGCTTAACTTCACCCCACAACCGCTCATGCACATAAAACAACCCTATCTTAGACACAAATTCAAACATACCGATATAAAACATCGTGTCTAATTTATGCGTAAAAAAATACGCAATCAACATCGTAGAAAACGTACCCAGTATCCGCCAGCTAACGGCTTTGGCTAAGCTGCGTGTATGTGAATCTTTCATGACTGTCTCCTGATAAAAACGGCCTGGGTGCAACACACGCAGGCCGTTTTGTATTAAACCCGCCCATCCGCCGTCACACCCGCCGGCAAGCCACTATTCCCCGGGCAGAAAGTAATCGTATACCCAACGGAATTCGGCGAACCACCCGTGTTATTCGAGCAAGTAAACGTGCTGGATTTGTCGTCAAACGGATAAACATAAGCCGACGGGCACGATTTTTTCATCCACTGCACTTGCGGTTGGATGGTGGTGTTCCATTGTGGGTTGGTTTGGCGAGAAGAAGCACTGGGTTGCGTGCAGCTTGTCGTGTTGGGGTTGGCCCCTATGCTTTCACCTTGGGTTTGTGACGTGTTCCACCAGTCCACACAACCGCAGCACGTCGCAATTTGTGAGGCGGTGTAGCTTGTGCCGTAGCTGATATAGCACGAGTTATAAAGTGGGTTGGCATCTTGGCCTTTGGGCACCGAGCAAGCCATGATGTCGTAATAAGTGGAATTCGCAGGGTAGGATGTGCCACTCGTTGGCAAAGGCGTGGTGCAATTAAAGCTCGCCGGTGCATTTTTCAAAGAGCAGGCTTGGTCGGGTGTCCAAAAGCCCAAGAAGGCGCCGCATTGCAAGCCCGTTAAGGTGGCGGTGGATGAATTCACCGCCATGCCGCAAAGCTGGCCAGCCGCACCACCGGTGCAGGTGTTGCCCGCAGAGCAAGGCGTGCCGGTGTTGGTTACCCAATAATAGTAATTGGAAGGGGGAGTGGCTCCGCCCCAGTTGCAAGCACCAAAGCCATTCGCGCTGACATTAGAAGCGGAGGCGCCGCAATAATAATTATTGGCGGTGACAGTTGCATCTGGCGTGATGGAAATGGGAATGTGAAAACCGTTGATGGTTTCCACGTCGTAAGTATCAGGGTTGGCTAATAAGAAAGTGGCTTCCGCTTGGGTGGCTGGCTGTGAAAACCCAATGCCAACCGCACAGGCATTCGTGCCGCCGCTTCTATCGCAATCCGCTTGCAAGCAAGACGACCCCGAACAAACGGTGCTCGCGGAAATGGTGCCGCTCCATTGGTTAGTGGGGTCGACGCTCGTCGCTGGAATGTGTGCAATGGCTGTGTTTCCTGGCCCGGGCGCGGCTGTTAAGTTGTAAGAATACGTGGCTTCAGGGGCTGGGTTATTCCAAAAACACGTGCCGCTGCTGGCGCTTGGTGCAATATAGCAGCTAGAGCCGGTGGTGCAAGTGCCTTGCTGGCCCGAAGCAGAGGCCGTGCAAGTGGCTCCGGTTGCCGCGCCGTGGAAGGACCACCACACTGGAAAATTGCAGTTGTTTACAAAATTAATAACGCGATAACTGTGCAGTGCATTCACCACCGTGGTGTTGGTGGCAATGGATGCCGGGCTGCCAGCAACGCCGGTGTAAGTGAGGGTGGCAGTGACGGTGTAAGGGGTGTCAGAAACAGCCACCGGCGCTTCAAACGTACCTCTTAAATTACACCCGCCGCCATTGGGCGAGAGTGTGCCCACCGTGCCGCAATTATAAAACGCAGGGTCGCTGTCGGGGGTGAAGGTGGCGCCGCCGCTGACAGTAATGTTAACCGTGGCCGCGCTGATGGTGGCCGTGCTGCTCGCGTCAAAGTTGGTGAATTTAAACCAAAGGGTTTTGGTGTTGCTGGGGCCGCCTTCCATGACAGCGGGCAAAGAATAAGGCGGAACGATAGAACCAACGACATTAGAAGCCGCATTCACCGAGGTGCTGGTGGCAAGTGAAACCGTGGTGCCTTGGTTATAAGCCAAGGCAGCCGTGACGCTTTGCACGGTGGGGGTGTTGGTGCTGGGGGTGAAGGTGCCACTCACCACGCAAGTTTGGCCACTGGCTAAGCTAGACCCGCAATTGGTTTTGGTGAAGCTTGGGTTGGCGGATTGGTTAGAGGTGATGACGACACCGGTTGCCGCGGTGGAAGCGCGGTTAGTGAATGAGAAGCTGTAATTTGCCGAGCTGCCAACTTGCAAGGTGGAAGGCAAGGATTGTGTCACGGTGCCTGTCATTTTGTTATTCGAGGTGCCTGAGGTGCGCGTGCTTAACATGGGCAGGGGCACTTTATCATTAGAATAACCGCCAATGGTGAGTTGGAAGGTGATGTTGCCAGGGGTGGTTGGGGTGAGTGTGACACTCACAGTGCAGCTGCCATTGGGCGAGAGTTTCGTGCCCGAGCAATTGTCAGCATAAGTAAAGTCATTGCTAGGGGTGCCGCTTTTAGTGATGATTAAATTTTTAGTCATCGCAAACGGCAGTTGATTGGTGAGGGTGTAAGTGATGGTGGTGCTGCGCCCAATGTGCGCAGGATTTGGGAAGGTTCTGTCCAGCGACCAAGCAATGGGGTCTTTGGAAGCAAAACAGAGGTTGGTTAATAAAATTAAGGTAAGGGTGGTGAATAACTTCAAAGCCGACTTCATTCGAGATTCTCCAACAACATTAAGGCAAGAGATAAGTAAGGTTCATTAACACTTCATTGGAATAATACGAGCCAAGGTTTAACGATTGGCCTGACCATTGGCTGGTGCCGTTGCCAGAATATAAATGGCCTAAGTTTAAGTATTGATAGCCCGCAGAAATAATGAGCGTGGGGGTGATGAAATAATCGAGGCCAGCGCCCAGGGTGTAAGCAAACTGGTTTTTGGTGTTTTCTGCAAAGCCGGCACTCGTGCGCGGCGTGACATTCGGCAGGGCGGTTTCGCCATAGCTGCCGGTGCGAACATAAGCGCCACCGAGGCCCGCACTAACATAAGGTAAAAATTGTCGGTATTGAAATAAATTCAGTTTAGCCGCGGCTAATAAAATGCTCGCGGAAACATCGAGGCGGAAATTGTAATTGGTGAAAGTGGGGTCGCTGAATTGTGTGATTTTCCCGCCCACGTCGTTAGAAAGCAGGTATTGATAGGTTAACCCAAGCATGAGCGCAGGGAACCAAGTTTGGTTCCAGCGGTAACGATAGCCGCCGGCAAAGGTCACAAAAGGGTGATGGTTGTTGTCGTAAGAATAAATGTCTTGATCCGCCGGGGGTGCAAAACCCGAGCCATTGTTAATGCGCGTATTGGCATTAAAGTGCGGGTATTCCAAGCCGCCGCCTGCGCTTAAAAACCAGTGGTTAGTGGGGCTTGCCCAGGTGGGATTGGGTTTGGTGTGAGCAGCGTGAGCCGCTGATAAGGCGCACAACGCGCCAGCCGCGAGCAGCGAGCGAAGCATCCGTTTCATTGTTTTGTCCATAAAATTTCCTGGGGGAAATCTTACGCGTTTTGTTTTTAAAATGCGAGTGGTTTTGTGAGTAAGGACTAATTGAGGGGTGTTTTTTAACTTATTGAATAATTTATAATATATTTCTTTTTTTGGCGTGGAGCCTTATTTACTCAATGCGTTGAGCAAAATTAAGTGTTGAGAATTGATTGACTTCGTGGGGGCGCTCTTTATTATTAACCCTACCCCACTCAATAAAAGGAATGTTGTATGAAAAAAATACTAGGTTTGCTTTTGGCTGGTTTGTCCTTGAATGCCATGGCAGCAGTGTGTGTTGATAATAAGAACGCATTAAATTGTTCAGAAGGTGTCATCAATGGCATCACTCACAATGGTGATGTGAATTTTCAAAACACGACCGTGAATGGTCGTTCTGTGTTGCGCGGTAACACAGAAATTAATAATGCCTCCTTCGATGGTTTAACTTTAAATGGCAATGCCAGTGTGACGGGCAGTAAATTAAACACCATGAATGTGACTGGCAATGTCTATGCAAAAGATGTCACCGTGAGTGGCGACACCAAGGTGCTTGGAAAGTTTTATGCAGCGAACACCACGATTGCAGCGAATACAAAATTAGTGGGTGAAATTGACTGCGATCACTGTTTGTTTGAAAAAGACGCTTCATTGCTAGGCAATGTGGTGGTGAGTGATTCTGAAGTGTTGGGCTCGTTAAATTTAGATTCTGATCGCAATGCTTTTTACGAAAGCAAATTAAACAACATCGTCATGAAAAAACCCGCTGGAAATCATAAACAAGTTATTTCTTTAAATCACGGCACCACCGTGAACAACATTCGCTTTGAGGGTAAGGGTGGTTTGGTCATGTTAGACAGCACGTCTAAAATTACCGGCACCGTTGAAGGTGGCACTGTTGTAAAAAGTAAAGGGTAAATGTGTAGCCCGTGATGACGCGCCTTTTGCGTCATCCGGGGTTTGTTGAAAGGTGGGCAAGCTGAAGGTGTTGCCCCATCAACGATTTTTTTTCGAGGCATGTTTCGTGACAAATTCAGCGGTATGGAGCGTTACTTCTTGGTGATTAAAATTGAATGATGTTGGGTGGTTGTGTGTGTGTAAGCGAACATCCTGGCCTTTGTCTTTAATTTTAAAAATACCAACATTCGATGTTTTTCCGTGTTTTTCAGACGCCACAATTCCAGATTTACCTTTCTTAGCTACAATTTTTGGGCTTTCAATCAGGTCGTTGAATGCCTTCAGTTGCTGTTCATCTAAAGAGACTTTAGATGAATTAATGCCTATAAAATCTTGTGTTGCTATTCCTTGGTGGTTATAAATGCGGTGGTAGGTGATGTCGCCCACGCGTAATTCATCAGAGTTATTTTTTATTTCTTTTTCCGTGGATAAATGGGTTGGTTTTTCGCCACGCGTTTTTATTTTTTCTCGGGGTTTGCGCGTTTCAATGTCGTGGTGTATTGCGGTGGTTTTCACGGTTTCTGGTAAGCTGAACAACTGGGGTGAAGTAAATAAAGGAATGTGATAACTGGTTTCTTTGTTTTTTCTAGGTATTTCAACAATGAGTGATGGAAGCTCACGAATAAAGTTTTCTTCAAATTGTTTGCATTTTTTATCCTCATTATCTAGGATTGAATGGTATATTTTAGATGCCGTCCAGCGAGTTGTTTGAACAATAAAAACCAACTCTAATATAATCAGCGTCATTAAGAGCGGGTAGTTGTTTTTTTCAGCTTTATTAAACAAAGATAAAATGTGTTGAATAAAAGCAATCGTGATTAATAATAAAGTTGCCGCAAGGGCAAAGCCAAATTTTGATGTTTCTGGTAGTTTGCGGTTGTACTGGGTTGCCAGTGCGCGTATTAAATAATCATGGGTGATCTTGTCTGACAGGTTATCTGGTTTATTAAATGCTTTTAATTCAGAAAATAAGCATGTAACTCTTGATGTGAGCACTGCGCTTGGCGAGTTGAATATCGACTCGGGTCTTAAATACTTATCCATTTTTCTTTCAAAAGTTTCAAGGTGGCAATAATTAGAAATAATTTCTAAGGCTTTATTGAAATCAAAATTTTTCGTTAACGACGAAACAAGCGTTTTTTTGAATGAGTTTTTTATTTTCTTATTGCGCTCTTTGTTTTTTACGAACGTCAGGTTGAAATAAGCCTTGGCCGAGTGAGAAACAAACGCTTTGGCAATATTTTTTCGATTCTCTTCCCCGTAATGGATTAACGTGCCTAGGGATAATGCAATAAATTCAAATGTTTTTTCGCTGCTTGAAAGCGCCTGGGTGATAAAGGGAGCGTGGTTTTCGTGTGATTTTGCTGGCATGGGCTAACCTCGTTTTAATATTATGGTTTGTTGTTTTTTTATTCATACTACAGTATTGTACTGCAAAATGTAAGGGGTACGTTTTTCAAGGCTGTTTTGGCTGGGGTGCCCCGATTATTTTAACCAATTGATATTATTATAAAAAATTTTTACTATGTTAGGGTGTTTGATAACCCTCCTGATGACCCAAAGCACTAAACGAGGATAGCCACATGATTAATATTAAAAAAAGCGAAATTCACGCCTTATTGGTTCATTACCAACACAAGAGAAGGCGGCACCGGAAGTCGTCGCAGAGCCTGCGCATGATCACTGAATTAAATGCACTTTTTCCTGATCTTCCTCACTTGGCAGAGCACGAGCTAACGCTTGAAGAATCGCATCGTTTGCTTATGTTTTTGTTAAAAAAACGCAAACAACAGGATGGGCGGCGTGCAAACTTAGCCAAAAAGTTAGAGGCAAAATTTGGGGCTTTCATGGATTGTTTTCTAGCGTGTTCACGGGTTGTTGAGCTAACGTTATCTTTATTTCAACATATTCTTAATGCGTCTGATCTTGAAGCGCTGCCAAAGTGCGAAGAAGATGTTCGGCCGTGGCTGGAATCTCAGGGCTTTCTTAGCCCATTTGAATGCGCTGTTAAGGTATTAGAAGAGCGTGGGCAGCTTTCATCTTACTTATCCGCGAAAAATTTAATTAAATTATCTTTGGTGAATAAAGGGCTTTTTGGTCTTTTTAAAGATCCACTCAGTAAGCGACTTTGTGAATATGTTGTTTACGGAAATTTAGAAAAAGTTAAAGCAATCATTGAGGCTCAGCCAGCATTATTAATGCATGCTGAGCTTGTTACCGATGATGCAGGGCGCGAAGTGCATGGCACGCCTTTGCAGCTTGCTTTGGCTGCCAAAGATGTGGGCTTTTATTCGAAAGACAGTTCCATGGTTGATGTGATTTGTAATCGCTTATTGCGGGTTTTTCCGGATGCGCAATCAATTATCAACCAACAAATGACGGAGCAATTTCCAGAAGGGTATATGCGTGACTATGAAGCGCGCTGCGAAAGAGATAAAGCGGCGGTGCTTCGCTTTATGCAAGCGATAGCCAATGAAAAAAATGCGGATGTTTTGCAAGCGGCAGTGAATAACTTCCGCAAGCATTTTGATGATGAAAATAAAAATCGTGGGGTTATTCGGACAGGGTTTCATAATAATGAAGGCGTTGTGATGGATTGGTTCGAAGCCCTTAATCGGAATTCTACGAGCTTTAATGAGAAAACAAACGGCCCTCGGGCTTCTTTTCTCTGGCAGCAAGCTTTTTATTTATTGTCGTATTTTACCGCAGTTGATGGGATGTTATTCGCACGAGGCATGGATTTGATGTGGAAGGCGGCGTCACCACTTCGCCCTCGACGTTTATTTTCAGCGAATAGCGGGATGGCGGTTCCTTCGTTGCCACCCTACCAGCTAGAGAGGTCGTTGACGTGTTATTACGGGGGGCGTTCGTTCTTTGCTTTGCGTGATGATCCTTCATTTTATGATGATGTGCTTGCTAGCGCCTTGGTTGATCTAGAGGATGCTAGCTCTGAGCTTGATTTTAATGAAAGTCAGTTTTCGAAGTATTTATCTTTTGCAAGAGAAATACAGGGTTGGTTCGAGCGATTATCCGTGTTAAGAATGACAAGAGTTCAAGGCCTTATTCAACAATACACCAATCAAGCAGTGCAGGCGCCAATCGATGATCGTTTGCGGCCATTTTTTCTTTAAATGGAAGCCCGTGATGGCGCGCCTTTTACGTCATCCGGGATTTCTTTTTAAATTAGTACATCACATTCTGTATTTTCATGTTAGAATTTAGCCTCTTGAAGCATGCAAGTGTGCTGATTAAGCTGTGTTGGAGGCTGACATGAAATATTACATTCCTTTTGCTATTGCATTTGCTATGTTCATGGAAACACTCGATTCCACCATTCTTGGCACGGCCATTCCTCGCATTGCCTTAAGCCTGCAGGTGAGCCCCATCAGCCTTAAAATTGCCCTCACCAGTTATTTATTAAGCTTGGCCATTTTTATTCCCATCAGTGGTTGGTTTGCTGATCGTTTTGGCACGAAAAAAGTGTTTATCACGGCTTTGTTGGTGTTTACCTTAGGGTCTTTGTGTTGTGCGTTGGCGAACACATTGGTGTTGCTGGTGCTAGCCAGAATTTTGCAAGGCTTTGGTGGTGCGATGATGATGCCGGTGGGGCGTTTAATTTTGCTAAAATCGTTTCCCAAAAGTGAGTTGGTTAGGGCCACGAATTTTGTCACCATCCCTGCCTTGCTTGGCCCGGCCTTGGGGCCGGTATTGGGTGGTATCATTGTTTCTTATGTCAGCTGGCGCTGGATATTTTTTGTCAACATTCCATTTGGGTTGTTGGGGAGTTGGTTTGCTTACCGTGTGCTAAGCAATCATGTTGCTGAGCACGTGAATCCGCTCGATTTCACAGGCTTTGTTTTAGTTGGTTCGGCTTTAGCGGGGTTTGCATTTTCATTGGGTTTGTTAAGTGAAGGTGCGGCTGAATTTGGTTTGGTGGCTAAGGTGTTTGCTGCTTCCTGTGGTTTGCTTTTTATTTATTTTATCCGAGCGCGTTATATTTCATTTCCTTTTATTAACATGAGCCTGTTTAAAGTCAGCACCTTCCGCATCACCTTAATAGCTTCTTTTTTAAGCCGATGCGGCATTGGCGGCATGCCATTTTTATTGCCTTTATTTTTTCAATTAAGTTTAGGGAAATCGGCCTTGCATTCGGGCTTGTTGTTGGCGCCTTATGCGCTTGGGATGATGTTAATGAAATCCATGGTGAGGCTCGGTTTAAAAGCGTTTGGCTTTAAGCGAATTTTGTTAGTCAACACGGTGTTGCTTGGGGTGGCCATGGCGATGTTCGCTTTAGTGAGTGATGCAACGTCGGTGGTGTTGATTCTTGCATTGGTGTTTGCTTCTGGTTTATTAACATCCTTGCAATTTAGCTGCATGAATGTGCTAACGTTTTCAGATTTGCCGCATCACCTGTTAAGCCAGGGTACGAGTTTGGCGAGCGCCAACCAGCAATTATCCATGAGTTTTGGCATTGCATTAGCGGCCATTTCCTTGAAATATTTTTTAGGCGAGCACGGAAACCCATTCGAAATACAATTACACGTGTTTCATCAAACATTTTTAATTTTAGGGCTAATGACAGGTTTGTCGGCTATGATTTTCACATTGCTTGATGTCGATGATGGTGTGGAAATCAGTGGGCATGAATCGCGGGCTATTTTTAATTTAAAAAAGTGAGGTGGTGAATGAAAAAATTCTTTAGTCAAGGTGTGATTGTTTTAGCTGTTTTTGGTGTGGCTTCAGTGTCTTATGCGGATGAAAATTTAAATAAGGTGACTGCACCCACTTTGCAAACCAACAAAAAAACCATGACCATGGTTTACGTTGGCAACAGCACGACGCCAGCGAAGGTTACGCTTGACACGGGCTCTTCGATGTTGGTGTTAGAAAAGCAATACCTTTCAAATGCTAGAGCAGATTTATCGGGTAAAACCGTGAGCATGGGTTATGGCAATGGTGCGATGATGGTTCACGGCCAAATCGTTTACACGGATGTCACTTTAAACACGACTCCAAAAATCACGGCGGTGAATGTGCCGGTGTTGATGGTGCCTGATGGCACTTTTTCTGATCGTGCGGGCATTATGGGTGTTGAGATGAACAATCAAACGTCCGTTTGGAGGCATTTACCTGCGCCTTATAATGAAATGATGGTGGTGAATGGCCCGGATTCAACGGTGTCGTTTGGTGAGTTATCGCGAGACGAGGTGAATCAATTTGCGGTTTACCAATTAAACGAGGGGCGTTGCAATAACACGGTTCAACCTGAAGCGGCTTATGCGGGCATTGCTTGCTGGGCGACGCGTAAAATTCCGGTGACTTACACGTTTAAATCGGCTGATGGTGAAGTTGTGTTTGATGCGCAATATAACACGGTGTTTGATACTGGCGGCGTATTAACGCATTTTTATTTGCAGCCTGTGCCTGATGCGGTGGCGGAATTAACGCAGGGTCAAACGTTTAATGGAAAGTTGGGCATGCGTTTAGAGAGTAATAATGCTGGTGTTATTAATCTTCCGGCAACGGACAACATTAAAGTGTTTGTGAGTAAGCGCAACGAGGTGAATTCGGGTTATCGTATATTTTATGAAAAGACGGTGTTATTTGATGCGCGGGATGGGGTGGTGGGGTTTAAATAGTTCGACGTAGCCCGGACCACGTTCTTTGTGGGCCGGGAACTGGTGGTGGGCGGAGCCTCGAGCGATTTTTGTTTAGGCTAAAATTTACTTTGCTGTAAGACAGGTGAATTATTCAGTGGCGTTGTAGCCCGTGATGAAGCGCCTTTTGCTTCATCCGGGTTCTAGCATCCACCACCACCCCAGATCAAACGAAAGGCGTTTGATCTGGGCTACGGCGCTACGGCGCTGTGTAATGATGTGAATCAGTAGTGAAATTGTATCAAATAGGAATAGGGATTATTACATGCTATCAATTTTAAATTGGATTAATAATCTACTTTCTCAATATTCAGCTGTAATTAATTTATTTACAGCTATTGCAACTTCGTTTTTGGCGTGGTTTTTCGCAATAGATAAAATGATTGATAAAGGATCAAGGTGGCTAGGATTTTTTTGTCGGATAATTAAGGTTTACCCCGTAAACGAAATGGGTGAAAATAAATTCAGACTTGATAAATCGGATGACCCCACAAAAACAGAAAGATTTTCAGTTGAAATTTGTTGTAATCTTTGGGTTAAATACAAACTCGAAATAATTAATATTGATTTAGCATATATTGAGAATGCGTCTCTTTCTTCAAAAAATGTTAAAATCAATAATAAACCTGTGAGCACAGATAAATCATTTAGAATGTGTAATTTTGTTATCGTACAAGATTGTGAGAGCGTTAATATTAGATTATTTCAAAGATTCGTCTGCAAGTATGACGAAGCTAGAGACTATGGAGTAGTAACCATAAAACTCGAAGCTGCCAGTTCTTTATGGGTTGGCATAAAATTAATTCTTATAACCGGAAGGTTAAGCGCTGGCGGAGAATTGAGTAATATTCAAGTTAAGAATCTATAATTAATTGCAAGAACTTTTCCCCGCATGATTCTCAATCAGCTTTGATTCTCGCGCATAACCAATGATTCTTTCCGGCTTCATATGGCGTGAGACTTCCATTAACTTGAAGGGAGCAGCACGAGCTTGAGCAAACCTAGCCTAAATCAAACGCTTCTTGTTTGATCTAAAAATGATTGAAGTGTTGTAGCCCGTGATGAAGCGCCTTTTGCTTCATCCGGGTTCTAGCATCCACCACCACCCCAGATCAAACGAAAGGCGTTTGATCTGGGCTACGGCGCTGATCGCTGTTGCCGGCCCTTAGTTTTTGTGCTATTTTTACCCCCATTCAAGTATGGAGTCTTTTTTATGTCCTCAGCACACCCTAGCCTTATTTCAAATGAATTAACCCCATGGATTCAATGCATTGAAAAAAGGCTTAATGACTTTACGGCGAGTCATAGCTCGTTAACGCAGTGGGGCAGGGCTTATTGCGAAGCAGTTGCATTAGCCATTAAAGCGGCAAAATTAGGTAACTTTGGTGTGGGTGCGGTATTGTGTGACACTGACGGCACTATGCTTGCCTACGGCCACAATGAAGTGTTTGTTCCTTATGCGCGTAGTGATGCGCATGCTGAAATGATGACCATGGATCAATTTGAAAAAGAATGGCGTGTTTCGCATAGCGATGTTGATATAACAACACTGACTTTAATTACCACCTTAGAGCCATGCATTATGTGCACAGGCCGGCTGCTTATTTCAGCGGTTAATCAAATTAAATATATGTCTCCAGATCACAATCACGGTGCAACCAGTATTGTGAAGCATTTACCTGAAACGTATGCATGCTTTAGCGATAAAACAAATTTTTCACTGGCAAGTGATTGCCCGCCTGAGTTAAGGCAGCTCGCTCATGATGTTTTTTTTATGCATCCGTTGTTCGAGAAGCAATTATCTAATCATGGTGCGGAATTGTAATCTTTAATTTTAGCAAGCCTAGCCTAGATCAAACGCTTCTTGTTTGAGCTAAAAATGATTGAAGTGTTGTAGCCCGTGATGAAGCGCCTTTTGCTTCATCCGGGTTCTAGCATCCATCACCACCCCAGATCAAACGAAAGGCGTTTGATCTGGGCTACGGCGCTGGTGTTGGGCGGAGCCTCGAAAAATAAAAAGCATTTGCCATTTTAAAAAAATTAATATTGCGGACTATTTGGTTCATTCAAGGCGTTATTTTCTTAAATAATCAGATTTTTTATAAAGAAATGGCCGACTCCATGGCATGATCCTAGTATTCTAGGCACCAAAGAGCGTTATAATAACGTTATCGGAGGTGTTCATAATGAGTGGAAAGCGGTATACAGAAGAGTTTAAATTAGAAGTAATCAAGCAAGTCACAGGGCGTGGTTATAAAGTGAACGATGTTGCGAAGCGACTCGGCATTACCCCGAAGAGCCTAAGCGACTGGCAAAAAAAGTATGGCAACACTGATCATCAGCATCGAACAATCACCGACCAACAAGATGAACTACGCCGGCTAAAGGCGGGGTTGCGTCGTGTTACAGAGGAGCGCAATATTTTAAAGGAGGCCGCGGCGTTCTTTGCAAGCGAGTCAAAGAAAAGTACGCGTTCATAAAATTTCGCATTAATAAATACCCCGTATCACTTATGTGCAAACCACTTGAGGTGTTGCGCCTAGTGTGTTTGAGCAGAAATATAATGAGAAGCTCCTAAGTGTCTAGTGAACTGGGGGCTTGCCGCATGCGTTTGGATTGGCATATAATGGATTGGCATATAATAATTCATTTAGGCGAGATCAGTTAGCTGTATTTTTAACTCTTTCTTCGATTATCTATGCGATTTTAACAGGAAAGTAAGGAGGAATCATGAAAATGGAATTTGATGAAGACAAAGAAAGTCTGCATGAAAACATAAAAATATTTTTTAATAATATTACTGACTTTCTGAAAAGCCAGAATACGGATAATAAAATTATAGTTATGGTGAATGAGTTAATAAATAAATTTCATGCGGATGAGTACGAGAATTTTTTAAGAGAAAGAGACGACATAATTAAATCAGATCTAAATAGCGAGATAAGGTTCGTGAATGATTTCTATAGCTCGGGTGAAAGTAGAAGAGAGATTGATGCAGGTAAAATAAGCTCAATATTTGAAATTGTTCTTAATAGTTTATCAAACATATTTAGCTCGAACAAACTAGGGGTGCTAGCCGAGCTGGTGAAGGAATTGTTTTTAATTGGGAAGATTATTGCCAGTACTAAGGGGTAGAAGACACTGGACGCCGGGGTTTGCGTCGCTTTGTCAATGATCTATCCAAATTAAATAGGTATGGCGCTTATGCTTTGGCGGCACAAAAAGCAAGCGTAGCCTAGATCAAACGCTTCTTGTTTGAGCTAAAAATGATTGAAGCGTTGTAGCCCGTGATGAAGCGCCTTTTGCTTCATCCGGGTTCTAGCGCATCCACCACCACCCCAGATCAAACGAAAGGCGTTTGATCTGGGCTACGGCGCTTACCCTTCGGCGTCTGCCAATAGCTTTTTCACCACTTCATTTTTAAACACCACATGTTTTGGCAACCCAACGGCCACCACATCTTTCGCGAGCATCTTGAGCATGGCCAACGCATCTTGCTTTGCTGCCTCGCTCGCGGTTGAATCTTCTAAAATTTCAATGTTCGCAACAAAAGCCGCAACGGTGCCTTTTCGCACTTGTTTTCCGTTAATGATGGTGGTATCAACCCCATCTGCTAAAATATCTTCGGGCCTAACCCCTTGTTTATTTGCCATAATAATCCCCTTTATTTTGATGTCGTTAATAAATTCTATATGGGGGGTTGAGGGCGTAATTTCAACCCCTGTCAGCAAGCGTAGCCCAGATCAAAGGAAAGGCGTTTGATCTGGGCTACGGCGCTGGAGGCTTGCCAGGACAAAAAAGAATCCGTTGAAAGGGATTAAAATTTAGCTAATAATGGCGACAGTTTGGCACTCGTAGTGGATCATTTTAGGTGGGTCCATTAGGGTTAGCCAAATGAGTTGCAGCCATAAGCGAAAAGGTAAATTAGCATGAATCTTTCCCCATTTAGACGTTCCCTATTACGAGCTGCTATTGTGATTGCTTTTGCTAGTGTTAGTATGCCGCTGCTCGCAAATGCTCAACAAATTAAGCCAACTTTAACAATACAGGAAAAATTAGCAGAGCTTGAGGCTTCATCCGGTGGCCGGATTGGAATATCCGCAATGAATACGGCGAATAATCAACGCATTCAATATCGGGCTAAAGAACGCTTTCCTGTAGGCTGCACCTCTAAAGTTATAGGTGTTTCTGCCATTTTGAAAAAAAGCATGACAGATAGTTCGCTTCTACAGCAAAAAGTGACTTATACGAAAAAAGATTTAACCAATTGGACACCCATTACAGAAAAACATCTTGTAGATGGCATGACGATTGCAGAGCTGAGTGCGGCAGCTATTAGCTACAGTGATAACACTGCGATGAATCTTCTAGTAACAAAACTAGGAGGATTACAAGCGATGAATGCTTTTGCTCGCTCTACAGGAGATAATGTTTTTAGAATGGATCATGGATGGCCTGAAGAGGCTGAGTCAGGTGGTTTAGGTAATATATATGACTCATCCACGCCTGCTGCAATGGAAAAAACTTTCCAACGCATAGTGCTCGGTAATGTTTTGGCAGCACCTCAACGCGAACAATTGCTGGCATGGCTAAAAAACAATACGACTGGTGATGCTAGGATCAGAGCAGGTGTGCCAAAAGGTTGGATTGTCGCTGATAAAACGGGAACAGGTTCTTCGTATGGCACAACAAATGACATTGGAATAATTTGGCCGTCAAAATGCGCTCCCATTGTTGTAGCAATCTATTATACAAATAATAAAAAAGATGCGGTTAAGCGCGAAGATATTATTGCATCAGTCACACGATCACTGATTAACGAATTTGCACAAACTGATCAGTGTATTAATATGTCGACTTAGCAAGCGTAGTCTAGACCAAACGCTTCTTGTTTGAGCTAAAATGATTGAAGGGTTGTAGCCCGTGATGAAGCGCCTTTTGCTTCATCCGGGTTATAGCGTCCACGACCACCCCAGATCAAACGAAAGGCGTTTGATCTGGGCTACGGCACTAAAAATGATTGAAGCGTTGTAGCCCGGATGAAGCGCCTTTTGCTTCATCCGGGTTATAGCATCCACGACCATCCCAGATCAAACGAAAGGCGTTTGATCTGGGCTACGCACCTAAATCATTTGGTTAGCGCGGTTTTCTCAAGGCTTGATTAGCCTCAATCTCGCCCAGGTGACGTGAGTCGCTCAGTAATCGCAGCTTACTCGCTGCCTGTTTAAAAAATTGTATGGGGTCAAGCGCGGCAGATTTTGGTGCCAATGAACCCGCGTGAACAGGGGCGCGCAATGGCTTTAACTTGTGGTATTCAGGGTTGTAATACAGCATATGGGTTTGAGTGCGTTCGCTTATTCTGTGCCTGGTTGGGATGCGTAATTTAGCCTCTGCTTCGCTTGTTGGAAGCACAACGCCTTTCCACGGGCAGCAAAAAACAGCATGTCTTGGATGAAGAATATTATTTATAATAAGCAAGTGGTAGTCACTCTTAAGCTCTTGATAAACGGCAGCCTCTAGCTGACCAAGTCGGTTGTGTTCCATAAATTTATCTAAACCAACACGGGCAAATATTTTGGTGGTGCCTTTCTGAACGTAATAAGTGAGTTTTGGAGGAAAGTCAGGAGAATAAAAGTAAGGGGAAGAAAGTGATTCTAAAACCGCCCAACGGGTTGTATTAATAACGTAATTGCTAGCATCATAAAGTTCTTTGTAGTCAGCTTGGTACATTTTATTCGGATTTGGCGCAAAATTTGCGGGTTCATCTAA
>DASTZQ010000031.1:0-33632 GCA_035764205.1 Gammaproteobacteria bacterium
TGCAAAATGAAGATACCATGCTACTCCAATAAGTATTGAGAAATAAATGCTCAAAACGAAATACTTAAACTTTAGATTATTGTTTTTTTTATGAAGATGCATTGATAATGCTACTAAAAAAAATAAACCCAAAACAAAACTAGATTCTTTTATCGAAAAAAATGAAAAACCATTAAGCGCGCCAGCATTTACAAGGAAAATAAATGATAAAAACATCAGCATGATTACAACAAACAACATCTTCGAAAAATTATTTTTATTTTCCCGGCAAAAGAAAATCACATAATAAGCGAGAATAGGGAGCAAATGAAAAACTTGTTCTACTGGGCGCGTTAAAATAGATAAAGAAAAAAAACAACAGCTCATTGCGCTATAATATTTTTGACTAAAGCTCTCAGACTTAACCATGTAATAAATAGACGCGATCATAAATGGATATAATAGCGATTCGCTGTATAGATTAATTATCATCGCTTGAATATGCGGCAACAAAAGAACAATATTGGTTGCTATGATTGATGGAAAATAGTTCAATAATAAGCGAAAATACTTATATGTGTATATAGCCGAAAGAACAAACACCGTCAACCCAAGCGATATATATGCATACATCAAACTACCGTGAAAAAGAATCAAGTATGGAACAATCAAGGTTGGGAATATAATTGGCCGCCAACCTCTTAATAAAAACAAACTAAATAATCCTGATAAACAACCTTGTTGTTGAAAAACCTTTGCTATACCGCATGCCGTGTCAAAATAATTAGCGGCATCGCCCGTTGGCAATACATTATTTTTCATAAACCAAGTGATAATAAAAATAAGAGGAAATATCATTGAAAATAAGAAATAGCTTAAAAAAAGATATTTACGCATTATTTTAATAATCCTTGCAAATTAGGACGTCATAATTTAGGTGCATTCTTACTCATGCATAAACTAAGCGACCGTTTTCCAGGGATAAAGCAAGCTAACATTTTGATGTGCGTCTATTAGCTCATAAACTTTAGGCCACATTAACTCATTTGGGTAAGTAATATCACTGGAAGCTGTTGCTTCTTTAAACGCATCAATCATATTACTAACATGCTCTGACGACACCATGTTTTTAACAGCATCGCCCAATCCATTATTATCCCAAAAACCAGTGGGGCCATTAGGTAACCATTGACCATTTAGTTTTTTTGGAAGGGATACCTTATTAAATTGCTTCGCAAGAATGTTTTCTGCATTATCGCCGCCCCTTTCCGGGAAATACCCATTTTGCTCGTATAACACCCCTTCCTTTAAAAGAAACCCAGAAAGCAAATCAGCATAAGCTTCCACCGCTTCTTTTGGCATCTCGCCAAAAGAATACGTATTATAAGCAAAGTGAATGTTAAGCTTATTTCTAAAGTCTTCTGCTAAAAAATGAGGGATATATACATTCGCATTATGACACAATGATGCCTGATGCGCTGAACGTATCATGAAGCTTTGATTCAGGTTTTCCGGTAAAGGCAAATCACCAACATAAATATAATGATTTCTCTCAGGAAGATTAACAGACATCTGAATCACTGAATAAATTAAACACCCCAATAAATCAATGTCGTACCAGGATGAACTTGGCAGTGCCTTGCATAAAGTATAGGCCAATTCTCCTGACCCAGCGCCAATTTCCAATATGCGTGGTGAAGCCAAGGTTTCCAAATAAGCGGTAATGCCCAACATTGACAACACATTAATTCTATCTTGATTCACCGAAGTCCAGCGATTAACAGGCAACCCATCAATACACCAACCAATCTCACCAAATCTTGCTGGGAGCGCGGCATGCCAACGCTTATCAACCACTTGCGTTAATTGTTGATATCGCCTAACCCAATAATCCGGTTTCGGTGTGTATGCTTCATACTCATAAGCTAATGCACAAAAATCTCTAAACGCGTTAAATAGCAAAAATAAGTGATTTATTTCGGCTCGATTTTTTCTGTTATAAATTTCAAATGGGCCCATCGTTGGTTTAGCCTGATCCCAAAAAACACCACCTTTAGGGGGCGCAATCATGGCCTGCCCTGCCGATTGTGAGATGGCAATAAAAATGTCACAAATATCAGAAACCTTGCGATATTCATCGTCCGATAACGGCAGATTATCTTTCAACAAAACTTTATCTAGCGCCAGCAACGGGGTTGATGACATCAATCTGTTTAGTTTTGCTTTTAAAAAATTCAGCATTAATATTCCTTGGTTGCCTATTTATAATCTGAAGAAGCTTCCTTTAGTTCACTCTTGCAATCAAACAATTGATTTAATTTCACGACATAAACTTTATTGTCTTTTAATTCATAATTAAACCCATAACGTTGCGCCATTGGTTTTTCTTGGCTTAACTGAACAGCCATGAATTTTAAGCCATGCCAAGGGCAAGTAATTTGATCATGGTCACAACTGCCTTTTGATAGCGGGCCACCTTCATGCGGACAAACAGCAGGCCAAATATAAAAACGATTATCTTCACACTTCACTAAAAAATCGATGCCATGCGATGTTTTTGTAACCGCTTCAGGCCCAACACCCAAGAGATCAAGCTCCATCACCTCATCATCAATAGGATATCTTGTATTGTGCTTCATTAAATTTGAATTTAAGTAATCTGGCGAATCCGTATTAAATCGATAACCCTTTTTCCTTAGGAAAAATCGGCCCTGCCTAACAGGCTCATCTTCAATTTGTAATCGGTAGTTTAGCTTGTGTAGTTTTTTATTTAGAATCCATTGAATGGGTTTGAATATTCGTTTAGATGCGATAAACCACTCATCCACTAGTTTTATACCATCACCTTGCACCTCCATGGTGATGATCGAATGAACAAAAATAATTCCGGCAATGGAAAGCGATTGATAAAAAACACCCTGCTCGACATAAACATCCGTTACGGTGATAAAAAATGGCCATTTTGCCCATTGTGTTAATGAAACGGCAAATCTTTCACCACAAGCAATTCGAATGCCTTTCTCATAAGTGTTATGAATAGTTGGTCTGTGCATTTGATCCATGTGATTCCATTCAATGTCTTCAAGCTTACAATTTGGAATCAGCATTTCAAATTTATCTTTCGTGACCGCCATACCCTTAGTAAAATTTTTTAGCTGGTGATAAAGGGCATCACGATCTAAGTATTTTATACCTTCACATCCAACTTTATTCACAAGCACCCCCTAAACCCTATAAAAAAATTTCTTGTTTTTCCCATCAGCATGCTGATGAAATTGCCTCAAGTGCTTAGGAATTACCTGGATTTTTTCTAAATCAATTGGCATGTTGTGCCAAAATAATCTATCCAATCCTTCCAAATTTAAGGTGCCATCATAAAGCTGATATAAGCGCATTAAATAAGGTTCATACATCTCATCAAGGTCACCTTTCGTCGCTTGCACAAGCTCAAAAAATCGATATGCGTACTTTCGATCCAAGAAAAAAGCCGTGTCTAGTGTAACGCCCACAAGCTCATACCCTTTATAATTGCCAAGCTCCAAGAGCGCTCGCAATGAACAACCGTGATTAATCTCAAAGTCATTAGCTTGTATGAATTTTAATTCATTATGAATGGTAGGGTTGAATTGAATGGCAACAATTTTTGGCGTGTATTCAGTTAGCGACTCCCAAAGATAATAATCCATCCCGTAAACAGAAATGGTCATGAAGTCAGGGTCATTTGGCGCATTTTGTGCGCGAAGCATTGCATTTAAAGAATGTTCGCCTTCCAGCGCCAAAGGTGAATTAAGCGTTGCAATGGCTGAAATTGACCTATACCCCGTGCGAAGCTTAGCATAAGCATCGACGCTTTCCTCAACAAGCAGGCCACGCCAACCGTGATTAATGGCTAAATTTCTTGATTTGGAATGCGTCACTCCATCCCACGCACCCACATCAACAAAATAACGATTATGTGTTGAAATAACTTTCACCAACTGCTCAATAATTCCATCTTCGCCATAACGAGAATATTCATTTCGCGCAAATGCCGAAATGCGATTTGATGGTTTTTCGTTAATCTTAGTTAAATGCTTCTTGCTCTCATCTTCGCCTGAATAACGTTTACCTGCTTTTTCATACTCAAAATCTTGAACTGCCAACTCCCTTCTAAAAACACGATAAGATGCTGGCAAAACCTGATAATCATTTTGTTTTAAATTGACACTATGCCACATCATTTCATTCCAATAAGATATGACAATCGTACCATCGTAAGTTTGAAATGCCCTCATCTCAATTGGGTGCTTGGCTGGATAAACATACATTTCTTCCAAGCTAACATCTGATGAGAAAAACAAATTATAATTTTCATTTTTAACAAAAAACGCATTCCATGCTGTTGCAGCAATCAGCTTATACCCTTTCTTGTTAGCCAATGAAACAATCGCCCTCAACGAAGAGCCTTGATTCAAGAAGAATATTTTTTCTTGAACGAAGTGAATGTCTAAGGGGATAGCTGCATTAAACTCAATCATGATAACTTCAGGGTCATAATTCACCAATGCATCCCACACGTGGTAATCATTTCCATCAATATCAATAATCATTAAATCTGGGTTTTTAGGAATAGCTGTGGATGCTAAAATTAAATCAAGCCTATCTTCACCTTCATAATTAACCATTTTATGAAGGCATGTTACTGTTTTTGTTTTTTTATAATAATTTTGAAGCTTTTCATAAAGCTTATCATCACCTTCAATCAAAACACCTGACCAACCTTCTTTGTTGATTAATCGCCATGAATTGCTAATAATTTCGGGGTCGTGCGCACCAAACTCACAAAGCCATTTGTTCTTCGGTTTAAGAATTTCGAAAATTTTACTAATGATACCGTCTTCGCCATGCTCTGAGGCTTGATTATCAAAATAATTAGCAAGCCAATTTTTCCCTATCACTTGAGTGGATTTTTTTGTTGGTACGAGTTGGACAAGGGAGGTTTCTAAAACATCATGAGCAATAGCGGAATGATTTACCTTGACTGTATTTGAGCCTTTCCATCGCCCCATTCTTCTTAAACGAATATCATTTAATTTATTTAATTTTCTGACTGCTAAATTATAAATACCCATGAGAGTTCATCCTTCTAATGTGCATTGCATTTACTAAAGAGCAATGCACACATTCCATTATTGATGCTTATCAATGCAACCTAAAACGGCCCTTTAAACGCATCAATTTCCGTTTTTGCATCAGCGGCTGGCGACCAATCATTTTTACCTGTCACCATTTGATACGCCTTATTTGCAATGGTTCGACCATTGGGATAAAACTCGTCTTCCAGTGGGCGTGTGGTTGGGCAGGTTGTTGGAGCAAAACCCATGCGCGCCATATCAGGCACCGCTTCACCGGTTTGTTGGCAAATTTCATAAACACGGGTGACAATTTCACTGCTCGCACCACAGGTGAGCCACGCATTATCGACAATTAAAAACTTACCCGTTTTACGCACGGAAGCCATGATGGTTTCCATGTCCATGGGCATTAAAGTGATAGGGTCAATGATTTCAGCTTGTATGCCGATGGATTCAAGGTGCTTACGCGCACGCAGCGCTTCCATCATCATGTGGGAAACGGCCAGAATGGTGATGTGCTCACCTTCTTGCAGCACACGCGCTTTGCCGAGTTCCACTTCATAAGAACCGTAAGGCACGTAGCCATCCACCGAATAAAGCAAACGGTGTTCGATAAAAATAACCGGGTTATTGTCGCGAATCGCGGCGATCATGCAGCCTTTTGCATCGTTGGCGTTGGATGGCGCCACAACTTTCAAACCAGGAATGTGCATGAATAAAGAATGCAAGGCTTGTGAATGCTGCCCACCCTGCCCCCAAGAACGGCCTATCATGGTGCGAACCACCAAAGGCACATTCACTTGGCCGTTGTACATGTAATGCGATTTAGCAGCCATGTTAACGAGTTGGTTCATGCAAAGCAGCATGAAATCCATGCGGATGTGAACATGAATGGGGCGCATGCCAGCCATGGCCGCACCAATGGCAACACCTGTCATGGCATCTTCTGAAAGCGGCGTACCAAAAACGCGATCAGCGCCGAATTTTTCTTGCAAACCCACGGTTGACCCTTGAATGCCCTTATGGTCGTCGACATCTAGACCAAATAAAAAGACACTGGGGTCGCGCTCCATTTCTTGCTCAAAGGCTTCTCGCAGCGCATCCACGTAACGAATAAGACGCACACCTTCTTGAACCTTAGCTTCCTTGAGTGCATTAGCTTGCATAAACATTCCTATATAATTCTTCAGGTGCGGGATAGGGGCTCGCTTCTGCAAAGGCTTGAGAAGCGGCGATTTCAGCGGTGATTTCGTCGTCAATGCGTTGGCGTGTGGCATCATCCAGCATGCCAGCCAAGCGCGCGATTTGATCGTTCGCTTTCCATTCGCGGTATTCGTTTAAATCACGATAATTGTCTTCGTGGTCGTCTCTTGGGCCGACGTGTTCCAACCAACGGTAGGTTGAGCATTCGATGAAAACCGGGCCAGCGTTAGGCTGACGCAGCTGGTTCACAATGGTGCCCACTTTATCACGCAGCGCAAACACATCGTGGTCGGTGATTTTGTGGGTTTCTATGCCGTAAGTGGCAACACGCTCGCAGAGTTTATCGGTTGCCCAGCGGCGCTCAATGGGAGTATGAATGGCAAGGCCGTTATTTTCACACACGAATAAAATAGGGAGTTTTTTCAGCGCTGCAAAATTAATGGATTCGTAGAAGCAGCCTTCTTCGGTGGCGCCATCGCCGAACATAACAACCATGACGCGTTGATGGCCGGTGACTTTCGCCTGCATTTTTAAAGCCATGGCATAGCCGGTTGCCACCGGAATGTGCGTGCCAACCACGGCAGAAGCACCCATGATGCCACGCTTGAAATCGACCAAGTGCATGGAGCCTGCTTTACCGCCGGCGCAACCACCCGATTTACCGTAAAGTTCGGCCATCATTTCGTTTAAATCACCGCCTTTGGCGATGTAGGTGGCGTGGCAGCGGTAAGTGTTGGCGATAAAATCGTCAGGTGCCAGCGGGTCGCAGACGGCAACAGCGATGGATTCTTGGCCAACGGAAAGGTGAACGGGGCTTTTAATAGCATCGGTGTGATAGATTTCGGCAAGCTTTAGCTCAAACCGCCGAATTAATGACATCCTTTTGTACAATTTTGCAACGAGCGCGTCGGTATGCATAAGGCCTCATCCTGAATTTAGTGATGGAAATTTATAAAATATTAGCAAGAATAGCAAGGATATTTTGAAACTAAACACCAGCTAAGATTTTCAGCCAGCTAAAACCCGCGAGCAAATCTGCGTAAATATCAAACAGATATTCTTGTGCAGCTACTTAACCTCAAAACTTTAAATAATTTCAAATGTAATGATAATGCATGGAACATCCATAGAAAATAAACTCACTCAAGCGCCACCAGCAAACACGCACGATATCGGCCATGCGCTTGTGTGTCCATAAAAATACAAGGCCCCAATTTCCAACCTATCGCTGATAGCGTGTTATTACTATAATGATACATAAATTCATAAAACGTTTTCAGGCTTGGATTAGATTCTTGTTGGAACTTCAATAAATACACGTCAGCAGATTTTTTTGATATTTGCATCGCTTCCTGCTGGTCTGATAAAAAAATAGTCTTATATTGCTTTTGAATGGCCCGAACATTGTTACGATCATAAACCCCAAAATACAAATAATTTGCATAATAGGGTCGCGTGGAGGCAGAAAGCATTAAACTTAACAGGAAAGGATTAATAGGCTCAGCCTCAACAGGATGCCTTGCGTCAGGGGTTCCTGGAATCACCTCCAAGCCAATCGATTTTATAGCTAATGCGTTTTCATAATTGTCAAAGAATTGAATCGCAACCTCGTGTGGGTTTGGCTGAATAACCGATGGTTGCGCAATAAAATCACCAATCGCTAACATGAGCGAAGAAAACCGGTGAGGGTAATTTTGAATATAGAGTGCAGATATTAGCAAAAAAGACTGCACCAATCCTATGATGGCAACAAACACTAAACGAAATGAAAACCATTTACTGCGCTGCAATGCGATAAACAACATCACCATCAATAATGCTGGGAACACGATGGATAACTTTCGCGTCACAATTTGAACGGTATAAAAAGCCTCCCAAACAGGGAAAGGGCTCATTAAAGTAAGATAAATTAAAGGCAGTGCAGTCAATAAGTGAAACATTCGCCGCCCATTCATGCTTATCAAACCAAAAAGAGCGGCAGCAACCACCCCTGCCACCACAAACCACCCTTCATCGCCCAAATAAATACCAAGCACACTCAAAGAAAATTGCGACCCCGATAAAGAACCTGTACTTGTTGCCACATCACCCAGGGAGGTTCGATATATCCATTGGAAGGTGTCAAACCCATGCGGCAAATACCACAACAACACAATAATCAAGATGCCAGTCAGCGATGCGACTAAATTATTTTTTTTAACCGCTTGCGGATTGCGCTTCAAATAAAAAACACCCACTAATACCAGCATTGCCAAAAAAACAAGCCCAGAACCAGTAAATAAAACATGGGCAAATTTTTCCATTTTTTGATCAAGCGGGCCGCCATTATCAGCGACAGGAACAACATAACCATGACGATAAGGCATTATCGCTGAAGCAGAAAAAAGAAAAACCCCAAACAGGGCAATAAGTACTGTTTTTAAAATATCACTTATTGAAAAAACACCACCTCTACAACCAATCGCAACAAAAAGGGCGAGAATGAACATTAAATGCGTCACCGCCTCAATTGGTCTAACCATTAAAGCCAAGCCTGTGAACGCAATAAATGCATACGTGTGTTTAGATACCCTGAGATAATCAGACTGAATAAGATGATAAACACTACCAATGATTAATGGAAAAAGTGCTGCTTCCGCATAAAACATAACAATTTGAGCCTGCACGTATGGCAGCAGACAAATTAAACTGGTTGCAATACAAGCTGGCAGACGATCAAGCAATAACCTAAAATAAAGATACACATAAAACACCGTCACGCTTATACATAAGAGTGAAACACCCCAGTATGCAACAAATAAATTCCCACCCGATGCAAGCAAAAACGGAACCGATAAATTCGGGAAAAATATTGGACGCCAACCCCGAATGTCATAAAAGCCTTTTAAGCCATGAAAAAGGTGATGGCCAACAAATGATTTATAGATGTCAACCGCAGTATAAAGATAATTAGCAGCATCATTTTGAGGCAGCTGATTGGTTCTCATTAAGTAAAGTATTGTATAAATCACTGGCAGCGCTAAAAAACCGCAAAATAAACCACGCTCCAACATCCAAGCTGTTTTCTTCATTCAATTTATCCCTGATTTTCTTTTAAGCCTTTCGAGCGATTAATGACTTAATGCTGCGCCCAAATAACTTGAAACAGACTAATTTCGCCCACTCTCTAAAATACCAATAAGTAATAACACAACGCTGACCAATATTTAAGTTTTTATTAAACATGAATTTTTTTGCCAATAAAACATGTTCTTGGCAATGCCTAAAATAACTTTTATTTTCCGAATTAAAAGAATACGACCCCGCATGCGCAAAATAATTATACCCTACCTGATTAAGATAGGTATCATTCACACGAGCCAAGACAGCCCTTAACATAAAATCACGGTCGTTGCTTAAAATTTGAACGCCGCTATCATCAACCGCATTGAAAGGACCAACGCGCTCATAGAAACTTCGCTTGATAAATCGACTGCAAATACTTGGATTTTCCTTAATCGTAATATTCCAAAAATTTAACTTCATACGACTTGGATCATTTAAATCCGTTAGGGTCTTTATTTCGCCCTTATCCATCATGACAATTCTTGCACCAAAACTGATCATGTCTAGCTTGGGGTTGGCTTGGTAAGCATGAACAGCGGCTTCAATGATCCCTGGCTCGTAAGTGTCATCCGCCATTAATAAACCAACAAAATCACCCGTCACACGCTTTAAACCTTCGTTTGTTGCATCAGCTGCGCCTTTGTCAGGCTGGCTACGGAAATAGGCAAATTCTGATTCATACCGTTTAAGCACATCCAAGGTGCCATCGGTTGAGCCTGCATCCAAGACTATTAATTCAATATTTTTATAAGTCTGGGCTTTAATGCTCAAAAGAGCACGCTCAACGGTATCAGCTCGGTTAAAAATTGGCATGATAATTGAAATACGTGGTTGCATTTATTAAATTTATCCCTTGTTAATCATAAATACTGTGCTTGGGCGAAAAACCGAATGATCCGTACATTACCAGATAACGCACAAACGGAGCAACCCATACCCTAACGCACTCCGCTTCATTTCACCCTTGAAATACAGCCACGCCATGCTTGTTTTTCAAGGTAAAAATTTATACCTGGCTTCTCACCAAACAAAATTAACATAAAGTTATTTAATTCAACGGGTTACATAAAACCCAGAACAACCTGCGCCACCCAAAACAGCCTCAATGGTCGAAAATCAGGGGTTAATTTCGGGTTTCCGTGGTTAAAAATCAAGGTAACCACCCCTTTTTCAGCAGCAGCAAATAAACCATCGAAAATTTTCTAGTTTTTGGTAAACTCAGACACACTTTTCACAACCATCAAGGAGCGAGGTTCATGCCTAACACCCACAAAATCCTCATCACCGGCAGCACAGGCATGGTTGGCAGCGCTGTTGTGCGACGTTTAAAAAATTCTCAGGCTGAGTTATTAACCCCCACCCACCAGGAATTAGATTTACGCAATCAGGCCAAGGTGCTTGATTATATGCAAACGCATCAGCCCCATCAGGTGTTTCACTTGGCAGCCATTGTGGGCGGCATACATGCGAACAACACTTACCCTGCGAAATTTATTTTTGATAACACGCAAATGCATTGCAATGTGATAGAGGCGGCTTATCAAACCGGTGTTAAAAAGTTTTTGTTTCCGGGCTCGGCTTGCACTTACCCCAAAATGGCGCCGCAACCCATTCCAGAATCCGCTTTTTTAGACGGCTTGATTGAGCCCACCAATGTGGCTTATGCGGCGGCGAAAATTAATGGCATTATTATGTGTCAGGCGTATCGCAGGCAATATGGCTTTAACGCCATTGTTCCCATGCCGACCAATGCTTATGGTGTCGGTGATAATTTCAACCCTGAAGCTTCGCATGTGATTCCGGCATTAATGAAGCGTTTTCATGAAGCGAAAGAAAATCAGCTGCCGGTGGTAACTTTATGGGGCAGCGGCACGCCCATGCGGGAGTTTATTTATACGGATGATTTGGCGGATGCCTTGTTGTTTTTGATGGATCATTATAATGAGTTGGATATTATTAACGTGGGCAGCGGGCAGGAAATTAGCATTGCTGAGTTGGCGCGCTTGATTGCGGAGGTGGTTGGGTATGAAGGCCGCGTTGAGCTGGATGTTGCTAAACCCGATGGCGCGCCGAGGAAGTGTTTAGATAGTTCGCGCTTGTTTGAGTTGGGGTGGAAGCCTAAGGTTGCGTTGGTGGATGGGTTGAGGGCGATGTATGAGTGGCATTTTGCGAAGGTTGCGGCGGCTTAGTGAATAACATCAAGAGCAGCCTCCCCCACCCCTCCGGCAGATAGCGCCCCATTTCATGGCTAAGCTCCGGGGCCGGAGGGGAGCAGCCCGCTGCAATGTTCAAGGGAATGCATCTCTCTCAAGAAAAAGCATCTTACTTCATTAGATAAAAGGAATGAAATGAAATACAAAACAACCGTTGCAGCGTTACTCGCTTTTCCATTCATGGCACATGCAGACATTAAAATTGCCTCGCTAGCCTCAATGGGTATCACCGACGAACAAGCTAAAAATAGCGCTGAAATACAGCAAGAAATTGCTGAAAAAGGCTATCATGAAACAAACGATGATCGATACATCAATTTTTTGATCAATCGTGAAAAATCGGCTCGCGATGAAATAAATACATTTAGCGCAAGTAATGATGCCACCGACACCCACCTCAAAAAATCCATCAATGACATCCCGTTAGCATTTAAATACAACGCCATCCCCGTTAAACACATTAACGGTTTTGCACCCATCGGAAGTTACATCAAAGACAAAGGCTGGACGGGCGTTAAGGTTTTTTTCACCGACCCCAACTTGGGTTCTTGCGCCTATTCACAAATGAATAATGAATTAACACATGGTTCTGTTACGCTAGCACGCGAATCCATAAAACACTACATCAATAAAAAACCTGCCTACCCAATGATTTATGGGAAAAATAATTCCGGTTTTATGTATACCGTCGATTGGTATGGGCAAAATGATTTTTTCACGCTGGATTGTGCGAATAAAAATTTCAAGCCAAAGGCTGAAGAAAATCTTTTAACAATAGCAGAAAAGATTGATAGCGCTGTCAGTAAAAAATAAGAAGGTCGGTGGATTACGTGGCGAAGAGCACGCCACTAATCCACCCTACCAAATGCTTAACAAATACCTATATCACGCCGCTTTTTTAACATCTATCACAAATTTCAACCCATCGCGATTAATCATGTCTTGCAAACAAAGTCGAATAAAATGCTCAGGCGAATAACCAAGGCGTTTAGCAAAGCCAGCCGCTGCTTTAGGACTAATCATGCGCCGACCACGCTCAACATCACACAAATACTGCTTAGAAACCTTAAGCATTTTTGAAAATTCCACCTGTGTCATTGCTTCGCCCTGACGAATGGCCAACAATAAGCTGGCCAAAGTTAATTCGCCAACTAATTTAGCTAAAAAATGAGATGCGTCACTTTTTTTCCGTTTAATAGTCATAAGATGAATTATACCCCAATTAAGGGTACCTTGCAACACCAGGCCGCGGCACAAAATCCTCAATGCGCTCATTGGCCTTTGCGGCGAAAACCATATGACGGATATACCCTTCACAACCCGGTTTATCCAGGTCGGCAATCGTGATTGCGTTAATTTTACCCCTAACCCGATTGATCAAGGCATTCACTTCCCGGGTGTTGCTCGCACCAAACTCCCGAAAACCCTCACTTGCCGCCCAACAAAAAAAATGAATCATGCCCAACACACAAATAAAAAATAAAGACGGGCTCAGTATCGACATAATTATTTTCTTGTGATCATCTAACTCATCACCACTCACCGCCATCAGAGCGAATAAAGACAAAAAATAAATCACCGAAAAAAATTTACTCGGGCTGCTTAAGGATTCATAAAGTGTTAGAGCCCACAAATAACGCGTTCTGTTATTAAGCAACAGGGTCATCTCCTGTTGATACGAAATTAATTTTTGGGCTTTATTAAGGAAGCGAATAATGCCTTCGTCATTTTTTAATAAAGCAGCCAGCGCTTTATTTGCCATTAATAAATGAACGAGATCCCCAGGCTTCGCAAATAAAGGCGCGTCTATGTTTTTTATGTCGCGACAATGATTTAATAGGATATTAAGCATAGGATTCGTTTCACGCGCAGCCCGCTCTCGGTTTGAAAGCACAGCGTTAGACCATCATTAAAGGCAAATCACGGTTCGCGCGGGCGTAGTCTTCAGGAATGCCTATATCAATGAAATAATCTTTGGCTAGAAAATAATGCGGGCGCAAAGAAGGCAAATAAGGGTAAATAAAATCTTGCTCAAAACTAAACACCTTGGCAACAGGATATGCGTGAAATAAATCAGAATTCATTAAATAAACCCCGGCGTTAATCAAACCACGCCCCACCCCACCCTTTTCTTTAAACCCAAGCACATGCGTTTCATCGGTTAAAACTGAACCATAACGCGAACAATCAGGCACTTCACGCAGCGTAAACGTTAAACGCGTTTCTTGGTTTTGATGCTGGTTATACATGGCGCGGTAATTTAATTTAACAAAGGTATCGCCATTCAATACAAACACCGGCTCGGTTGTTGAAATGCAAGCCAAAGAATGCAGCATGGCGCCGCCCGTGCCTAAAGGCTCATCTTCAATCACATAATCAATTTTTAAGCCTTCAAACTCATCATTGAAATAATCCATGATTTTTTCTTTGAGGTAATGCACGGAAAGAATGACCGACGTAATGCCCTGCTTTTTTAAATAACGGAGTAAATAAGCCAAAAAAGGTTGGTCGCCGATGGGCGCCATGGGCTTGGGTAAATCAGGCACCGCCGCTTGCAAACGCGTGCCAAATCCACCCGCTAAAATAATAGCTTTCATTGCTTATGCCACATTCGCCGTGTTTTGACGCTGCGGGTCGTATTCAGCGCCAAACATGACATCTTCAATGATGGCGCAAATGATGTGCCCAAACATAATGTGACATTCTTGAATTTTAGGCGTTTCACGCGATGGCACGCACAGCATGGCATCACACAACTCCGCCATGAAAGGTGCTTGCATGCCCGCAAAACCAATGGTAACCACACCACGCTCACGCGCCGCTTTTAAGGCTTTAATAATGTTAGGGGATTTGCCCGAGGTGGAAGTTGCAATGAACACATCGCCCGCCTGCGCAATGGATTCAATTTGACGCGAGAAAATATTTTCAAAGGCATAATCGTTGCCAATGGCCGTTAAGGCAGAGGTGTCCGTTGTTAAGGCAATCGCCGCCAAACCCGGGCGGTTATAACGCAAACGGCTCACCAATTCAGCTGCTAAATGCTGAGCATCGGCCGCACTGCCACCATTGCCCGCAAATAAAATTTTCTTGCCTTGCTTCAGTGCATTCACACACAGCTCAGCAATGTGATTAGCCGAGGTTAATAAAGCGGTATCTTGCTGAATTTGCGTTAACAAACCCGCTAATTTTTCAATTTCACTGTGAATTAAAGCGTGCATGCGTCATTACCTCACTAAACAATTTTCTTGTTCGCCTACCCGTTCACGCCAGTAATTTAATAAATCTGACATGGTTTTTTCAAACGTAATTTTTGGTTTCCACCCCGTGTGCTGCTCGAACTTGCGCATGTCGGGCACTTGCAAATCCGCATCAATGGGGCGAAGGCGCGCGGGGTCAATTTCAACTTTAATGTGTTTCGCTTCGGGCGATAAAGAAATTAAATAATCAAGCAATTCGCCTATGGATAAGCTAAACGTGCCACCAATGTTGTAATATTCGCCAGGAATGGGGTTGTGCGTCACCAAAGTGTAATAAGCATCCACGGCATCGCGAACATCGGCAATGGTGCGTAAAGAATTTAAATTACCAACCTTCACCACCGGCGGAATCATGCCGGCTTCTATCATGGCAATTTGCTTAGCAAACGTGGATTCTGCAAACACATCGCCGCGCCTTGGGCCGGTGTGCGTGAACATGCGGGTTGTCATCACTGTCATTTGATAAGCTTCGGCGTAAAAGCGGCCGATTAAATCGGTGCCGACTTTAGAAATGGCGTAAGGCGATGCAGGGTGAAACGTGCATTCTTCATTGATGGGGATTTTTTCTTTGGGCACACGGCCAAACACTTCAGAGGAAGCACACACATGCACAATGGCATCGCTTTTATATTGACGCAGGGCTTCTAAAATGCGAGACGTGCCTTGAATGTTGGTTTCATAAGTATCAAGTGGTGCCGTAAAACTGGTTTGCGGAAAACTTTGCGCGGCCAAATGAAAAACATAATCAGGCAAGGATTCACGAATGACGTGATCAATAGAAGAAGAATCACGCAAGTCACCGTAAAGCAATTGTATGCGTTCATTTTTATTAATAAGGGGTAATAAATGTGAAATGTTGTCAAGCGGACTGCGCCAGCGACACATGCCGATGATGTCCCAATCCGTGTTGGCTAATAAATAGTCGGCTAAGTGTGAACCAACCATGCCGGTGATGCCGGTAATTAATGCGCGTTTTTTTGCCATGAGATCCTCTACTGGTACTTCCTAATTTTGGGTTTAATGTAACCGAATGTGGCGCAAAGTCAAACAAAATACAACTGGACAATATTTTCGCTAAATGGGATGCTAGGCGCATGCGAATTTTACTTATTACAGATAACCACACCCCCACGGGCGGTGCTGAAAAAACATTTTTCGAGCTGAAAGCCAGGCTGCAAGCCATTCCCACCAACACAGTTTTTTCCTTGGGGTTTGGGCCGCAGGCCATGCAAACCAACGATGCGCTCATTCTCAAACAAAATCGCACTAAGCCCGCTAAACTACTCTGGCAATGCTTGTTTCATTTACCAACTTATTTAAAAATTAAACATATTCTAAAAACATTTAAACCCGATGTGATTCACCTTCATAACATGAAGCAATACACACCCACGGTGTTACGCGCAATAAAAGGCTACCCCGTTGTGCACACCACCCACGATTTCAGCCTTATCTGCCCCACCGCGCAAAACATACACCGCGATCTCACGCCTTGCAAAACAGGCTATACTCGCGAGTGCGCACAAGCACACCAAGTTAAATTTAAACGCCCACTTTATTGGGTGATGCTTGGCTTGTTTTTAAAACGACGTCAATTAGCACGCGCCACCATTCACGCCTATCTCGCGCCATCACCTTTATTAACACATTATTTAATGAACGCAGGCTTCACCCCGGCTTACCCCGTGTTACCTTTTCTGCCGCCAACGCAACCCGCTTCACCCTCAATTCACCCAGAGGCTTTTTTATTCGCGGGCAACTTGGGCGACCACAAAGGCTGCACGCTCTTATTGCAAGCATTTGCACGTGCACACGCCACCCAACCAACCCTCATGCTTTATGTGGCAGGCCAGGGGCCGCTTGAAAATTCACTCAAAACATTCGTGACACAATCACACTTAGAAAAAAATGTTATTTTTCTCGGCTGGCAAACAAACATCACGCCTTGGGTGCAACACTGCGCTGCGGTGATTTTCCCAAGCATAGGCTTAGAATCTTTCGGCTTAGTCATGACCGACGCCATGAGCCAAGCAAGGCCCCTCATTGCCTCACGCCGCGGCACGTGTGAATGGCTCATTGACGATGGCAAAACCGGCTTACTGTTTGACCCCCTCACCCCCGATGATCTTGCTCAAAAAATACTCTATCTTGCCTCACACCCCGAGGAAGCCATTGCCATGGGGCAAGCTGGGCAAGTGAAACTTGACCAAATGATAGACAACGAAACAGCACTGACACAAACCATGGCAGTTTATCGGGAAGTGATGCTGAAACACCCGCCCCAAGCGAACCAAACACCTGAGGCAGCGGTTTAAACCTTACTGAACCGTCACCTGATTAGCGATTTGCATGAACGCGTCCGGCTTCATTTTCTTAAAGCCTTTCACATTGGTTAAATCTTGTGTGCTTTTGAAGTCGCCGTGTTTTTTACGATAAACCACAATCGCGCGTGCACGCGAGGCATTTAAGCCTTTGACTTTCATCAAATCTTTGGCAGTCGCGGTGTTTAAATTCACTTTGAGCACGGGAACCGCTTGCGTTGTTTCTGTTGCCTCGCCACCGGTGGCATTATCAGCAAACACAGGGGAAGCCAGAAAAGCAGCCACTAAAGAGGCAAGCATCAGACGATAAACAGACATAAAAACTCCTTAAGAGTAAACGAATCCATCAACACCAACTTGAAAATCATACTGCGCCGCCTCTGAAAAATATAGCCCTCTCGCCCTCCTTTTGTTAAACTTTGCCCATTAACTTTCAGCTTTGGTCTTGTTTAAAGGAAATATCCATGAGAACCGCTTACATCACCTTACTACTTGCAATGGCCTGCTCCACCATCGCCTTGGCCAACCCTATCATTCCCGTGCCCACCCAGCCCCAACAGGCCACTTTCACCCCCTCCGCCCCTAACCTCAACGCCACCGGCTACATTTTAGTGGACGTGAACAGCGGCAAAATCTTGGCCGAGAAAAATTCCGATCAACGCATGCCGCCCGCGAGCCTCACCAAACTCATGAGCATGTATATTGTGTCAGCTGCCCTGAAAAATGGCCAAGTGCACTTTGACGACAAAGTTCGCATCAGCACCAAAGCCTGGAAAACCGAAGGCTCGCGCATGTTTGTGAAAGTGAACGATGAAGTGCCTTTGAAAGATTTAATGCAAGGCGTCATTGTGGAATCGGGTAACGATGCAGCGGTTGCACTCGCTGAATACGTCGGCGGCACCGAAGAATCCTTTGTTGACTTAATGAATCAACAAGCACAACGCTTAAGCATGACCAACAGCCACTTCATGGATAGCACAGGCTTACCCAACCCCAATCATTATTCTTCCGCCCACGATTTAGCGCGCTTAAGTGTGGCTTACATCAAAAACTTCCCTGAAGATTACGGCTTTTATTCTGAAAAATGGTTCACGTATAACGGCATACGCCAACCCAACCGCAACCGCTTGTTGTGGCGCTACCAATACGCCGACGGCTTAAAAACCGGTCACACCGATGAAGCCGGTTATTGCTTGGTTGCCTCCGCTAAAAAAGACGGCATGCGTTTAGTCAGCGTGGTCTTGGGTGAGCCTAACGACCTTGGTCGCACCGAAGACTCCATACGCTTACTCACTTACGGTTTCCGTTTCTTTGAAACCCACAAAATTTACAATGCGCAAACACCGTTGGTGCAAGCACGCGTGTGGCAAGGCCAACAATCCGACATTCCTTTAGGTGTTACACAAGACCTCTATATCACCGTGCCCACTGGCCAATTTAAAAAAATACAAGCCTCCATGCAGTTAAACAGTGCCTTGAAAGCGCCTATCGTCAAAGGCCAAACCTACGGCACCTTGAACATCACGCTCAATAACCAAGTGATTGCGAGCACACCTTTAATTGCCCTCGCTAATAATGCAACGGGCAGCATTTTCCGTCGCTCTGCGGATTCCGTGAAGTATCAACTTCACCATCTTTTTTCTAGCAACAACGACAAACTCAACACAGGTTAGCCACCGTGAAACCAACCGAAGAAAGCTTGCTCACCTTCCCTTGTGACTTTCCCATCAAAGTCTTTGGGTTGGCGAGCAGCACGTTTGAAAACAATATCATTACCTTGATAAAAGAAATCATACCCACGTTTTCTGGCGCCGCCGTTGAAAGACGAACCAGTGGCGGCGGCAAATACCATTCACTCACTTTAACCGTGCACGTTGAGTCTCGCGAACAACTGGATTCCATCTACCGCGCGCTCACCGCTTCGCCTTTGGTGTTAATGGCCTTATGACCCATCCGCTACTGGTTCGCACCCTGCCCACGCTCCCTTACTTGCCCTGCTGGCAAGCCATGCGAAGCTTCACGCACGAACGCGATGAAACCACCACCGATGAAATCTGGTTGCTTGAACACGAACCCGTTTTCACGCAAGGGCAGAATGGCAAACCAGAGCACGTGCTAAATCCCGGCAACATTCCTGTCATTCAAACGGATAGAGGCGGGCAAATCACGTATCACGGCCCCGGCCAACTCATGATCTACACCCTCATCGATATCGACAGGTTAAATTGCAATGTGAGGGAACTCGTCACCCACCTTGAAAACGCCGTCATTGCCACACTTGCCCACCATGGCATTGCAAGCATCGCCAAAAAAGACGCTCCCGGCGTTTATGTGAATGAACAAAAAATAGCCTCCATTGGCCTCAGGGTCAGGCGCGGCCGTGCTTATCACGGCATTGCCTTCAATGCGGCCATGGACTTATCCCCTTTTAAACGCATCAACCCTTGTGGATTCAAAACATTAGCCATGATCGATTGCCAGGGATTGGGCATCAAAGACTCAACAAAAGCCCTAGGGAATACTTTAATTAACGCGCTTTCACAGCAACTAAGGTATGATACCCCCACTTGGACAGACGCACTGCCGTCTCAATTAACCACTCTCTTGCAAAGCGAGACCAACCCATGAGCGAAGGCAAACAACGCGGTGCCGAAAAATTAGCACGCATCCCGGTTAAAATTGAACCGACAGAAAACCCTTTACGCAAACCAGACTGGATACGCATACGCGTGCCCGCCTCGCCTGCCGTTGGTGAATTAAAAAAATTATTACGCGAAAATAATTTAGTCACGGTGTGCGAAGAAGCCTCTTGCCCCAATTTGCCAGAATGTTTCACGCACGGCACTGCCACCTTCATGATTATGGGTGACAAATGCACGCGTCGTTGCAGTTTCTGCGATGTGGCTCACGGTCGCCCCGACCCACTCGACCCCAACGAACCCGCACACTTAGCAAGCACCATTGCCAAAATGGGTTTACGTTATGTTGTCATCACCTCGGTTGATCGTGACGACTTGAAAGACGGTGGCGCTAGCCATTTCACGGCTTGCATTGAAGCCATACGCGCGCAATCACCCAACATTCAAATTGAAGTGTTGGTGCCGGATTACCGCGGCCGTTTAGAGCTCGCCTTAGAAGAAACCGGCAAAGCCTTGCCTGATGTCTTCAACCACAACATTGAAACCGTGCCTAGGCTTTATAAACAAGCTCGCCCGGGTTCTGATTATGCACACTCATTGCGTCTTTTACAGGAATTTAAAAAACGCTATCCGGGCATTCCCACCAAATCGGGGATAATGCTAGGATTAGGTGAAACCAATGAAGAAGTTGAGCAAACACTCAAAGATCTTCGTTCGCATGACATTGATCGCGTCACGCTTGGGCAATACCTCCAACCCAGCAAATTTCATTTGCCGGTGTCTCGGTATGTCACCCCTGCCGAATTCGATCACTTTAGAACATTTGCCAAGGAACTCGGCTTTGAAAATATTGCTAGCGGCCCCCTTGTCAGGTCTTCTTACCATGCGGATAAACAAGCTGCAGGAGAAGAGGTATAAGCATGACCGACATGATCACCCCATTATTCCAATGGTTGAACGCCAACCCGGAATTAGCAGGCCTTGCCACGTTCATTATTTCTGCCGCTGAATCCGTTGCCATCATTGGCACCGTGGTTCCTGGCTCCATCACCATGACCGCCATCGGCACCTTAGCAGGCGCCGGCGTCATCCCTTTATGGGGCACCATTTTCTGGGCTATTTTAGGCGCGATTGTCGGCGACGGCATCAGCTATTGGCTGGGGCATTATTTCAAAGACCGCATTCGCAACATGTGGCCGTTTAAACACAACCCCGGCATTTTACAAAAAGGCGAAAATTTCGTTCACAAATACGGCGTCATGAGTGTGTTCATTGGGCGCTTTGTGGGGCCAGTGCGTGCACTCGTGCCCGTGGTTGCTGGCATGCTTGGCATGAAACCACTGCAATTTACCATTGCCAATGTCACCTCAGCCATTGGTTGGGCGCCGGCTTACATGTTGCCTGGCATTTTATTAGGCGCGGCTTCGCTCGAACTCCCACCCGACATCGCCATGCACGTCATCTTAGCCTTCTTCTTAGGCATGCTTTTCGTTAGCTTGTGCTGCTGGTTAGTTTATAAAATTTTACAACTCATTCATTTTCAAATAGATCAAATGCAAAGCTGGTTCTGGAATAAACTAAAACAAACGCGCAGCTTAGCTTGGACAACCACGGTTTTAAAACATCACAACCCTGACTATCAACACGGGCAACTAAATGCCGCCATTTACGCCGGCTGGGTGTTGCTTGGCCTGGTTGCACTGTGTCTTTTAGTTAAATTTCAAGGCGCGGCCAACCTCACGGCTAACGATGCAGCATTTCACTTAGCACGCGGCATACGCAATGATTTTGCAAGCAACATCATGATTGTCTTTACCCTCTTGGGTGAACGCACCGTCATTTTCCCTGTGATTTTAGCCATGGTTGGTTATGCACTTTATTTAAGAAGGCCGAGGCTCGCCATTCACTTTGCTTTATTAATTGCGCTCACCAGTGTTGGTGCGGATTGCATTAAAAACCTCGTGAAATCCCCTCGCCCTTGGGGCATTGTGAACCAACTCACGTCTTTTTCCATGCCTAGCGGGCACACCACGGTTGCCACTGTGTTTTATTTTGCCCTCGCTTATTTTGTGGCAAGCTCACTCGCGACCAAACGAAAACTGCCTTATGTTTTAGCCACCATCACGGTGCTAGCCGTCAGCTGCTCACGCATTTATCTCGGCGCGCACTGGTTCACGGATGTCTTGGGCGGGTGGTTGCTTGGCACCTTGGTGTTACTCATCACCCTTATTTCTTACCAACGCGTTCAAGAAAAACCCGTGCCAGTGAAGGGCTTGTTAAGCATCACCTTCCTTGCCATGGTGTTAAGCTTTGGTTATTACAGCCACAAACACTTCGCTGAATTGCAAGTGAACCACACCCTGCAAAATTGGCCCGTGCTTGAAATTTCAGCCGACACCTGGTGGGAAAAAAACAATGACATCCCTAGCTTCCGCTCAAGCTTGTTTGGCTTCCCATCACAGCGCATTAACTTAGAATGGGCAGGCAATCTCAACAACATTCGCGACACCTTGCAAAATGAAGGCTGGGGCAAACCGCCGGCACGCGACTGGATTAGCACCTTGCACCGCATTGCCGATATTCGCAGCACGCAATATTTACCTTTAATTTCACCGCAATACCTCGATAAAAAACCAGCCTTGGTCATCACCCGCATGCAAGACAATGCCAACCAATTGTTAGTGATTCGCTTGTGGGAAGCCAACCGCGTGTTTCAAAAAACCAACACGCCTTTGTGGGTGGGTTATGTAGGCGTGGTGCCTCGTTCTTACAGCTGGATACGCAAACGTCACCCGGGTGAAATCGAGCCCGAAGCGAAACTGGTTTTCCCTTTAAACAAAGCTGCTAACACCTGGGAATGGAAAGCACTGGCTTTGATGCTGCCAAATAGCAAACAAGGGAAACACTTACAAACCATTTTACTCATCCGCGCAAAAGCAACAGGGAAACAGCATGACTAACTTTTTTTTCGACCTTGGTTTATTTGCCTCAAAAGCACTCATTATTTTAATTGTGTTTTTAGTCATTTTATTTGGCTTGCTCATTCTCATTGCGAATGCCAAACAAAAACCCAGCGGTCGTTTATCGCTTAAAAATTTAAACGAAAAAATGGATGAAACCAAATCTGCCATTTTAGCTGAAACCCTGCCTAAAAAAGCTTACAAACAATACGTAAAAGACCAGAAAAAAGCAGCCAAAGCGAAAGCAGATGAAGCGGTCAAACCCGCGATTTACGTCTTAAATTTTAATGGCGACATTAAAGCTTCTGCGGTTGACACCTTGCGCGAAGAAATCACAGCCATTTTAAACGTGGCGAATCCCCAAGATGAAGTGGTGCTCACCTTAGAAAGCGGCGGTGGTTTAGTGAATGGTTATGGTTTGGGTGCCTCGCAACTCATGCGCTTGCGAAATGCAAACATCAAACTCACGGTCATCATTGATAAAATTGCAGCAAGCGGCGGCTATTTAATGGCGTGCGTGGCCAACCAAATTTTAGCGGCGCCTTTTGCTATTATTGGTTCCATTGGTGTCATTGTGCAACTGCCCAACTTTCATCGTTTGCTGGAAGATAAACACATTGACTTTGAAATGCAAACCGCCGGCGAATATAAACGCACCCTCACTGTCTTTGGCAAAAACACCGATGCCGGTCGTGAAAAATTAAAAGAAGAATTGGAAGACATACACGCGCAATTTAAACAACTCATTGCAACGCATCGCCCCAACATTGATTTAAACAAAGTGGCAACCGGCGAACATTGGTTAGGTGAGCACGCACTGAGTTTAAATTTAATTGACGCCCTCAAAACCAGCGATGCTTATTTATTAGAAAAAAGCAAAAGCGCAACGGTTTACGCCCTTTGTTTTGAAACGAAAAAACCCCTGCTTGCAAAATTAATGGGGTCTGCTGCAAATGCAGCCATTACACTCTACGACCACATCACTCGCATTCATCGCTAACCCATTGAATGTTATTTTCCATGCTGAAAAATCAAAGAGATAGCTGCTAGGGATGCTCCCAATAGGCAGCTATGCGCTCGCGTGTTAAAGTAGTTATATAACCTCTACTGACTGCACAGTAGTGGAAATTAACAAAAGAGTCGAGCGGCCAAGGATGATAAAAGATTTCCCGGACGGAATCGAAAAAAAATAATTAACTGGGTTGCTGTGATTTTTTTGTTACGCCTCTTCATTCAACACCTCGTGGGTGAAGAGGACGGATGCCATGACAAAACTGGCCAGTGGTTTTAAACGCTGGCCAGTTTTTTTTGAAGCGGAATTCGTGGCAGGCTTGATCGAAAACCTGAGAATACTAAGTGGAGGTCTCTGTGATACTTTAGGCTTCCTCGAAGAGGCTTGCACACCATATCAACACTCTGACTTCCTCAGGCTTTGCTTGTAAGGTTTCGATCAATGCCTGCCACTTCGAATTATACCGAAGTTCAGCCAAAATGCTAGGCCTCGACCCTCTCCTTCAGCAACACATTAAAATACGTTTGCACGGCTTCCTCGTCTAGCAATTCTTGAAACAGCGCAATCACCCCATCGGGGCGAATAATGCACAAACGTGTGCCTGTGGCGGCATAGGCACGATGCAAGGTACCCGCAGTATCTAAAATAACACCGGTTTCAATGTCGATGGGGTTCACGACCACCGCATAGGCTTGCACCAAATGATCAAAACATTCACGCAGCCAGCTATAAAGCACCTTGGCCTCTTCATTGGCTCTTCCTGAAGGTGTTAAGCCTGTAAAAATAAGCACGGTGTGGCGCGGTTGCTTGAAATAATCGAATAAGGTCATGTTGCCTGAAATCACCGCATCCGGCGCACGCTCACCGGGTTGCACAGGGGCATTTTTTGGCACGTGTTGTGTGTTAATAATGGGGCTGTTCGCGTAACGAATGGAAAGCTGGCCAACACGATTGCTTATTTTTTCACGCAGGCCAGGCGTGCGGCTCAAAACCCAAAAAAAGGTGCGCCTGACTAAATTCATGAGGCGCCAACGCGATGCCATGATTTCTGTCATGCGCTCCGTCGCTTTCACAATGTCGCGTATCACGGGCAAACGTTCAGCCTCATAACTATCTAGCAATTTTGAGCTAGCTTCACCACGCAACACCAAAGCCAATTTCCACGCGAGATTATGTGCATCTTGTATGCCGGTGTTCATGCCCTGCCCGCCCACCGGTGAATGTATGTGCGCGGCATCGCCAATAAAGAAAATAGCATCGCGGCGCAAATGCTCGGCCATGCGGCTGTGTATCCAGAAAGGCGATGCCCACACCACCTGACTTAATTCGCAGGCATTGTGCGTGCGATGCTTGATGAGCTTTGCTATCATGGCTTCAGTGATGTCCGTTTTTGGGTTCACGCCATTCGCGACCAAACGATAATGCTGACCCAGCGGAAACAAGCCTAATAATAAGCCGTTATCGTCGTAGAGCTGCACGCGATCAGTGGGCAAAGCATCCCTCAGCTCAACATCGGCCACCATGAAATTATCGGGCAAATCATCGCCTGAAAATGGCGTGGAGGTGAGCTTACGAACTGCGCTGTGCGCGCCATCGCAAGCGATCACCCAATCACACACTAATAATTCATGTTGCCCTTCACGGCCAATGGTTAGTTCGTAACGGCCTTCCACTTTTTGCAAGCCTGATAATTCGGTATTACGCTCAATGCGAACACCGCGCTCACCCAAGCGGTCAATTAAAATGACTTCGGTTTCAGATTGCGCAAGCATCATGATAAAAGGATAAGGCGAGTGCAATTGATCAAAAGGAAGAAAACGACGGCTGTTGCCCATGTGCATTTCAGCACCCTGACAGCGTATGCCTTTTGATAAGAAGCGATCGATCAAGCCCATTTGATGGAAAATTTCGAGGGTGCGCGGTTGAATGGCCGCAGCGTTGGAGGTGCGTGTGGCTTCGGGGCGTTTGTCGATAATGCGAAAAGCAATGCCGTGGCGCTTTAGCTCACAGGCCATGGCGAGGCCAGACGGGCCGGCGCCAACAATGACAACGGGGATATAGCTCATGACTTAACATCCATGTTAGGGTCTTAGGGCGAGTATACCCCAAAATAGAATCGACTGACACAAGCAGCCGGAGCCCGCGGATTGCTATTAACAGTAAAGTCAACATTACCCGCTATAAGGGGTAATCTTGACTTTACCCGCTATAGGGTGTAAAATTAAATTTAACCGTTATAGGGGGTAAAATATGCTTGCGCCATCGCCCAAAGCACTCGCTCAATTGGTCATCAGCCAACGAAAAAAACTGAAACTAAGCCAAGCTGCTGTTGGCGCACTGGTTGGGCTTAAACAACAAACTGTTTCTGATTTTGAGCGAAACCCTGACACCACACAACTTAATACGTTATTCCGAATTTTGTCAGCCATTAAGCTCGATTTAAATGCACTCCCTAAAGATGAACAACCTAAACCCAAATCAACCTGGCAAGCAGAGTGGTGAAAATGAACACAAGATTAAAGCAATTAAGCGTACTTCTCAATGGCATCTTGACTGGCACTCTAACAAAACATAAAGATGGTGGCCTCCAATTTCATTATGAAAAATCTTGGCTTGAAACCGCTGGTGCACGCCCTATTTCACTGTCATTGCCATTAAGCAACCAACCTTACGTTGGCGACCTTGTTTATCATTTTTTTGATAATCTACTCCCTGACAATGAACTCATTCGCGCACGAATACAAAGAAAATTCCACACAGAATCCACCCAACCATTTGACTTACTTTCTAGCATTGGCAAAGACTGTGTTGGCGCCATCCAATTAATTCAAGGTGAAGCACATACATTTAAGCATGAAATAAAAGCCGAACCCATCAGCAATAAAGAAATTGCCGATTTATTAAAAAATTATAGAACCAATCCGCTTGGCATGGCCAATCATAACGATGACTTTAGAATATCCATTGCTGGTGCTCAGGAAAAAACCGCTTTTTTGTTTCATCAAAATCAATGGTGCAAACCGATAGGTGAAACACCGACCAGCCACATATTTAAACTACCCATCGGCACCATTCAACATTCTCAAATTGATTTAAGTGATAGCTGCGAAAATGAATGGTTATGTTTGAAAATTGCTGAAGCTTTTGGGTTGCCAACGGCTTCATCCAACATTCAATTATTTAACGACGTTAAAGTGCTCGTTATTGAACGCTTCGATAGAAAATATGCGAGTGATCATTCTTGGTTAATGCGATTACCGCAAGAAGATATGTGTCAAGCTTTAGGCATTTCACCTAATTTTAAGTATCAATCCGACGGCGGCCCTGGCATCACTGAAATTATGGATTTATTGCTTGGGTCAAACACGCCGGATCACGATCGCGAACTATTTTTTCAAACTCAAATTTTGTTTTGGTTATTAGCTGCCATTGATGGCCATGCTAAAAATTTCAGTTTATTTATTGAACCTGAAGGAAAATATCGAATGACACCACTTTACGATATTCTTTCAGCTTACCCTATCATTGCAAAAAAACAGCTACAAAAGCAAAAAATAAAAATGGCAATGGCCCTAAAAAGTGAAAGCAATCATTACCGTTGGAATGAAATTCAAAAACGACACTTCATTGGCGCAGCAAAAAATGCTCGATTCTCTACCAGTGAGGCTGAAAAATGCTTAATTCAGATGCTACACAACGTTGATACGGTAATTACAACCGTTAGCAAACAGCTACCCTCAAATTTTCCAGCGATTATCTCAGACAGCATTTTTGAAGGTATGCGATTATCAAAACAACGTTTAGAGGGTTGAGGCTTAAACTAAATTTTCAGCCATAAAATCAATATATGGCTGAAGGTTTATATTTTGTTTTTATGGTGTTAGAGCCATAAAAAGGGAGAGCATCACTGCCGCCCCTCTTATGAAGACCAGCCATGATGTTAACTAAATTTTTATTCATCTTTGATTAATATAGAAATATATAGATAAAATTCACCACTTTTCGGGTGAAAATTCACCACTTAATGGTGAATTTTTACAAAAAACCGGGTATACTAACAACCTAACCCAGGAGCCGTCATGTACAAGAGACACATCACTGAGTCACTAAAAACCGCCCTCGCTGATACCCCCGCCGTTTTTTTAAATGGGGCCAGGCAAACAGGAAAAAGCACACTGGTTAAATCGCTCTTTGAGCCAACAAACGCACACTACCTCACCTTTGACAACCCCAATGTGCTTGCTGCTGCAAAACACGACCCCCTGCATTTCATTCAAGGCCAGCGTGGCGCCGTGATTCTCGATGAGGTTCAAAAAGCCCCTGAAATCTTCCCCATCATCAAAATGGCCATTGATCAAACTCGCACACCTGGACGATTTTTACTAACCGGCTCTACCAATATTTTATTATTACCACGCATCAGTGAATCATTAGCTGGCCGCATGGAAATTCTTAATCTTTATCCATTATCCCAAGGTGAAATTCACGGCCAACGAGAACATTTTATTGAACAAGCCTTTGATAAAAATACCACCTTTTCATCATTAAAATACGCATCCATTGCTCGTGACACTTTAATTCATCGCATGCTCTCAGGCGGATACCCTGAGCCCTACCATAGAACAGAGTCACGACGCTTTGCTTGGTTTGATGCTTATATTACAACCCTATTGCAACGCGATGTGCGCGACCTTGCAAACATTGAAGGCTTAACACAGTTACCGCACTTACTGAAATTACTAGCAACACGCATTGCATGCTTAACCAATTTCAGCGACCTTAGCAGAGATATTCAATTGCCACAAACAACTTTAAAACGTTATTTTACTTTACTTGAAACGACTTTTTTATGTTTCACTGTCCCAGCCTGGAGCAACAACCTAGGTAGCCGACTCGTTAAATCACCAAAATTATATTTAAATGACACTGGGCTCATTGCCTCACTCCTTGATGCCCATCAAAAACGCATTGAAACGAACGGGAGCATGCTTGGTCGTTTGTTAGAAAACTTCATTGTTGCTGAGCTGCTTAAACAAAATAGCTGGAGCAAATATCGGACTGAATTTTATCACTTCAGAACACCTAAGGGGCAAGAAGTTGACCTCATCCTTGAAAATCGCCAGGGTGAGTGTGTTGGTGTTGAAATCAAAGCAAGCTCAACTCTAAGCCAGCACGACCTCACCGGCCTAAAAACCTTCGCCGACATGGCCGGCGAAAAATTTATTCGTGGCATTCTGCTTTACATGGGCAGTGAAGTCATCCCTCTAGGAAAAAACCTCATCGCCCTTCCCATTGCAGCAATTTTTAATTAATCATTAAACTTTTTTTTCACACCCTTGATCTTATTTTGCATTCATCATTCCAAAGCTGCTGTGTTTGAGTGTGATTGGGTTGAAAAAGCTGCCGATCCGGTCGGCGCGCAAATAATGCACCCGCATAAGCATGCAACTTAGCCGTGGTCACATCCAAGGCAGCATGCGCTAAAGGATCCATATCAACTTGAGTGAATTTTTGGATCGCCTTATTGTTGCTAAGGTAAATACAAATCAATTCACGAATCACAACCACCATCACTGACAGATGAGGCCCGAGCGGTGAAAGAAGTAAACAACAAATTTGAGAATACACGTCTGGCTTCAAAAACTTATCTAACATAGTGGCTTGATCTGTCGTTAAGGAATATGCGTTCATGTGATAATTGATTTTATTCAGCCTCATTAATTCGGAGACTTTTTCATTTTCAAGATCAAATAAATCTTCGTTGGTCACGCGTTGGATCGCCTGGAAAAAAAGAACCCGACTGGCCTCGCAAACACTTGTTGTGCAAATATAAAATGCCTCATCAAGCGCACACCCTTTAAAATAATCACTGAGTGTCCGCCTGTCGATGCCCATCAAGAAATCCACATCAAGAAAACGAATAGCCGCTCTATCATTGATAGATGCATAATAGTCAAGTATTTTGCCAAAGACTCTTTCTTTAAGTTCATCAGGGGCGCAAAGCACGTGCAATAACCGCACCACCTCGTTCAACTTGGGCATGTTGTAAGACTTGCAATAACCCATCATCTCACCAACCATAAATGCTTTAACAAAAACCTCGCCTGCTTTCTCGGCATCCGCATAATATTTTTCGCGCTTTTCAAGATCACCCAATAAAACCAAGCCCATGCCGAGATTGAAAAAAATCGATTCGCGAATGTCTTCGTTCTGAGATGCAAAAAAACGAAGGTAACGATCAAGCAGATCAAAATGAGAACCTAAAACAAACCCCCTGATAACACTGGTATCAAGAACCGCATCACAAGTCGCGGAAAGGAATGCGGGTTCAAAATGCACATCTAACCCGTCAACCAGCACTTCACCTTCTAAATAAAGCGCGTTCAACTCAGAAAGGCGCTCAATGTCTCCACGCTTGGCTGCGACGTACATCACTGAACTTAACAAGGTATAAAAATGCGGGCTTGCTATCACCCCCTCGAGTTGCGCGTCAACCGCTTCCGAATCATCAGGATGGCCAAGTTCTTCAAGGCCCATCAAATATTGCAAAAACCCAACCAGTTTTTTTTCTGGATTATTGTTTAACAATGTCTCAGCATGCTGAATGTAATCGGGCCCAGCATTCATATACCCCCTAATCGCACGGTATTTTACCAAATAGGCCTGTTTGCTTAGCCGAATTAAGTGGTCGACAAGCGCCACATGCCCAGAAAATGCAGCATGATAAACGGCATCTTGAATTGAAAAATGAAACTGCTTGATTAAGAGGTCAACGCCTTCACGATGGCCTTCTCTCGCCAAACACATGACTGCGTTTAAATTGTTTTCTTGTTCTTTCAAGCAAATGCCGTTGTTGGCCATTGCCATTAATGCGCGTGTATTTAAATTGCGCGCGTGGAAAACCACGCTAGCGCACACTGAACGTGCCTGCATAACACCCACCCCTGTTTTATATTGTAATTTTGCGCCATTCTACCTGAGAAAGCTTAAGGAAAGCTTAAGGAAAGCTTAAAGAAAGCCAAATCAGGTGAAATTGTTCAAAGTTCTTCCTGCGCCAAATACAATATTTCAGTTCCATTGAAGTGCCTGCTGCGAGGCCAAACCTCAAACCAACAGACGGCGTAAACTTTGTCATTCAGCTTGTCGCGTTTTTTATAGAATACCATTGATTAATAAAGATTAATATATTCTTTGATCACGAATAAGGCAATTGCAGATGAGGGGAATGTTAGGGCAAAAAAAAGAGGCGCACAAAGTGCACCTCTTTTTTGAAACTGGCGTCCCCACGGGGATTCGAACCCCGGTTACCGCCGTGAAAGGGCGATGTCCTAGGCCTCTAGACGATGGGGACGTAACCGTTTTTCACACACTTATGGAGCTAGCCGGGATCGAACCGGCGACCTCTTGCATGCCATGCAAGCGCTCTCCCAGCTGAGCTATAGCCCCTTAAAACTTCACTCTTAATCAACTGTTAAGAGAGGCGCAATGATAAGAACTCAGCATTACTTTGTCAACAAAGAAATTGCGTTATTTATTCTTTCAATGGCCAAATCCCGCCCGATGAGCTGTATGGTCAGGTCGATGGACGGCGAAACCGTGCCACCCGTCATCACCACCCGCAAAGGCTGGGCCACTTTGCCCATTTTTAAACCAAACGACTCAGCCACGCCCGTCAAAATAGCGTGGATGGCCTCTTTTGTCCACTCACTCACGGCCAAGGCATCCCTAACGGCGACCAGTGGCTTAATAAGCTCAGCGTCAAAATGCGGGCCGTGCTCGGCGGTTAAGCTGACAGGCTCGTAAAAATATCGGCTTTTTTCGGCCATCTCGCGCAAGGTTTTCACCCGCTCAGCCTGGGCCTTGATCACTTCCGTTAAGGCCGGGCCGTGGTGCAAATCCACCCCCAATTGCGACATGTGCCAGGCCAACTCCACCGCCACCCGTTCAGGGTCAGCGGTTTTTAAATAATGTTGATTCAACCACAATAATTTGTCCATGTTGAATGCAGCAGGCGCACGATTGATGTCAGTGATTTCAAACAATTGAATTAATTCATTGATAGAAAAAATTTCTTGATCGCCGTGCGACCACCCTAAACGCGCCAAATAATTTAACAGTGCTTCAGGTAAAAAACCCATGTCGCGATATTCCATCACGCCTTGCGCACCGTGTCGTTTTGATAAACGCTTGCCATCACTGCCTAAAATCATGGGAACATGCGCATACAAAGGTAAATCAGCGCCCAATGCACGCAAAATATTTATTTGGCGCGGCGTGTTATTGACGTGATCATCACCACGAATGACGTGCGTGATTTTCATGTCCCAATCATCAACCACCACCGTGAAATTATAGGTTGGGGAGCCATCGGTGCGCGCAATGATTAAATCATCAAGCTCAGTGTTTTCAAAACTCACGGAACCACGCACTAAATCATTCCACTGCACTGAACCGGTTTTCGGGTTATTAAAACGCACCACGTAAGGTGAATCTTGCAAAGGTGCATTCAAGCAATGGCCGTCGTAACGCGGTTTTTCTTTGTTGTCCATTTGTGCGGTGCGAAGCGCTTCTAAGCGTTCTTTGGAACAATAGCAACGATACGCCTTACCTTCTTTTAAAAGTTGGTCAATGACGTCGCGATAACGATCAAAACGTTGGGTTTGATAATAAGGGCCTTCATCTTGCTGAAGGTTTAACCATGCCATCCCTTCTAAAATGGCTTGCACCGATTCCGGGGTGGAACGCTCAAGGTCAGTGTCTTCAATGCGCAAAATAAACGTGCCCTTGGTTTTTTTGGCATAAAGCCAGCAATAAAGGGCTGTGCGCGCGCCGCCAATGTGCAAAAACCCAGTGGGGCTGGGGGCAAAACGGGTTCTGACCATGATAAATACCTTGGTTGATGTTGAATGCCTCGTATTGTAACAGCTTAAAAAAAACCCGCCACCCCCGGGCGCGACTATAAAAAACACAAATAAAACTAATTAAAATTTAAACACCTGTGTTGCGTGTGTGCATTATTAATTGACACAAAAATACACTGCGTATATAATGTTCATAATGGATTTTTTAGGAAGAATTTTAATAACATTATTAGGAGTCAAAGCAATGACTATCAGCAAAGCCCAACAAGAAAAAATCATTCACTTCTGCCACACACTAAAAGAAGACACCAAAAAACCTTTGTTAGTCATGACCAACAAAGCGCTGAGAGAAGAAGCCCACAAAGCAGCGGCAGAAGCTTTCAAAAAAACGAATGCGGCCTATATGCTTGCCATGCATGCCTACCTTGAACTGTCGCAGATACGCCACCCCAACCTGCGCTACCGTAAAACCGTGAAAGACAGCTTAGACACTTTGCTTATGCAAGCAAAATTACTAATGGTTCACCATCACGATGAACCTGTCAGCATGGACAAACAATACGATCTAAAAACGTACTTACAAACAGAAGCAAAAATCTCAAATAGCCTAGCCATTGAAACGGTCAAACGTAAAGCCGATGAAAAACCTGGCAAACAATTAAGTAATTTATTAATTGAATTCACGGATTATGAACTCCCGCAAAAAAAAGCCGGTAAAAAACATCATCAAAGCACGGCTGAGGCAGCATTAAAATCACACCATGAGCCATTGAAGCGCAAAGCGTCAGAACCTGAAGAAACCGGCCATGCCGCTTCGTTAAAAAAGAAAATCAGCACCATCATCAAACGCATAGTGTCAGAAGCAGAAACCATCATCAAGAAAAAATCAGGCGAAAGCCTTAGCTTTCTTCATAAACCCTCGCTTGAAAAATCAAAATCCAAAAAAAATACCAAAAAAACATCTGACA
>DASTZQ010000032.1:0-15693 GCA_035764205.1 Gammaproteobacteria bacterium
CGCGTTTGAGCGACGGCAAAAAAAATTCATCGCGAGGGTAGCGCGCCTTTTGCGCCGCGAAGTCGCGAGGAAAAATCAGTGCCGAGCCGGTGCGTAGGCTTTTTTGCACATGACTTAACGCGCAGGCTTTCCTTTGCCAAGCCTTAACTTAATGGCTGTGAGGGCAGGGGTGAGGCTTAAAATGTTGCCCCACTGTCCTCCCTAAAAACTACTTCTTTTTATCGTCACTCGATTGAAATCGCGCGAGGGTAAGCTTTGGAATGGTGAAGGGGGATTTGAAGCTGGGGGCGGGGGTTGGTTCAGGCGCTTCTTGTTTTTTGGGCGAAGGAGTGGGTACTGGCGCATGATGCGCTTGGTATTGATGCACGCATTCTTCCAATAAGCGATCGTGCATGTCTTCAAAATAAATGAGCGCATTGCCTTTAATGTCTTTTTCATCCGGAAGCATTTGGTATTTTGCGACACCAAATAAATTTCCCCATTGAAAATATAAAGTATAAGGAATGCCGCCTGGAAAAAATGGCGCGCCTGTTAAGAATTGATTGCCGTGATACAAGATGAGTTCATTTACCGTGGCTGCACGAAATTGTAAGAATACTTCGGGTTTTAATTGAAAACTAAGGTGGTCGCTGTTTTCTGCAATGAGGGCTTGTATGCGTTTTTGCAGTTGTTTTACGCCGGCTTGATTGAGGGCATTGCCGTGAAATAAAAAGGAAGATTCTGATTTTTGCCTGGATGCTTTGAGGTAGTAAGTGTTGATGGCATCAAGGTGATGCGCGCTTAAGGTTTTTTCGTGACGATAAATAAAGTTAAATTGATCAGCTGAAAGCGGCTGCCCGTTGGCAAATTTTACTTTAATGCTTTCAAGGGCATAATCGCCATGGGGTTTCAGTGTTAGCGATGGTTTTTTCATGCTTGAATCTTAGCATTTTGCCTGTTTTAAGTCAAAAGAAGGTACACAGCAAGCTGAAAACCCGCTATAATCACTCTCTTTTTTATTTGACCCACTGAAGCGATCACTATGATTATATTTAAAAATATCACCTTACGACGAGGCCCGGCCCCTTTAATTGAAGGCTTAGATTGGTCTATTTTCCCTGGCCAGCGCATAGGGTTGGTGGGTGCGAATGGTGCTGGAAAATCCAGCATCTTTGCCATGTTGCGTGGTGAATTGTCGCCAGATCGTGGTGAATTAAGCCTACCTAAGCAGTGGGAAATTGCGCATTTAGAACAAGAAACACCAGGCACCTCGCAAACGGCACTCGATTATGTGCTGACGGGCGACCCTGAGTATTGTCGCATTGAAGCCGATTTGCAAGCAGCAGAATTAAGCGGCGATGGCGAAAAAATTGCGCATTTGCACGATCAATTGCATGCCATTGATGGCTACACCGCACCTTCCCGTGCCGGCCAATTGTTAGCCGGCCTTGGGTTTTCAGGCGCCGAGCAAAAAATGTTGGTGAGTGAATTTTCCGGTGGTTGGCGCATGCGTTTAAATTTGGGCAAGGCGTTAATGTGCCGTTCCGACATGCTTTTGTTAGACGAACCCACTAACCATTTAGATCTAGATGCCGTGCTCTGGTTAGAAAGTTGGATTAAGCAATACAAAGGCACTTTAATTTTAATTTCTCACGATCGCGATTTTTTAGACGGCACGGTGAATATCATTGCGCATGTTTACGATAAAAAATTAACTGTCTACACTGGCGACTATTCCACCTTTGAAAAAACGCGTGCCATGCAACTCACTTTGCAACAAGCCTTGCATGAAAAACAACAAAAACACGTTGACCATTTAAAATCATTCATTAATCGCTTTGGTGCAAAAGCCAGTAAAGCAAAACAAGCACAAAGCCGCGTAAAAGCCTTGGCACGTTTAGAAGTGGTGAGTGCGGTTCAGCAAGAATCGCCGTTTAATTTTGAATTTCGTAAGCCCGATCAATGCCCTCACCCACTTATGCAATGCGATCATGTTAGTGTTAAATATGATGAAAGAACCATCATCAGCAAAGTGAATGTCGGCTTATCACCGCGAGACCGCATTGGTATTTTAGGGCCCAATGGTGCGGGTAAATCCAGTTTAATTAAATTATTGGCCGGTGAAATCAACACAGCCAGTGGGTTGCGTGAAACCGCGGCGGGTTTACGCATTGGTTATTTTGCGCAACATCAAGTTGACCACCTTTCCCTGCCTGATACCATTTTAATTCACTTGCAACGCATTGCACCCCAACAATCCGAACAAACCTTAAGAACGTATTTAGGCACCTTTGGTTTTGTTGGCGATGAAGTGTTTGGCACGGTGGGTGCTTTATCCGGCGGCGAAAAATCGCGCCTTGCACTTGCTTTGTTAGTGTGGCAAAAACCCAACTTATTATTATTGGATGAACCCACCAACCACTTAGACATGGAAATGCGCAATGCTTTATCACTCGCCTTGCAAGATTTTGAAGGGGCGATGATGATTGTTTCTCACGATCGTTTCTTGTTGCGTGCAACCGTCGATCAATTCATTTTAGTCGCCGATGGCGCGGTGCAAGCGTTTGACGGCGATTTAGACGACTATGAAAAATGGTTAGTGAATTATCGCAAGCGTCAAGCTTTGCCAAAACCAAAAGAAGAAGCTGCGGTGGTTGAATCAAAGCCTCAAAAAACCACCAGTAAAATGAGTTATAAAGAAGAACAAGCCTTAGCAGCACTGCCCAAGCAAATTGAAGCGGATGAGGCTGCATTAGAAAAGTTGCAAGCGTTAACAGCACAGCCAGATTTTTACGATCAACCACAAGAAGACGTTGCACAGGTGATGGATTCCCTTGCTGCATTACAAACGAAATTGAATGCAGCTTATGAACAATGGGAAGCCCTCGAGCAAAAACAAAATCAAGCTTAAGCTTTTTTGTTTTCTCTTGAAAAGGCCACCATTTCAATCGCGCAATCAGCGGCATCACGGCCTTTGTGGCCGTGGGCGCCACCACAACGGTCTTGTGCTTGTGCTTCATTTTCCGTGGTGAGCACGCCAAAAATCACGGGAATGCTTTCATCTAACATCACGCGTTGACACCCTTGGCTCACTTGATCACACACGTAATCATAATGCGAGGTTTCACCGCGAATGACAGCACCTAAACAAATAATGGCATCGTAGCTTCGGCGTCTTGCGAGGGTTTGCGCGGCATAAGGAATTTCAACCGCACCTGGCACATCAAACACATGCATTTGATGGTCGGTGTAGCCCTGCTCTTTTAAACGGGCGATTGCACCGGCTTTTAACTCGCTGGTAATGGTTTCGTTAAATCGGCTAACCACAATGGCAAATGAAGCGTTCATGAGCGTTCCTTATTTTTTTTGATGGGGCAGGTCAATGTGATGATTTAAGCGATCGCGTTTCGTGCTTAAATATTGTTGATTGTGTGCGGTTGCAAACACAGGCATGGGTTCGCGATCGACTTTTTCCACGCCATAATCAATGAGGCCTTGCACTTTCGTTGGGTTATTTGTGAGTAAACGAACGTGGTGGCAATCGTCCAGGCGCAATATGTTCGCGGCAACGTGATATTCACGCGCATCGGCTGGCAAGCCTAAATTTAAATTGGCTTGCACGGTGTCTATGCCTTGGTTTTGTAAGGCATAGGTTTTAATCTTATTGCCAAGGCCTATGCCCCGCCCTTCTTGATTTAAATAAATGACCATGCCACCTTCTTCACTCACGCGTTTTAGTGCATGATGCAATTGTTCATGGCAATCACAACGCAGGGAATGAAAAATATCGCCTGTCATGCAAGAAGAATGAATTCGGATTAAAGGCGCTTGTTGCGTTGTGTTGGGTTTGCTTAACACCAAATGTTCGCGATCCGTGTCTAGTTCACGAAAAACGCGGCATTCAAATTCGCCGTAATTTTCTAGGGGTAGTGGGGTGGTTGCCATTAATTCAAGGTGGTTTTCATGGCTGCGACGATAATGAATGAGCTCGGCAATGCTAATGATTAAGAGCCCATTTTTTTTAGCAAACGCATGCAAGGCTTCGCCGCGCATCATGCTGCCATCTTCGTTCATGAGTTCACAGAGCACGGCTTGGCCGCTTTCACCTTGTGTTGCGAGCATGGCCAAATCAAAGGCGGCTTCGGTGTGGCCTTGGCGTTGTAACACACCACGTGGTTTGGCCACCAAGGGAAATAAATGACCGGGTTTGACTAAATCATCGGGGCCGGTGTTTTGATCGCGCATAATTTTAACGGCGCGAGTTCTGTCGTCAGCTGAGACGCCGGTGCTGATGCCGTCTTTTGCATCGACAGATACGGTAAACGGAGTTTCACGCAAGCTGGTGTTGTGGCCGGGGCTCACCATGGGTTCCAATTGCAAGCGGGTTGCAGTTGCTTGGTCAATGGTCACACACACAATGCCACTGGTGTGCCTGATGATGAAATTCATGTCTTTGGGTTGGATGTGTTCAGATAAAATGACTAAATCACCTTCGTTTTCACGTGCGGGGTCGTCGGTGACAATAATCATGTTGCCTTGACGTAAGGCTTCAATCGCTTGATGAATTGGCAGCATGCGTATCTCCTCGTGATAATTTTTCTAAATATTTACCTAGCATATCGACTTCAATATTGACTAGATGATTTATCTGATAATGCTTAACCACCGTGTTTGCTTTGGTGTGTGGAATGAACGTGACAGTGAAGCTGTCGTTGGTGGTGTTAATGACGGTGATGCTCATGCCATCAATCGCAATATAGCCTTTTTGAATGATGTAACGTAAATAAGTTGGGTTCAGTTTGAAAGTGACTAAGATTGCGCCTTTGCCGTCGTCTTGGATGTCAGTGATGCAAGCCGTGGTGTCCACATGCCCTTGCACAAAATGCCCGCCTATGCGTTGATTCGCGCGGATGGAACGTTCTAAATTGACATCGCTACCCGGCTTTAAATAACCGAGGTTAGTGAGCCTTAAGGTTTCAGGCACGGCACTCGCTTTAAACAGGGAGGCATCAAATGCTGTCACCGTTAAGCAAACGCCATTCACCGCAATGCTGTCGCCAAGGTGGATGTCGTCAAACACACCGTGATGCGTGATGGTGAAATGACGGCAATCATCGCGATCATCGAGTTGTTGAATGCGACCAAGGGTTTCAGTGATACCACTAAACATGCCAGGCTCCTGATAAATAAAAGTCACGCCCGAGTGGCTCGGGGGCTTGCAATTGTATGGTTTTTTTCTGATTTAAATCACCGATGATCACCGGCGCTAAATAAACATCAATGGCATGCACTAAATTCGCTTTAAAAAAAGCACGCAAAGTGGTCATGCCACCTTCCACTAATAAACTGGTGATGGCTTGTTGGCCTAAGGTTTCCATTAAAGCTGGAAGATGAATGTCGCCATTCGCTTGCGCTTCAACGACAATGGTTTTCACCCCTTGGTCATTGAGCGCTTGGTGAAAGCTCGGTTTTGCTTTATCACTCGTGATGACCCACGTGTTTTCAGCCAAGGGTTTGTTCAGTAAGCGCAGGTGCAAGGGCAGTTCGCCATTGGCTGAAAGAATGAGTCGGCGGGGTTGTTTGCCTTTGAGTGTGCCCGTTTCAGGGTCGCGAGCGGTGAGTTGAGGGTTATCTTTTCTCGCGGTGTTAGCGCCGATTAAGAGGGCGTCGACGGTGCTGCGTTTGGTGTGCGCATGGGTGAGGGAGGCAATTTCCGTGATTTGGCGTGTGTCGTCAGGGTGGGTGATGGTTTGGCCGTCTAAAGACATGGCCCATTTCGCCGTCACGTAAGGCGTTTTTGTGGTGATGTAATGATTAAACACCACATTGAGTGCATTGGCTTCTTCAGCCATGACGTTTTCAGTCACCTGAATGCCCGCGGCTTTTAAGGCGGCAATGCCTTTCCCGGCCACCAAGGGGTTGGGGTCTTTGGCGGCAATAATCACGTGTTGTATGCCGGCTTTAATGATGGCATCGGTGCAAGGCGGGGTTTTGCCGTGGTGGCAGCAGGGTTCGAGTGTCACCACCAAGGTGGCGCCGTTGGCGGCTTCGCCGGCTTCGGTGAGCGCCACCATTTCAGCATGCGGGCCGCCGGCTTTGGCGTGAAAGCCTTGGCCTATCATGCGGCCGTTTTTTAAAATAACACAACCCACCATGGGGTTAGGTGAAGTGCTGCCTTTGCCGCCAGCGGCAAGCGTCAGCGCCAAAGACATATAAGCCATATCGGATGCAGAGATCATGGGTGCGCCCTGTTTAAATTTGTGTCACAGGGCAGTGGGGATGAGCACAAATAAAAACGCACCCCGATGGGGGCGTATTGATTGCGGCCATAGCTTCTTTCATCCGGACTATACCGTCGGCTCTGGCATGGGACCAGATCTGCTGACCTTATGAGCGGGCTCATAAGCGCTCGCGGGCTTTTTGAGCGGGTTGCCCCCTCAAACTACCGCCGGTAGGGAATTGCACCCTGCCCTGAAAACTATGTATGCCAACCTTAAACCCACGCACTTTATTTGTCAACCGGTGGATATCACAAGGTTTTGTCGTTACAATGGCGCCAGGATTAAGGAAAAGGACAGGCGCATGGAAAATCCATTTACGCAACACCCACATAGCATGAATGAAACTTATGTTGGCCACGCGATCACGGCCGGTGGTTTTGGTTTATCAATGATGGTGGCGGGCTTTGCTTGCGTGGTGCATGCCATTTTCCCATTTTTATTTAAAAAAACAGCGAGCAATATGCTGATCAAACAAATGCATTGTTTCATTGAACGCATGCCGGTGCTTGAAGACCGCGTGTTATCTATTTCCAATTTAATGGATGAAAAACGTGGCGTGTCTTCTTCAGCGCGCATGCCGCTCTCGACCAGTATGATGCAAATGCAATATGAATCCAGCACTGATTAATTTGCCGTGGTTACCGCCGCATGCGGTCAACCGACATCAACGCGCAAAATATGTGAAATTGCGCTATTCCCCCACCACGGGTTTGCAGGTGACAGTGCCTTTGCGTTTTAGCATGAAGCATTTGCCTGATGTGTTAGAAACGCACAAAGACTGGATTTTAGTGCAATGCAGCAAATACCCCATGCAGGCTTTATGTTTACCCAACGACATTCATAGCCCACTCATGAATCGCACGTGGGCATTGCGTTATGAACCAAAACTGGATAGGCCGCGTTTGCGCGAATTAAAAACGGGTGAAATCATCATTAACACGGATCACACGCGTCCGGAAGAAGGTTTGTTGTTAATTAAAAAATGGATACGGCGGCAAGCGTTAAAGGTGTTGCCTGATTTATTTCAAGCGGTGAGTGAAGTAACGCAGCTTTCTTATCGCTCGTTATCAATACGCAGCCAGCAATCGGTGTGGGGCAGTTGTTCGAAAGATCAATCCATCCGTTTAAATGACAAGCTCATTTTTTTTCCGCCGGAACTTGCAAAACATATCATGATTCATGAATTATGCCATACCAAAATCATGAATCATTCGCGGGCATTTTGGGCTTTGGTTGCAAAGCATGATTCAAACTATGAAGCGCATCGAAAGCAGTGTCGAGTGCTTCAACTTCCAAGATGGTTAAGTTAAGAGGGTGGTTTTATGGCAAAGTTTTATTTTTATTACGCAGCAATGAATGCAGGTAAGAGCACCATTTTATTGCAATCCGCTTATAATTATCGTGAGCGTGGCATGGATGTGCTATTGTTCACCCCTCAATTCGATCACCGTTTTGGCGAAGGCAAAATTGCCTCGCGCATTGGTTTGGATGCAAGCGCGCGGCCCTTTGATAAAGACTTTAATTTTTTTGAAGTGATCAAAGCAGAAAAAGAAAAATCATCGAATTTAAAATGTGTGTTTATTGATGAAGCGCAGTTTCTTTCAAAAACACAAGTGCATCAATTGGCTGATGTGGTTGATCAACTGGATTTACCGGTGTTGGCTTATGGCTTGCGCAGCGATTTTCGTGGTGAGCCGTTTGAAGGCAGCCAATATTTATTAATTTTAGCTGACAATCTCATTGAAATAAAAACCATTTGTCATTGCGGCAGAAAAGCGAGCATGAATATGCGCATTGATGCCAATGGCCGCAAAGTGCTTGAAGGCGCCCAAGTGCACATTGGAGGTAATGAGTCTTACATTGCCGTGTGCCGCAAGCATTATAACCAAGCCTAGATAACCAATTGATTATTTTAAAAATAAGCAAAAACCCGCAAAATAACGTATAATTATAGAAATAAGGAGTGGCATCATGGACATGACGGAGTTATTGGCCTTAGCCATCAAACAAAACGCATCCGATTTGCATTTGTCCCCATTTACCTCACCCATGATTCGCTGTCACGGTGATTTGGTTCCCATTGATCACGTGCCGCCTTTATCACCCGACGCATGCCAACGCCTTATTTACAGCATCATGAATGTGGCGCAGCAAGAAAGTTTTGAAGCCAAGCTTGAGTTAGACATTTCCTTAAACGTGCCTGATATTGGTAATTTTCGTGTGAATGTCATGCAGCAATCCAAGGGCATTGCCGCTGTTTTTCGTTTGATTCCAGAAAGTGTGCCCAGCCTTGACGAGCTGGCTTTACCACCCATTTTAAAAACCTTATGCATTTTACCGCATGGTTTGATTATTGTGTCGGGGGCAACGGGTTCGGGCAAGAGCACGACCATGGCTGCCATGATTGATTATATCAATACATTTCGTGCGTGTAATATCATCACGATTGAAGACCCGATTGAATTCATTTTCAAAAATAAAAAAAGCATCATTAATCAAAGGCAGGTGGGCAGAGACACAGCGAATGTGGCGAGTGCGTTGCGCTCATCGTTGCGTCAAGACCCTGATGTTATCATGATTGGTGAAATGCGCGATGTGGAAACCGTGCGTTTGGCGCTCACTGCCGCTGAAACGGGGCATTTGGTGCTGGCGACTTTGCACGCGAGCTCCGCGCCTTTGGCCATTAGCCGTATCGTTGACATGTTTGATGTCAACGATAAATCTCGCATTCGTAATTTATTGTCTGAATCCATACAAGCCGTTATTTGCCAAGCGTTGGTGCGTGGGGTGAACACGGGGCGGGTTGGGGCGTTTGAAATCATGTTGGCGAATGCAGCGATTCGTCATTTAATTCGCGAAGATAAAATTGCGCACATGCCAATGACGATTCAAACCAGTGGCAACATAGGCATGTGTACGCTTGAGCAATATTTGCAATTATTAGTCGCGAGAAATTTAATTACGACATCCATGGCAAGAACGGTTATCTCGCGTACGGATTGGTTTTTGGTATAACCTTTAAAAAAATCTCAAATTAAAAACCGTGCCATACAAAAAACCTCCGTTCACCTCGTCTTAGGGTTAATTTTCAGCGCTGACTTCGCGGCGCAAAGAACGCGCTACCCTCAGGATTTCCTTTTTTTGCCGTCGCTCAAACGCGCTCCCGGCGCGGTTTCGCTCTGCGGGTTCCTGACCCGCAGACGGCAAAAAAAGAAAATCCTTCGGCGCTCGTCTTTATGCGCTGAAAATGAACCCTAAGCCTCAGCTCACTACGGTTTTCACCACTCATGTGCGTGTATATGTAAAAAGCGTTTAAAGCTTTTTTATGAATATTGCACACGGGTGATGAAAGCCGGAGCGACGGAGAGGCACTGATTTTTCCGAGCATAAAGACGAGCGCCGAGTGATGGATTTTTTTTGCCGTCTGCGCGCCTTGAACCCGCAGAGCGAAACCGCGCCGGGAGCGCGTTTGAGCGACGGCAAAAAAAATTCATCGCGAGGGTAGCGCGCCTTTTGCGCCGCGAAGTCGCGAGGAAAAATCAGTGCCGAGCCGGCGCGTAGGCTTTTTTGCACATGGCTTAATGCGCGGGCTTTCGTTTGCCGAGCCGGTGCGTAGGCTTTTTTGCACATGACTTAACGCGCAGGCTTTCCTTTGCCAAGCCTTAACTTAACGACAGCGAAGCACCAACCCTTAAACCAAAAAGTTCCACATAGAACATTCCTTCTTAATCAGTTCTAACATAAAAATGTATTATTTCATGTGCTTAAGTGGCTTTCATCAAAGACGGCCATCCCGTAAACGTCCCAACTCTCCTGTAACTGTCGCGCTGAAATGAAAAACCATCCTGTAAACGTCTCTTTTCACTCCTGCACACGTCGCACTTCATCCTGAAGACGTCGCACCTCATCCTGTAAGCGTCGCAGTTACCCACAATAAATTTAATGTAAACAACAAGATAAACATCGTAAACAGATTTAAACTAATTTAAACAAAAGAACAAACAGTTTAGTTAGTTGGTTTTCTTTCTGTAAAAACAAAAACCACAAAAAACTTTATTATGTTCAAAAGCATATGATATGCTATTTCCTAACATAGGAATGATTAAGGAATTCCACCATGACAAAGATCGTCGTTAACGCTACGCACAAAGGTGGTGAAGGCAAAACCACGAATTCCATTATGCTAGCGGAATATTCAGCACTCGTGCTTAAACTCCGAACCCTCATCATCGACCTTGACCCACAAGCAAATTTTTCCGGTCGTTACGTAAAAATGGAATACGACCCCGCAAATCGCGGCGGTAAAATTCCGCCCTATCACCCTGATTACGAGCCTGAGGTCGATAAAGACTGGAATGGCCGCAGTGGCATTGCCAATATTTTCTACGGCGAAGAAGTTATGCCCTACCCCACCGCCATTCCTAAGCTTGAATTATTGCCCGCACACTCGCTTAAATTGCAAGAAGCCGAAGCGGTCACCAAAAATGACGTGGTTGAAAAGGTACACCTGCAATTAAAGCGCTTTTTAGACTTAGACGATGTGAAAAATAACTACGATGTCATCATCATCGACACCCCGCCATCTAAGGGCCCGTTGACCATTTCCGCCATTAAAGCCGCCACACACTTAGTAATTCCCGCGCAAATGGAGCAATTCTCGATTGAGGGGATTTACGGCATGTTGCAACTCTGGAAGCAAGAGTCGTACAGCAGACCAAAAAACAATCAAATTTCATTAATTGGCATACTTCCTAATCAAGTTAGAGACATTAACATTCATAAAGGCTTCTTATCCGACCTGCAAACCAAGGAAAATGTGAACAAATTCCTCATGCCCATGTCGATTAAAAAGCGCACCATTTACACTGAAATTTTAACGGAAGAAGCGAACCCAAAAAGTATTTTTGAGTTACCAGCGTCACACGTGGCACGCATTGAATATGAATCGGCTTGTAAATACATCATGGAGAGGGTTTTAAATCATGGCTAAGAAAAAAGTGTTTTCCATTGGTAATGCCTTATCGCAAGGTTTGGAAGAAACTATCGAATCCGCCCAGAATTATTCTGGTGAACTAAGAATTGATGTCATTCCCCTTCGTAAAATTGAACTCGACCCTGAAAATCCACGCGAGCTCGCCTTAACCATAGACGATGCCTTCAATGGTGTGGTTGCCAATGATCACGACAAAGAACGCAAAGTGAATGAACTTGCCTCCTTAGAAAGTTTAGCCAATTCCATTAAAACCCAAGGCATCATTAACCCGGTCTTGGTTTATAAATTTGGTGAAAGCTATCGCTTAATTGCGGGTGAACGCCGTACCTTGGCTTCCATTATTTCAGGTAAAACCGACATTCAAGCGAAAATCCTCGATGAAAAGCCAGCACCCTTGAAAATTAGCTTGCTTCAATGGATAGAAAACATTGAACGCAGTGATTTAAGCTTGTGGGAACGCTTGATGAACTTAGACAAAATTGTCGAAGCTTATGCGAAAACGCAAGGTTTGCCACAAGAACAAATCACGGTAACGGAGTTAGCTGATTTGGTGGGTTGCTCAAAAGCACAAGCGGTGCAATATAAGGCGGTGCTGGATGCTGACACAGAAATGCGCATCCTCATTTCAGACAATAAAATCCGTAACCTTGATAAAGCAGCTTTTATTTTAGGGATTGCCAGCAAAGAACAACGCAAATCAGCCATTGATGCTTGTGTGGCTGGGGCATCGCTTAAAGAGTTAAAACGCATTAGCGAAGCGAAACCTCAAAAAATGGTGGCCTTAAAGCCTGTGGAAAGGCGAGGACGTCAAAGCACTGCGGTTAAATTTGGCGTCACTAAAAATTTAAGTGTGGCTAAAGTGATTATTGAATCCATTCTTAATAACGAAGCCGTTGCGCCTGCCTTTGTTGGTTTTCATGACATTGATTGGGACGACACACGGTCGGTCTCTGAATCATTCAAGCAAGTCTTAAAAACCTTAGAAAAGTTACACCGCTAGGAGAATGCGATGACTGACAAAGTGAAAATCAGTTTCGTGCTGCCTCAAGGCTTACAAAAAGACTTGAAAGAACGCATTGTTCAAGATGGTTATAGCTTGAAGGGTAAAAGCCAGTGGGTGTCAGAAGCCATTGAGCATTTATTAAATAAAGAAAGCTACATTGATCTTGTGAAGGTGAATGACGTGATGCAAGGCTTTGAAAAGCTAGAATCTGTTTTGGTTGAAAAGAACTTGAAATCAAAGTTGGAAGCATCAGTGATTAACATCAGACGTAAATACCCTGAAATTGATGGTGTGCAAAGCCGCATCATGCGAACCGCCATTTTGCAGCGCTTGCTTTAGTGGTGTTCGGTGACCGAACTTTTCTTAACTATATGATTTTTAATGATTTTATATAATTAAATAAAAGTGAAGTTAAGGGTGTCGTCGTCGTAGGGTGGATTAGAAACGCGTGCTTTTCGCGTTTCGTAATCCACCAACTTCATATGCGATACGCGACGTTTACAGGATGATACTGAGATGAAACGCGACATTTACAGGAAACCATTATGGCAAGGACGAGTCGCAAAACAGTAGAAAAGCTTCCAGAGAAAATGGAGCTTAAGAAGCACGTTGCGGTGATACACTCCAGCAATAAGCTTTCACTTTTACAGCGCAAGATTGCGAATGCGTTGTTATTTAACGCCTATCCCAATTTGCAATACAAAGATGAGCACGTGATTCACATCAGAACCCTGTGTGAACTCATCGGTTACGACAGCAATGACCATAAAACAATCAAAAAATCGTTGGTCGATCTTTTATCAACCGTTTTGCAATGGAATTTAGTCGACGGCGATAAACTCGATAAAGAAGGCGTGTGGAATGCGAGCTCCATCATTGCCGATGCTGGCATTGATGGTGCCATTTGCACTTACTCTTATAGTAACAAGATGCGGAACTTGCTTTACCGACCCAATCTTTACGGTCGTTTAGACATGCACGTGCTGGCTCAGTTTAAATCGGGTTACGGCTTGGCTTTATATGAAAATTGCAATCGCTTCCAAGACATTGGCCAAACGCCGTGGTTTGAGTTAGAAACCTTCCGGCAGCTCATGGGCGTTGAGGTCGGTAAATATAAACAATTTAAAGATTTTAAAACCCGGGTGTTGGATAAGGCCATCCAAGAAGTGAACCAATTTTCAACTTTGGAAATCACGCCGCAATTAAAACGGCAAAATCGGCAAGTGCGGTCCATACAATTTTTAATCCGGAAAGGGAAAGCATTAATGGCCCCGAGTGTGGGGGATGAGGCGCCGAATTTAATGCAGCGTTTGAAAACCGATTATGGCTTAACAGACAGGCAAACCGCGAATGTCATTTCACAATACGAAGAAAAATACATACTTGAAAAAATACACCTCATTGAGGCTTCGCCCAGTTTTGTGAATGGTAAAATTAAAAATGTGGCTCGGTATTTATTAAAAGCCTTGTCTGACGACTTTAAACCCGCGAAACGTCCAGAACCTAAACGCGCAGAAAAAAAATTGGTGGAAGTGAAAGCAAAAACCAATAAATCAGCGGCGCTTAAACCGGAAGAGCATTCTGATTTTTCACGCTTTCAAAATAAATGGTTGGTGCAAACCTTTGAAGCCAGTTCTGCAGCGAATCAAAAATTAATTTTAAAAGATTTTGAAAAAATGTTATCCGGGGTTTATCGAAACTTATTTTTGCGCGAAGGGTTGAGCAATATTTTAATTAAAGACAAATTATGTGAGTATTTGCGCTTGAAAGATCATTCTATGACACAAGACATGCCAAGCGTTCAAGCCTGGCGAAAAACCTTAACCAGCACGCGAAAACGCACTGGCTCGTGAGTGTTAAAGCTTACGAAGGAAAATGGCTTTGAGGTAATCGGTTTCAGGAATGGCTGGGTGAATGGGGTGGTCTGGTCCTTGGTGGCCGCGCTCTAAAATTTGCAATGATGTGCGTGTGCGAACGGCTGCGCGTTGCACGAGGGATTGCAATTCTTCAAGGCTAACATGCATGGAGCATGAGCAGCTCACTAACACACCGCCGGGGCTCAATAATTTTAAGGCTAATTCATTCACGCGTTGATAAGCTAACATGCCTTCACGTCGGTCTTTCGCGCGTTTAACAAAGGCCGGTGGGTCGAGCGTGATGACGTCGTAGGTTTTTCCTGCTTGAATCAGCGCTTTCATGGCATCAAACGCATCGGATTGAATCACGGTGACTTTATCAGCGACGTTATTTAATGTTGCGTTGTGTTTGATTAAATCGCAAGCGAGTTTAGACGCCTCAATGCAATCAACGGAAGCTGCACCAAACGCAGCTGCTTGTATGCCCCAGCCACCCAAATAACTAAACACATCTAAAACGCGTTTGTCTTTCACATAATCTTTTAAACGTAAGCGGTTTAAGCGGTGGTCGTAAAACCAACCGGTTTTTTGGCCAGCCAGCAGCGGAATGGAAAATGAAACGCCGTTTTCTTGAATAATGGTTTCAGCAGGCGTGAGGCCGAGCAAATCTTCTTGATAGCTGTTTAATTTTTCATGCGTGCGCATGCTGTTTTCGTTGCTAAGCAAGATGGAGGTGAGCTCAGGAATGACTTCTTTTAAGGCCGCGCCTATGACATCACGCATGGCTTCCATGCCGGCGGTGTTAATTTGAACCACGGCGTGTTGGCCGTAGCGGTCGATGACCAAGCCGGGCAGGGCATCGGCTTCACTGAAGACGAGGCGGTAATGCGGTGTGTTGAATAAGCGCTCGCGTAAGGCGAGGGCGGCGGTTAATCGCTTGGTGAAAAATTGGTGATCAAATGCGGCGCTTGCATCAGTGCTCAATAAACGAACAGTGATTAATGCCTGTGGGTTGATGGTGCCGACACCCATTTTAGAGCCGTGATGGTCGACAACCCGCACCAATTCACCGGCCGTGTAGCTGGAAAGTGGGGATTTGGTGGTGTCGATCTCGTTGCTGTAAACCCAGGGGTGCCCAGAACGGAGTCGGCCGTCCTCGCCTTTTTTTAATGATAATGTTTTCATGAGGGGGAGTATAAGGGAGTTTGACGAGGATGGCTACCTTTAAACACTCCCTCTCCACCGAGCGCCTTTTGCGAGGAAGGAGAGGGTAGGGGTGAGGCTTAAAATGTTGCCCCACAGCTCTATCTAGAGACTTACGCTTGTTTTATAAAAAACTGGGTTATACAAGAAACCTCCGCTCGCCTCGTCTTAGGGTTCATTTTCAGCGCTGACTTCGCGGCGCAAAGAACGCGCTACCCTCAGGATTTCCTTTTTTTGCCGTCGCTCGAATTCGCTCCCTGCTCAGTCTTCGCTCTGCGCGCTCCCAGCGCGCAGCCGGCAAAAAAAGAAAATCCTTCGGCGCTCGTCTTTATGCGCTGAAAATTAACCCTAAGCCTCAGCTCACTACGGTTTTCACCA
>DASTZQ010000033.1:0-37145 GCA_035764205.1 Gammaproteobacteria bacterium
AAATACCTTAGCGGAGCAACGAGAGTCATGTCGGACAAAAAAGCAACCCTCACCATCGACGGCCAAACCATCGAACTCGATATCTACCAGGGCACTTTAGGTGGCAGCGTCATTGATGTCAGCAACCTTTTCCCCAAATACGGCTATGCCACCTACGATTCAGGTTTCAACGCCACCGCGGCTTGTGAATCTAAAATCACCTACATTGATGGTGATAAAGGCATTTTGCTTTATCGTGGCTACCCCATCGAGCAGCTGGCCGTGCACTCCAACTTCTTAGAAGTGTGTTATTTACTGCTGAAGGGTGAGCTCCCCAACAAGCAACAATACCAAACCTTCTGCCAAGACATCACCCACCATACCATGGTGCACGAGCAAATCCGCAACTTTTTTAACGGCTTCAGGCGCGACGCCCACCCGATGGCCATCATGGTTGGTGTGGTTGGCGCTTTATCTGCGTTTTATCATGACACGCTTGATATCAAAAACCCTGAGCATCGTGCCATTTCCGCGCTGCGCCTCATTGCAAAAATGCCAACCATTGCAGCCATGTGCTATAAATATTCCATCGGCCAGCCTTTCATGCCGCCGCAAAACAAACTCTCTTACGCTGAAAATTTCCTGCACATGATGTTTGGCACGCCTTGCGAAGAAACCAGGCCTGACCCGGTGCTCGCAAAAGCGCTAGACCGCATTTTCACCTTGCACGCCGATCATGAGCAAAACGCTTCTACTTCAACTGTGCGTTTGGCAGGTTCCACGGGTGCGAATCCATTCGCTTGCATTTCAGCAGGCATAGGCGCGTTATGGGGGCCGGCACACGGCGGCGCGAACGAAGCAGTGTTGAACATGCTGCATGAAATTGGCGACGTGGCTAACATTGGCCGCTTTATTGAACGCGCGAAAGACCCGAAAGACACCTTCCGCTTAATGGGTTTTGGTCATCGCGTTTATAAAAATTACGACCCCCGCGCGAAAGTGATGCGTGAAACCTGCCACGAAGTGTTGAAAGCCGTTGGCAAAGAAAACGACCCGCTGTTTAAATTAGCGATGGCCTTAGAAGACCTCGCCTTAAAAGACCCTTATTTCATCGAGAAAAAATTGTACCCCAATGTTGATTTTTATTCTGGCATTACCTTAAGCGCCATTGGCATTCCAACCAATATGTTCACGGTGATTTTTGCGTTAGCACGAACGGTTGGCTGGGTCGCGCAATGGAATGAAATGATCAGCAACCCTTACCGCCTCGGCCGCCCTCGCCAGCTTTACACGGGGAGCGTTGAGCGGGATTATGTGGCTGTTGAGAAAAGAAAATAAACTCGCTATCCCTCGAAAGCTGGCGCTCTTGTAGCCCGGACGCGCTTCACAGCGGCCGGGGCAGGTGCATGGCGAAGCCCCGAAAAAACTCGTCGCTTCGTTAAGGTGCTTGATGATTGTTAGAGAGTGGTTTCGGGGCTTCGTTCAAGGACAGTTCCCGGCCGCTGTGAAACGCGTCCGGGCTACATCAAGGCCAAACACTAAAACAAGAATACAACAGCCGCATTCGGGAACACTTCATTCTTCCCACCAACGATCACGTAAAAATCCCTGACCTCTGCCGAAAATGCCATGCGCTTGGCAAAAAACCATTCCGTGCCCACTGCGCCATTCACCGCGCCTTCGTTATTCGCATCATTGCCATTGGGGTTCAAACCAACCACCGCCGGGCCAGCCGCTAAATAAGGCTGAAATTGATGCCAAGGGGAAGCATGATAAACCACATCGAAGGCGTAAAAATTACCGCGAACATCTTCACTATAATTAGACGCACGCCTGGAATTGCTATTGAAAAAAGCGATTAACCCCTGAACCCCCCAACGATTAGTGAGGTTATACCCCAACTGCGCATCGGCAGCGCCGGTGTTTTCAATGTGGTGTTTGGAACTGAAATAAGCATACCCACCGCCCAAACCAGCCACCCACTGACCCGCTTGATTGAAGGCGTAAGCTGAGGTTGCCCAAATGTAAACAAACATTAAAACAACTGCCAACACCACTTCACGACGAAATCCTATCATCCAAGCCACCTTAATGATCCAAGTTAGGTGTTCATGGTGTCAGATGCTTTAGGGATTTTCAATAACCAAAAGAAATTTTATGGAGTTGAAGGGAGTCGAACCCTCGACCTTCGCGTTGCGAACGCGACGCTCTCCCAACTGAGCTACAACCCCCTTGTACTACGACGTTACTACAGCCCGTCTTTTTTCGCCAATCTTCGTTAAAAATTTTCTTAAATCACTCATATACTAGTATGTATACTCGCGATTTAAAAAAAATTTTGCCTCGATTGACAAAAAAATCCTGGGCTGTAGAAACGCCGGGACGGTAATTCACGAGTTCTTTAAAAACGCCAACTCCGCCTCAGTCGACTGCCGCCCCAACACCGCATTCCGCTGCGGGAAGCGACCAAATTCTTTCACCACACGAAAATGCGCATAAGCATAAGCTAAAAATAATTGATAAATTTGCGTGGTTTCAGGCATGGATAAAGAAACCAATTCTTGATACAAACGAATGGATTGCTCTTGATTCGCTTCATTTTCAGAATGAACCAAGGGCATGTAAAAAAACACACGCTCAATTAAAGTTAATTCGTGGTCCATCGCTAACTCAAGGCCGTCTTTACATAAATCTTGCGCGCGTTCATCACACTGAAATGCGCCCGACGAATTCGTGTATAAATAACGAGAAAATTGATCAAGTAAAATAATGGTTGCTAAACGCCCGCGAGCCGTTGCTTCCCACTCGGGCAAACCACCACTCGCCGCTAAATCATATTCAGACTGAAACAAATGCACCAATTGCTTTTTGATGACATCGTTGTTGCCAAACCACATATTGGTTCTGTCGCTGGTTGGTAAATCTGCCGACCCGGGCTTTCCAAACCAATAATTTAATAATTCATGAATACGATCCGTCATGCCACCCCCTGCTTTATCTCTCTATAATACCATAGCTTAAGCCACGATATTCACAGAAACGCCGGCAGGAATTTGATCAAAAAGCTCGATAATGTCTTTATTTCGCATCCTGATACACCCCCGCGACCCCGGCACCCCCATTTCCACATCGTCAGGCGTGCCGTGGATGTAAATATAACGGCGCATGGTGTCAACGTCGCCCCCGCGGTTTTTGCCAGGCTCACACCCGCACAACCAAAAAATGCGAGTTAAAATCCAATCGCGGTCAGGAAATGCAGCCCGCAAATCTGGGTGATAAATTTCGCCCGTCGACCGCCTGCCAACAAACACCGCATTCGCGGGTGCGGCTGCGCCAATTTTAGCGCGTATGTAATGCACACCTCGAGGCGTCTGTTCACTTCCGTGCCGCTCACCCACGCCATTTTTACCACTGGAGATAAGATACGTTTTTTGCACTTGCTCACCGTGCATCACTTGCAGGGTTTGCGTGGGGATGTCGATAATGATCTTGAAAGCCATGATTACACTTACTCCTATTCTTGTTATAATAACTAAAATAATGATCGGAGTCATGGATGACAACAATACTCATGTGCCCACCGGATTTTTACGGCATTCATTATGAAATTAACCCCTGGATGAGCCTGCACGTCAGCGTCGACCACCCCGCTGCCGTCACCCAATGGAAAACCCTCTTTTCAACGCTGCAACAATGCGGCGCCGAACTGGTCTGCATGCCCCCGCAACCAGGCTGGCCTGACCTTGTCTTCACCGCCAACGGCGGCTTAAGCTTGGGCAAACAACAAATGGTGCTGCCGCATTTCAAATACCCCGAACGCCAAGGCGAAGAGCCGTATTTTCAAGCGTGGTTTCAAAAAGCGGGTTTTAACATTCTGAACACCATCACAAAAGATTCGCTTTTTTTTGAAGGTGCGGGCGATGCTTTATTTGCCGGCGATTTATTATTTGTGGGTTACGGGTTTCGGTCTGAAAAACGCTATTTTGAAACCGCGCCTTATTTTCAACAAGACAAATTAATTTATTGCGAACTCATAGACCCTTATTTTTATCACCTAGACACCTGCTTTTGCCCACTCAGCGAATCATTAGCCCTTTGGTACCCACCGGCTTTCAGTGTCGAATCTCAAGAGCGCATGAGCAATAACATCGAACTGATTGCGGTGACAGAAGCGGAAGCCAAACAATTTGCCTGCAATGCCGTGGTGATCAATAAACACGTTGTTTTACCCACGGGCACGCCTGTGCTTTCAAGCATTTTAGCGAAGCACGGCTACACCCCCCACCCCATTCCCATGCAGGAATACATCAAGGCCGGGGGCGCTTGCAAATGCCTCACATTAACACTGGATTAACCCACCAAAGGAAAAGGATGCTGCTGGTAATACCTTAAAAAATCACCGGCGTCCTTGGCTGACACTGCTTCTGAAAAATAATGGCCTTGTGCGATCAAGCCTTCATTCGACAATAAAGCCATGAGCTGTTCGTAAGATTCCACCCCCTCAATCACAACACCCGCGCGATAACGCTCCGCAAGCTTAATAAAATTCTCTACAATGAGCGCATCATGGGCAACGTAAGCTTTATCAATTTTGATGTGATCAACAGGAATGTGCTTCAGGTGGTTGGCGTTTGAATACCCCCTTCCAAAATCATCGAGGGCAATACGCACACCTAAGCCTCTTAAGCGTTTAATCGTCTCAATCAATGCTTGATCATTTTCATGAATGGGAATGTCTTCAGTAATTTCAAGCTCAAGCTGATGCGCTGCCATGCCTTTGGTTTTTAAGATTGTCACCACCTGACCCACAAAATCCTTTTCATACCATTGCTGCTTGTGCACATTCACCGCGACACGATCAATCTTAACCCCACTCTCAACCCAAGCATGAAATTGCTCGCAAGCCTGGTTTAGCACCCACGAACCCAAAGGCACGCTCATGCCTATGGCATCTAATTGTGGTAAAAATTCCTCGGGCAGCAACAACCCCTCTTTCGGGTGTTGCCAACGCAGCAAGGCTTCGACCGCTTCAAATTGTTTGGTTCGGAAATGATACAAAGGTTGGTAGTAAAGCCTTAACTCACCATTATCGAGAGCCGTTAAGACTTGTGCTTTGGTGATGCTTTGAAGGAAAGGACACATACTTAAGTGTAGTCGGTTTTGCTTGAAATGGAGGCTTTTTTAAAGCATTTTTTTGGGGCGATGGCAGAGAAAACAAGGGCTTAGCTTGGTGGCCGTTGCCCGGACGCGTTTGAAGCGCGCCGGGCTTTCCGGGGAGGGGTTTTAGTAGTCGTCGTCGCCAGTGGCCGTGTCAGGCGTGACATCGTCACTCGCACCCACATTATTATTGCTGGCAGGCATGCTACTGTTTTGCATTGGACTGCCAGAGACACCGGTGTCACCCTGGCCAGCGGTGCTCGGGGCGGGGCTAACCGTGGCGGGGGCAGCTTGGGTTTTTGAGGCCGCGTCTTCTGCCAAAGCCGAAGCCGTGAAGCTCGCGGCAGCAGCCAAAACCAAGGACGTTAAAAGGGGTGTGATGGATTTTACCTTCATGCTCCTCTCCTAAAAATAAGTCAGATTCGACCCATTACTTTACTGCCTAACCCAATCAAATACCAACATTTTTTAGAAACCCGCCACAAAGCCACCTGGCAGCCCCAGCGTAGCAAGGCCTGAGGGATGGATTGACTTTGAGCAAAGGAGTTTGCTATAAAGCTCTCCTGCCCTTAGCAGTAAAAGATTGGGAGCATCAGCGTCAATTATGGGAAGACAAACCCAATGACTGCATTTATAATGTCCCTTTAAAGAAAAACACTAATCGAAGGATAAACTTACATGATGGCTAGAACCCGTGGTCTCACGCCTTGGTTAATTGTATGTTGCGGCACGCTCTTTTATTGCTTTAACTACTTCCTGCGCGTTTCTCCAAGCACCATGCAAGACCAGCTCACTCAAGCCTTCCACATGAATGCCACCCAGTTCGGCACCTTGGCTGTTTTCTACTACTGGGCTTACACCCCCATGCAGCTGCCTGCCGGCTTGCTCTACGACAAATTCGGCGTACGCGCGGTGTTGGGCGCTGCCTGCCTCATTGCTGTCACTGGCCTTGCTGTCTTCATTCAATCCAACAGCTACGCCATGGCCGGCGCCGGTCGCTTTCTCATCGGCTTAGGCTGCGCCTTCTCTTATATTGGCACCTTAAAGCTCGCCTCCTTGTGGTTACCCCCCCACCGCTTTGCCACCGCCGCAGGTTTCACCACCGCCGCCGGTATGGCTTCTGGCGCCTTGGCTCAAAAATATTTAACCCCCATGGTCGATGCCATTGGCTACCAAAATGCCTTGCGTGGCTGCTTGCTCACGGGCATCTTGCTAAGCATCATGCTCATCACCTTGGTGCGCAACCAACCCAAGGCCACCGTTAAAACAGCGGCCATGCAAAACCCCATTAACACTCGCCAGCTTTTTAACGCCCTCAAACTCATTTGCTCCAGCCGTCAAATGTGGCTGATTGGTGGGATTGGTTGCTTACTTTACCTTCCTTCTTCTGTCTTCCTCGATGTCTGGGGCATTCCTTACTTAAAAGCGGTTTACAACTTAACAGCCGAACAAGCCAGCTCCACCACCGGCTTTACCTTCTGGGGTTGGATTTTAGCCGGCCCCATCATTGGCATGATGTCTGACCGCATTCAACGCCGCAAATTGCCTTTAATGCTCACGGGCTTCTTTGCTGCGGTATTATTGTGCTGTGTTTTCTACATCCCTAATTTTGCGACCCTCTCCACCCTGAACATTATTTTCTTCTTTGTTGGGTTTTGCTGTGGTGCGCATCACCTTTGCTTTGCCTTGGCTAAAGAAAGCAACCCCATTCAAATTTCAGGCACGGCTGTCGCTGTCACCAACATGCTTATCATGACGGGTGGCTCAGTGTTCCAGCCTGTGGTTGGCAAGTTGCTTGATTTGCACGCGACCACGATTGGCGCGAATGGCTTGCCCGTCTACACCGCCAGTGATTACGCCTTTGCGCTCAGCATCATCCCCTTGGGTGTGTCTTTGGGCATTGTGCTTTCCACTTTCTTAAAAGAAACCCATTGCCAATCACAAGCCACGCCTGCGCAAGAACGCTTGGCGGCTGGCCTCGAAGGCGATGTGGCACTGGAACCGGCTCGGTAAGTTTTGTTTAAAGGTTGGTGGATTACGCAGCGAAGAACGCTGCTAATCCACCCTACACCCACTCTCTGGGCTTTAAAAAATATTGAACGAGTTTCTCCTCAGGCGAACCAACAACCGGCTCGTAACCATAACGCCAATTCACAACAGGCGGCAGTGACATCAAAATGGATTCCGTGCGCCCACCGGTTTGCAAACCAAAAATGGTGCCGCGGTCGTAAAGCAAATTAAATTCAACATAACGCCCGCGCCGGAGCGTTTGAAACGCGCGCTCAGCTTCCGTGTAAAGGGTGTGTTTACGCTTTTCTAAAATGGGTTGATAAGCCTTGATATAATGCGCGCCCACGCTTTGCATGAACTGAAAACACTGATCAAACCCCCACTGATTTAAATCATCAAAAAAAATACCACCAATGCCGCGCTGTTCATCTCGATGCTTTAAATAAAAATAATCGTCAGCCCATTTTTTATATTGCGGATAAACCTCTGCACCAAATGGGTCACACGCGGCTTTGGCCATTTGATGCCAATACACGCAATCTTCTTCGAAGGGATAATAAGGGGTTAAGTCAAAGCCGCCGCCAAACCAACCCACAGCGCCCACCTGCACATACCGCACATTAAAATGCGAAGTTGGCACATAAGGGTTACGAGGATGAATGACAACAGACACCCCCATGGCTTCAAACGGCTGATTGGCCAACTCAGCCCGCTTGGCCGTGGCAGCTTGAGGAAGGCAGGCCCCCGTCACGTGTGAAAAATTGACCCCGGCTTTTTCAATGATTTTGCCATCTGCCATCGCGCGCGTGATGCCACCGCCGCCCTCTTTGTGCGCCCAACGGTCTTCTTGAAATTGAGCTTCACCATCGGACTGTTCAACCATGGCACAAATGCGATTTTGCAAATCGAGTAAAAAGGTTTTAATGGGTGCTAACGCAGATACCATAGCATTTTCCCTTTCATCAATAATGGGTATATACTACGCCAATAGCGAAATTTTAGTAACGAAATTCTGGAGCATGCCCGTGACCAAACTCGATTCCTTCAAGACGCGCAACACCCTCAATGTCAATGGTTCTCATTACGATTATTTCAGCCTGCCAGCCCTCGAAGCCGCTGGTTTAAAAGGCATCAGCCGCTTGCCGGTTTCGCTCAAAATTTTACTCGAAAACTTACTTCGCCATGAAGACAACTTAACCGTTAATCATGACGACATCAAAGCCATACACGCTTGGCTAAATAACAAAAAATCAGACCGCGAAATTAACTACCGCCCTGCCCGCGTGCTCATGCAAGATTTCACCGGCGTGCCGGCAGTCGTTGATTTAGGCGCCATGCGCGATGCCATTGTTCGCATGGGCGGCAATGCCACCCAAATCAACCCCCTCTCCCCCGTGGATTTAGTCATCGACCACTCCATTCAAGTCGACGCCTTCGCAAGCCAAGAAGCCATGGGAATCAATGGCAAAATGGAAATGGAGCGCAACAGCGAACGTTATGCTTTCTTACGCTGGGGGCAAACCGCTTTCAATAATTTCCGCGTGGTGCCACCCGACACCGGCATCTGCCACCAAGTGAACCTCGAATATTTAGCCAAAACCGTCTGGCATCAAAAAAATGCGGACGCCACCATAGCTTACCCCGACACCCTGGTCGGCACCGACAGCCACACCACCATGATTAACGGCTTAGGCGTGCTGGGTTGGGGCGTGGGCGGCATTGAAGCTGAAGCCGCCATGTTAGGCCAACCCATTTCCATGCTCATCCCTGAAGTCGTGGGTGTGAAACTCACAGGCAAATTACGCGAAGGCGTCACGGCCACCGATTTGGTACTCACCCTCACTGAAATGTTACGCAAAAAAGGCGTGGTCGGTAAATTTGTTGAATACTACGGCAGCGGTTTATCTGACTTATCCGTTGCTGATCGCGCGACCATTGCGAACATGGCCCCTGAATACGGCGCCACCTGCGGTTTCTTCCCTGTTGATCAAGCAACCCTTGATTATTTAACCTTAACCGGCCGCGATGCCAACACCGTTGCCTTGGTTGAAGCTTATGCCAAAACCCAAGGTTTGTGGTTTGATGCTGCCAACCCTGAGCCTGTCTTTACCGACACTTTGTCGCTCGATTTATCAAGCGTTGAACCTAGCCTCGCCGGCCCCAAACGCCCGCAAGATCGCCTCACCCTCAATCAATTGCCTAACACTTTCGACAAATTGCTCACCGACATGGGTCGCGACAGTGAAAAAACCAAAAGCTTTAAAACCGATGCCGGCCTTGATTTACACCACGGCGATGTGGTGATTGCAGCCATCACGAGTTGCACCAACACCTCTAACCCAAGCGTCTTAATGGCCGCGGGTTTAGTCGCTAAAAAAGCCTTAGAAAAAGGCTTGCAGCGTAAACCCTGGGTGAAATCGTCGCTTGCGCCCGGCTCGCAAGTCGTCACACAATATTTACAAGCCTCTGGTTTACAAACCTACCTCGATCGCCTCGGTTTTGATTTGGTCGGTTACGGTTGCACCACGTGCATAGGCAACTCTGGCCCGCTCCCCGACGACATCGCTAACACCGTCAGCAAAAACGACATGGTGGTTTCTGCCGTGCTTTCTGGCAACCGTAATTTTGAAGGCCGCATCCACCCACAAGTGAAAGCCAACTGGCTCGCTTCACCGCCATTGGTGGTCGCTTATGCCTTAATCGGCAACACCACGCTGGATTTAACCAAAGATGCGTTAGGCACCGATCAAGCCGGCAAACCGGTTTACCTCAAAGACATTTGGCCAAGCAATGCGGAAGTCGCCGCGGAAGTGACGAAAGTCAGCCAAAAAATGTTTAAAGAACAATACGCCGATGTGTTCACCGGCAACACGGATTGGCGCGGCATGCCAGTGCCGAAAGGCGACACTTATGCCTGGCAAGCCGATTCCACTTACATTCAACACCCGCCGTTTTTCACTGACATGGCCAAAACACCGGCACCCATCAAACCCATCGAAAACGCCCGTTTATTAGCGTTACTGGGTGATAGCATCACCACCGACCACATCTCACCCGCAGGCTCCATTAAAGCCGACAGCCCCGCCGGTAAATATTTACAAGCCAAAGGGGTGGCTATCAAAGACTTTAACTCTTACGGCGCAAGGCGCGGCAACCACGAAGTCATGATGCGCGGCACCTTCGCCAACATTCGCATCAAAAATGAAATGGTGCCAGGCATTGAAGGCGGCATGACCAAACACTACCCCGACGGTGAAGTGATGCCTATTTACGATGCCGCCATGAAATACAAGGCCGCAGGCATTCCTTTAGTCATTATTGCAGGCAAAGAATATGGTAGCGGCTCATCGCGCGACTGGGCGGCGAAAGGGCCTAAATTGCAAGGCGTGGCTGCGGTGATCGCTGAAAGTTTCGAGCGCATTCATCGTTCTAATTTAATTGGCATGGGCATTATCCCCCTGCAATTTAAAGACGGCATGACACGTAAAACTTTAAACTTGGATGGCACAGAAATCATTAGCGTGCTCGGTTTGAATGATCAACTAAAACCCGCGGCCGACATTGAAGTGCGCATTCAACGCGCTGATGGCAAAACCGAAACCATCACGGCACGCTCGCGCATAGACACCCTGAATGAAATTGAATATTACAAACACGGTGGGATACTGCAATACGTGCTACGAAACATGGTGAAATAACACCTGAACGATCTAATGCGGCCGCGAGTGCGGCCGTGTTAGCTACATGGGGGTCATGGTTGGTTGTGATGATTGCAATGATTGTTGCATCGCGTTGAAAAAGTCTTGCTGTATACGATGAATTCTCTCTTTATTATCCTTTTTAATGGAACTAACTTCACTATCAACTCCCGCAGGCGCTAAACCTTGTAAAGACTGGTTTCGGAAATCTTTGCGCAATTTATCAGCCGCCTCGTTCGCCTGAATGCTCACGCTTGCTATTTTTTGCTTATACGCCTCATAGTCTTTATATTGGGGCGATGCGATACCCGCTTTTACTTTCGCTAGAGTGCCATTAATCAATTTCAGTTTCTCTTTATCAAGCTCCTGAAAAGATTCTTTTAAAAAAGCAAGATCTACATCATGGCTAAGACCACCTGAGGTGAATTGCTTCTTAAAGTTTTTAATTTTCTCGTAGGCTTTGTTGATGTTGGTTTGTAATGAAAAATTATTTTTATGATCTATCCCATTAATCGCCGCTAATGTTTCATCAAATAAAGCGACAATCTCTCGTTTTTTCTCGTGATACGCGGCCTCAGCTGCTTTGATGCATTCTTTTACTGCAAGCCTGTTATCATTTTCTGGTGGTTGTGCAAATAAAGCAGGGCTAAAAGAAACATAAGCAGAAGCAACTGGTTTAGAATCAGAAAGCGCTCGCGTCGGTGCTGAAAATAGATCAGTATCAGTCAAGGTTGATGTTGATGAGGAAGGAGAGCTTGGCGTTTGCTTAGGCGGTTCTGCTTCTTTTAGTGGTGGAGTAGTAGATGTTTCTACTTTTTTTAATAAAGGCTTGTTGCGTTCAAATAAACGCCCAAACGTTGCCCTGGCTGCAGCAAAAATGCTGGCCATTGTTGCGCCACCAATCAAAACCGAGCCAATGGCAATGGGAATAGCAAGAGACATGCTTATATTGGATGCAAACACCGCTGCCGTTGTTAAAATGGCGGGTGTGAGCGGCGGCACAAAAATCATGATGGCAAAAGCAGCCGCAGCTAACACCCCAACCCAGGCACCAACAATAAAAGCAAACCAATAAGGATGCTTTTTACGAAAATCACTGACTCGCCGCTTGGCGCGCTGAAAAAAATTAAGCTTTTTACTCGGGGAGAAAGGCATGGCAACATCATCCTTTGTTAAAATCATAAGGACGAGTTTAACAAGCCTACTTTTCACTTTTCTTAAGGGAAGCTTAAGACGAAAAAAAATACTGTGAAAAATAATAGGGTTGGTTGTTTTTTGGGCTTTGTGTTTGTTTTTTGGGCTTTTGTAGCCCGGACGCGCTTCACAGCGGCCGGGGCAGGTGCATGGCGAAGCCCCGAAAAACGCGGTTGGCTTCGTTGCGGTGTTGGGTGAGCGTTTGAGAGTGGCGTTTGGGGCTCGGTTTGGGGATCCGTTTGAGGATCCGTTCGGGGCTCCGCTCAACGACAGTTCCCGGCCGCTGTGAAACGCGTCCAGGCTACATCAAGCCCCTGCCCTCTCCAACTGCGTTAGAAAGACCTGTGGGCGCTCGTTTTAAGCCTCACCCCTGCCCTCTCCTTCCTCGTAAAAAACACTCGGTGGAGAGGGGGTGTTTAGTTGACTTTCCAAATTGTTTTACCACCCGCGGTATCATCCAACTCCACATTCATCGCCAACAAAACCGCGCGTATGCGATCAGCCTCAGCCCAATTTTTATTTAAACGCGCTTGCTGACGCTCAGCAATGAGCGCCTCAACTTTAGCCACATCCACCTGACCACTCGCTTGAAAATAAAACTCAGGGTCTTGCTGCAAAATACCAAACAAGCCACCCAAATGCTTAAGCAAAGCACCCAAACCCGCCGCCTCATCCACACTGCCCGCTTCACGCAAACGCCAAATCTCATGCGTCACATCAAACAACACTGACAATGCCACCGGGCTGTTAAAATCATCGTCCATGGCTTTAATGAAATCCGCTTCAAAAGCCGTGTGCTGAGGCACTGCCCCTAAATTCAAACCACGCAAGGCCGTGTAAAAACGCGTGAGGGATTGCTTGGCTTGAGATAAAACCTCATCCGTATAAATTAAAGGGCTACGATAATGCGAAGCCGCAAAGAAATAACGCAAAACTTCAGGCGCGTGTTGCGATAACGCATCACGAATCGTAATAAAATTGCCTAAGGATTTAGACATTTTTTCTTTATCCACTTGCAAAAAGCCAGTGTGCATCCAGAGATGCGCAAAGGGTTTATTCGTTGCCGCCATGGATTGCGCAATTTCATTTTCATGATGAGGGAAAATTAAATCACGGCCGCCGGCGTGAATGTCAAACGTTTCACCTAATAAATCCATGGCCATGGCTGAACATTCACTGTGCCAACCCGGGCGACCCTCACCCCAAGGCGATTCCCACGCAGGCTCGCCGGGTTTGGCTAATTTCCATAACACAAAATCCAGCGGGTCCTTCTTCGCTTCCACCACATCGACACGCGCACCGCTTTCCAGCTGGTCAATGTCGTGATGCGATAAACAACCGTAATGCGGGAATTTTCTGACATCAAAATACACATCACCGCTCGAACCGACGTAAGCAAAACCCTGATTAATCAAACGCTCCATGAGGGCTTTCATGTGAGGAATGTATTGCGTGGCGCGTGGTTCAACCTCAGGCTCAAGCAAACCCAAGGCGTCAAAATCATCGTGCATGGCTTTGGTGAAGCGCTCGGTTAAGGCCGTGGTGGTTTCTTGGTTTTCAAGTGAACGCTTAATGATTTTATCGTCAATGTCGGTGATGTTTCTCACGGTAATGACATCGTAGTGACGGTAACGCAAATAACGTATGACATTATCCATCGCACTGTAAGTGCGAGCATGCCCCAAATGGCAATGATCGTAAACCGTGACACCACAAATATAAATTTTCACTTTGCCCGCAATGATAGGCTTCAGCGCTTCTTTTTCACGCGTTAAGGTGTTGAAAATCGTTAGCATATTAAGCCTCACTCGCTAATTTAAAAGCCCGGCTCAAACGATGCTGCATTTTTTCAGCACCCAACAATTCTGAAATTTGCGCCATGTCAGGGCCGTGCAATTTGCCCGTTAAAGCCACACGCAAAGGCATGAATAAGGCTTTACCTGAAATGTTTAAGGTACGTTTCATTTCTTCAAACATGGGTTTCATGTCGGTTCCGTATTTTTGAACGGCTAATTCCGCTTCCACAAAATATTGCTCGCCCGCTTGTTGAATAATGGCTTTGGCTTCTTCATCATAAACCGCTTGATCGTGGAAAAATATTTTTGCCCACGCATAAGCATCATCAGGAAAATCCACAATCATTTTAATGATGTCCGCAAAGCGAACGCGCGCATTCAATGGCACGATGCCTTCAACACGCTCACCCAGCCAACGCCACACGCCTTCGGCATTCAAGGCTTGAACTGCCGTGCGCTGCCAATAAAGCAATTGATTCACGTCAAAACGTGCGGGCGATTTACTTAATTTTTCAAGGTAAAACTGTTGTGCTAATTCATCAAAATTTAATAAGGCTTGCGATTCACACGCATGGCCCAACCGCGATAAATAATTCATAAGCGCGTTTGGTAAAAAACCGGAGGAATGCATTTCATGCAAACTGTAACTACCGTGGCGCTTCGATAAAGGCGCGCCATCGTGCCCAACAATTAAAGATAAATGCCCGTATTGCGGCAACGGCAAGCCTAAACTTTCTAAAATCATGATTTGCCTTGGCGTGTTAGCCAAGTGGTCTTCACCGCGCAAAACATGGGTGATGTGCATATCAGCATCGTCCACCGCATTGCAAAATAAAAAGGGGGGCGAACCATCGGCACGACGAATGATAAAATCACCAATGTCGTCGGAATTAAATTGTTGCGGGCCTTTCACCGCATCCACAAACGGTATGAGTTTGTTTTGTGGCACAATAAAGCGCCACGCCGGTTTTTCACCCGCTGCTATTTTTGCTTCAACATCCGCTTTGGATAAAGCGCGGCATTTGCCGGAATAACGCGGCGGCTTGCCTTGGGATAAAGCTAATTTGCGTGCGAGCATTAAAGATTGATCGCTGCAAAAACAAGGGTAAATTAAGCCTTTTTCGTGGAGTTTTTCGTAATAATGCTCGTAATTTTTTTGACGCTGTGACTGCCAATACGGGCCGTAAGCCCCATCAACTCCCGGGCCTTCTTGCCAATCCACGCCTAACCAACGCAAATCGGCTTGCAGTGAGGCAACAAAACGTTCTTCAGAGCGCGCAACGTCGGTGTCTTCAATGCGTAAAACAAATTTACCTTGATGATGCCTTGCATAAAGCGCGCTAAACAAAGCAGCGCGTGCATTACCCAAGTGGATCATGCCGGTGGGGCTTGGGGCAAATCGTGTGCGTATCATGGTGTTATTCCTTATGTCTGGCGGCTAAGCGCGTGGCGAGCATGATGTCTTTCATTTCACGCACGGCTGTTTGCAAACCGCAAAATAATGCTCTGGCCACAATGCCGTGACCAATGTTTAATTCGTTTAATTCTAAAATGGCTGCGATGGGTTGCACGTTGTGGTAATGCAAGCCATGGCCGGCATTCACGATTAAGCCTGCATTGTGAGCAAACTTCACTGCCGCCTCGATGCGCACTAATTCCTTATAAACCCCCTCTCCAAGCTGCCCTTTAGCTTGGAGAGGGTTGGGGAGAGGCTTCAAATGGCCATGCAAACCACCAGAAGCCTGCCAAGCATCCGCATAAGCGCCAGTGTGAATTTCAATCGCCGGCGCACCAATTCGCAACGCTGCTTCAATTTGTTTGATGTCAGGGTCGATAAATAATGACACTTCGCTGTTGATGGCTTTCATGCGATTGGTTGCATCGCGAACGCGCGCTTCATTACTAACCACATCTAAACCACCCTCAGTGGTTAATTCTTCACGACGCTCAGGCACGAAACAACAATGCGGCGGTTTAATTTTTTCTGCGTAAGCGAGCATCGCATCCGTCACGGCCATTTCTAAATTCATGCGCGTTTGCGTGACGGCTTGAATGAGTTCGATATCACGCTCTTGAATATGACGCCTGTCTTCACGCAAGTGAACCGTGATGCCATCCGCACCACCATTTTCAGAAGCATACACCGCTTCAACCGGGTCGGGGTAACGCGTGTGACGTTGTTGTCGCAAAGTCGCCACATGGTCAATGTTAACACCTAAATAAAAAGGGGCATTAGGCATGGGCAATCTCCTCTGGCGATAAAAAAAGTTGTCGGCTGTGAATTTCTCGCGACCCCAATAAAGGCTGCAAGGCAAGGCGCGTTAAACGCTTGGCCGCTTTCAACGCGCCGGCTGCCGACCAATCACGCTGCGCGATGGCTAATAAGTCACTGCCTTTGAAAGCATTGCCCGGCGGGGCACCCAGCCGTTGTTGCGTGTCGGCCACAAAGCCTTGTTCATGAAAATATAAATAAGATGTTTCCGGTAAAAAGGTTTGATTTAACAAAGCCAGGTTTGTTGGAAATAAGCCATAGCCAAGTTCTGCTAATAAAATTTGTTCGAATTCTCGCAACACCGACACTTGCAATTCACGGCCGCTTAAAGCAAGCAATGCAGCTTCATAGGCTAAAAACAAAGGTGGGTGCGGGTCGAAACGCTCAAGCAAGGCCATTAATAATTCATTTAAATAAAAACCCGCGAACAAGCAATCACGCGCCAAGACGTAAGCGGGTTGATGCATTTCGGCGCCGGTTAAGGTCATCAATTCGGTTCGACCAACAAATGAAACCAACAAAGGCGTAAAAGGCTGCAACACACCGGCTAAAGCCGATTTATTTTTTTTTACACCACGCGCTAATAAAGTTAAGCGGCCGTGTTCTTGTGTCCACACCTCCAGCAAAGCACTGGTTTCGCGATAGGCTCGGCTATGCAAAACATAAGCGGGTTGATGTAAGACACGTTTCATCATGAGTGTGCTTTACTCCAGGCCCAAGCTTCTCAATGCCGCTTCATCGTCTGTCCAGTCGGCTTTGACTTTTACCCATAAACGCAAAAAGACTTTACTGCCAATCAAGCGTTCAATTTCTTTACGTGCTTGCGTGCCGATTTTTTTAAGTTTTTCACCGCCCTTGCCTATCACAATGGCACGCTGGCCTTCACGCTCAACCCAAATCAAGGCATTAATTTCAGTGAGGGCTTCGCTTGCTTTAAATTCTTCAATTTGCACGGAGGTGGTGTATGGAAGCTCGTCTTCCGTTGCATAAATGAGTTTTTCACGAATGATTTCAGCAACCAAAAAACGAACGCTTTTATCCGTGAGCTGGTCTTCAGGATAAATGGCTTCGCCCTCTGGCATGAATTTCGCAATTTCAGTTTCTAATACGTTTAAATTATCTTTACCCTGCGCGGACATGGGAACAATCGCAGCAAAGGGATACTTGTCGTTCATTTTTGTGATGATGGGCAGTAACTCTGATTTATTATCTAATAAATCAATTTTATTGAGCGCCAAAATAACGGGTTTATTAACATTTTTAATGTGTGCTAACACCATGGCGTCTTCTTCACGCCACTGCTTAGCATCCACAACAAACACAATGACATCGGCTTGATCATAAACAGCCGTCGCCATGCGATTTAAATAGCGATTCATGGCACGCTCTTTGTTGTCGTTCACGCCTGGCGTGTCAATGAACACGATTTGCGTATCGCCCACGCCGTGTATGCCGGCAATTTGCCAGCGCGTGGTTTGAGGTTTGGGTGAGGTAATACTCACCTTCTCGCCCAATAAGGCATTCATGAGTGTGGATTTGCCGACATTAGGACGGCCAGTAATCACGGCATAACCCGCTTTTTTAATTGTCATTTCTTTAACCTCGATAACATAACGGATGCCGCGTCTTGTTCAGCGCGGCGACGACTGGAACCCACTCCTTGGCTTTTTTCAGCAAGGCCTTCAACCTGGCAATTCACGGTGAAATGCTGTTTATGCGCTTCACCCGTGATTTTTTCAACGGTGTAAATCGGGAGCGGTAAACGTTGTGCTTGTAAAAATTCTTGCAAGACAGTTTTAGGGTCTTTGTGCTCAGCGGCGGATAATAAATTTTTAAGCAAATCACGGTACCAATGCAAAATGCGATCACGCACTTTTTCAAAACCGCCATCGAGGTAAACCGCACCAATAATGGCTTCCATGGCGCAAGATAAAATGGATTCACGCAAGTGCCCACCACTGCGCAACTCACCCGCGCCCAATAACAAATGCGAACCTAACTCAAAGTGCTTGGCTAAATTCGCTAATGTGTCTCGGTTCACTAAGCTAGCGCGCCAACGGCTTAATTCGCCTTCGCTGGCTTCAGGGAATTGACGAAACAAGGCTTCAGCGATGACGAAATTCACCACTGAATCCCCTAAAAATTCATAACGCTCATTGTGTTCGCCACCACAACTGCGGTGAGTTAATGCAATTTGCAAACGCCCCGCCTCGTTGAAGGTGTAACCCAAGGTTTGCATCAATGCCTCACTCATGTGTGCCTCATTTAATTTTTGTCCCTATGCGATCCCAGCGAATGCGATCAGCGACATTATTCCAGCTCATCCAAACAAATTCTGCTTTGCCGACAATGTTATGGTCAGGCACAAACCCCCAATAACGGCTATCGGCACTGTCATCGCGATTATCGCCCATCACAAAATACGTGTGCGGTGGCACGACAATGTTTTTATAATTCACTGAAGGGCGAGCGGGGTTAATGTAAATTTTATGCTTTACCCCTAATAAGTTTTCTTCATTCACGCTGGCTGTCCAGTCAGGCTCGCCGTCTTCTTGCACAATGGCAACACTTTGAGGCGTGTTAATAACGGGCTGCCCGTTAATGAAAAGCGCTTTATTAATGTAGCTAATTTTATCGCCTGGCAAACCAACAACACGTTTGATGAAATCGTAGGATGGATTAGGCGGCCAGCGAAACACAATGATGTCGCCACGTTGAGGGGTGCTGCCTTCCGTGATGGGCCAATGCAACACCGGCACCTGAAACCCGTAGTGATATTTATTGACTAAAATAAAATCGCCGGTTAACAAGGTGGGCTCAAGCGAGCCGGATGGAATGCGAAAAGGCTCGAAAAAAAATGAACGCAATATAAAAACAGCCAACAACACCGGAAAGAAAGAACGAGCATAATCAACCAAGAGTGGTAATTTTATTTCGCTTTGACCACGCTGCGCTTCTTTGCGTTTGCGGTCAAAAAACACAAGATCGATGAGCGCAACAATGCCCGTCACCACGATGCCGTAAAATAAAATCAATTCGAAGTTAAAATTCATCGCCTTGCCCTCTTATTTCTTTTCATCGATTTTCAATACCGCTAAAAATGCTTCTTGAGGCACTTCCACTGAGCCCACTTGTTTCATGCGTTTTTTCCCTTCTTTTTGCTTTTCCAGCAGTTTACGTTTACGAGAAATATCACCGCCGTAACATTTGGCCGTTACGTTTTTACGCAAGGCTTTCACAGTGCTACGCGCGACAATTTGGCCGCCAATGGCCGCCTGAATGGCCACGTCAAACATTTGACGTGGAATGAGTTCTTGCATTTTTTCAGTGACCAAGCGCCCGCGCGAATGCGATTGTGCACGGTGCACAATGGAAGCCAGTGCATCGACTTTTTCAGCGTTAATCATGATGTCTAGCTTGACCAAATCAGCACATTCAAAATGTGAAAACGCGTAATCGAGTGAGGCATAACCGCGGCTCACGGATTTTAAACGATCAAAAAAATCAAGGACAATTTCACCCATGGGCAATTCATAAATCAAAGCCACTTGGTTACCGTGAAATAACATGCTTTTTTGCGTGCCGCGCCGTTCTGTGCAGAGCGTGATGACATTACCTAAGTGCGCTTGCGGCACTAAAATGTTAGCGCGTGCGATGGGTTCACGCAGCTCATCAATGAAGTTAACGGGTGGTAATTTAGAGGGATTATCCACGTAAATGACTTCGCCCTTGGTGCTTAAAATTTCATAAACCACCGTGGGTGCGGTCGTGATTAAATTTAAATTGTATTCACGCTCTAAACGCTCTTGCACAATTTCCATGTGCAACATGCCTAAAAACCCGCAGCGGAAACCAAAACCCAAGGCTTCTGAAGATTCAGGCTCGAAAAATAAAGCGGCGTCGTTTAAGCGCAATTTGCTGAGCGCATCACGGAGCGCGGGGAAATCGTCGGAGCTAATTGGGAATAAGCCTGCGTAAACCTGTGGCTGCACCGTTTTAAAGCCGGGCAGCATGTCCGTTGCTGGATGGTGTGCATTGGTTAGGGTGTCGCCGACAGGGGCGCCATTAATTTCTTTGATGCCCGCAATGACGTAGCCCACTTCGCCGGCACTCAGTTGCGTGTTGGCTAAACGCTTAGGCGTGAACACGCCCAGGCCCGAGACTTCATAAGCGCGGCCGGTGGACATGACTTGCATTTTTTCACCCACTTTAATCACGCCGTTTTTCACGCGCACCAAGGAAACCACCCCTAAATAAGGGTCGAACCAAGAATCAATGATGAGCGCCTGCAAAGGGGCATTGGGGTCACCAACAGGCGCCGGGATTTTAACAATGAGTGATTCTAATAAGTCTTCGATGCCTATGCCTTGCTTGGCGCTGATGCGAACCGCATCGGAAGCTTCAATGCCTATGATGTCTTCAATTTCAGTGATGACACGGTCGGGGTCGGCTTGCGGTAAATCAATTTTATTGAGCACGGGCACGACTTCCAAGCCTTGCTCAATGGCGGTGTAACACACGGCCACGGTTTGGGCTTCAACACCTTGCCCGGCATCGACCACCAATAAGGCGCCTTCACACGCGGCCAAAGAACGCGACACTTCATAAGAAAAGTCGACGTGGCCGGGGGTATCGATGAAATTAAGCTGATACGTGTTGCCGTCTTTGGCTTTATAGTTAAGCGTCACGCTGTGCGCTTTAATGGTGATGCCACGCTCGCGCTCAAGGTCCATGGAATCAAGGACTTGCGCCTGCATTTCACGGTCGGCTAAGCCGCCGCAGCGTTGAATTAAGCGATCGGCCAGGGTCGATTTACCGTGATCGATGTGGGCGATGATTGAAAAATTGCGAATATGCTTCATAAACATTGAGATACCATAATCTGGGGGCATGATAGTACCGCATTTTCAAGCAAGTTACCACGGGATAGTCCGGATTGTGCAGAAAATCGGGGTAAGGGATACTGTGAGGGGAAGGTGTGTTTGGGGCTTGATGTAGCCCGGACGCGTTTCACAGCGGCCGGGAACTGTAAGCGAACGGAGCCCCGAAAAAGCTTTTCTGGGCTTCGGCCACCACCTGTTCCCGGCTTCGTTAGAGAGAGCAGTGAGTGTTCCGTTTAAGCCTCAAGCTTCGTTAGAGAGAGCTGTGGGTGCTCCGTTTAAGCCTCACCCCTGCCCTCTCCAGCTTCGTTAGAGGGAGCAGTGAGTGTTCCGTTTAAGCCTCACCCCTACCCTCTCCAGCTGCGCTGGAGAGGGGGTGTTTAAAGGTTTTAACACCTATTAGATGGAGTGTACTATGACATCGACCCCACCACGCGGCACCCTCGCCCTACAAACCGTCGCCATGCCCGCCGACACCAACGCCAATGGCGATATCTTCGGCGGTTGGCTGGTCTCACACATGGACATGGCCGCAGGCATCGCCGGGCGTAATTACGCACGCAGCCGATGCGTCACGGTTGCCATCGACAAATTAGTATTCCATACCCCCGTTTACGTCGGAGACACCGTTTCCTGTTACGCGGAGTTATTGAAAGTTGGCCGAACATCCATGCAGTTTCTAATAGAAGTATGGACACTCTCTTTCCAAAAAAATGAGCCGGTCAAAGCCGCCGAAGGCATTTTCACGTTTGTCGCCATCAATGAAGATAGAAAACCCCAACCTGTTGTCAGAACATAGTTAAAAACTGCCGATACTGCCCAGCAGCCAAGCTATCAGGGAAAAGCATGCCATTGTAAAAAACACCATCAAGCGCCTTAAAGCTCAACACCGACACCCAAGGCGTAACCACCACGCTTGGGCGCATCTCCGCCTTAACCACCCCTTGCGGCGTGGTTAGACACCAGATTCTGCCCTTATCATGGCTGAGCACCAGAATGCTATTTGCCCCACCCAACCTCACCACGCGATGATAGACATTCACACCGTAACCCAAAACCGCGAACGCCAGCAAAAACATCATTAACATCGGCAAACGGCTCGTAAAAACAGACAAAACAGCAACAAAAACGACAGCCGCCAAAAACACCGCATGCTGCCGGCTGGGCTGGCGCTTAAAATCGGTTACGGGCGTGTTCATGAATTTTGACGGCCATGGCGGCCAAATGAGGGTTATCGGGCGTCTCCCTGCCCATGATCCAGGCCATGAGGTCGGGGTCGGGGTAGGTTAAAAAGGCGGCAAAATAAGCCTGATCGTCAGCTGTGAGCGCCGGATAAGCCTCTTTTAAAAAATTACTTAATAAAACATCGAGTTCCAGCATGCCTCGGCGGCAGGCCCAATGCAGGCGATCTTGAGGCCGAGGTAAGTCTTTGATTTTTTCCATTGTCATTATCTTAGATTCTCTTTAAAATGCGGTGCTATACTGGGTGTATAACAAGACAAAACAAGAGGGTAACCCAATGACGCCAACATTAAAAGATGACTTTATCGCGTTTTTTGAACGCCTGACTCCAAAATCGCCAGCCATCGACAAAGCCGTCGCCAAATTAAAAACACGCGACATCAAAAACACGGATCAAGACAAAGCCGCTTGCGCCGACACCCTCATGCGTTTTTGCGCCGGCCAATTTGGCGGTGTGAAACCCACCCTCACCAAAGACGACTGGAAGCGCATCAAAGCCCTCGAGAAAAACCATTACACCAGCGGGCATCGCTTAAGCACTCAACACAAATCACGCTAAACAGCATCATTGGCATCTTCAGGGGTAATGGGTATAATGCAGCGACTATTTTGACTAACGGTGCATCATGCCCATTCACAACCTCACGCTTGTTTCGAAAAAAACCATCGCCAAACAAACCATCGAATTTCAATTTGAAAAACCCGAAAATTTTAACTACCTCGCGGGGCAATACGGCGGGTTCACGCTCATTAACCCGCCTTACACCGACCAAGGTGGCAACACACGCCGATTTTCACTGGTCTCATCCCCTGATGAAAACACCCTTGCCCTTGTCACACGCATACAACCTTCCGCTTATAAAAAAAATCTTGAGGCCTTAAACGTTGGCGATCAAATGAAATTTGCGGGGCCAACGGGTAATTTTATTTTGCACGACGATGTGTCCGTGCCCACTATTTTTATTGCGGGCGGCATAGGCATTGCACCCTTTTACAGCATGATCAAACAAGTGTTAGCGCAAAACGAAACGCGTGAGATGGTTTTGTTTTACGGTAATCAGCAGCTGGCAGACACAGCTTATTATGCTGAATTATGTGAGCTTGCTAAAACACATGCGAATTTTAAATTGGTGGTGACGCTGGCTAATCCAGAACCTGAATGGACGGGTGAAGTTGGGTTTATCACTGATGCTTTGGTTTTGAAACACGCGCCGAAGTGGGAAAATAGTTTTATTTATGTGTGTGGCGGGCCAGGGATGGTGGGGGCGATGCAGGCCATGTTAAGCGAACTGGGTGCTGCTGAAGACCGCATTAAAGTAGAAGATTTTCCGGGGTATTAATGTGCTCGATGTAGCCCGGACGCGTTTCACAGCGGCCGGGAACTGCCATCAAACGAAGCCCCTAAAAAGCTTTTCCCAGCCTTCGACCACCACCAGCTCCCGGCCGCTGTGAAACGCGTCCGGGCTACGCAAATACCAACGCTTTAGCAAAAGGAACACAACATGAAACGCTCAGACTACCTAACTTTCCTCAACAACGAAATCGCCGACCTCAAAACCAAAGGCCTCTTCAAACCCGAACGCGTCATCACCTCACCACAAGAAGCCGTCATCAAACTGAACGACGGCAAAACCGTCATTAATTTATGCGCGAATAATTATTTGGGCCTAGCCAACCACCCCACCCTCATCGACGCCGCCAAACACGCCCTCGACACTTACGGGTTTGGTTTATCTTCCGTCCGCTTCATTTGCGGCACGCAAACCGTGCATAAACAACTCGAAGAAAAAATCAGTGGCTTCTTAAAAATGGAAGACACCATCCTTTATTCTTCCTGCTTTGACGCCAACGGCGGTTTATTTGAAACCTTATTAGGCGCAGAAGACGCCATCATCAGCGACGCCCTCAATCACGCAAGCATCATCGACGGCATTCGTTTATCCAAAGCCAAACGTTTTCGTTACGCCAACAACGACATGGCCGACCTTGAAGCGCAATTAAAAGCAGCCGAAGGTGCACGCGTAAAACTCATCGCAACGGATGGCGTTTTTTCCATGGATGGCTACATTGCGAATTTACCCGCCATTTGTGATTTAGCCGATAAATATAACGCCTTGGTGATGGTCGATGATTCCCACGCCGTTGGCTTCATGGGTAAACACGGGCGCGGCACGCATGAATATCATAACGTGATGGACAGAATCGACATCATCACCGGCACACTCGGCAAAGCCTTGGGCGGCGCATCGGGTGGTTACACCAGCGGCAAAAAAGAAATCATTGCGTGGTTGCGTCAACGCTCACGCCCTTATTTATTTTCTAACACACTCGCACCCACCATCACCGCCACCTCCATCGCCGTGCTGGATTTAATCGCACAACACCAAGACCGCATTGAAAAAGTGCATAACAATAGCCGTTATTTCCGCAAAAAAATGGAAGCTTTGGGTTTTCATTTAGCACAAGGTGATCACCCGATTATTCCTGTCATGTTGGGCGATGCGAAACTCGCCTCCGTGATGGCGGATAAATTATTGCAAGAAGGTGTTTACGTGATTGGGTTTTCTTATCCTGTTGTGCCTGAAGGCAAAGCACGCATACGCACGCAAATTTCAGCCGGGCATGAAATCGAGCACCTCGATCAAGCCGTTGCCGCCTTTGAAAAAGTTGGCCGTGAATTAAAAATAATTTAAACCAAGGAAATAAAAATGAAAGCATTAGTTAAAGCAAAACCCGAAGTTGGTATTTGGATGCAAGACACCCCCATGCCCACTGTCGGCCCCAACGATGTTTTAATTAAAATTAAAAAAACCGCCATTTGCGGCACCGATATTCACATTTACAACTGGGATGAATGGGCGCAAGAACATATCAAACCACCTTTAATTGCAGGCCATGAATTTGTGGGCGAGGTCGTTGAGCTCGGCAAAGAAGTGCAATCTCATTTCAATATTGGTGATCGTGTTTCGGGTGAAGGCCACATTGCTTGCGCGCATTGCCGCAACTGTCGTGCGGGGCGTGCGCATTTGTGTCGCTCTAACATTTCTGTTGGCGTCACACGCAATGGTGCGTTTGCGGAATATTTGCGTATCCCTGCTTCCAATGCTTATCCATTACCTAAAGAAATTCCTGATCATTACGCAGCGATTTTAGACCCACTAGGCAATGCCGTTCACACTGCTTTGTCGTTTGATTTGGTGGGTGAAGATGTGTTAATTACAGGCGCAGGCCCGGTTGGCGTCATGGCAGCAGCGGTTGCAAAACACGCGGGCGCGCGTTTTGTGGTGGTGACGGATGTGAACCCTTACCGCTTATCCTTGGCCACAAAAATGGGGGCAACATTAGCAGTGAATACGCAAGAGCAATCACTGAATGAAGTGATGTTGCAATTGGGCATGAAAGAAGGCTTTGACGTCGGCCTTGAAATGTCGGGCAATGCGGCTGCATTTAACGACATGATTGCTCACATGAATCACGCGGGTAAAATTGGCTTGCTTGGATTTTTGCCGAAAAACACCGGCTTGGATTGGAGCAAACTCATCATGAAAGGGATCACCATTAAGGGTATTTACGGTCGTGAGATGTACGACACGTGGTATAAAATGGTAACGATGATACAAAGCGGACTAAAATTAGATGCGGTAATTACGCATGAATTCGCTATTGATGATTATGAAAAAGCGTTTGATTTAATGCGCTCGGGGAAAACGGGGAAGGTGGTGTTGAATTGGGGTTGATTCAATAAAAGCACCCCTCCCTAAGCCTGCCTTTTAGGCTTGGAGAGGGGTTGCTTTTAAAAACGATTCCGAACAAGCGACGCACGCTCATCCATTCCACGCTGCCCTTCAACATCCGAATCCGATAAACGACGAAGGTGATCTAATTTTTTATCAACGCGATTTTCAAGCGCCATTAATTTGCCAAAGGCCGCTTCCCATTCTGCTTGATTCTCTGGTGAAACCAGAGGTAACGATGATTGCAATGTTTCCGTTTTTTGAACAAAGAAATTAATGTCTTTGTCTGAATAAGGGCGAACACGTAAGATAGAATACTTCAGCAAACCAGACACCAATGCACCCAAAGCAACAATCACACCGAAGCTGATGGCTCCGTTAATTAGAAAATCGTGGTCTCGCGCCCTGTCAAGGCTGGTCTCACCATCCTGAGGAGAAACAACGATGAGCAAGATAAGCAAGATGCCAGCTGAAGAAGAAAAACACATGAACTGAGGAACTAGACACTTTCGACGATAATAAGCAAGATCGTAATGACTCGAGAGACCCTTGCGCTCGGCAAGCGCCTCTTGACGCAAAATGTAATTCCCAAATTCGATTTTAAGCTGACTTATGTCTTCCGTCAATGCATTAACGCGCCCATTGTAAACCGAATTAAAAAACATACCACGATAGCGATTACCATTCACAAAATTAAGACGAGCTTGTTTATCAACCATACTTAAACTAAGTAAATCAGGAAAAGGAATCGCATAAAGAGTCTTAATCAACTTAAGAAAAAAAGGCGCACAAAAAATCTCAGTCGACTCACGAGAAAGAAGCATATGAAGAATCTCAGTCCACTCAAGAAGATTAAACGGATAATATTTTGGCTCGAACAGAGTCACCTCTTCCGCAACCGTTTTATTTTTTTTATCATCAAGTTTTTTATAAAACGCGACAGTGTTGATATTCTTTTTATTCCGACCCCACATAAGCCAACCCCTCTTTTATTGTTGATGTTGCATAAAAGTATACAGGAGCAAGCTTAAGGGAACATTAAAAGAATTAAATTTTTAAAAAACCAAAACAATCAGCAAGATAACGATACAACCCCCGCACTCCCATCGCCTCCCCACCTTGCGGGCGACCCGGGCGAGCGCGCAAATTCCAGGCCATGAGATCAATGTGCATCCATGGAATGGTTTCAGGCACAAAAGCATTTAAAAATAAAGCAGCCGTGATTGCACCACCGTAAGCTTCTGCAGGACTATTGGTTAAATCAGCAATAGAACTGTTGATGGATTCACGATAAGCCGCAAATAAAGGCATATGCCACATCTCGTCTTGCACCTTGACACAAGATTGAAGCGTTGATTGCGCCGTCGTTAAATCATTTGAAAATAAAGCCGGTAATTCCGTGCCTAAAGCCACACGCGCGGCACCGGTTAAGGTGGCCATGTCGATAATCAAGGCTGGTTTTTCACTCGCGGCTTCAGCCAACGCATCCGCCAAAATAACACGGCCTTCGGCATCGGTGTTGCCAATTTCAACGGTTAAACCTTTGCGTGTTTTAATGACATCACCTGGGCGATACGCATTGCCCGCAATGGCATTTTCAACCGCTGGAATAAGCACACGCAAACACACTTTCAAGTTGGCTTTCATGATCATGCGCGCCAAACCCAACACATTCGCAGCGCCACCCATGTCTTTTTTCATGAGCAACATGTTCGAAGCGCTTTTAATGTCAAGGCCGCCGGAATCGAAACAAACACCCTTACCCACCAAGGTGATTTTAGGGTGGGAAGCATCGCCCCAACGAATGTCTATCAAACGCGGTGCATCAGCGCTAGCACGCCCAACAGCATGAATAGCGGGGTAGTTTTGTTTCAGCAAATCATCGCCAATAATCTCATGATATTTTGCACCACAATCTTGCGTCAATTGTTTTGCCTCAAAAGCCAAATCAGAAGGCAGCATGTCCTCCGTTGGCGTGTTAATTAAATCACGCACTAAATAAATGGATTCCACTTGATTCAACACATCAGGCAAATCACAATGCAAACGCGCAGGCTCACGCGTGGCTTTTTTATAACGCGTAAATTGATAAGCACCCAAGCCCCATGCTAACGCATGATCGGCGGACGCATTCACCAAATGATAATCACCTTCAGGCAACACCAAGGCACACTGCCCCACACCCCAAAAATGCGTGTCGCTCGCCACCATCACCACCACCGCTTCCACTTTGCCCGCCGCATCAGGCAATAAACGCATCATGCCGGGCTCAGCTTTAAATTGCGATGCTTGCAACCAGGTTTTGATAAACGGCACTTGCTGTTCTAACCACGCAGGGTAATTGGCAACAGTAACGACGTGCACAGGGATGCTGTGCACGTGTTTTTCAAGTGTGAGTGACTTCAATGTCATTATTTAAATATCCCTATCCAAAGTTTATTCATACGGTGAACAAAAGCCGCGGGGTCAGGCAAAGCAGACCCTTCTGACAACAAGGCTTGTTCGTATAATAAGGTTGACCATTCGGCTAATTTGGCATCATCCACTGTGTTCATTTCACGAATGATGGCATGCTCAGCATTAATTTCGAGTATGGGTTTCGCAACATCGATGCTTTGCCCCGCCGCTTTTAATAAACGCTCCATTTGTGCGCCCATGGCGTTTTGATCGCGCACCAAACACACAGGCGAGCTCGTTAAACGATGCGACAAACGCACCTCTTTCACTTGCGCGCTTAACAAGCCTTGCATTTTAGCAATGAGGCCGTCAAATTGCTTGTGTTGTTCGGTTTCCTTTTCCTTCTCTTTTTCTTTTTGCGCTTCGGTTTCGGGCTCGATTTCATCAAGTGATAAATCGCCCTTCGCCACGGATTGCAAAGGCTTGCCTTCCACTTCCGTGAGGTGGCCCACCACCCATTCGTCGATTTTATCCGTCAACAACAACACTTCAATGTTGTGTTTGCGGAAAATCTCGAGATGCGGGCTGGAGCGCGCTGCACTGAGGGAATCAGCGGTTAAATAATAAATTTTCTTTTGAGCGGGTTTCATGCGCTCAACGTAAGCGGCAAATGTGACGGTTTGGTCGTCGCTGCTTTCATGCGTGGATGAAAAACGCAGCAATTTAGACACTTTTTCACGATTGCTAAAATCTTCAGCCGGGCCTTCTTTTAAGACGTTACCGAAATTTTTCCAGAAAGTGTTGTAGTGATCAGGCTCGTTTTTCATCATGCCTTCTAACAATTCAAGCACGTGCCTCACCAAAGCCGATTTTAATTTAGGAATGGTTGGGTGGTCTTGTAAAATTTCACGCGAAACATTCAAAGGCAAAGCGGTGGTGTCTAAGACGCCGCGCACAAAACGCAAATAATGCGGCAAGAATTGCTCGACATTGTCCATGATAAACACGCGTTGTACGTAAAGCTTTAAGCCGTGCTTTGCATCGCGCTGCCATAAATCAAAGGGGGCGTGCGAGGGAATGTAAAGAATGGAGGTGTATTCGGTGCTGCTGCCTTCAACTTTATTGTGCACGTAAGTCAGCGGGTTTTCAAAATCATGGGCAATGTGTTTATAAAATTCGTGATATTGCTCAAGCGTGATTTTAGTTTTTGGCAAGGTCCAGAGCGCTGTCGCTTCATTCACCGTTTCAAATTCACCGCTATCAGCGCCGTCGTCTAATTTTTTAGGCATTAAGATGGGTAAATTGAGATGATCTGAATATTTTTTAATGACACTGCGTATGCGCCAATCATTTAAAAAGTCGTCTTCTTCTGTTTTTAAATGCAAGATGACATCGGTGCCGCGATCGGCTTTTTCGATGTTTTCAACGGTGTATTCACCATCGCCGGCTGAAGACCAAGCAACCCCGTGCGCCGCCCCTAAGCCCGCGCGACGCGAATGCACAGTGACTTTATCCGCCACAATAAATGCTGAATAAAAACCCACACCAAATTGGCCAATCAAGTGAGAATCTTTTTTCTGGTCGCCGGTTAATTTGGCCATGAATTCACGCGTGCCGGATTTGGCAATGGTGCCTAAATGCTGAATAATGTCGTCGCGGCTCATGCCTATGCCGTTATCACTGATGGTGATGGTGCGCGCTTCTTTGTTGATGGTAACTTTAATTTTTAAAGCGGAATCATTTTCATAAAGCGCAGGGTCGGAGATGGCTTCAAACCGGAGTTTATCGGTTGCGTCTGATGCGTTAGAAATCAGCTCGCGTAAGAAAATTTCTTTGTTGCTGTAAAGTGAATGAACAACAATGTTTAACAGTTGCTTTACTTCAGCTTGAAAGCTGAGTTTTTCTTGCTGGGCTTCGATAGACATGGGAATCCTCCTACAATAATGGAGCGGATTTTACTCCAGCCAGCGCCTAAACGCTACCCAATAAACGACGGGTTAACACGACGCCCAACCCTGCAAATAAAATGAGCGGCAAAGCCGCGGCCATAAACGGAGGCACTTGAAAAACAATGCAAATTTCGCCCAACAAGGCGTTTAAAATGAAAAACACAAACCCCACTAAAATACCCATGAGCACACGCCGGCTCAATTGCGCACCGCCCGCCCCGCTTAAAACCACCGGAATGGCCAAGAAAATCATGACCAAGGATGAAATGGGCAAGAGCACCCGCTGCCAAAACCCAAAACGGTATTCGCTGGCTTGCAAGCCATTGGCTTCTAGATATTTTGCAAAGCGCGACAAACGCGGCAGCGACATTTCACTGGGCTCAACCAAACCCACATTCAATAAATTGGTGTTGATCACCACATCCATGGGGAGGGTGTCAATGTGGTTGCTTTGCGTTCTGTCGCGGTAAAAACGCGTGACCGTGACATTATTCATTTGCCACGCATGATTCACATAAACCATGGTGCTCGCGTAATAAGCCGCTTGCAAACGATGCTGATCGTCGAATTGATAGCGCGTGACGCCTTCCAGTTTTTGCCTATCGAGAATGTGCTCGACATGAATAAAGTTATTGTCGACGTGAAACCAAACACCGGCGGACGTGACCACCGCCTGCCCTGCATTTTGCGCGTTTTCTTTACGCACTTCAGCTTTATAACTTAAGTGCGGCCCCCACCACTCACCCAAGACAGAAACCAATAAGACCATCATTAAAGCCGCCATTAACACGCTTTTAATGATTTGATGCGTGGAAAACCCCGCCGCACGCATGACAGACAATTCACGGTGAGTGCTCATGACGCTCAAACCAATGATGCAACCCAAGAGCAATAAAATGGGGGAATATTGATATAAGCTGTTAGGCATACGCAAAAAAACATAGCCCACGGCTTGCAAAAAGCCGTAATCACCTTGGCCAATGTCTTTTAATTCGCCCAAAAAAGCCATGATAAAAATGACAGATAATAACACCAAGGCCGTAAAACCCGTGGTGGCGGCTAAGGTTTTTGCAATGTAGCGTTCTAAAATTTTAAACATATTACACCCATTGTTTTGAGCGATGCCACAAGACAGCCAACACGGCTAACAACATCACGCCATGCACCCACCACATGCCCACCCACAAAGGCACCGCGCCGGTTTCTAGGCTATGGCGTGCCATGAATAACAAGTTAATGTAAATGATATAAACAAGCACCGCTGGCAATAACACTAAAAACCGGCCCGATCGCGGCTTGATGGTGCTTAAAGGCACGGCCAACAAAGCCAACACAAAAGCAGAAATCGCAATGGAAAACCGCCACTGCAATTCACCCGCGCGTTTGGGGTTGGCACGTTCTTGAAACAACACCGAGGTTGGCAGGGTTTCATCTTCAACGTGGTTCATGCGCGGGCTGGCCTCAGGAATGCGCACCGCGTATTTTTTAAATTGTGTGACTTTAAAGGCGTTGTCGCCGGGCGTGCCTTCATAGCGGTAACCGTCGGTGGTGACAAAATAGGGGTCTTGCGAGTTGGGCACTTTTTCTTGATAACCAAGCTCAGCCGAGACCAGCATCCAGCGCGTGGTTTCAGGGTCGCCGGGGCTAACGCGCTGCTCAGCCATAAATACGTTTTGCGCGCGCGTGCGATCCATGGAAAGTTTTTCAACGTACATCACGCGCTTGCCATCGGCCGTCACTTGAAAACGACCGGGAATGAGGGTTTGAATTAAATGCAGGGTGGCTTCATCGCTATTCATTAAAGCTTGGCGCTTTAAGGAAACCCAAGGGTTCACAAGCGTCATGAGCATTAAAATGAAAACACTGACCATCAAGGCAAGGGCAGCGGTCACGCCCATCACTCGGCGCTCGCCAAAGCCACTCATTTGCAAAATGGCCATTTCGTTGTCGGTGTAAAGGCGACCGTAAGCGAGCAAGATGCCTAAATATAAGGCGAGCGGCAGCAAGAGCGCCATTAAGTAAGGCACCTCAAAACTGACCAATTGAAACAAAACATTGGTGGCGATTTTACCAACGGCCACGTAATTCATGTAACGCACGAGTTGCTGGCTTAAAAAAGCGAGCAATAAGACAGACATCACCACCAGCGTGGTTTGCATGACTTCGCGAGTGAGGTAGCGCCGAATAATCACCGGATGAGTAACCTGCTTCTTCAACTTGAAACTGCAATTATAAGCGATATTGAGATGACAAAACATTTTTTTTGATTAAACTGGTGATAATTTATTAAGGAGCCATTATGAACCTAAGCCTTTCCACCAAAACCAACCCCCAACACACCCTGATCCTCGGCATTTTTGAAGACGGCAGCCTCACCGCCAGCGGCAAAGCCCTCGATCACGCTGAAAAAGGCTTAATCGCTCAGTTGTTCAAAAACAAAACGGTCTCGGGCAAATGCGGCGAATGCTTCCCTGTGCTACTCCAAACGACCAAACATCAACCAGCGGCCTTATTGGTGGGTTGCGGCAAAGCCAAAGAAATCAAAGAATCCGATTATCGCAAGCTCATTACCGCCGCCGTTAAAACTTTAAATAGCCTGCAAATCAAAGCCGCTGATTCCGCCCTCACGGAAATCAACGTTGGCAAACGCAGCCTCGCTTGGCGCGTTAAATTTCATGCGGAAGTGAGCATGGAAGCCTTGTATCGCTTTGATCATTACAAAACCAGCAAAGACCCGGTGCACTTACAAAAACTAAGCTTATTGATCGACACCAAAGACCAAGCCGCTGCCAAGATAGCCCTCGCCCAAGGCACGGCCATTGCAAACGGCGCGGCTTACGCCAAAGATTTAGGCAACGAACCCAGCAATGTCTGTACACCCAGCTACTTAGCGCAACAAGCTAAAGTGCTAGTTAAAGCATTCCCCAGCATCAAACTGAACGTGCTCGATGAAAAAGCCATGGAAAAGCTCGGCATGGGCGCCATTTTGGGGGTCACCAAAGGCAGCGCTGAACCCGCGAAACTCATTTGTTTAGAATACCGAGGCGGCGCTAAAAAAGCGGCGCCCGTGGCCTTGGTTGGTAAAGGTATTACTTTCGATACTGGCGGCAACTCCTTGAAATCACCTGAAAACATGGTCGGCATGAAATATGACATGTGCGGCGCGGCGACCGTCATGGGTGTTTTTAAAGCCGTGGCTGAGCTCAAGCTTCCCATTAACTTAGTGGGCGTGATTCCTGCCGTTGAAAACATGCCCGGCGGCAATGCTTATAAACCGGAAGACATCTTAACCAGCTTGTCTGGCACCACCATTGAAGTGATTTCCACCGACGCGGAAGGCCGTTTAATTTTGTGCGACGCCCTCACCTATTGCGAGCGCACCTACCAACCTGAAGTCGTCATCGATATCGCCACTTTAACCGGTGCTGTCGTCATCGCCTTGGGTTTTCATGCCACCGGTTTAATGAGCAACGACCAAGCCTTGGCCGACGACTTATTGAAAGCCGGCATCGACAGCCACGACCGCGCCTGGCAGCTGCCACTCTGGGACGACTACCAAGAGCAAATTAAAAGCCCTTATGCCGACATTGCGAACACCGGCGGCCGCTCAGCCGGCAGCATCACGGCAGGCTGCTTCTTGTCTCGCTTCACCAAAAACATGCGTTGGGCGCATTTAGACGTGGCCGGCACCGCCGCCATGATGATGGGCACGAGTGACCGCATGGCCACGGGCCGGCCCGTGCCCATGCTGGTTCAATATTTACTCAATCACGCAGGTGAATAACGTTTTTTTATAACCCTAACTATGCAATAATTGGCGGGCAATGCGCTGCGTTGCCCGTTCAACCCATAAAACATAAGTGAAGCTAGCATGACTATCCTTGGATCCCTTGAAAAAACCTACGAACCCAGCACCATTGAAAACAACACCTACGCCCACTGGGAAAAAGCCGGCTACTTTAAACCGAGCGGCGAAGGCGAACCCTATTGCATTATGTTGCCGCCCCCCAACGTGACGGGCAGCTTGCACATGGGGCACGGGTTTGGCTCTACCCTCATGGATATCCTCATTCGCTATCATCGCCTGTGCGGCCGCAACACGCTTTGGCAACCTGGCACCGACCACGCAGGCATCGCCACGCAAATGGTGGTTGAACGTCAACTCAATCAACAAGGCAAAACGCGCCACGATTTAGGGCGCGAACAATTTTTAAAGAAAGTATGGGAATGGAAAGAAGAATCCGGCGGCACCATCACGAAACAATTTAGGCGTTTGGGTGCATCCCTCGATTGGTCACGCGAATGCTTCACCATGGACGATGAGCGTTCAGAAGCCGTGCGCGATGTCTTCATTAAACTTTATAACGACGGTTTAATTTATCGCGGGAAACGTTTAGTGAACTGGGACCCGGTTTTATTAACCGCCATTTCAGATCTTGAAGTGTTAAACGAAGAAGAAAACGGCCACATGTGGCACATACGCTACCCGCTTGCTTCAGGTGAAGGGCATTTGATTGTGGCGACCACTCGCCCTGAAACCTTATTGGGTGACGTGGCGGTGGCTGTGCACCCTGACGATGAACGTTATCGTCATTTGATCGGGCAAAACGTTAAATTGCCACTCACCGATAGAGAAATCCCTATCATTGCCGATGAATACGTCGACCCTTTATTCGGCACGGGTTGCGTTAAAATCACGCCAGCGCATGATTTTAACGACTATGCAGTTGGTCAGCGCCACCAATTAGACCCTATCAATATTTTCACACCAACCGCGCATCTTAATGAAAATACGCCTGCCGTTTATCAAGGCTTAGAACGTTTTGTGGCGCGTAAAAAAATCGTGGCTGATTTAACCACCTTAGATTTAATTGAAAAAATTGAACCGCATAAATTAAAAGTGCCGCGCGGCGATCGCTCAGGCAGCGTGATTGAACCCTATTTAACGTTTCAGTGGTATGTGAAATGCAAACCACTCGCCGAACCAGCCATGGCCGCAGTTAAAAATGGCGATGTAAAATTCATTCCTGAAAACTGGGATAAAACCTATTTTCAATGGATGAACAACATTGAAGACTGGTGCATCAGCCGCCAGTTGTGGTGGGGGCATCGCATTCCGGTTTGGTATGATGATGCGGGCAACGCTTATGTTGGGCGTGATGAAACCGAGGTGCGTGCGCAACATCAACTAAGCAATGATCTCGTGTTAACACAAGATGAAGATGTGTTAGATACCTGGTTTTCATCAGCGTTGTGGCCGTTTTCGACTTTGGGTTTTCCTAAGCAAACTTTAGACTTATCCACCTTTTTTCCAACGCAAGTGTTAGTCACGGGCTTCGACATTATTTTCTTTTGGGTCGCGCGCATGATCATGATGAGTTTATATTTCATGAAGCAAGTGCCGTTTAAAGAAGTTTATATCACGGGTTTAATTCGTGATGCCGACGGGCACAAGATGTCGAAATCCAAAGGGAATGTCTTAGACCCCATTGATTTAATTGACGGCATTAGTTTAGACGCGCTCGTTAAAAAACGCACCACCGGTTTAATGCAACCTGGCATGGCTGAAAAAATTGAGAAAAACACGCGCAAAGATTTCCCTGAGGGCATTCCATCTTCGGGCACGGATGCTTTGCGTTTCACTTTTTGCGCCATGGCCAGTTACACACGCGAAATTCGTTTCGACATGAACCGCTTAGCGGGCTTTCGTAATTTCTGCAATAAACTATGGAATGCGTCGCGTTATGTCATTATGAATACAGAGGGGCATGATTGCAGTGCGGGTGGTGAATTATCATTAGCCGATCAATGGATTTGGTCGCGCTTGCAGCAAACCATTGCGGATACGCATCAGGCGATGCAAGAATACCGCTTCGATTATGTTGCGCAAGCTTTGTATGATTTCACGTGGAATGAATTTTGCGATTGGTATTTGGAATTATCCAAGCCCATCTTGACTTCTCCAGATTCATCAGCGGCCTTATTGCGTGGCACGCGTTACACCTTAATTAACGTGTTGGAAAATTTATTGCGTTTATTGCACCCCATCATGCCGTTTGTCACTGAAACCTTGTGGGTGAAAATTGCTGCCATTGCCGGCATTTCAAATGAGAGCATTATGTTGACGCGTTACCCTGAATTTGATGCGGGGTTAGTGAATGCAAAGAGTGATGCGACAATTGAATGGCTGAAGCGATTTGTGGGGTCGGTGCGGGCCCTGCGGAGCGAGATGAACATTGCACCTGGCAAGCAATTGCATGCCTTACTGAAAAATTGCAACGCGACTGATTACGATCAAGTGAAAGCGCTCGAACCTTTATTAAAAACATTAACTAAAATTTCTGACTTTACCTGGTTAGAAAACAACGCGGCGCCACCACCTTCGGCGACAGCTTTAGCGGGTGACTTGGAAATTTTAGTGCCTTTGTCTGACTTCATAGACCCGGCTGAAGAAGCCGCGCGTTTGCAGAAAGAAATGGCGAAGTGTGAGAAAGACTTAACCTTACTCACGAGCAAATTAAGCAACCCTCAATTTGTTGAGCGTGCGCCGGCGGATGTGATAGCGAAAGATCGTTTGCGGATTGAGGAATTGCAGAGTGCGCTAGGAAAGATTAAAGCGCAGCTGGAAACGATAAAAGCGCTTAATCCAAAGCGGTCGCTTTATTCATAATTTATTTAGTATGTTATGAGCTTGGCGCCCTTGTAGCCCGGACGCGTTTTTTGCGGCCGGGGCTGTCGCCGAACGAAGCCCCGAAAGCTTTTTAAAAACCTCGCATACAAAAAACCTCCGTTCACTTCGCCTGCCGTTCTATTTTTCAGCGCTGACTTCGTGGGCGC
>DASTZQ010000034.1:0-29665 GCA_035764205.1 Gammaproteobacteria bacterium
GCAGAGCGAAACCGCGCCGGGAGCGCGTTTGAGCGACGGCAAAAAAAATTCATCGCGAGGGTAGCGCGCCTTTTGCGCCGCGAAGTCGCGAGGAAAAATCAGTGCCGAGCCGGTGCGTAGGCTTTTTTGCACATGGCTTAATGCGCGGGCTTTCGTTTGCCGAGCCGGTGCGTAGGCTTTTTTGCACATGATTTAACGCGCAGGCTTTCTTATACTATGTTCTCTTTTTCCTCTGCCCTGATTTTGCAGCGGCTGCGGGAGCGTGTTCAGGCTCTGGTTTTTGCTCGGGTTGCGCTGGGAAGCTGCCCATGGGGATGGTAACGCTAGGCGTGGGTGAGGGCGTTCGAGCACCTTGTAAGTCTTCCCTGGATGCAGATTTAGCTAGTTTTCCGTTATCGCCATTTAATGCCAAGTTGGGGTGAGGTTCAGGATGAACGGCCAACTTTTCTGTGGATGTCTCAGATTTAGATTCAGAGCCAGATAATTTTTGGTGGTCGTTATTGGGGGCTGCCTGAGGTGGTGGTTGGATGGGTTCAGGCACGGTTGGAGTAGGTTGGGGTTCAGTTTGTGGCACAGGTGCTAAATTAAGATTAATGTGGAGCGGTTTTTCATGTCGAGTGAGTGGAAAGGGTAAGGTTCGTGCAATGGCTTTCTCAAAGAAGGCATTTTGATTTTCTTTTATTTTTTCCCAAAGTTCATTTTTATAATGAGCAATGTAATACTCTTTATGCATGAAAATAGGGGTGTTTTCTAATTTATCATTGTGTCTTGGCATGTAATCGAAATAGTGGCTATCAATACAACGATCCAATGCGTTTTCATCACCGAGATAAGCAAGCCTGACTAAAAGCATTTCCCTATCTTTGCATAAATCAGCGACATCTATATTGGGTAAACGCCGATTGCTTGCAATGAGATCATCTTTTTCTTTGAGTTCTTGATGGAGTTTTGAAAGCGTTGCGGTGTAAGTGGGTTCATAGGCTGCATCACTCTTAAGACAAGCAATAATATAGGTTCTTGCAGCATGCAAGGCTAAGCTTAAGTGAGAAGCACCGGGTGTTTTTTTATCGCGTTGATTAACACAGGCATGCTCACCTAAGGTATGGGTGAGTTCTATCCATTCCTCTGCCGTTAATTCAGGTTTAAAAAGGGCAATCATGTTTTGGCAGGATTGTAATTTTGCTTGGGGTGTCATTTTGCCGGCTAAGGCATAGGCTGTTGCGGTGAGGAAGCTAGATTCAGGTTCTTTGGGTTGATAATAATGGGCGTAAGCTGCAATGAACGCTTCAGGGATATTGGGATTAATTGGCATTGTTTTCTCCTGTATTATAAGAATGGTGAAAAACCTTACAGCTCAAGCTAAAAATTAGGTACAATTAAACAATCGCTAGTATAGCTGTTTGATGGGAGTCAGGGAATGACATATCTTCAATTTGATTTAGGCGACACCGCTTCCTTGTTGCGCGAAAGCATCCGTGATTTTGCCGAACGCGAAATTGCTCCGCTCGCCGCCACCATCGACCACACCAATCACTTCCCCCGCGAATTATGGCCTAAATTGGGTCAGTTGGGTGTTTTGGGCGTGACCGTTCCGCCTGAATTGGGTGGCTCGGGGCTTGGTTACCTTGCTCACGTGATTGCCATGAGTGAAATCAGCCGGGCTTCAGCAGCCATTGGCTTAAGTTACGGCGCACACAGTAACCTGTGTGTGAATCAAATTGTGTTAAATGGCACCGCTGCTCAAAAAGCGGCTTATCTCCCTAAACTCTGCACGGGTGAATGGGTGGGGGCGCTCGCCATGAGTGAAGTGCAGGCAGGCTCGGATGTCATGAGCATGCAATTAAAAGCCGAAGCTAAAAACGATGGTTATGTGTTAAACGGCACGAAAATGTGGATTACGAATGGGCCTGATGCCGATGTGTTAGTGGTTTATGCACGAACCGACCCCAAGGGCGGTGCGCACGGCATCACAGCGTTTCTCATTGAAAAAACCTTTGCTGGTTTTAGCACGGCACAAAAACTCGATAAATTAGGCATGCGTGGTTCTAACACCTGCGAATTAGTGTTTGAAAATTGTTTTGTGCCTAAAGCCAATGTGTTGGGTGAAGTGAATCAAGCCGCAGAAGTGTTAATGCGCGGTTTAAATTACGAACGTGTGGTGTTAGCGGGTGGGCCCATCGGCATCATGATGGCTTGCTTGGATGTGGTCATGCCTTACGTGCGTGAACGTAAACAATTTGGTCGTGCGATTGGTGAGTTTGAATTAATGCAGGCAAAACTTGCTGACATGTATGCTAATTTCAGTGCCGCACAAGCTTATTTATATGCGGTAGCAAGCGCTTGCGATCGTGGTGATGTTACTCGAAAAGATGCCGCAGCGGTTATTTTATTCACCGCTGAAAAAGCCACGTGGATGGCGGGTGAAGCCATCCAATGTTTGGGCGGCAATGGTTATGTGAATGAATACCCCGTTGGGCGTTTGTGGCGTGATGCCAAATTATATGAAATTGGGGCGGGCACCTCAGAAATTCGCCGCATGTTGATTGGAAGGGAGTTGTTCAGTGACAACTAAGGAAAAGACCGTGAAAAAAGAAGATTCCATTTTTCAACACAATGCAACGGCCATGAATGCCATGGTCGATGGGTTTAAAGCCTTATCTCAACACATTGAAAATGGTGGTGGTGAAAAAGCGCAAGAGCGTCATCGTCAACATGGTAAATTATTACCGCGTGAACGCATTCATTATTTAATTGATGAAGGTTCAAGCTTTTTAGAATTATCGCGTTTAGCAGGCCATGATTTATATGACGACGATTTACCAGCGGGCGGCATTATCACGGGCATTGCAAAAATTCACGGCATTGATTGCATGTTGATTGTTAACGATGCCACTGTGAAAGGTGGCACGTATTACCCCATTACCGTCAAAAAACATTTACGCGCGCAAAAAATTGCTGAACAAAATCAGTTGCCCTGCATTTATTTAGTGGATTCTGGCGGGGCATTTTTGCCCATGCAAGCAGATGTGTTTCCTGATGAACAACATTTCGGTCGCATTTTTTATCATCAAGCGATCATGTCTTCAGAAGGCATTCCACAAATTGCGGTGGTCATGGGGTCTTGCACGGCCGGTGGTGCTTATATTCCCGCCATGGCTGATCAATCCATCATGGTGAAAGAACAAGCCACGATTTTTTTAGCAGGCCCGCCTTTGGTGAAAGCAGCCACCGGTGAAGTGGTGAGTGCAGAAGCCCTGGGCGGCGCTGATGTGCATTGTCGTTTATCGGGTGTCGCTGATTATTACGCTGAAGACGATGCAGATGCACTTTCGCAAACACGTCGTATCATTGCTAATTTAAATCATCAACCCAAAACACGTGTTGCTATGCAAACCGCAAAAGCGCCGCGTTATGCTGCTGAAGAATTATATGGCTTTATTCCAGCAGACCCACGCTACCCCATGGATGTGCGTGAAATCATTTTGCGTTTAGTGGACCATTCTGAATTTGATGAATTTAAAGCGCTTTACGGTAAAACACTGCTGTGTGGTTTTGCACACATGGAAGGCATTCCTGTTGGCATCATTGCAAACAACGGCATTTTATTTTCAGAAGCCGCTTTAAAAGGCGCACATTTTATTGAGCTATGCACGCAACGCGGCATTCCCCTTTTATTTTTACAAAACATCACGGGTTTCATGGTGGGCAGTAAAGTCGAATCTGAAGGCATTGCAAAACACGGTGCAAAATTAGTGACGGCGGTGGCTTGTGCCAACGTGCCGAAAGTGACGGTGATTATTGGCGGCAGTTACGGTGCCGGTAATTACGCCATGGCAGGCCGTGCGTATGAACCCCGTTTTTTATGGATGTGGCCAAATGCACGCATTGCGGTGATGGGCGGTGAACAAGCCGCGAATGTCTTAGCACAAGTCACGCGTGAAAAAAAGCAGCGTTTGGGGGAAGCGTGGACTGACGATGATGAAAATCGCTTAAAAGCGCCTATCCTTGATAAATATGCAAAAGAAGCGTCTGCGTATTATGCGAGTGCCAGGTTATGGGATGATGGCATCATAGACCCACTCGATACACGTGAAGTGGTTGTGCGTAGTTTTCAAATTGCCTTAAATGCACCGATTCCACCCACTCATTACGGCTTATTTAGGATGTAATCATGGCTTATGAAACGCTGATCGTCACACAAGACAATGGCATCGTGAATGTGGTGTTGAATCGCCCTGAAAAGCGCAATGCCATGAATGCCACCATGATTTCTGAATTGCTTTATGTGTTAAAAGAAAGCGCGCATCAATCACGCATGCATGCGTTGTTAATTCAAGGCAAAGGCGAGCATTTTTGTGCAGGCGCCGATATTCGCGGCATGCAAGCCATGGCCACCGCTTCGCAAACGGATAATTTAAGCGATGCAGAGCAACTCGCTGACATGCTTTATACTTTACACACGTTTCCTAAACCAACCATCGTGATGGCAACGGGTGCGGTCATGGGCGGAGGTCTCGGCTTGTTAGCAGCCGCTGACATGGCGTTTTGCACGAGCGATGCGGTGTTTGGTTTCAGTGAAGTGAGTTTGGGTTTAGCCCCTTCCACCATCAGCCCCTACATTGTGAAAGCCATCGGCGAGCGTTTGGCTCGTTTTTATTTTTTAACCGGGCAACGATTTGATGCACAAAAAGCCATTGATATGCATTTGGTAAATGCTTGTTATGATAATGCGCCTGAATTAATGACGGCTGGCTTTGCATTAGCACAAACACTTGCAACGTATGAACCCAAGGCGATTGCTGAAATTAAACATTTATTAAATATGGTGAGCAGTGAACCCCTCACACCGAGTTTAGTGGAAAAAACAGCGAAACATTTAGCGCATTGTCGAGCCATGCCTGAAGCGCAAGCGCGATTACAAGCTTTTTTTGATAAACCTAAGGAAAGAGGTTAATCATGAGTTTCCCTAAACGTGTCACTATCGTTGAAGTGGGCCCACGCGATGGTTTGCAAAATGAAAGCGAGATCATTCCAACGCCCATCAAAATTGAATTCATTCATCAATTAGCGGCAGCCGGTTTGTCTGTCATTGAAGCCACAAGTTTTGTTTCTAAAAAATGGGTGCCAGCCTTAGCTGATGGTTCAGACGTGTTGCCCGCGTTAAATCAACATGCCGGTGTGCGTTACCCCGTGCTTGTGCCAAATGAAACAGGTTTAAATGCAGCGCTTGCTGCGGGTGCGAAAGACATTGCTGTGTTTACAACGCCTTCTGAAACTTTTTCCATGAAAAACACGAATTGCACCGTGGCCGACAGTTTAGCACGCATGAAAACCGTGATTACACAGGCTAAACATGCCGGTTGTCGCGTTCGTGCTTATATCTCTTGTGTGTTGGGTTGCCCTTATGAAGGTGACATACTGCCAGACAGTGTGGCTGCCATGGCATATGCTTTAATGAATGATGGTTGTGATGAAATTTCTTTAGGCGACACCATCGGGGTTGGCACCCCAGGAAAAACCTTGGCTTTATTAGAAACGGTGATGAAAAAGGTTCATCGTGATCAATTGGCTGTGCATTTTCATGATACTTACGGGCAAGCGCTCGTGAATATTTATGTCGCCTTGCAATGCGGTATTGCGACGATTGATAGCGCAGTGGCAGGCTTGGGGGGTTGCCCTTATGCCGCGGGTGCGAGTGGCAATGTCGCGACGGAAGACGTGGTTTATTTATTGAATGGCATGGGGATAGAAACGGGTGTGAACCTGGAAAAATTAATCGCGGCGGGGCGTTTCATTGCGAAAAAATTAGGGCACCCGCCGCGATCACGTGTTAATGCTGCTTTTGGCGATAAATAGAATGGCGATAGCCGTAGCCAAAATAAAGCGCAATGCCAACGATGGACCAAATCACAAATCGCATCCATGTCACTTCTGACAAATTAAGCATTAAATAAATGCAAGAACCGGTACCCAATAATGGGATGAGTGGGTTGAACGGCAAACGGAAGGGGCGCTCTAAATCAGGGTGAGTGATTCTTAACACCACAATGCCTAAGCACACAAACACAAATGCAGCCAAGGTGCCAATGTTCACTAATTCAGCGGCTTTATCAATCGGTGAAAAACCAGCCACGAGTGCAATGATGATGCCGCACACAAAAATCGTGCGTATGGGTGTTTTGGTGGTGGGGTGGATGGTGGCTAAGCTGTTAGGAATGAGGTGGTCTCTTGCCATGGCTAAAATAATGCGTGTGAGGCCGTAAAACATAATGAGCATGACGGTGGTTAAACCGGCAATGGCGCCAACGGCAATGATGCCTGCGGAGGAGCGATAACCAATGTCTAAGAGGGCTTTTGCGACCGGTGAACCCACGTTTAAGTCTTGATAGGGTGCAATGCCGGTTAATAAACCAGAAACAATAATATAAATAATGGTGCAACCAATTAAAGAAAAAATAATGCCAATGGGAATGGAGTGTTGTGGTTCAATGGCTTCTTCAACCGCGGTTGAAAGCGCATCGAAACCGATGTAAGCAAAGAACACCAAAGCAGCGCCTTGCACCACACCCATGGGACCAAAAGGCATGAAAGGGTGCCAATTCGCTGGGTTAATATTCATGCTCGCAATGACGATGAAAAAAACAATGGTGCTCAGTTTGATAGCCACAATGATATTGTTAAATTTCGCGCTTTGTCGAATGCCAACGCAAAGCAGGGCACCGATGGCAAAAATAATTAAGAAGGCCGGTAAGTTGATGTCCCCTCCTTGAAAGGGGTTGGCAGTGATGGCGTGTGGCATGGGCAGGCCGATGGATTCAAAAAAATTGCTGACATAGCCAGACCACCCAATGGCGACGGTGGCCACACTCATGGCATATTCTAAAATTAAATTCCACCCGATGATCCAGGCCACCAATTCACCAAAGCCTGCAAAGGCGTAGCTGTAAGCACTGCCGGTGCCACCGACGCTTGCAGCGAGTTCGGCGTAGGCGAGGGCGGCAAACATGGAAGCAATGCCGGCTAATACAAAAGAGAGCATCACGGCCGGCCCGGCTTTGGTGGCTGCGGCCACGCCGGTTAAAACAAAGACACCGGCGCCGATGATAGCCCCTATGCCCATGAGCGTGAGGTCGAAGGCAGTGAGGGTGCGATGCAGGTCACTGTGGTGAGAATGATGAGTAATTGGTTTTTTTCTGAGCAAACGTCCTAGCATACGGCCTCTTTTAGGTTGTGTTAAGTTTGCCTTATCATACCGAGAAATCTTACATCATGCCATACTGAGGCCCGTCCCCGCCTTCAGGCGGTGACCAGACAATATTTTGGGTCGGGTCTTTGATATCGCAAGCTTTACAATGAATGCAGTTAGCCGCATTAATTTGTAGCCGGCGAGTGTCTTTTTCATCGTTAACCATTTCATACACACCCGCTGGGCAGTAATATTGTTCGGGCGAGCCGTAATCTTGGTAATTAATGCTAATCGCGAGCTGCGGATTTTTTAAATGCAGATGGCAAGGTTGGTTTTCGTCGTAATGGGATTGCGTGAGATAAACAGAACTCATTAAATCAAAGGTAACGCGGTTATCGTGTTTGGGGTAGGTGAGTTTGTTCGCATCGGCTGCGTAAACCAAACATTGGTTGTCGGGTAAACGATGGTGTAGCGTCCACGGCGCTTTTCCTTTAAACAAATAAGTGTCAATGGCAGCGTGCATGAGACCCAACCATAAACCAAAACGAAACCCCGGCCGAATATTGCGTGCACGATAGAGTTCTTCGTGTAACCAACTGGATTTAATGGCCTCGGTGTAAGCATGGCATTCGGGTGGTGTTGCTTGATGCAGTTGGTCAAAGAGTGCATCGGCGGCCAGCATGCCTGATTTCATGGCCGTGTGTATGCCCTTAATTTTAGGCACGTTTAAAAACCCAGCGGCATCCCCCACAATCAGCCCACCGGGGAAAGTCACTTTCGGTAAGGATTGCAAGCCCCCTTCCACCAAGGTGCGCGCACCATAAGCTAAGCGCTTGCTGTTTTCAAGCAAAGGGCGAATGGCAGGGTGGGTTTTAAATTGTTGAAAGGTTTCATAAGGGTTTAATGAAGGGTTTTGATAATCCAAGCCCACCACAAATCCAATGGAGAGCAAACGTTCACCCCAGTGATAAACAAACGAACCGCCGTAAGTGGCTTGATCCAGTGGCCAGCCAACGGTATGCAACACTTTGCCGGGCTCGCTTAATTCCGCCGGTAATTCCCACAATTCTTTGATGCCTAAGGCATAGGTTTGCGGGTCTTTGCTTTCGCGTAAATTAAAAATATCGAAGATGCGTTGCGTGAGTGAGCCTCGGCAACCTTCAGCAAAAATGGTTTGTTTAGCGCGGCATTCTATGCCTTCTTGATAATTGGCTTTGGGTTTACCTTCTTTGTCTAAGCCTTTATACCCCGTGACAATGCCTTTGACGCAATAATTTTCGACAAGAATATTGGTGGCAGCAAAGCCTGGGAAAATATTCACTCCTAAACGTTCGGCATGAGCCGCTAAGAAACGGCAAAATTCACCAAGGCTAATAATGACATTGCCTTCATTTTTCATGGGCGGTGGTGTGGGCAGGGTGTAGGCCTGTTTTTTGGTGAGCAAACGAAATTGATCGTGTGTGACCGGTGTGTAAGTGGGTGGATTGAGCTTGCGCCAGTCAGGGATTAATTCATCTAAAGCGCGAGGTTCGAGCACGGCACCGGATAAAATGTGCGAACCCACTTCGCTGCCTTTATCAACGACCATGATATTTAACGTTTGGTTTTTTTCTTTTGCTTTGGTGGCCAAACGAATGGCCGTTGCTAAACCACTGGGGCCTGCGCCCACAATGACGACATCACATTCCATGACTTCACGCATTAGAGGCACTCCACGGCTATGGCTGTTGCTTCACCGCCACCGATGCACAAGGTAGCGATACCACGTTTTTTTCCTTGCGATTGCAGTGCACCCAGCAAGGTCACTAAAATGCGCGCACCACTGGCACCAATGGGGTGGCCTAAGGCACAAGCCCCGCCGTGAATATTGACTTTTTCTGGCGGCAAATGAAGGGCTTGCATAAAAGCGAGGGCAACGACCGCGAAGGCTTCATTCACTTCGAATAAGTCCACGTCGTTGGTGCTCCATTCCAATTGTTTTAATAAACGTTGTGTGGCATCAATGGGTGCGGTGGTAAATTCAGCGGGTTTTTTTGCAAAACTGGCATGGCCGCAAATTTTTGCAATGGGTGTTAACCCCAGTGTTTTTGCTTGTGATAAACGCATGAGCATGATGCCCGCCGCGCCATCGGCAATCGAGCTTGCATTGCCTGCGGTGATGGTGCCAGGGTTGGCAAACACTGGTTTTAATTGCGGAATGTTTTTGAAATTCACGCTTTCTTTGCGCTCATCGTGAGTGATGGTTGTTTCATTGTTTTTTTCAGTGAGGGTGATGGGCACCATTTCCTGTTTAAAATCAGCAGCACGGGCACGTTCAAAAGAGCGTAAAGCAAAGGCATCTTGCGATTCACGGCTGATGTTTAATGCGCGTGCGCACGCTTCAGCAAAGCTTCCCATGGAGCGCCCAGGTTCGTAAGCATCTTCCAGGCCATCTAGCATGAGGTGATCAAACAACTCACCATGCCCTAAACGATAACCGCCTCTCGCTTTTTTTAAAAGATAAGGTGCATTGCTCATGCTTTCCATGCCGCCGGCGATGACGGTGCTTGAGGAACCTTGCATTAAACTGTCGTGAGCTAACATGATGGCTTTCATGCCTGAGCCGCACACTTTATTGATGGTGGTGCAAGTGGTGTGTTCGGATAAACCCGCATTTAAAGCGGCTTGCCGCGCAGGGGCTTGGCCAAGGCCTGCCGGCAACACACAGCCCATGAAGACTTCATCCACGTGTGTTTCGGCGATGTTTGCGCGTTGAATGAGTGCACGGATCACGTGTGTGCCAAGTTGTGTGGCTGTGACGGATTTTAACACACCCATTAAATTGCCTATGGGTGTGCGCGCATAACTCGTGATCACAATGGGGTCGGCGTTGGTCATGCGAGGGCTGCCTCAGCAGAACGGTAATTGGGTTCATTCGTGATTTCACTCACCAATTCTTGGTAAGCGATTTTTCCGGTTTCATCTAAGACAATCACAGCACGCGCTAATAAACCACTTAAAGGGCCGTTTTGTATCAGTAAGCCGTAATGTTCGCCAAAGGCTGGGTTTCTGAAAATGGAAACAGGAATCACATTATTTAAATGCTCAGCCGTGCAAAACCGTTTTTGCGCAAAGGGTAAATCCGCAGAAATGCAAAGAAACATCACGTTTTTGTGTTTTTCAGCCAGTTGATTAAAGGTTTTCATGGCCGCTGCGCAGGTGGATGTGTCTAGGCTAGGGAAAATATTTAAAACCACTTTTTTGTCTTGGCAATCAGAGAGACGAATTTCAGTGAGGTCGTCTTTGGTCATGACAAAATCAGGGGCGAAACTGCCAGTGCGAGGTAAGTCGCCGCTGGTTTGAAAGGGGGTTCCTTTTAAGGTAAAGCTGGCCATGGGTTAAGGCTCCTGTTAAATTTTCATGGGTAAGATAACCAATTCTTTTCCGTGTAAATGTAAAATACGTTGTAAGGTGATGGCGGTTTCATTGTGTAAAAAACGTGTGACCACATTATCTTTTTCGAAAATTAATTTCGTTGCAAAGAAAATGGTGTTGCTGTAAGTCGAGCCAATTTTTTCACATAGTTTCGCTAATTCTTCAACCGTGTCAGTGCCAAAGGCAGAAAATGCAGCAGAAGCTAAGCCGTATTGTTCGCAATAAGCAACGAAATAATTTAAGTGTTCGCTCACGCTGCTGCGCAAACTTTCCAGTTCCGCTTGCCCGACAAAACTTTCCACATCCACGACACCTGCGCTGATAAAAATATAATTTTTAAAATGATGTGGAAATAAGCGAATAACATTTAACAAGGTGTGCATGGCAACGCCTGGGCTTTTGCCGACTAAAACGACGGCGGTTGGCAGGCGTGGGTCAAGGGTGGTGGGTTTTAAAGGAAGCTGTATGGGTTGAATGAGGGCTTGATCAATTTTTTTAAGCCGTTGTTGAAAACGCTCGTAATGGTGTTTGATAAGCAAACAAAGCAAAGTGACAGCTAAGGTGATAACCACGGTGAGCCAACCACCGGATTCAAATTTAGAAATTAAAGTAATGCACAAAATGCTGCTGGTAATTAAAAAAGCGAAGAAAGAAAAACTTAAACGTAAACGCCAGCGGTTGGAAGCATTTGAACGGTTTTTCGCCCAATACACGCACATGCCAAATAAAGATAAAGAGAAGGTGACAAACACGTTGATAGAATAAAGCACCACCAATAAAGAGACTTTTCCTTTGCACCACATTAAAATGGCAATCGCGAATAAGCCAAATAAAAATAAACCGTTTTGTATCACTAAACGGGTGGAGAGGTGACGAAAGCGGTTGGGCATCCAGCCATCAATGGCCATGTTGGCGAGCACCGCGGGGCCAGCTAAAAACCCCGTGTTGGCAGCAACAATTAACAACCCCGCCTCTAACAATAAAGTGGCGGTGAGAGTGAATTGGCCCAGTGGGGAATTGCCCAAAATGGCGTGGAAAACCACGGCATTTAAGGTTTTGCCAGCCGTTGGCATGGGCCCCCATAATAAAAAGAGCAAGATCATGCCAGTGGCGGTGAGGCTTAAAGAGGTTGCCATGTAAAACATGGTCCATTTCCCGGTGGAAACGCGCGGTTCTTTTAAACGATTCACATTATTGGAAACGGCCTCGAGGCCGGTGTAGGTTCCGCTACCCAAAGAATACGCGTGTAAAATTAAAGCGAGCACGGGTAATAAACCCAGGGTTTGAATGGTGGATTGTGTTTCATGCCAAGTGTTAGGAAAAATGGGAATGAGGCCGTGATGATGAATGGCAATGCCGAAAATAATTAAACCAACGTGTAAAATAAAAAACCCTAAAAAAATAGGCATTAAAAATTTAATAGATTCTTTCATGCCGCGCATGTTTAGTAATAATAAAACAAAGATTAAACCCACCTCAGCGAATAATTTTGACCCTTGGTATTTCAGGGGCATTAAAGAAAAGAAAGCATCCATTGCGCTCGCGGTTGAAACGGCAATGGTTAAGGTGTAATCGACAATGAGGGCGGCGCCGGAGATGAGCCCCCAGTGTTTTCCCAAGAGTTGTGAGGCGACTTTATAACCACCGCCACCGCTAGGAAACAGTTCAATGACTTGGTTGTAACCGATGGAGATGATAAACACCGTGATGGCCGTGGCGATGGCGATGTAGAGTGCAAAATGCGTGTGTTGCCCGAGGGCAATGTAAGCTTCTTCAGGGCCGTAACACGAAGATGAAAGGCCGTCAGCGCCAAGCCCCACCCACGCTAAAAACGCGACTAATGACACGTGTTGTAAAATGCTAGGGTTAAATGGGTTGAGTGGTCGCCCAAATAACATTCGTTTGCATTTTGTCAACAAGGACATGGGTTAAGTGGATTCCTGTTTAAGGGCTTCAAGGCGTGCAATGCGCTTTTGAAGGGGTGGGTGGGTTGAAAACAGGGCAAACCACGAACGGTGGTTTGCAATTTTGAAAGCGGCCAAGGATGGCGCGCGATCATCTTCTAAGCTGGCAGTGGCATTCAAACGTTGCAAGGCCGCAATCATGGTGGACGTGCCGGCGAGTTTTGCGCCGCCTAAATCGGCGCGGTATTCACGGTAGCGGGAATAAGCCGCGACTAAAATTGAACCTAAGAGTGTAAAGAGAATGTCGAATATCACAGTGAAAATACTGTAAGTGAGGTAAGAAAAAGCGTCACTGCGATCATCGCTGCGTGAGAGTGCAATCGAAATGGCGTAAGCGAGCACGCGAGAAAAGAATAAAGCAAAGGCATTAATGACACCTTGCAAGAGGGTCATGGTGACCATGTCGCCATTGGCAATGTGTGAAATTTCATGCCCGAGCACGCCTTTGATGTCGTTGTGCGACATGCCGCTCAATAAGCCAGAAGAAACAGCGACGAGGGCGTGACTTTGTGAAGGGCCGGTGGCAAAGGCATTGAGTTCAGGTGAGTGATAGATGCCAACCTCAGGCACGTGTTTTAGCCCGGCGCTTTTTGAGAGTTGGCTGACTAAATCTAGCAAGAAACGCTCGTCATTCGTGGCCGTGCGTGGGTTGATAATGACAACGCCCATCGCAAGTTTAGCGATGGTTTTCGATAATAACAAAGAAATGAGCGAAGCCCCCATGCCCCAAATGGCGCAAAAGAGCGCGAGGTGGGTGTAATCGAGACCGTGAGCAGTGAGGTAAGTGTGCAGGCCTAAGGCGTTGGTGATGATAGAGATGGTGGCAATGACCAAGAGGTTGGTCGCTAGGAATAGTAAAACACGTTTTATCATGGTGGAGCCTCTTATGCATTGTGTGAATTGTAACATCTATTTTGCTTGCAAGCGAATAGCGCCGTCAATGCGCACCACTTCGCCATTCATCATCATGTTGTCAACCAAATGCGCAGCGAGTTTTGCAATTTCTTGGGGTGAGGCGAGGCGCTTAGGGAAGGGCACAGCCGAGGCTAAGGCTTCACGTGCTTGGGTGGATAAACTGGCAAACATGGGGGTATCGACCAAACCCGGCGCAATGCCTAAAACACGTATGCCAAAACTCGCGAGCTCACGTGCGGCAGGCAAGACCATGGAAACAATGGCGCCCTTAGAAGCGCTGTAAGCCATTTGGCCAATTTGCCCTTCATAGGCTGCAATGGAGGCAAGGTTGATGATGACACCGCGTTCACCGTCGGCCAAAGGCGTGAGTGGCATCATGTTAGCCGCGACCAAACGCATGGTATTGAAGGTGCCAACGACATTAATAGTGAGCACGCGTTGGAATTCGTCCAAAGGCATGGGGCCTTGTTGATTGACCATGCGGCGGGTATGCAAGATGCCAGCACAGTTGATGAGCACGCGGGCGGGGCCGTGCGCTTGGTTTGCAGCGGCGAGGGCCTTCAAGACGCTGTCTTCTTGGGTGACATCGCAAGCATAGGCTTGCCCGTGAATGTCGGCGGCGAGTTTGGTGGCTGCATCGAGATTGAGATCAAGCAGCGTGATGTTGGCACCGAGCTTAGCAAAGTGTTTTGCCATGGCCGCACCCATGCCGCTTGCGCCGCCCGTGATAATGACGTGTTGACCTTGAACATCCATGTGATGCACTCCTGTGTATCGTCTTGCTGCATTATCACCTACCCGTCTGACCCGCGCAATGGTAAGATGCTAACAAGTGTCGCGATCAAGGAGTGTCTTGTGAAAGTGCTTGTTGCAGTCAAGCGCGTGCCTGATTATCAATCGGTCATACGCATCAAATCCGATGGCAGTGGTGTTGAAACGGCTAATCTCAAAATGAGCATGAACCCCTTTGATGAAATTGCCGTTGAAGCCGCCGTGCAACTCAAAGAACAAGGCAAGGTCACTGAAATCGTGGTGGTTTCCATGGGTAACGATAGCGCGCAAGAAACCTTGCGTGCGGCGCTCGCCATGGGGGCTGATCGTGCTATTTTAATGAAAACAGATGCCGTGGTTTGGCCGCTGCAAGCTGCAAACTGCTTAAAAACACTGGTCACTGAAGAAAATCCATCTTTGGTTATTTTAGGCAAGCAAGCGATTGATACGGATAATAACCAAGTGGGGCAAATGCTTGCTGGCTTACTCAATTGGCCCCAAGCAACGTTTGCTTCCAAATTAGCATGCCGCGATGATGGCATCAGTGTCACGCGTGAAATGGACGGCGGCCTTGAAACCTTATTATTGAAACTGCCCGCTGTTATTACCACGGATTTACGCCTCAATGAACCACGTTATCTTTCTTTGCCTAACATCATGAAGGCAAAATCCAAACCCTTAACGGTGCGTGATGCGGTGTTATCTGGCACCTCAAAATTAAACTGTTTATCTCTCGCTTTGCCGCCAAAACGTCGTGCGGGTGTGAAGCTTGAATCCGTTGATGAATTGGTGAAGCGTTTAAAAGAAGAAGCGAGGGTGATTTCATGAAAACCTTAGTGATCGCCGAACATGATAATACTCATTTAAAACCATCCACCTTAAACACGCTCACCGCGGCTTTGCAATGCAATAAACAGGTTGATGTGTTAGTCATTGGTTATCAATGCCAAGCGGTGGCAGAAAGCTTATCGTCTGTTGCTGGGCTTGAAAAAATTAGCTTAGCCGATCATGCCGTCTATCAACATCAGCTGGCTGAAAACACGGCTGCATTGATTGCAGCGTGTGCCGCATCGTATGAAGCGGTTTTAGCACCCGCCACCACGTTTGGAAAAAATGTGTTACCGCGTGTGGCTGCACTCTTGAATGTTTCCATGTTAAGCGATGTCACACGCATTGTTTCACCCACGGTTTACGAACGCCCGATGTACGCAGGCAATGTGATTGCCACCATGGAAACCACGGAAGCCATTAAAGTGATGACCGTGCGCACCACTGCTTTTGCGCCCGCATTAGAAAAATCAAACGCCAAAGCCCCCATAGCAATGATTTCAACCGTCATTGAAAACACCCTCACGCAATTTGAGCATCAGTCTTTAACGGAAAGCAAACGCCCTGAATTAACCGCTGCGCGTGTGATTGTGTCTGGTGGCCGCGGTTTAAAAAGTGCAGAGAATTTTCAAATGATAGAACAGTTGGCAGACGAATTGGGTGCGGCGGTCGGCGCATCGCGCGCGGCGGTTGATGCAGGTTTTGTACCTAACGATTATCAAGTGGGGCAAACGGGCAAAGTGGTAGCGCCTGAGCTCTACATTGCCATTGGCATTTCTGGCGCCATTCAGCATTTGGCGGGCATGAAAGACAGCAAGGTGATTGTTGCGATTAATAGCGATGCGGAGGCCCCGATTTTTGAAATTGCGGATTACGGCTTAGTCGGTGATTTATTTACACTTTTGCCCGCCTTGCAAGCAGCGCTTAAAAAGGCTAAAGGCGTTGTTGCGTAAATAGATTAATTAAATCAGCGAATTAAGCATCACCTCGCTTGTTGATTAGAGAATTTCCGACCATATTTACTTTCTTATATTAGAATTGCACGAAGAAATCAATGAAGCGCTGGAATACTGAAAATATGCAAGAAATAGGCAGGAAGCTATTTGCTAAAGTCTATAAGCAAAAGCGTCATGCTCATCATAACCATGAAATTCACTATATGGCACGAGAAATTGATGGATGGCTGCCACAGGGTATTCAAAGAATAATTGAAGGAACTTATAATCCCCGCTGCTTAAAACGATATTATTTTACGGATGAAGTTGTTGATCAGGCGCATTTATCAGACTGAATTTTTCAACATATTTTACTGAAACAACTAAAGTCAACCTTTAAACACGTGATGAATAAAAATTGCTATCATCTCGATGGCCCAACGGGCGTAAAATATGCCACACAACGCATTAAGCAGGTACTCCAATCCGAAAACCACTGCTATGTCATTCGTGCAGACATTAAATCATTTTACGCATCTATTCCATACTTCAAATTAATTCAAGATATAAAAAAATATTACAATGACCCTAAACTTATCACTATGCTCGAAAATATCATCACTAACCCGATTGATACACCCAGAGGAATGAAAAATCCTTCCAAAGGCATTGCATTGCGCGGACCATTGTCTCAGTTTTTCAGTGGGCTGTATTTAAAACCGCTGGATGATGCTTTTAATAATATGAATGTGACGTATCTACGCTTTCAAGACGATATTTTAATACTCTGCAAAACAAAGCGTCAGCTTACACGCTGTCGGCAACGAATGATGCAAATATTAAACGAAAGACATTTAAGTTTATCTCGTAAAAAAACACGTATAGGTAATATAGATCGAGGATTTCATTTTCTCGGTATTAGTTATTTGCCGACGCAACCGGTAGATAACACCATTAACACACATGTTAATGATGATCAAACTCAGCCAACCAATATTGTGCATGATTTAAACACAAATGGGGGGGGTAGAATGGTTTCTGAACATCAAAACATGGGCTGTCGCATGGTTCCACACCCTAGAACTTTGCGAAAAGCACGCGAACAAGTTAAAGCAATGGTTAATGATGGAGTCTCTCTCCCGCGTATCAGGAATTACTTGCATCGCTTTGTATTGTGGTGGCAAAAAACATCAACTGAATGGTCTTACCAAAACATACTGCGCACCTTTGTGAGCACGTGCAAAATACCTGCACCCGCAGGTATTGCTGCTGATTTATTTCGGCGCGCTACTTCACAAGTCGGGGTATTGTTTCAAGGTTTGAGTTGCACGATTGCATAAGTCGATCGCTGAGATGTTTTTTGCTCGACATAATGTTTGAAACGCGACGAGCCGCGACCGCCGCGCGTTCGCCCTCGCCCCAGCCTCCACGCCTCCGTAATATCCAACAAAAAAATCTAAACCCATGATAGAAGACCCAGTACGACGAAACGAGAAATAAGATGATTCATCAGCCAACAAGCAGCCACGACGATGCGCCGCATTATTTCCTATCCCCTGTGCGTGCGGGCGCAAATACCCCGTCCCTAAACAGCCAGCCAACCATTCATTAACTCGAATGCACCAAAAATCATATTTAGACCAATTTTCCCCGAATCGTCCGTATGCTTGTTTATCATAAAGCTCTAATGCAGCAAGGTAAAAATGAGGATCAAAAACCAACCCGATTTGATGATCAGATTCAGGCTTCGCATAAAAGTATAAAGCATCAAGTGCGTTTCGAGTCTCTGTATTCATTTGATCAAAATTATCAGAAACGATGGTTTTATCCTTCATGATCGCTTCGAATGCTGTGTTTAATAAAGCGAGTGCGCGTTTTAAATCAAAGTCATATTTTTTAATAGCGCCCTCGGGAAAAACTTCAAAAAACTGCCTTGCAACCTCTTTAGGGCCCAGCATTTTTTCAATGGGTATCGCTTCTTCATACTCTTTATTCATCCACAACATTTGCAAATAAGTGAGATGAATATATTTATAACGGCCAGAATTGTGCTGAAAGGGAATATCAACAGGCGCTTGACCGTCAATATAAATACGATTCGGATGATAAACCGTTCCATAACATCCTAATAAATCGGGGTGTTTACGCCAGATGGCTTCAGCTTGTTCTAATTCACCTAAGGCACCATGGCTTAACAGTTGTCGCAGCAAGGGAAGTAACGCTTCTATTTGGTTGAAAAATAGGCCATGATAGTGGCGAGATGATTGTGATAAAGAAATTTTCCCAGACAGGGATCTTTCTGCCGATACAGTTAATATAGTGTTTATATTATCAGCGTCAGATTGTTGTGACCCGACTTGATCTGGTTGAATTTCGTTTTTATCTTCAATAGTTGATTGACTCAATGGTTCCTGCATTAATTCGGGTGATTGAGTGCGCACAATCGGGTCAAGTAATAAATGATCAGGTAATAAATGATACGGCAGACTTTCTGAATTTTCTTGTAAGTTAACACGCGCTAATTTACAAATAGTCATAAATTTATCAAAATCGAGTGTGTTTAAATTAAAACAATTTTTAAGTTCCTGAAATTCAGCCACATCAAATTTTTCTTCTAGTTTCCGAGCTAATTTCTCACTGCGCTTTGGTAGTTTACTAAAGATGGTATGGGTTCGTACTTCACGCGAAAGGAGAAGTTTCAGTAACTCAAATAATGCTTTGGGTGCTAATGTGTCGACAGAAGGTGAGGGTTGATCAAGTTCCTTAACAAAAGCTTCTAAAGCAATAATAAAGTCAGGCAAACTCCCACGACTATTTCTAAGAAAGCCTTTTTGCATCGTCTTATCGCCATCACCCGTGTGATAGGCGGTTAATAGTGCCTGAATATCGCTTTTTTTAATATCACCCACCATTTGCTCCACCCCTTGATTTTTTTAGGCGAGACAGTATAACAAAGATAGCTTAAGGGAGCCTTAAGAAGGGTGAAAAAAATTCAGTTGAAAAATCATGGTGTTGTGGGAGCATCTTGTGATGCTTGCGTAGTCTGGCAACAGGATAAATTGAACTATTTACGCAACAACGCCAAGGCTAAAAACTAACGCGTTGATAATTCAATGAAAATATCCAGCCGTTTTCCCCACGGAGGCTAGGAATTTGCTATAATTCAGGTATAGTAGCGAAAAAACGGGGCAGGCTTATATGCTTGAAAATAATAGCAAAGGCGAATACGACGATGATGAAGGCACTGGCAGTGGTGGCGGCCAGTCGGGTCACATTGAATTTCATGATTTTATTAATCCCAGCGCACAACGCGATGATTTATTGCCCCCCGATCAAATTCGTCGCATTTTAGCTGAACACGCCGCACAACACACAGAACGCGTGCAAAAACAAAAAAATTTACGCGACGACTATAAAGCCGTGAAGCAAGGGAAAAAACCTTTAGCAACCTTGCGTGAAGGCAAAGGCTCGGGCTTGAACACCGCTTATAAACAGCACCCTAAATTATCGCGCGAAGCACAGTTCAGTGGTGTTGATAGCAAAGTCAGCCCCAATCCAAGCGATAATATGGCAGACACCAACGAAGCGGATCGCAATGAATTAGAAAATCAATATCGCTTGCAGCACGCACCACAATTTCAACCCAAATTTAATCCCAAGCCGCAATTTAATAGATAAGGGACGGTATGAATACACTGGTGGATGCCATCTTACAAGAAGACACTCAGCAAGTGAGGTTGGCGCTGCGTTATACTGAAAACATTAATGAATTGGATGAATATGGTTTTACGCCTCTGATAGAATCAGCCATCGTTGATCATTTACATATTGCAAAAATATTATTAGAAGCCGGTGCTAAACCCAATGTGCGTGATGTCACTGGCGGCACAGCGTTGCATTGGGCGGCTGAAAACAATCATTTGGAATTGTGTCAGTTATTATTAAGCCATGGCGCCAACCCTGATGCCGTCACGTTGGCGGGGCAACCGGTTTTAGTGATGCCGGTGTTGCGTCAACAACAACCCTTGCGTCAATTATTAATTCAAAGCGGTGCCAACCTTCGCTTTGCACAAGATTATATTAATGCAAAACTCTTAGGGCATATGTATGAATTGGTGGGTCATGCAAGTGTGGTGAGCCCTAAGCAGGAATTCGTGGAAGTGGATTTTGAAGGGTTTATTTTGGAAATCACGGTGGGTTTGATTGCAGAATCCGTGCATCAATTTCAAAATCATTTTGCGGCACGCAAGTTAAGACGTTACGCGAATTTAGCAAAAATCATCGTGGAAGTGTTGCAGCGTGGTTCGCAACTCATTAAATATCAGCAATATCAAACGGACCGTTCAAAGTTTGCTGCTAAAATTGAATCCATCTTAAAGCAAGACCCCTTACTCATCCCGGTCGGTTATGAAGGCCATGCTATCACTTTTATTCGTTACGGCAATGTGTGGGTGAAATGTGACAGGCGTGAAGACAGCCGTTTATACGACAATGTCATGATTTACCACATCGGGAACCCACAGGCCTTAACCGCTGAATTTTTAGCGTCTTTAATTTATCAAAAGCAGTCCAGTGATTTTATTAATGAAGTGCTAGACCGCGAATTGGATTTGCAACCCATCACTGAAATTAAGGTGGATGCACAAATCAGCGGCAATTGTTCTTGGGCCAATGTGGAAGCCACCATTCCTGCTTTGTTTTTCTTATTATTAAGCCGCTTAAGCGAAGACCCGAGTGCGCATGCTTATTATAAAACCTTGGCTTTGAATTTCTTTCATCGTTGGCGTGAATGGAATAAAGACCGTGCTTTGCATCAATGCTTAAAGCGCTTTCAAGAAGGTGATTTATTACATAAAGCCGCGCAAGCCGAAATTTTATCCGCCATTTTGTTTCAAAGTTGCGATGTAAATCGTTCGCAAGATCAAGCACGTATTCAAGCCATTTCAGCGGCCTTGATAGGCTCTAAATATGAATATGTGTTACGTGATTATGTGCAAGTGTATTATTATAAAGGCATCACGGAAGAAGGTAAGCATTTCTTAGAAACCTTAAAATCGCAAGGGTTTGAAGAAACCAAGCGTTAAGCTTGATTGATGTCAGCTATCACGCCTTCGTCTACCCACGCATTTAATTTTTCATTGAAGTTGTAAAGCGGCGCGACAATTTCAGTTTGTGCAATGGCTTCGCTTAATGAATAGCCTTCATGCAGGCGATTTAAAAAAACAAAATCAGCGGTGCTTAAGGCTGTGAGTGTGAGTGTTTGTTCGGGGCGATGAAGCAATAATAAGGTGGCTTCTTCGTGCAGGTTGGTGTTTTGTGTTAAGTGGCTGTCACACCACTGCAGAATTTTTAACAAGGGTGTGTGGCATTTCATTAAGCGGGTTGCAGGGTGCAAATTAATATAAAGTGAATCGTGGTTTAAGGTGCGCAATAAATCACGTGCGGGTAAGGTGAGTTTAGGTGCTTCAGCGGCCAACGCCACTTCATGGCACGCCCATTCAAATTGAGCCAATTCGGGTAAATAAATGAGATGATCCACTGGCTCGTGTTCATTTAAAAATTCGCTAAAATAAGCACCGTAATCATTTAAGCTGCTGCTGCCTGAGGGGTATTGTTCAATGTAAGCTTTAGCGGTGATGGTGAAAAAATCAGGCCCTAACATTTTTAAAATGCGAGGGTAATGTTTTTTTAAGGTGTTCACTAAAGCGGAATAATAATTATTTTTATAAAAATGCAGCGCTGCCAGGGGTTGCACGCCTTCTAGCGTGAGTGTGTCACTGCTGAGTGATTCGGCAAACTCAGCCTGCCAGTTTTGCTGCAACATAGGTTTCTCTCATTAAGGTTTCAGCGTGATCGGCTTCGGCAATTAAGGTGGTGAGTGAAGGCAGGGCATGGTCCCACTCAATGATGGTGGGCTTGGCACCAAACTGTTTAATCGCTTCACTGTAGAGTGACCACACGCTTGGTAAAATGGGTTGATCTTTGCTCGCGATGAGGCAAGGTTCTTCGTTGATATTTGCTGTTTTAAACCCGCTGATATGCAGTTCTTGCACGTGTTGTGAAGAAAACGTGCGTAAATAATGCAAGGGGTTGAAATTAAGATTCATGGCGCTCACGTAAAGGCTGGTTAAATCGAGCACGATGTCACATTGCGTGCGTTTGGCCACTTCATTTAAAAAGGCGGCTTCGTGCATGGTGGCGGTGTTAAAGTGCAAATAAGCGGGGCAGTTTTCAATGAGAATTTTTCGGCCTAAGTAAGTTTGCACGTGGTTAATGCGGGTGACGATGTGTTCTAGCATGTCGTCGGTGTAAGGAAAGGGCAGGCATTCGTGCAGGTAATGGCCGTTGATAGACGACCAGGCTAAATGGTCGGAAATCAAGCAAGCATCGATTTGTAAACTGAGTTCGCGTAATTTGGCTAAGTGTTGCCAATTGAGTTCGTCGGCCGAGGCAAGAGACAAGCCTTTGCCGTGTAAGCTAATGGGGTAGTGTTCACGAAGGGCTAATAATTGTTGTTTGCGTTTGCCGCCGTCGGTAAAAAAAGATTCGGTGTCGACTTCCACCCAAGCCACTTTGGGTTGATGGATTAAAAAATCGTCGAGATGGTCGTCTCGCAACCCGATGCCTGTCATTTTTAACGATTTAGTGGCCATGCGTGCTCGACATTTTTTAAGGCTCTATGCAATTTTCTCTCAATTTAGCGAAAAAAGATAGCGTAAGACGCAGGTTTAATTTAAAAAGGCGATATTGTTGTCACCAATGAAAAAAATGAAAAATGTTTGATCACAACAATAAGCTATGTTTCGCAATGATGAGGCGCATGATTTCATTGGTGCCTTCCAGAATGGGGTGCACCCGCAAATCCCGGAAGTAGCGTTCAATGGGGTAGTCGGTTAAATAGCCATAGCCACCGTGCAATTGCATGGCTTCACTGCTGATGTGAAAGCAGGCATCCGTGGTATAGCGCTTGGCCATGGCGCAGTGCAAAATGGCGTCGGGGCTGTTGGTGTCTAGGGCGTGTGCCGCACGGTAGGTGAGTAAGCGCGAGGCTTCTAATTCGGTGAGTAAATCGGCGTAGCGAAATTGCAAGGCTTCAAAATGCGCCAAGGTTTGTTTGAATTGAGAGCGTTCGTGCAAATAACGTTTGGTTTCCTTGAGGCAGGCGCTTGCCCCGCCCAGGGAGCAAGCGGCAATATTGACGCGGCCGCCATTCAAAGCGGACAAAGCCATTTTAAACCCGTGGCCTTCTTCACCCACAAGATTGCTGACGGGAATTTTGCAATTTTCAAAATACACGACGGCCGTGGGTTGGCTGTGCCAACCGAGTTTATCTTCTTGTTTGCCAAAGTGCAGGCCTTCAGTGCCTTTTTCGACTAACACACAACTGATGCCGTCTTGACCTTCTGCGCCGGTTCTGACCATTACGGCATAAAGGTCGCTGACACCGCCGCCGGAAATAAAGGCTTTGGCACCATTTAGGCGGTAATAATTGCCTTCTTTGACGGCCGTGGTTTTAAGGGAGGCCGCATCGGAGCCGGCGTTGGGTTCGGTGAGGCAGTAACTTGAAAAAGCATCAAGGGAGGCGAGTTTGGGCAGCCAGTGTTTTCTCAGGGTGTCAGAGGCATAATGATCAATCAAGCTGCCGACCATGTTGTGTATGGAAAGATAAGCGGCGGTGGAAGGGCAAGCGTGTGCCAGGGCTTCAAAAATAATGGCGCTATCCAAGCGCGTTAAACCAGACCCGCCCACTTCGTCTTTCACGACAATGGCAGCAAGCCCCAAGCCCGCTGCTTTTTTTAAAACATCTTTAGGAAAGTGATGGGTTTTATCCCATTCCGCTGCATGCGGCGCAATTTCGTTGGCAGCAAATTCACTCACCATGGTTTGAATGGCGATTTGATCAGGTGTTAAGGTAAAATCCATGTTAAGACTCCAAACACATCCTTTCGTTGTTGAGGCATTCTTCAATGGTTTCACGCTGACGTATGATTTTAAAGCGATCACCGTCAACCAAGACTTCCGCAGGGCGGCAGCGTGCATTGTAATTGGAGCTCATGCTAAAACCATACGCGCCTGCGCAATCAATGGCAAGCAAATCACCGGATGCAATGGCAAGCTTTCTGTCTTTACCAAGAAAGTCAGCGGATTCACAAACCGGGCCTGCAATGTCATATGTTTTTTCTGGCGCATTTTTTTGTGCGACAGGCAAGATGCGTTGCCACGCATCGTAAAGTGTTGGTCGTATGAGGTCATTCATGCCTGCATTAATCACGGCAAATTCTTTTTGTGGTGTGGTTTTTAAATATTCGATTTGCGTGAGTAAACAACCGGCGTTGCCAATGATGGCGCGCCCGGGTTCTAAAATGAGGCTGTAATGCGTGTTTTTAAAGCGTTGATGAATGGCATCGGCGTAAGCTTGCACCGAGGGCGGTGTTTCATTTTGATATTGAATGCCTAAGCCACCGCCGATGTTAATGTGTTTAATGTGAATGTTAAACGCTTGCAATGCCGTTGCCAATGCAATTAAGTGCTCGGCAGAAGTTAACAAAGGTTGAATGTCCGTGATTTGCGAACCAATGTGCGCGGCAAGACCAATGAGTTTTAAGTGTGTTTTGGTTTGCAGGTGTTTTGCAAGCGGCAGCACAGCGGCTGAATCAATGCCAAATTTATTGGAAGATAAGCCGGTGGAAATGTGCGCATGGGTTTTGGCGTCAATGTTGGGGTTGACACGAATGGCGATGTTGACAGATTGATTCAGGGTTTCAGCGAGGTGGGCCAAGCGTTCGCATTCGGGTTCAGATTCAACATCAATGCAATAAATATTTAATGAGATCGCTTCGCGCAATTCCGCTTCCGTTTTGCCAACGCCTGAGAAAACGGTTTTTTGTGGGTCACCGCCAGCGGCGATTACGCGGTGCAGCTCACCAATGGAAACCACATCAAAGCCAGCGCCGGCGTCGGCCAAGCATTTTAAAATGCTTAAATTACCATTGGCTTTCACGGCATAGCAAAGTTGATGCGGTGTGGCTTTGAAAGCCTGGGTGTAGGTTTGCAAATTATGCAAGATGGCTTGTTTAGAATAAACATAAACTGGCGTGCCGACGGCTTTTGCAATGGCGCTTAAAGGCACGGCTTCCATGTGCAGTGATTGATTTTGATAATGTAGTGAAGACATGCAGGCAACCTTTTAACGGTTTGAGTGTTGATTTTGCCTTGAATCTTCACTGGAATGCAATGATTAATCGGTTGCAAAATCGCAATGGGCTTTTAGCCAGTCATTATAATCCGCAATGTGCCCAAGGGAGGCGTTTAAAAAGCGTTGTGCTGAGAGTGAGAGTTTTTTGTTAATGTCGTGGGTGAAGCGGGCTTGTGTGCAAATGATGTCGTTGGCAGACTCGGCGGTTTGTAATTGTTTTAAGTTATCAATGCTGGTTTCCATCACTTCATTTAAAATCATGAGGTTTTGTTCAATATAACGTTCTATTAAGGCATTAAGATGGGCATCTTGGCTTTTTGGCATTTGCTTGATTAAGCGCGAGAAGGTGTTCCAGTGATCTTGAAACATTTCGTAGGGCATGGCGGCGGCTCCTGGTGACTTGAGTTTTCAGTATAGCCCGCTCGTTGCGGTCGTGTTGTGCGAGAGTGCTGACAAGCGTGTGCGTCTTCAGAAGTATTTTTTTTGTTCATCAGGGACGCGCTGTCCTTCAAGCCATTGCCAGAATGAAATATTTTTGATGTCAGGGTGGGTGGCAAGGGCGCTTGCGTAGTTTGGGTGGATGGCCAGTGGCCAGACTCGCCACGGTTTTTCATCGACGATGATGAGGGCATTGTGTGCGGTGAGTGGCACAGTGAAAGAGGAAAGGGATTGTTGCAGGCCTGTGCCTATGGCTTTCACCACGGCTTCTTTGCGCGCCCAGAGGGCGAAAAAGGCATCGTTTTGTTCTTGGTCTGAACAGCGGTTTAAAAATGCGTTTTCTTCGGCACTGAAAAATCGTTCAGCAATATCCCGCTTGTTTTGGGTTTGTACTTGTTCAATGTCAATGCCCAATGGGTGAATGGGGTGGGTGGCAAGCACGGCCAGCTCACCTGAGTGCGCTAAGTTAAATTGCAAGGCTTCGTTTTTTAACGCGGGTTTTTGGTGCTTGCCGTAAGTAAAGACCAGGTTTTTAGGGTCTTGGTTTAAGATAAAGCCGAGTGTTAAACGCAAAAAACCGCGGGCGGCAATGAAATGGGTGCGGTGGTGTTCGAAGTGAAATTGTGAGGCGCGTTTTTGTTCGTCGGGGGAGAGCAAGCTTTTGGCGTGAGCAAGTGCCTCGGGTGTGGGCGTGAGGGTGGTGGTGTAGCAATGGACTTCATGAGCGGCTTGCATCATCCCTGTATTCTACCTGGCTTTTTTCTTGCTCGCACCTCTTATGGGTTTCTGATATGCTACTTCGGTAATCGCTTGATTGGACACTCAAAAGGAGTTGATATGAAAGAACTGAACATCTACGGCTGGGCGGCCCTCATTGGTGTATTGGTGGGTGGCATTAATCTTGGTTTAATGGGTTTGTTTGGGTTTGGTTTAATCACGGCTATTTTAGGCAATGTGTTAGGTCGTTTAATTTACATTGCCATTGGCGTGGGTGCAGGTTACCTCGGCTACTTGCTTTACCTTGAAAAATTCAAGAAATAAACTTAAAAACGCCTGATGCGTGCATTGGGCGTTTTTTGACGATAAACATCGTTTAAATGATATGCCTTTGTTTTCGTTTTAGGGCTTTTGAGTGAGTTGATGGCACAAATTTTATATGAAATCCAAAAGCAGCGACCATTTTGACGATGGTTGCAAAACTTGGGTTGCCATTATCAGAAAGTGCTTTATAAAGACCTTCACGGCTAATGCCAGTGTCTCGCGCTAATTGACTAAAGTTACGTGCTCTTGCAACCACACCTAAGGCATGTATCAACATCGTAGGGTCATTGCTTTCTTGTACGACTGCGTCTAGATATGCAGCAATATCTTCTTCTGTTTCTAGATATTCAGCACTGTCATAACGAGTTATTTTATTCATTCTTGTTCCTCCTTCCACTTTGAAGCGAAATAAATGGCATTTTCAATATCACGTTTCTGTGAGGATTTATCTCCGCCACATAACAGCAAGATGAGTAAGGGGCCGTGCTGTGTGAAGTAAACACGATACCCTGCGCCACAATCAATCCGCATTTCTGACACACCTGAGCCTACGGGTTTTACATCACCTGCATTACCCATGGCTAAGCGATCAATGCGCGCTAGAATTCGTGAGCGTGCCTCTCTGTTTTTTAGAGACCTCAGCTATGTATCGAACGTCGATGTTTTTAATATTTCCCTCATGTGTTAACTATAGTTCACATTGGTGTGGTTGTCAACCAGGCGTCAGATATTTTTATGTTATAAAAATCAATAGGATGCAAATTACCCGCGGAATTGCGGTCTACCCGCTAACCCATTGAATTCGATGTGGAAACTATTTTTCTTTTTTACATCCCCATCGAAATACCTAATAAGTGCCCGATAAAATAGGTGATGGCGCCGGCGGCGGTGCCGACAGCCAGCATGCGTAAGCCCAGTAAAATGGGGTTGCGGTTGCTGAATAAACTCAAGATGGCACCAATGATAAATAAGGTGGTGGCCGTGAAGCCGATGCTCATGGGCAAGGCTAAGTTATTTTCATGGCTTAAATAAGGGACAAGCGGAATCAACGCACCAATCGCAAAGGCAAAAAAGGATGAGAGCATCGCGCCTATGGGTGAGACGAGATCATCAGGGTTTAAGCCCAATTCTTCGCGTGCTAAGGTGTTTAAACCTGTTTCAGGGTTGTTGATCATGATGGTGGCGAGTTTAAACGCTTCTTCTTTTGGAATGCCGCGTGCTTGATAAATGAGCGTGAGCTCTTCAATTTCTTCTTCGGGGTATTCTCTCAGTTCTTCCTCTTCAATGGCAATTTGGTATTCATACACTTCGCGTTGTGAACGCACGGAAATGTATTCACCCGCGCCCATGGAGGCAGCGCCTGCGAGTAAGCCTGCCACACCGGCCAAGACAATGAAATGCACATCATTGCTAGCGCCAGCAATGCCTAAAATTAAACTCATGTTAGAAATGAGGCCGTCGTTGATGCCAAACACGGCGGCACGTAAATTGTTAGCACTGCTGCCACTCGTGTGCCGGTGTTCGCTGTGAAATTTAGAAAACACAGACATCCCGCGAATTTTCATGGCAGATAAAATAAAATGCACGCGTTCCGGGCCGAGTTGCCTCACTAAGAAAGCCACGAGTTTGGTGCGCATATCTGGTTTGAAGGTTAAGACCATGCTGGGGTTTTGTTCATGCAGTTTATGTTCCCAAAGCGCGGCTTGTTTTTCAGCGGCGGTTTGAAGGTCGGTGAATAATTTTTGATGCAGTAATTTGGTTTCTGAGGCGGCCATCACCGCGTAAAGATAGGCGGATCGTTTTTCTTCCCACCAATTATCGTGAATGTTCATGTGTTTTTTCCTTCAAGTAATGGTCGAGGAGCTTGCTCGCGATGCTGAGTTTCGTTGATGGGCGGCCAGGGAGTGCTTGGTAATGATACCAGCCGGCGTCTTCTAATTCACGATGATCAATGCATAATTCACCGCTTTCGTAGTCGGCGGTGAAAGCGAACATCAGCGAATCAGGGAAGGGCCAGGCTTGTGAGCCGAAGTATTGCAGGTTGGTCACACGGATGCCAACTTCTTCCATCACCTCTCGGTGTACGGCATCTTCGATGGATTCACCGGCTTCAACAAACCCGGCAATGAAACCATAAGCACCGGGTGTGAAATGCGCGCCGCGAGCCATGAGCACTTCATCCCCTTTGCGAATTAACACAATCACAGAGGGTGAAATTCTGGGGTAAAACGTGAGTGAGCACGTTGGGCACATGCGTTCAAAGGTGTCGGTTTTGTGCGTTGTGGCTTGGCCGCAACGCCCGCAATAGCGATGGTTTTTATCCCAGTGAATGATGGAGTAGGCTTTGGCAGCCAACACAAACCAAGCATCACCAATGGTTTCTAAGGCGCGCCTTAGCGGGAGCGGGTTCAGCGTGGATGACAGGGTGAAATTTTCGGGCAGCTCTGCGCAATAAACGCAGGTGTTTTCATCTTCCATGAGGAGGTGCTGGCGTAAAAAATGGGTTTCCAGGGTGTGTATGCTTTCTTGGCTGGGAAAGGGCGGTGTGTTTGGGGTGGTTAATAAGAGTAATTGGTCTTGTTGAAAGATTAACCAGTAGTGTATTTTGGGTGAGCTCATACCTGTTTCCATCGTTAGCGTGAAAACAGATTGCCGGTAAATGGGTTGGGCGTCAAGGGGACCTTTAAACACTCCCTCTCCAGTGTAACTGGAGAGGGCAGGGGTGAGGCTTAAAATGTTGTCCCACAGCTCTATCTAGAGACTTACGCTTGTTTTATAAAAAACTGGGTTATACAAGAAACCTCCGCTCGCCTCGTCTTAGGGTTCATTTTCAGCGCTGACTTCGCGGCGCAAAGAGCGCGCTACCCTCAGGATTTCCTTTTTTTGCCGTCGCTCAAACGCGCTCCCGGCGCGGTTTCGCTCTGCGGGTTCCCGACCCGCAGACGGCAAAAAAAATTCATCGCGAGGGTAGCGCGCC
>DASTZQ010000035.1:0-21814 GCA_035764205.1 Gammaproteobacteria bacterium
AGACTTCCAGGAGGGGCTGGGGGAGGCAAACGACCCTTATGAAAATATTATCAAAAAAATTCTCCTCTTAAGGTTCCCTTCAGGTTTGGCTGTTATGCTAAGCGTAAGTTAGGAAAGTTCCGTTCGGGCGGTTTTTGTAACCGATTGATAATGAAAGCTATTTTTTAACACCCTCAGGGTGTGCCTTAGGTGTATGTAAAAAAGAGGTTTGTGATGTTATTTTCAGTAGAAAAACAGCTAACCCCGTCCGCGGTGTATTGCGCCGCGGTGGGGATGTTTTTGTCTGCGGGTTACCAGGAAATTCAAAGAATCACCCCTGATATTCAGGGGGTTTCTGAGATGGGTCGGGTGTTTAAAAAAGATAATGCTATTCACGTGCTTTATTTTCCAGGTAAAGATAATGACACGGTGGTTGACTCAACGAGCACAGCCCTTCCATTGAGCGGCATTATTCAGGCTGTTGATGCAAGTGTGAATGCGTTGTTGCAAGAAAAGCAATTGGAGCCTGCCAATGTCAGTCGTCATTTGATTGTTTGTGAGAATAACGCAGTTGCCAAACTTGTTACGCGCAATCATTTTGTTTATTTAAATTCGCCTAGCGATAGTCACGCGATGACGTGGTATTTTCAGGATTCAAAATCAAAAGGTTTGCTAGCTTACGATTTAACACCCATTAAAAATATATTATTTCCGGGGGCGCGGGGTCGTGGTGCGATATCTCTAAATCCTACCTATCATGATATTCAGAAGGGACATTGGGAGTGCGGGTATTATGCACTTATCTTTATGATGCAGTCTATTGGTTTGTCTTTAAGCACTCTCCTGAAAACGGATGGCAATTCACTACCAGCGCAAATAACACCCGAAATCATTCAGGTATTTCTTTCATATCACAATAGCGTTCCGCGTGAGGCTGAACAAGAAAATGATGTGAAGCAATCTATCGCAATGGACGACGCGGCTTTTGACGAGGCGTTTTCAGAACCAAAGATGAGTCAGGCACCTGCAAGCAAGGCGACTTTTTTTCAGCGTCACCGCATTGCCAAATACGCACTCATCGGCCTTGGCATTGGCTTGGGCTTAGCCGCAGCCGGTTTGGCTTTAGCTTTTGCTTGGCCGGTGGTTTTGCCTGCGGTGGGTGGTTTCATTGCAGCGCATATTGCAGTGGGCGCCATGGCAACGGCAACCGTCGGTTGGTTGGGTGTGGGTGCTTTAGGGTTGGTTGCAACGACCATGGCCACCAGCGTTTCGTTAGTTGCAAAATGGATTAAAGATAAAGTGAGTGATAAGCCAGCACCTGCTGCTGAAGGGGCTGCTGTGTCACGAAGAGTGCCGTTTGAAAGTTCTTATGCGAAAATACAACGACGTTATTCTATTAGTTTGGACAGGGCCACGGTCTCTTCTTCGCCAGAAACGCGTTCACCCTTGACTCGTAGCAAGTCAAGCAGTGATCTTTCCTCTTTAGCATCACAAGCAATATCACGAGAGACGCTTTCATTGCCTAAAGGTGTGAATAAGTTTGCTTCCTCTCCAGTCGGTGAGGAAAAAGAGGAGCACGATGATATCGCTGATGGCTCTAACGGAAGAAAAAAGACAGAACCTGAGCCTGTCTCAAATCTCTATCCATTGCTAACAAAATAAAACGCCCCTCCCGGGGAGGGGTATCCTTTGCCCCCATTTTGAGTTAGCATCTCTGGTATTAATCAGGGGTTTAAAACCATGTCACTCGAAAATATACAGGCAGAGGCGGAAGCCGCCATTGCTGCGGCCGACAATTTAAAGGCTGTTGAAGATTTGCGCGTCCATTACCTCGGTAAAAAGGGCGCTTTAACCGAATTCTTGAAAACCCTCGGGCAAATGTCTGCTGAAGAACGCCCGCTGGCTGGGCAAAAAATAAACGCCGTGAAGGTGGCCATTCAGGATAAGTTAAACGAAAAAACCAGCACCCTGGAAGCCACGGCCATACAATCCCAGCTTGCGTCTGAAACCATTGATATTACCTTGGCGGGTCGCCGTCAATCCCAAGGCAGCATTCACCCCATTACCCACACCATGAATAAACTCCGAGACATTTTCACGCCCTTGGGTTTCACTTTCATGGAAGGCCCCGAAATTGAAGACGACTTCCACAATTTCGCAGCGCTCAACATCCCCGAAGGCCACCCGGCGCGCGCCATGCAAGACACGTTTTATTTTACCAACCAAATGTTGTTGCGCACTCACATGTCACCCGTGCAAATTCGCGCCATGAAGGTCATGACACCGCCGCTACGCATGGTCGCCATGGGTCGTGTTTATCGCCGTGATTTTGACATCACTCACACACCCATGTTTCATCAAATGGAAGTGCTGGTGATAGACGAGCACGTGAATTTTGCTAACCTCAAAGGCTTATTAAAGCATTTTCTTTCTGAATTTTTCGAAAAAGAAGCTGACATTCGACTCAGGCCTTCTTACTTTCCCTTCACCGAGCCCTCAGCCGAAGTCGACATGCGTTGTTTAAGTTGCGAAGGCAAAGGCTGCCGCATTTGCAAAAACACCGGTTGGCTCGAAATTCTAGGCTGCGGCATGGTTCACCCCAATGTCTTGAATGCCGTTGGCATTGATGCTAAGCGTTATCGTGGTTTTGCCTTGGGTGCAGGCATTGATAGGCTGACCATGCTTAAACACAATATTTCTGATCTCAGGTCTTTATTTGAAAACGACCTGCGTTTCTTAACTCAATTTTAGAAGAAGACAAACATGAAATTCAGTGAATCTTGGTTACGTGAATGGGTCAACCCAAGGCTTTCCACCACCGAACTCTGTGATCGCTTAACCATGGCAGGGTTAGAAATTGAAGCGTGTGTGCCTGCGGCCGGTGCTTTCACCGACGTGGTCGTGGGTGAAGTGAAATCCGTGACTAAGCACCCCGAAGCCGATCGCTTGAATGTTTGTGAAGTCGACATTGGCGGCAAAGCTTTGTTGCAAATTGTTTGCGGTGCTTCCAATGTGCGCGTGGGTTTAAGGGCGCCGGTTGCCAAAGTGGGCGCGGTTTTGCCTGGCATTACCATTAAAGCCGCGAAATTGCGCGGCGTCGAATCGCAAGGCATGCTTTGCTCGGCGAGCGAGCTTGGGTTGGCTGAAGAAAGTGAAGGCTTGTTGCCATTGCCTGACGATGCCCCCATCGGCCAAGATTTCAGGGCTTATTATTTACTCGACGACAATATCTTAGAAGTCGCCATCACACCCAACCGCGGTGATTGTTTAAGCATTCAAGGCATGGCGCGCGAAGTCTCCGCCTTAACAAAAACCCACGCAGTTCAGCTGGAAGTGAATTCATTGGCTTCTTCCCTTGAGGTGCCTGCGCCTTCCGTCAAGCTGACGGCAAAGGCTGCCTGCCCGCATTATTTAGTGCATCGCATTCAAGGGGTCAATGCAAATGCGCCCACACCGGTTTACATGAAAGAGCGCCTCCGCCGCGCGGGTGTTCGCTCTATCAATTGCATTGTGGATGTCACCAACTACGTCATGCTCGAATTGGGCCAGCCCATGCATGCCTTTGATGCCGATAAAATCACAGGCGGCATTGAGGTGCGCTTTGCAAAAAACGGTGAAAAAATCAGCTTGCTGGATGGCAGTGAAAAAACATTAACGGATGCGACCCTAGTCATTGCGGATGAAGCCTCCCCCTTAGCCATTGCCGGGGTGATGGGCGGCATGCCTTCAAGTGTTACTTTAACAACAACCAATATTTTGCTAGAAAGCGCGTATTTTTCACCAAAAATTATCGCTAAACAGCGTCAGCATTATCAACTCAATTCCGATTCCGCTTATCGCTTTGAGCGTGGCGTCGACCCCACTTTGCAACACTTGGCCATTGAGCGTGCCACGGATTTAATTGTCGCCATTGCGGGTGGAAAAATCAGCGCCATGACAACAGCGCTGAGCGACGTTGACCTGCCGCCCATGAAATCCATTTTCTTATCCGAAAGCTTGCTCGAAACCGTTTTAGGGATGCGTTTGGCCCCTGAAACCGTGGTTGGCGTGTTTAAGGCTTTATTATTTCCAGCGGTCAAGCGTGATAATGGCTGGACCGTGAATGTGCCGCCGTATCGAAGCGACATCAGCATCCCTGAAGATTTGGTGGAAGAAGTCGCTCGCATCCATGGCTATGAATACATCCCCATGCTAGCCATGCCGCTTTCAGTGCCCAGTGCGCCGGTGAACGATCAAGGCGTGTTTTTAAATGCCGTGCGTCAGCATTTCTCCGATGCGGGTTTGCATGAAGTCGTTTCTTATAGTTTTGTTGAGCCCGAGTTACAGCAACGCCTTAATCCGGGTGTGGAGCCGCAAGCTTTGCAAAACCCCATGACGGCTGAGATGGCGGTCATGCGCACCTCTTTGTGGCCGGGCTTATTAAACACCCTGCGTTATAACCAAAGCCGTCAACAAGCGCGCGTGCGTTTATTTGAAGCGGGCACGGTCTTCCTTCAAACCGACGACGGCCTCATTCAGCCAACGCGTGTGGCGGGTTTATTGGCTGGCGATGCTTACCCGTTGCAGTGGGGGCAGGCGAGCCGTGCCGTCGATTTTTACGACTTAAAAGGCGTGCTGGAAGGGTGTTTTCAAGCGCTGCGCCCCAGCGACACCTTCACTTTTCAGCCAGAAGTGCACGAAACCTTGCACCCGGGGCAGTCTGCTGGCATTTATTTAAACAATGTCAGGCTGGGTTGTTTGGGGGCTTTGCACCCTGCATTGAAACAAGCGCTGGATATTTCGTCCAATGTTTATCTCTTTGAGCTTGAATTGGATAAATTTTCAACCAAAAATATCGTTCAAGCCCAGGCTATTTCTAAATTCCCTGAAATTCGTCGCGATTTAGCCCTGGTCACAAAGGAGACTATACCTGCCGCTGCAATTCAGGATACAATAAAGAGTGTCGCAGGTGATTGGTTAAAGACAGGTTTTGTTTTTGATGTCTACCAAGGGAAGGGGGTTGCACCTGGTCACAAAAGTATCGCGGTGGCGCTTTACCTTCAACATCCAACGCGTACGCTTGTCGACGACGAAGTCAATGCACTGCTTGCGCGTGTCATGACTGCGTTGAAAGATCAACTAGGAGTTGAACTAAGGAGCTGACATGACAAACACGTTAACGAAAGCTGACCTCGCAAAGCGCTTGGATGAAGAAATTGGTTTAACCAATCGCGAGGCCAAAGAAATCGTGGATTGGTTTTTTAATAAAATTGCCGCCATGCTGAGTGAAGGCAATATCGTTAAAATTTCTGGCTTCGGCAATTTTACCTTGCACGACAAAAAACAACGTCCTGGCCGCAACCCACGCACGGGTGAAGAAGTGCCAGTTTCCGCACGACGCGTTGTCACATTTCATTGTGGACAAAAGCTTAAAGCTCGTGTAGAAAAGTATTCCGGACATGAAGGACAAGGATAGGCTCTCTTGAGTAAACGTAATAAACGAAAAGCGTTCACTAGCAATGAGTTACCTGTCATCCCGGATAAGCGTTATTTCACCATCAGTGAAGTGAGTTTTCTTTGCGCTGTGAAAGCTTACGTGCTTCGCTACTGGGAGCAGGAATTCCCCCAACTCAAACCCGTTAAACGCCGGGGCAACCGCCGTTATTACCAACAAGCCGACATTTTGCTCATCCGCGAAATTCGCCGCTTGCTTTATGAAGACGGTTTTACCATTGAAGGCGCTCGTTCTCAGCTTTCGAGCACACCTGAGGTGGTTAGTCAATCAATAAAAATGAATGAAACCATAAAAAAAATGATTGCAGAACTCGAAGGAGTTTTGCACAATCTCCAGTCTGAAATTGCAACCAGCCATTGATGGCACTCAGGTGCACTTTTTGTATTATCGGGGCGTAGCGCAGTCTGGTAGCGCACCTGCTTGGGGTGCAGGGGGTCGCCGGTTCAAATCCGGCCGTTCCGATACTCTTCATTAGTTTAACGCATTATGGAGAACGCAATCGATGCAACTCAAGGACGGCCAGCCTGAAACCCAAATTGAACGTGTCTGGCTAAAGAGTTACCCTCCGGGCGTTCCCGCTGAAATCAATCCTGATGCTTATCATTCCATCGTCGATGTCATGCAGCAAACGTGTTTGCGCTTTCACGACAAACCCGCTTACGCCAACATGGGCATTCACCTTAGCTTCAGCGACCTTGATCGCTTGAGCCGTGATTTTGCTGCCTACCTTCAACAGGTTTTGCACATTAAAAAAGGCGATCGTTTTGCGATCATGCTGCCTAATGTGTTGCAATACCCGGTTGCCATGTTAGGCATCTTGCGTGCGGGTGGCGTGGTCGTTAATGTTAACCCGCTTTACACCGCGGATGAGCTTTCTCATCAAATCAATAACAGTGGCGCCGTTGGCATACTCATCCTTGAAAATTTCGCAGACACCCTGCAAAAAGCCTTGCCTTCAATGCCGGGCTTAAAGCACGTGGTCATGACTAAGCTCGGTGATTTATTCCCAGCTTATAAAGCCTGGATGGTGCATTTTGCTTTAAAATATATTTATCGAAAAATCCCAACGTATACCCTGCCAATGGCCATTGCCTTTAAAACAAGCTTAGCAAAAGGTAAGGCCGTGCGTTTAGACCCTGTGGCTTTAACGGGCGAAGACACGGCTTTCTTGCAATACACCGGCGGCACAACGGGTGTGGCCAAGGGTGCCATTTTAACGCATCGCAATATCATTGCGAATTTGCAACAAGCCGATGCGTGGTTCAAAGGCTTATTAAACGGCAACCAAGAAATTATTATCACCGCCTTGCCGCTTTATCACATTTTTTCACTCACCGCGAATGGCTTATTTTTTTCAAAAATGGGTGGCTTGAATGTGTTAATCACTAACCCGCGCGACCTTCCTTCCATGATCAAAGACATGAGTCGCTACCCATTCACGACCTTATCAGGCGTTAACACTTTATTTAATGGGCTTTTGAAAAACCCCAATTTTGCCAAGCTCGATTTTAGCCACCTGCGCCTTACCTTGGGCGGCGGCATGGCTGTGCAAAAAGTGGTGGCTGAGCGCTGGCAAACCGTTACCGGCGCGCCTTTGCTTGAGGCTTACGGCCTGACGGAAACCTCGCCTTGCGTCACGATTAACCCCTGGACACTGAAAGCTTATAATGGCTCCATCGGGCTGCCGGTGTCTTCCACCTTGGTGGCTATCCTTGATGAAAAAGGCCAGGCCTTGCCCTTGGGTCAGGCGGGTGAGTTGGCGGTGAAGGGGCCGCAAGTCATGAAAGGCTATTGGCAAAACCCGGAAGAAACGGCCAAGGTTTTTACCCAAGATGGTTGGCTTTTAACCGGCGACATGGCCACGATGGACGAGCATGGTTATGTCCGCTTGCTTGAGCGTAAAAAAGACATGATTTTAGTCTCGGGTTTTAATGTTTACCCCAATGAAGTCGAAGGCGTGATCGCAAGGCTGCCAGGGGTGAAAGAGTGCGCCGTGATAGGCGTGCCCGATGAAAACTCAGGTGAGGTGGTTAAGGCCTTCATTGTTAAAGACAATCCCGATCTCACGGCCGAGGCCGTGATTGCGTTTTGCCGCCAATACCTCACCGGCTATAAAATGCCTAAACACGTGGAATTTAGGGATGAGCTGCCTAAAACCAATGTGGGTAAAATCTTAAGACGAGCGCTGCACTAACCGCTATCTTTTGTGGTGTCTAAGCCTATAAACTTGTGGTACAATTTTGCAGTTTCTCACACCTGGTGATATCACATTTTATGGATAACTTAATCGCGAAAGAAGTCTTCAAAGTTAGTGTTGAAAGTGAGCTAAAAAAGTCTTACCTCGACTACGCCATGAGTGTCATCGTTGGCCGAGCCCTCCCTGATGTGCGTGACGGCTTAAAGCCTGTGCACCGCCGTGTTTTGTTTGCCATGCACGAGCTCAGCAACGACTGGAATAAACCCTATAAAAAATCCGCCCGTATCGTCGGTGACGTCATCGGTAAATATCACCCGCATGGTGACTCTGCCGTTTACGACACCATTGTCCGTATGGCGCAGCCATTTTCTTTGCGTTATTTACTGGTCGACGGTCAAGGTAACTTCGGTTCCGTTGACGGCGACTCCGCGGCAGCCATGCGTTACACCGAAATCCGCATGACCAAATTGGCTCATGCTTTATTGGCCGACATTGAAAAAGACACCGTTGATTTTGTTCCCAACTACGACGAATCTGAAATGGCGCCGGTGGTGTTGCCTGCGCGTTTCCCTAACTTATTGCTGAATGGTTCATCGGGCATTGCGGTTGGTATGGCCACCAATATTCCGCCGCACAATTTAACCGAAACCATCAATGCTTGCATTGCCTTCATTGAGCGTAACGACATCACCATTGACGAACTCATTCAAATCATGCCCGGCCCCGATTTCCCAACAGGCGGCATCATTCAAGGCCGTAATGGCATTCGTGAAGCTTACCACACTGGCCGTGGCCGGGTGGTCGTGCGTGCAAAAACCCACATCGAGCAAGATGAAAAATCTGGCAAAGAGCGCATCATTGTCACTGAATTACCTTATCAAGTGAATAAAGCGCGTTTGGTTGAGCGCATTGCTGAGTTGGTCAAAGAAAAGAAAATGGAAGGCATCACTGCTTTGCGTGATGAATCTGACAAAGACGGCATGCGCGTTGTTGTTGAGCTGCGCCGCGGTGAAAACGCTGAAGTGGTTCAAAACAATTTATTTGTTTACACGCAATTGCAAAGCGTGTTTGGCGTGAACATGGTTGCTTTAATTGACAACCAACCTCGCGTGCTTAATTTAAAAGATTTAATTGCCGCTTTCATTCGTCACCGTCGTGAAGTGGTGACGCGTCGCACGGTGTTCGAGCTTAAAAAAGCGCGCGATCGCGTTCACATTTTAGAAGGCTTGGCGGTGGCGCTTTCTAACATCGACCCCATGATTGCTTTAATTAAGCAGGCAAAAGATGCAGGCGATGCAAAAATTCAATTATTATCCCGTGAATGGGAAGTGGCAAAAACTGTCGACATTCTCACGCGTGCGGGTGCTCACGATGCCATCATGCACACCACTGAGCAATACGGCTTAACACAAACGGGTTATCGTTTGTCGCCTGAACAAGCGCAAGCCATTCTTGAAATGCGTTTGCATCGCTTAACCGGCTTAGAACAAGATAAAATCGTTGCCGAACACAAAGAATTAAAATCACTCATTGAATCACTCACCCTGATTTTGCAAGACCCCACGCGTTTAATGCAGGTTATTCGCGAAGAGCTTGAAGTTATCCGTGACGAATTCGGCGATGCAAGGCGTTCTGTCATCACAGACTCTGACGACGAAGTTATCATGGAAGACCTCATCCCCGATGAAGAAGTGGTGGTCACCTTGTCACACGCCGGCTATGTGAAAACACAGCCAGTGGATGTTTATCAAGCGCAACATCGTGGCGGGCGTGGTAAATCGGCAACGGTGATGAAAGAAGAAGATTACGTTGCTTATCTCATCGTCGCGCGCACACATGACACGGTTTTGTGTTTCACCAATTTGGGTAAAGTGTATTGGCTGAAGGTGTATCAATTGCCGCAAGCAAACCGCACGTCTCGCGGTCGCCCCATCATTAATTTATTGCCATTGGCTGAAGGTGAGCGTGTGAATGCTTTCTTGCCTGTGCGTCATTACAACACAGACCTTTACGTCGTGATGGCAACGGCCATGGGCACCATTAAAAAAGTGTCGCTCTCTGATTTTTCACGTCCTCGTACGTCTGGCATCATCGCCATTAATTTAAACGACGGTGACACCTTAGTGCAGGCGGATCTCACCGACGGCAAGCACGATGTCATGTTATTCACCGATGCCGGTAAGGTGGTTCGCTTCCCTGAAAGCAAAGTGCGTTGCATGGGCAGAACGGCTTCCGGTGTGCGTGGTGTGCGTTTGCAAGACGGCCAGCGCGTGGTTTCTTTGGTGGTGGCGAAAGAGGGCGACATCCTCACCGCCACTGAAAAAGGGTATGGCAAGCGCACCGCGATTGACGAATATCGCATTAGCGGTCGCGGTGGTCAGGGCGTCATTTCCATTCATGTGAATGAGCGCAACGGTAAAGTGGTGGGCGCCATTCAAGTGATGGGCGACGACGAAGTCATGCTCATCAGCGACAAGGGCACCTTGGTTCGTGTGCCGGTGGCTGAAATTTCCCTCATCGGCCGTAACACGCAGGGTGTCCGCCTCATTCAATTGGGTGAAGGGGAGGCTTTGGTGGGGCTTGAGCGCATTGCCAATATCGCTGAAACCAGTGAGGAGCCAGTGGCATGATGAAACCACTTGAGCCTGTCATTACCATTGATGGTGCGAGTGGCACGGGTAAAGGCACCATCAGCCAGTTGTTAGCCATGCGTTTGGGCTTTCACTTTCTAGATAGCGGGGCGCTTTATCGGGTCTTGGCTTTGGCCGCCCATAAACACAGCGTCTCACTTGATAACGAACAAGCCTTGCAGGTGCTGGGCGAGCACCTCGATGTGCAATTTATCGCGCAACCCGATGTTTCTTCAAAAATTATCCTTGAAGGTGAAGATGTCACCCAAGCCATACGCACAGAAGCCGTGGGCGGTGCTGCCTCGGTGGTGGGTGCGCTTCCAGCCGTCCGAACCTCTTTATTGAGCCGTCAGCGGGCGTTTCGCGAAGCCCCGGGTTTGGTGGCTGATGGCCGCGACATGGGCACGGTGGTTTTCCCCGATGCCGTCCACAAATACTTTTTAACCGCATCGCTGGAAGAGCGCGCCAGGCGCCGCCACCAGCAGTTGCTAGCGCAGGGCATTGATGCTAATCTAAGCACCCTCTTAGATGAGCTTGCCACGCGCGATAAGCGTGACCAAGAACGAGCAGTGGCCCCCTTAAAACCGGCTTCTGACGCCCTGGTGGTTGACACGGATCAGCGCAGCATTGAAGACGTGTTGTCACTCATCATGGAGGACATGATCCAAAAAAAGGCCTTTCCTGCAGCCGCCCACCTGATGACTCAGGTTCATGAAGCGTTGGCTGTGGTGTAAAGATCATTAATGTTTTATAACCGTTTTAATTTATAGTTGAGGTTTTAGTGTCTAAACAATCCATGGGCGATACCTTTGCACAATTATTTGAGCAAAGCTTAACAGAAACACCAATGCTTCCAGGTACCATTATCGACGCAAGCGTTGAACGCATTGAAGACAAATACGTTGTGGTTGATGCCGGTTTAAAATCCCAGTCCTATATTCCGCTTGAACAATTCTACGATGAATCTGGCAAACTTGAAATTAAAGTGGGCGATGAAGTTAAAGTAGCCCTTGAAGTGCTCGAAGATGGTTTCGGCAGCACTCGCCTTTCACGTGAACGTGCTAAGCGTTTAGAATCTTGGTCTCACCTCGAACGTGCTTACGAAGCGAAAGAAACCATACGCGGCGTTATTGTTGGCCGTGTGAAAGGTGGTTTCACCGTTGAAATTAACAAAGTTCGCGCATTCTTACCCGGTTCCTTGGTTGATGTGAAGCCTATCCGTGATCCAGAAGCCTTTGAAGGCAAAGAATTCGAATTTAAAGTCATTAAAGTCGATCCTAAGCGTAATAACATTGTGGTTTCTCGCCGTGCTGTGCTTGAAGCGGAAAGCAATGTTGAGCGTGCAGCCGTGCTTGAAAATATCAGCGAAGGCCATGAAGTGAAAGGCGTGGTGAAAAACCTCACCGATTACGGCGCATTCATTGATTTAGGCGGCGTTGATGGCTTGTTACACATTACCGACATGTCCTGGAAACGCATTAAACACCCTAGCGAAATTTTAGCGATTGGCGACGAAGTGAAAGTCAAAGTGCTTAAAATTGATCGCGACAACGTGCGTGTTTCTTTAGGCTTGAAACAATTGGGCGGCGACCCTTGGTTAGACATCAGCAGCCGTTACCCTATCAATGGCCGCATCAGTGGTCGCGTGACCAACATCACCGATTACGGCTGCTTCGTTGAAATCGAAGAAGGCATTGAAGGTTTAGTGCACGTCTCTGAAATGGATTGGACCAACAAAAACGTGAACCCTAACAAGGTTATTCACTTGGGCCAAGAAGTGGATGTCATGGTGCTCGACGTTGACGCTGATCGTCGTCGTATCTCTTTAGGTATCAAGCAATGCAACGCCAATCCATGGGCGGCCTTTGCTGAATCTCACGACAAGAACGAACACGTGAAGGGCAAAATCAAGTCCATCACTGACTTCGGTATCTTCCTTGAGTTAGATGGCGGCATTGATGGCTTAATCTACCTTTCCGACATCGCCTGGAGCGAAACGGATGCGCAAGAAACCTTACGTAAATACCAAAAAGGCGACGAACTCGAAGCCATTATTTTGGCCATTGACGTTGAGCGCGAGCGCATTGCCTTGGGCTTGAAGCAGTTGGGCGATGATCCTTTAGCTCAATACTTGTCTGAAAACGACAAAGGCACCATTGTGAGCGGCACTGTCGTTGAAGTGGAACAAAAGCAAGTGGTAGTTGAGCTGGCTGAAGGTATCCGCGGCATCTTGCGTGCTGCTGACATCTCCGCTGAAAAGGTGGACGATGCGCGCACCAAGTTCAATGTGGGCGATTCCGTTGAAGCCAAAGTGATGGGCACCGACCGCAAAGTCCATGCCATCACCTTGTCTATCAAAGCCAAAGATGCCAAAACCCCGGCCAAAAAAGCGGCTGGCACCAAGGCAACCAAGGCTGCGGCAGGCACCACCGCAAGCGCCGGCAAGAAGAAAAAGGCCGATTCACCCTTGAAGACGACCTTAGGCGACTTGTTTAACATGGGCGCAGGCGACGAAAAAGGCTCTGATAAATAAAGCTTTTTTTACAACAACCCCTAAAAACCCGCCTTTTGGCGGGTTTTTTGTTTTTATGCGCCATTAATGTGCTTGCCTTAAGGTTATTTTCAGGTTATTCAGGTATACTTGGTGCCATTAAAAGAACAGTAACGAGGCGTTTTAATGCCTACACCTAAAAAAATTAAAATCGATCCAACGTCATTGGATGCTCATTCTGAATCGGGAAGGTTTTTGCATGGTTTTTTAAAGGAATGTAAAAACGATCCCGGCAAGCATGTCATTTTAAAAAACACCCCTCAAGAGTATCACGGTTTGGAATTTGAATTGACTCACACCCTGCATCGGCGTGATGTGGATGTTGGCGAGGGTCAAACACCGCGTTATTTTGTGGTGGATAACCCTGAAGGCGAGAGCGATTACAATGCAAGGGGTAATCAAGCCTTAGTCGGCTATTATTTAGGGGCGCTTCACCCCATTTTAAACGGCGCCTTTCAGTTTCTTCCAGAAGCCAATCGAGTTTATAAAAATCTTTTATGTTGCCTGTATTCAGATGAAGGTATTGCTTACGGTGAGCAAGCCTTAGAAAGGGAAGTGGCCTGCATGCAGCTGGGTGGTCGCTTGGCTCCTAAGGCATTATTTACCTTGCAAAGCAATGCACTGAGGTGGGGCTTTTATTATTCCATGCGTAAAGCTAGGGGTTGCACTTTAACCGAATGGCTAAAAAATAAAGAAAAAAATAATAATCAAGATCGCCTTTTTAAAGTTAGCACGGCATTAATTCAAGCCTTGTATTTGCAGGTCACTCGCCACGGCATTGTGCATTCCGACATTAAACCAGACAATATCTTCATTGAAGAAGGCCCTCAGGGCGAAATTAGCATTACCATCATTGATTATGGGTTTGCACTCAATAACCTTGAAAAGCCCTTGCAAGTGCAAGGCACACCTGAATATCTTCCACCAGAGTATCAGCTAGGTAAGCATCAAATTCATGATTTAAAGTTCGATGTTTACTCCTTAGGTAAAATTCTTCATGAGCTTTGGGAGGGTCAGGTTGGCGATATCCCTGACCCTGTTCGGAAAGTGCTTAGCGCTGCAATAGCCAGCAATCCAGATGAACGTTTAGAGATACACGAGCTTTATGATGGCGTGCTTCAGATTGGTATGACAGAATCAGAGCGACTGGCTTATGTTCTTGGTTTTGATTTGCGCCTTTCCTTAGATGAAAGCGATCTGAATCAAGAAACTTTTATAAGAAAAACTCAAGAAGCATTGGAGCAATTAAAAGACAATCCAGCCATAATAACCGCGTTTGTGTCTGGTTTGGGTTGGGATGCGCTGGTGTTTTCTCGGCCTGCTTTAACAACAAAGCAGGCATTATTGGAGGCCGTGTCGGCTATCTTGAAAAAACCAAGTGAAGCGATCGAATCACTTAACGCCAGCGTTTTTCAGCTTGAAAATCATCTTCAGTGGTGTCAGCAAAACATTCAATATTTCCCGCATGTTAAATCTTATGTCGCGATTGAACAATCATTTGAAGCATTAAAGCTTAAATTTGAAAAAAGAATTGCTAGGCTTCAAGGCATGCCGCTTGATTTAGACGAGATTTCCATTAAAACATCGCGAATTATTGATCAGGCAGTTGATTTGAAAGACTTGCACAACTTAATACATTTTCAGGCCCATGGGCAGCAGGGCCAGGATAAAGCGGCAACCGATGAACTTAAAAAAAGGGTAGAGCATATCATTGACTCCAACCCTTCTCATTTCGATGAGGATGAAAAAGAAAAAATTAAGCATTTTTTAGAAAACCCTAACCGGGATTTTGAATATAAGCGTGGACGCATGGTTGCTTTTTTTGCGGCCGGGAAATACCAACGACTTTATGCCGAGCTTTGCATGGCGGAAAAGCGATCGCCTGTGCATGTATTTCAGCCCTATTTTAATTTAATTGCCTCACTTGAGCGCATTAAAAATGCCGACGTGAATAGTGAGTTTTTAAAAGCAATTGCAAAGGCTTTGCGTGATTACTTGAAATCGGTTGGCAATGATAGAAATTTAAATTTGCTTTATCGCGCGGCTTCAAATGACCGCTTGTCCGACATAAAAAAAATAGAAACCTTGATTCAGCAATCCCCTAACCACGAACAATTTGTGGCTGGATTGAAGTTGATTCTCTCAGATATGAAAACAGGCTTCTTTGGCAGAAGCTTAATGAAGCGAAACCTGAATGCTGTTATCGAACAATATGAAAAAAGGAAGCAAGACATGGCAAAGCAACCGAAGCGGATTGATGTGACGACTTTAACGAACAAGGACGATCTTCTTTTGGTGGGTCGGTTTTTAAAGGCGCACATCAAAGAAAATCATATTGTTGTTTCTGGCGACATTTATCCTTATGCAGGACATGAGTTTTGTTTTTCAAACACCTTGGTTTATGAAGGCAAGAAGAATAATGAAGTGCAGCCACCCCGTTTTCGTGTGACGGACACACATGAGGGTGAGGGAGAGTTGGTTTTTTCCAATGTGTGCGGTCACTTGGAGCTGACACACAGCGGTGCTTGTTTTTATTCACCTGCAGAAAAGCCAGCAGTCATTCATCATTACGGGCCAGACATCAATTTAAAACCTAAAGAAATGACTAGCCGTTTTGCAACCACCTTTCAAAACCTTGATTTGCTTTATCAACAGAAGAAAACCCATAAAGTTGAAACGCAGCCCGAGGTTTATGCCACCATTCGCTTGGTCGATAACGAAGCAATACATCAAGGGAAAAAACCAGAAGATCGTCCCGCGTGTGGGTTTTTGGTGGTGCAAGAGGGTGAAACATTAAGCCATTATTTAGAGGCGAATCACCACACCTTGTCCCCGGAACAGCGAATCAAGTTGATGTATAGTTTGTTGGCGGCTTATCGAGAGCAGGTTCGTGAAAAGGACGCGTTTTTAACTTACCTTGATTTACATAGCATTATCATTGCCGTTGCACCTAATGGGGATTATAAACTCGATTTAAGCGGCGCAAACACGACGCAACAAAGCCTTGTGTCGCCGCATAATAATCCGGCTTTCATGTCGCCAGCGGATTTTGAAAGTGATGGGGCCAGTGCGAAGGCCGATGCTTGGAGGCTTGGCCGAGTTGTGTGCGAGATTTTTGATGCAGATCAAACGCTAAAAAAGGAATATAAAGCAAATTGGGATCGCTTATTATCCCCCGAAGTGTTAGATAATAAATTTGAAGAAGTGGCATTAGCACGTGTGACTGAAAAAGAAAATAGCCGAGGTTTTTTCGCAAGGGCATGGCACAAGTTCACTGCTTGGTTTGCTCCAAAGAAAACGAATAAAGACCGTATTTTATCTGTTTTAACGCGTGATGAATGCGCGGCCATTCAGGTTGAGGTTGAGCGGGAAGCAGTTTCTGAAGTGGTGCAAGGTCTTAACGATCAGTTGTTGCCATTTGCTCAAAACCTTGGATTGGATGCGCTGCTTGATTTGCTTCAAGGCCGCGAAATTCACGACCTTAAGGGCGCAAATACGCAGAGCCCCACTGCGCTTCAACCAAGTGACCCAGCCATCCTCTTGAGGTTTGAGGAGCTTAAAGGAGAATGCACAGCGCTTGTTGCTCAGTCGGCGTTATTTACGAAAAACAAGAATGTGGCTCTTCCTCCCCCCCCATCATTGAAAGATTTGATGGATTTTCAGAAAGCGTTGGAGGCTTTTGATGGGGTGCCAACAAAGGTAACGCTTGATTATTATCTCAAAAAATTTCACCTGATTCGACGCCAGTTGTTTTGGAATGCGCAACCATTTCATGTTGAAAACATTACCATGGGCAATGATCATGCTAAGTTATTATTGCGTTATTTGGAATCGCAAGTTAAGCGGGGTGTCACTTCATTTGAGGCTGGCCATGTTTTTTTTGATGAAAAGGGTTATGCTCATCGACTCACTAGCGGCATTGATGTAAGAGACAAAAAGAATGGCGCCATTCACTACGATGTTTTATCACCCTTAACTGAAGCCGATCAAAATCAGCATTCACCTGTTTACGAGGTGGCTTATGTATTAAAACCAGGGGTGGATTCATCGTTAATGTGTGTTAAGCGTTTTGATGAGCAGCAAAAAAGTCGGCGTTTGGTGAAATATGCGTTTGATCCAAGATTGCCTAATGACAGGCTTATCGAAGATGCTGGGATTGAGCATAGGCGCATGGAGCGTCAGCATCATGTTTTTCGCGCTAAAAATGCCAAAGGCCGGTCGATTAACCAACTTCGTCAGCCGGGTGTTTCCTATGGTCAGGCGTTTAGGCAAACAGCGTCTTTGGCGAATGAAGACCCCAAGAAGCTAAAGCAATTCCTTGCCGTGGTGCGTGCGTTTCACCTTCAAGTGGAAATAAATAATATTCCTTACACAGATGTTAAGCCGCAAAATCTTATTCTTAATGCACTGCCTAATGGTGAGGATGTTTTTGCGGTCATTGATTTTGAACCAGGTAGGCTTAATGAAGACTTTGGTGTGATGCCGGAAGATGTTTCTGACAGGGCATTTTTAAGGACAGTGGATGCTGTTCAGCAGCGGCAACCGTTTTTTGGTTTGGGTGTTTTATTGGCTAAGCTTTATGGCGGGCCTTCATTGATTGAGAGCAAATTAAACACGCAAGAAAAACTTAATCAGTTCTTGCGTGCGGTGCAAGACTCTAATCAACCCATCCCTGAAAAAGTAAGACCATTGATTTTGGATTTATTAAATGTCAATGGCAATGGCAAGACACAAAATTTAGGCGGCTTGCTGGAGCAGGTTTATGTGTTAACTGGCAAGAATAAAGATCAGTGGTATGCTTATCGCTCGGGTTGTGAGTTGAGGCGTCCTTTCCTTCCGTTGACGAGTAAAGAGGATCTCCTGAATCGGATTGGGGGGTCGGTTAATGGGCTGCCCCCGGAAGGTATTCGTGAGTTTATTCGCGGGCTTGGGTTTGCTGTTTTGCTTAAGAATGTTGATCAATTGCAAACGCGTGAAGAACTGATAGCTAAGATAGAATCAATCTTTTCTTATAAGGATACTATGCTTGATGAATGGACGAAAAAGAAAGAGACTTTAGCTAACTTGATGGAAGCTTCTCGCCTGGATCACACCTTGTTGACTGAAAAACAACTTTCACTGGTTGAATTTTCTGTGCGTGAGGCGGAAGCTAAAGTAGCGCGTATTAAAGCGCATTATGAAGAACAATGTGATTTAGATGTGATTGATAGTGCCAATACACGTTTATTAGGCTTATCCATGCGTGAGTTTGATCGTTTGCATCGATCTTCGCTTCAATTAGCCGAACGTTTGGCGCCGCGCGTGCAGGCGGTTTTGTTGAAGGAGGCTGTTAATGCAGACCCGCTTAAACAAGCCTGTGCTGAGGTTTTGAAACAATATGCAACGCAGAAAAGTACTTTATCGTCGCGACGCCGGGCTGATATTATTCGCTTAAAAGAGATGATTTCGGGTGGTCAAGAGGGTGATGCGCTAAAACAGCAAATCACTGACTATGTTAAGGGCACCTTAGCCGGCGGGATGTTTGGCAAGCGGAGTGTCTTTAAAGGCAAATTGGCAGCTTCATTATTAAAAATAACGAAGGCGCGAGGCGTGGGCAGGGGATAATGTTTAAGTGCTTGTGTGCATGAGGGTCGTTTGCCTCCCCCATCCCCTCCTGGAATCTTGCCTTCACGCTGTCGATTAGCTTGGGGCCAGGAGGGGTGCCTTCTAAGCAGGCGCATGCACAAGCAAACTTAGAGCGTCACCCCTCCTGGCCACTGTCAATGACGATGAAATGAGGGGGGGCTTCCAGGAGGGGATGGGGGGAGGCAAGCGGGCGGTGCGCACATTCCCAACCAAATCCAAAGGGTTGTTTTGTTCCCAAAATCCGGTATCCTTAGCCTTTGGAATGGACGCGCTCGGAGAAAGGAATGGCTTCATATTCACCCGCAAAACTCACCCAATTAATGCTTGCCTTGGGTGCTTTCAGTTTTCCACTGCAAAGTTTCGCTTCCGCCTTTCAACTCTTTGAGCAAGACGCTGCCAGCCTTGGCGATTACCACGCCGGTTACGCCGCCGAGGCCGCCGATGCCAGCACCAACTTCTACAACCCCGCCGGTCTCACGCGCATTCAAAATCAGCAATTGGTTTTTGCGGGTGCAATGGTCGCCACCAGTTTTAAATACCAAGGCAATCTCGGCGTGAGCTCCATTGATAGCGGCACACCGCAAACGGTCACGGCTCAAGGCGGCAACCTTGGTTTCATTCCAGCCCTTCATTATGCCACGCCTTTAACCAATCATTTGGCCTTTGGTTTCAGTGTCGACGTGCCTTTTGGTTTAAAAACCTATTACGGCAATAACACTATTTTACGCTATGCTTCTACGCAAACCAGCGTGCAGGTCATCGATTATAGCCCTTCACTGGCCTACCAAGTCGCCAACCACTGGTCCGTGGGTGCGGGCCTGGATGTGCAAAGCATGAAAGCTGAATTTGAACAAGTTGGGGTTGTTTTTAGCTCAATCACAGACACGGATGGCATGAACAACGTCGATGACACGGCCTATGGTTATCATGCCGGTGTTTTATACGCCCCCACAAAAACCACGCGTTATGGTTTAAGTTATCATTCGCAGGTCGTGCACCATTTGACAGGCACGAGCACATTCTCAGGCCCGCTCGCTGATTTGCTGGTGGGGCACCCGGTTAGCTCTAACACTGCTCGGGTCAACATCACGCTTCCGCCTTACACGGCATTCAGTGTTTACCATGAATTAAACCCGCAATACACCGTGCTTGGTTCCATTATTTACACGCAATGGAAAACACTGCAATACTTAACCCTTCAAAATGTTGCGGCCATTCAAGATGCCAACCCCAGCACCAGTGTTGTGATTGTGGTGCCCCAACATTTTAGAAACACCCTAAATTACGCGCTGGGTTTAGAAGATAAACTGACAGACAAAATCAAAGTGCGTGGTGGTTTGGGTTTTGATGTCACGCCGGTTAAAAATGCTTACCGTAATGTGCAAATGCCCGACAACAATCGCTATATCATTGCCTTAGGTGGTCATTTGCAAGCGACAAAAACCATAGGCCTTGATGTGGCTTGGGATCATATTTTCATGAATAAAGCGCATGTTAATCCGCCAGCCCAACAAACCGGCGATGAAATCATCACAACCGATGGCAGCGTGAAAGGTGGTGCCGATGTCTATGCCGCGCAAGTAACCTGGGATTTATAAAACCCATTGCGTTTTTGCACAATGGGTTTTTGGGTGTTATCGGGTTGCGAGTGCTGGCCCGCCACTGATGGTTGCTGAAAAACCGCTGTAATCGATGGTGTAGTTTGGGTCAACATTGCTTAACCCAATAATGCCTTTGTTGACATCAAAGCTGACCGTTGCAATGGATGCGCCACCGCAATTGCTGCTCATGTAAATGTCGGCGCTACAGGGCACGCCTTTCAGTATGCTGGCAGCACAGGCGAGTAAAATTTCACTGGGTGTGATATCGCTAACGCCACCTTTAGGGGTGATGCCTGCTTGCCCTAATAATTGAGACGAGCAGTTCCCACTAATTTTAGAGGTCATGTCACTGTTGGTATGGTTGGTGATAATTAAGTGTTGGCTGGATAATGCAGGGGTTGTGGATGCCATTACATTAGCGGACATCATTAAACCAGCAATGAGCCCACTCACACGCAGTAATTTTTTCATGTAAAACTCCTAGTTAAAGACACGCATGCATTTTCCCGCGTTCTTTAACCAAAAAGCAAGTAAAACGATTACCCCGCAAACCGCGTTGGGATAATAATTTTCAAACCCGTGCGTAAAGAATCATCATCGACCAAATTGGCTAAGCGTATGGCAGAAGGCGAGGTTTTAAAACGCCTTGCGATTTTCGCAATGGTGTCACCGTGCCTAACTTTATAAACGATATCTTTCGTGCTTAATTTGGATTTAGCGGATTTGCTCGCTACCATGGATGGGGAAAAGTGAGTTGGAATAATTAAGGTTTTTCCGGGGGTTAATTTTTTACCGCTGAGTTTATTAGCTGCCGCAAGCGTGGCTTCATTTAGGTGATAACGTTTTGCCAATTGTGCCAAGGTGTCTTTTGGCCTGACCATGTAGATGGTGTCGCCGGGCGAGAGGCGATACGTGCCGCCACTGTGGCTCATGGCTGCCATGACCGCTTTATTATTAATGATTTTATTGCTGTGTTTAGGGTGGCTCACCTCAGCAATATCAAGCACGGGTGCGCCGCTATCGGCATCATCCACGTCGCGTTTTGCGCCTTTATTGGGGATTAATAAATTGGTGCCGCGAGAAATGGGTTTCTTGCTCGCTAAATGGTTGAGTTTGCGTATGGCGGTTGGCGTGGTGTTGTAACGTTTTGCAATAAACGCCAAGGAATCACCAGGCTTAACGTGGTAGTGCGACCATTGAATGACATTGGTGTTAAGCGGTGTGCGCGCAAAGTTTTCTGAGAATTGCTCAACATTTTCAATGGGCAGCACGAGTTTATAAGGCCCCTTGCTGGACATGGCAGAGCGACTTAAGCCCGGGTTGAGTTGAGATATTTTTTCATAGCTGATGCCAGCCAGTGAGGCGGCGTAGCGCAAATTAATTTGCGAGCCTGTGTCAACTTGGCCTAAGTAAGGTGCATTGCGTATGGCGGGTAAGTAAATGGGGTATTGGCTAGGGTGGCTGATGATGGTGGCGAGCGCTAACAAACTGGGGACGTAATCTTTGGTTTGCTGGGCGAGTGGCAGTGACCAAAAATCGGTGTCTTGGCCGTCGCGAATATTGCGGCGTATGGCGGCCAGCACATTGCCTTCACCGGTGTTATAAGCGGCAATGGCCAGCAGCCAATTGCCATCGAAGAAGCTTTGTAAATAAGCTAAGTAATTCAGTGCGGCGCGCGTTGAAGCAATGACGTCGCGGCGGCCATCATACCACCAGTCTTTTTGCACGCCTAAGCCT
>DASTZQ010000036.1:0-41484 GCA_035764205.1 Gammaproteobacteria bacterium
TCCCCCAGCCCCTCCTGGAAGTCTTACCTCACTTTGTTTATGTTGCGGGGCCAGGAGGGGTGACGCTCTAAGCTGGCTTGTGCACATGGCGAATTAGCACGTCACCCCTCCTGGCCACAGTCAACAACGATGAAATGAGGGGAAACTTCCAGGAGGGGCTGGGGGAGGCAAACGACCGTTATGCAAACACCCCAAAAAGAAAAACCCCAGCTGGGCGAACCCAACTGGGGTTAAAAAAGAACAAACTTACGCCGCTTGAGCGAGTGCAGCCTTGGATTGCTCAACTAAAGCAGCAAATGCCGCTTTGTCGTGAACAGCAATATCAGCCAACACACGACGATCGACTTCAATCATGGCCTTCTTCAAGCCATTCATGAACACACTGTAGCTTAAACCATGAACGCGAGCTTCTGCGTTAACACGGATAATCCAGAGTGCACGAAATTCGCGTTTCTTTTGGCGACGATCGCGATAAGCATATTGAGCGGCTTTAATGACCGCTTGCTTGGCAACACGATAAACGCGGCTACGCGCACCATAGTAACCTTTAGCTTTATCAAGCACCTTCTTGTGTCTGGCTCGCGCCGTTACACCACGTTTAACTCTTGACATACTTCTATCCTCTTATACTTGTTTCTAGGCAAATGGCAACATTTGTTCAATGCGGCCCAAATCTTCTTTACGAACATGAAGCCCAGCACGTAAATGACGCTTACGCTTTGTGGTCTTCTTGGTTAAAATGTGCCTACGATTCGCGCTAGCGGATTTAAAACCACCGTTACCTGTTGCACGAAAGCGCTTTGCGGCACCACGATTTGACTTCAGCTTTGGCATAACACTTTCTCCAGTAAAAAATTCACTACTTCTTTTTAGGGCCTAAAACCATCACAATTTGACGCCCTTCAAACTTAGGAAACTGCTCAACCGCGCTAATTTCTGCTAATTCAGCAATCATGCGCTTTAACATTTCCATGCCCAACTCAGGATGCGACATTTCGCGACCGCGAAAACGCACCGTGATTTTAGCTTTATCGCCCGCTTCCAAGAATTCAGCAGTTTTACGCTTCTTGACTTGGAAATCAGCCTCTTCGGTGGCTGGGCGCATCTTAATTTCTTTAATTTGTATCTGTTTTTGTTTCTTTTTAGCAGCGGCTTTGCGCTTGCTCATTTGAAACTTAAACTTACCGTAATCCATGATGCGGCAAACCGGAGGCTTAGCCTCAGGAGAAACTTCCACCAAATCTAGGCCCGCTTCTTCGCTCATTCGGATAGCTTCACGCGTGGAAACCACGCCGAGTTGCTCGCCTTCATCGTCAATCAATCTGACCTCTGGAACGCGAATTTCGTCATTCACCCGAGGCTTTTTTTCTGCGCTAATTCGATGTACTCCTATTCAGTTCTGCCACGACGGCCTATGTCTTTACGCAAAAGTGAAGCAAACTGATCAATGGACATTGAGCCCAGGTCAGCCCCTTCTTGCGTTCTAACTGAGAGTGTGCGGGATTCGACTTCGCGATCGCCAACCACCAACAAGTAAGGCACGTGTTCTATTGTGTGCTCGCGGATTTTAAAGCCAATCTTCTCATTTCTCAAGTCCGATTTTACCCTAAATCCCTGTTTTTTCAAGTCGCTGGTTACTTCTTTTACAAAATCAGACTGTTTATCGGTTATATTCATCACCATAGCCTGCACCGGCGCCAACCAAACCGGCAACTTACCCGCATAATGTTCAAGCAAGATGCCCATAAAACGCTCAAGTGAGCCCAAAATGGCTCGATGTAACATAACAGGCACCTTCTTGCTGCCATCTTCGGCGATATAGCTCGCTTCTAAGCGCTCTGGCATGTTGTAATCGAGCTGCAAGGTACCGCACTGCCACGTCCGACCCAGGCAGTCTTTGAGGTGGAATTCAATTTTCGGGCCGTAAAAACCGCCTTCGCCTGGCTTAATATCGAAGGGCAAACCCACTTTTTTCAGTGATTCCGCCAAGGCGGCTTCCGCCTTATCCCAAGCTTCGTCGGTGCCTATGCGCTTTTCAGGGCGGGTGGCCAAGCGAACAATCACTTCGTTAAAGCCAAAATCGCGATAGACATCGAGCAATAATTCGATGAAATCTGCGGATTCAGACTCAATTTGCGCTTCTGTGCAGAAAATGTGGGCATCGTCTTGAACCAGCTGACGAACCCGCATTAAACCGTGCATGGCGCCTGTCATTTCATTGCGATGCAAACCACCAAATTCAGAAAGACGAATCGGTAAATCGCGATAGCTCTTAAGGCCTTGCTTAAAAATTTGAACATGGCAAGGGCAGTTCATGGGCTTGATTGCATAAAGCTTATCTTCCGCTTCAATGGTAAACATTTCATCGCGAAAATTGGCCAAATGCCCCGAACGCTTCCAGAGGTCGACATCAACGATTTGCGGCGTAAAAACCTCTTGATAGCCTAAATTTGAAATGCGATTCGCCACGTAATTTTTAATTTCTTGGTAAATGGTCCAACCATTGGGGTGCCAAAACACCATGCCAGGCGCTTCTTCCTGCATGTGGAATAAATCCATGGTTTTGGCTAATTTACGATGATCGCGCTTTTCAGCTTCTTCTAAGTTCTTTAAATACGTTTCTAGGGTTTTTTTATCTTTCCAGGCGGTGCCGTAAACCCGTTGCAACATTTCATTGTTTGCATCGCCACGCCAATAAGCACCCGACACTTTGGTTAATTTGAATGCTTTTAACATGCCCGTGGTTGGCACGTGGGGGCCGCGGCATAAATCGGCGAATTCGCCTTGGTGGTAAATGGACAAAGGCTCGTCGGATGGAATGGCTTCAATGATTTGCACTTTATAGTGCTCGCCCAAGCCCTTGAAAAAAGCAATGGCTTCATCGCGGCTCACCACTTTGCGAGCAACGGCGTAATTGCGCGCCACAATGTCGGCCATCCTGGCTTCGATGTTGGCTAAATCTTCGGTGGAAAAAGGACGCTGGTAGGCAAAATCATAATAAAAGCCGTCTTCAATGACAGGGCCAATCGTGACCTGGGCTTCTGGGAATAATTCTTTCACGGCATGGGCTAATAAATGGGCACTGGAATGGCGGATAACCTCCAGGCCTTCTTGGTCGCGGTCGGTGATGATGCGAAGCTCGGCATCTTGCTCTATTAAATAAGAGGTATCGACCAATTTACCATTCACTGCACCCGCTAAAGCCGCCTTAGCCAAACCGGCACCTATGCTGGCAGCGACGTCAGCCACGGTAATGGCTTGATTAAATGTCTTTTGTGTTCCGTCAGGAAGCGTGATGATGGGCATGTTTGATCGCCTTACATTCATAAGATAGACCATAAAATAAAATCCCTCGCAGCAGGGCCTGCTCGCAAGGGATAAAAATTGGTAGGCACGAGTGGGATCGAACCACCGACCACCACCATGTCAAGGTGATGCTCTACCACTGAGCTACGTGCCTATGGGTTCGGGCGCTAATGTACAATGATATTAAAGAAGAATCAAGGGGTTCTTAATAAGGGAATCACCCTAAACCCAATTCTTTCACGCGATGAATCAGGTCGCGCAACTCTGCTGCCTCTTCAAATTCAAGGTTATGCGCGTGGTTTAACATTTTTTGCTCTAATTTAACCAAGCGCGCACTCAAGGCCTCGGGCGATAAGTGGCGATAAGGCTCGAGGGCATCGTCCGCCGGTTTCACTTTCGGGAAGAGTTTGCCACGCGGCTTATCAGCCGCGTAAGCGCCTTCCATCACATCGTGCACCGCTTTTTCAATGCTCTTAGGCGTGATGCCGTGCGCTTCGTTATAAGCGTGTTGTTTCGCGCGACGACGCTCGGTTTCACCCATGGCACGCTGCATGGAACCCGTGATTTTATCGGCGTATAAAATGGCTTTGCCATGAATGTGGCGCGCAGCTCGGCCCATGGTTTGAATTAATGAAGTTTCAGAGCGCAAAAACCCTTCTTTGTCGGCATCGAGAATCGCCACCAAGGACACCTCAGGCATGTCTAAGCCTTCACGCAATAAGTTAATGCCAACCAAGACATCAAACACGCCTAAACGCAAATCACGGATAATTTCAACACGTTCAACCGTATCCACGTCCGAATGTAAATAACGCACTTTTAAGCCGTGCTCTTCTAAATAGTCGGTTAAATCTTCCGCCATGCGCTTGGTTAAGGTGGTTACTAAAATACGCTCACCGGCTTGAATGCGCTTATTGGCTTCAGATAATAAGTCATCCACCTGTGATTTCGCAGGCCGCACTTCCACTTCGGGGTCAAGCAAACCCGTTGGGCGCACCACTTGCTCGACCACATTGCCCGAATGCTCAAATTCATAAGCCGAAGGCGTTGCTGACACATAAACGGTTTGCAACGCACGCGCTGCAAATTCATCGAAACGCATGGGGCGATTATCGAGCGCGGATGGCAAACGAAAGCCGTATTCCACCAAGGTTTCTTTGCGCGCACGGTCGCCGCGATACATGCCGTGCAATTGCGGAATGGTGACGTGCGATTCATCGATGATTAATAAGGCATCGTTAGGCAAATAATCGAATAAGGTTGGCGGCGCCTCACCCGCTGCACGGCCGGATAAATAACGGGAATAGTTTTCTATGCCTTGGCAATAGCCCAACTCTTGCATCATTTCAAGGTCGTGACGGGTGCGCTCTTGCAAGCGCTGCGCTTCCACCAATTTATTTTTATCGTGCAATTCTGCTAAACGAATGCGTAAATCATCGCGGATTTGGTCTATCGCTTTCACAATGGTGTCGCGCTGAGTCACGTAATGTGATTTTGGGTAAATCGTTAAACGCGGAACTTTTTTTAATAATTCACCGGTGAGCGGGTCGAAATAAGATAAATTATCAATTTCATCGCCGAATAATTCAATGCGTATGGCGTCATTATCAGATTCAGCGGGAAACACATCAATGACATCGCCACGCACGCGGTAAGTGGCGCGATGCAAATCAATATCGTTACGCGTGTATTGCATTTCAGCGAGTTTACGCAAAATGGTGCGCTGGTCAATTTTGTCGCCGCGCACCAAATGCATGACCATGCTTAAATACATGCGCGGGTCGCCCAAGCCGTAAATAGCAGAAACCGTTGCGACAATAATGGCATCACGCCGCTCCAACAACGCACGCGTTGCTGATAAACGCATTTGTTCGATGTGGTCATTAATAGAAGCGTCTTTTGCAATGTAAGTGTCGGAAGATGGCACGTAAGCTTCAGGCTGATAATAATCGTAATAAGACACAAAATATTCAACGGCGTGATCAGGGAAAAATTCTTTCATTTCACCGTAAAGTTGCGCTGCCAGGGTTTTATTCGGTGCCAAAATAAGGGTTGGGCGATTGTGCGTGGCCAAGACATTGGCCATGGTGAAGGTTTTGCCTGAGCCCGTCACCCCAAGCAAGGTTTGATGAGCCAAGCCCGCCGAAAGCCCTTCCAGCAAACCGCTGATGGCGGCTGGTTGATCACCCGCTGGTTGAAAAGACGACACTAGTGTAAAAGAAGTCATGATTTGGCATTTCATAAAAATGTGAGCAGTAGTATACTCGTCCGCTTTGATTAAAACTACACAGGAGTTACCGGCCATGACACAATTAACCGAGCGCGTTCAGCGCATCAAACCCTCACCCACTTTAGCCGTTGCTGCTAAAGCCGATGAACTCATTGCCGCCGGCCGCCCTGTGATCAATTTAGGCGTGGGTGAGCCCGACTTTGACACGCCCGAACACATTAATGCCGCCGCCATTGCCGCCATCAAAGCCGGCCACACGCGCTACACCGCGGTTGACGGCATTAAGCCTTTAAAGCAAGCCATCATTGATAAATTTAAACGTGACAATGGGCTGACATATCAACTCAACCAAATTTTGGTTTCTGATGGCGCGAAACACAGTATTTACAATGCCTTATGTGCACTCATTCAAGCAGGGGATGAAGTCATTATTCCGGCACCTTTTTGGGTTTCTTACCCCGACATGGTGAAGCTGGTTGATGGCACGCCGGTGGAAGTCAAAACCACCATGGCTGATAACTTTAAACTCACCCCAGCCACGCTTGAAGCGGCCATTACACCCAAAACTCGCATGCTCATTATTAACAGCCCCTCTAACCCAACGGGTAAGGCTTATTCCAAAACCGAATTAGCCGCTTTGGGTGAAGTGTTACTGAAACACCCCAACATTGTGGTCGTGAGCGACGATATTTATGAATGCAATGTGTGGAATCACCTGCCCTACAGCAACATCGTGACCGCCTGCCCCGGGCTTTACGACCGCGCCGTGGTCGTGAATGGTGTTTCCAAAGCTTATGCCATGACAGGCTGGCGCATTGGTTATGCGGCTGGCGCACCGGCGGTCATTGCTGCGATGAAAAAAGCGCAATCACAAAGCACGTCTAACCCAACCAGCATTTCTCAATATGCGGCCTTGGCGGCGTTAACGGGTGATCAAACCTGTGTTCAGGTCATGACAAAAGCTTATCGTGAACGTCACGATGTGCTGGTCGCGGCTTTGCGTGAAATTCCGGGGGTTGATTGCCCCGAGTCCGATGGCACGTTTTACGTGTTTCCATGCGTGAAGGGGTTATTAAATAAAGTGCCGCACATTACAACCGATTTGGAACTGGCGGATTATTTCTTGAATGAGGCGAATGTGGCGATGGTGCCGGGTTCTGCGTTTGGTGCGGATGGACATTTGAGATTATGTTATGCCACCAGCATGGAAAACGTGATTGAATCCGCAGCCAGAATAAAAGCCGCCGCGGCGAAGCTTTAAAAACAAAAGATACCCCTCCCTAACCCTCCCCAAGCCTAAAAAACAGGCTTAGGGAGGGAACCTTCTGCGCACCCTTTTACCTAAATTAAAGAAAATCACTCCGTGAGCTTTTAAGCTTTTTATTTGCATTTGTATCACGGTGGTAAAAACCGAAGCGTGAGGGAGCTCTGATTTTTTTCGAGCATAAAGACGAGCGCCGAGGGGTTTTCTTTTTTTGCCGTCTGCGCGCCTTGAACCCGCAGAGCGAAACCGCGCCGGGAGCGCGTTTGAGCGACGGCAAAAAAAGGAAGCCACGAGGGTAGCGCGCCTTTTGCGCCGCGAAGTCAGCGAGAAAAAAATCAGAGCGAGTGAGCGCGGAGGTTTTTGTTGTGAACCCAATTGCCAGAACCTAGATCACTCAGCCCTTAAAGCTTAAACGATCCTCTATTTTCAGAAAACACTTCAGGCCCAGATTCAGGCTTAGGAATATCTATAACCCGAGAGGTAACTCTTCCACTTGGCGAAACAGCAGGTTGTGATTCCGCACCATTCCCCGGCTCAACACCCAAACCTTGGCTTACTTTTGCCGTTGAGCTCAACTTTCTGCGCACATCCACTTCACTCGCAACAACAGAAGCCGTTGTCCCAGCTGTGGCCGCCAAGCTGCTCGCCGCAACCACAGGCGCAACCGCATAAGCCAAGCCGATTGCCTTCGTTAAGAATGAACCAACCAAGGCCAAGCCTTTCACCGCCGCAGAAGCCACCGTTGATTTAGCAACCAAAGCAGCACCAGCCACCACTAAACTCGGCGCGGCCAAGGTAACAACAAACGGTAAAAGCACAGCATAAACACCAGCGGTAATGAAACCGCTTAATAAAGCCAAACCAACACGTGCAGGAAGCGGAAGCAGCTTCTTCTTCCCAGTGTTTTTATCTGAATATGCTGCTTTATACGCTTGACGCACCCCTTGACTAGGTGAAGTAATAGCACGGCCAATAAAATATAAGCCATAAGACATACCAGCCAATACACCCATTGCAATACTTTTACCGACGCTACGGTTTATACCAGCCCTACCATAATGCACACTTTTGAATTTTGCGCCCAAATAAGCTGCTTTAGGCAAAAATTCCGTCACCAACTTCGCCGTATTTTTCACCAATGAAAAAGGCAACATCACAATGCCAAACACCATTGAAGCAATATCACGGGCAGTGCGAGGCTCGCCTTGTTGACGCAGCCTATCAGGCAACCCTAAAAAAGTTAAAACGCGAGTGCGCGGCTTAAGCGAATGTTCGCGATAAGCAGCCCAAGAATCTTCAGTTTCCTTAACTTTAGCAAAATATGCCCGACGACCAGGCGCACGGTAAGTTTGAAACCACGCCATGTCAAATACACGCAACTTCTTTTGATTTTCTTGTGAGCTCATATCAACCTCATTAAGCTTCATTTATTAAACGGTTCTTTCATGGCCACCATTTTCACACAAAAACATTAAGATAACCTTAAGCCCAAGGAAAAAAATCAAATTATTACCACACGCCCACCCTCAGATCAACTTTTGCTCAGTAGCTCGTTGAAAATACCCAAAATTTTTATTGACGATAGGCAAAAGCAATATTAGTATTCTCATCACCAAGCGATACACCATTCCCCGGTAGCTCAGTCGGTAGAGCAAGTGGCTGTTAACCACTGGGTCGGCGGTTCGAGTCCGTCCCGGGGAGTAAATTTCACCCATCACGCGTCATCCCAGTTTACTCAAAACAAATAAGCATTTAGAATCGTTTTATGCCCACGCTAGGAGCGACCATGGAACCTTCCAACGGATTAAGAGAAGCGCTTGCCGACGAATGCCCCTTGCAAATTGTCGGCACCATTAACGCTTACACCGCCTTGCTCGCAGAAAAAGCCGGCCATCGCGCCCTCTACCTTTCTGGCGCCGGCGTTGCCAATGCCGCCTTTGGCCTGCCAGACCTCGCCATGACCACCGCCACTGAGGTGGCCGAAGAAGTTCGCCGCATTCGGGCTGTCACCAACCTGCCTTTGCTGGTCGACATCGACACGGGTTTTGGCAATGCCTTCAACATTGCGCGCACCATCAAAACCATGATTGCTGCTGGCGCCTCTGCTGTGCACATTGAAGACCAAGTGCAAAGCAAACGCTGCGGCCATCGCCCTAAAAAAGCCTTGGTCAGCGCAAATGAAATGTGTGACCGCTTGAAAGCAGCGCAAGATGCCAACACCGACCCCAACTTCATCATCATGGCCAGAACCGACGCCCTCGATGTGGAAGGCATACAAAAAACCTTAGCGCGCATTGAGCAATACGTTGATGCCGGCGCTCAAATGATTTTTTTCGAAGGCGCGACCGCCCTCACCGATTATTTACAAGTGACACAAGCCTGTCGCGTGCCGGTGCTTGCCAACATCACTGAATTTGGCCGCACCCCTTTATTCACCCGAGACGAATTAAAAGGCGTGGGCGTGAAACTCATTCTCTACCCGCTCACGGCCTTTCGCGCCATGAGTGCTGCCGCATTAAACGTTTATGAAACGCTCAAACAAACCGGCACACAATCTAGCCTCATACCAAACATGCAAACACGCGAAGCACTCTACGATGTATTGCATTATCACGCGTATGAACAAAAACTTGATGAACTGTTTGAAGAAGGAAAACAAGATGAGCGATAAATCCGGTGGGCTTGAAGGCATTGTGGTCGGTGACACCGCCATTTCAACCGTGGGTAAAGAAGGCATAGGCCTCACTTATCGCGGCTACGACATTCACGATTTAGCAGCACACGCCACCTTTGAAGAAGTGGCTTATTTACTGGTTTACAATAAACTCCCGACACTCGCTGAATTACAAACCTATCGCGACAAACTCGTCAAGTTAAGGCGCTTACCCAACGAATTAAAATTAGTATTAGAAACCATTCCGGGCTCCGCCCACCCCATGGAAGTGTTGCGCACCGGTGTTTCCATGTTAGGCACGCTTGAAATGGAATCCAGCCAATACACCGCTCAACAAATTGCAGACAGGCTGATTGCTTGCACGCCTGCCATGCTGCTTTATTGGTACCAATACCACAAAAACAACATTCGTATTGAACCTTGGAATTCTGAAGAAAAAACCATCGCCGGTTATTTTTTACATTTCTTACACGATAAAAAACCGGATGAAGACACGCGCCGCTGCATTGATGTCTCGCTCATGCTTTACGCCGAACACGAATTCAATGCCTCCACCTTTTCTGCGCGCGTGACCGCTTCCACTGAATCTGATTTTTATTCTTGCATAGTATCAGCCATCGGCACCTTGCGCGGCGCTTTGCACGGTGGTGCGAATGAAGAAGCCATGAACCTCATTAGCTCCTTCAAAACCCCTGAACAAGCTGCTGCTGGCATTAAAGACCGCTTGGCGAAAAAAGCAAAAATCATGGGCTTTGGTCATCGCGTTTATAAAATTTCCGACCCACGCTCAGACATCATTAAAGGATGGGCGCAAAAATTGTCAACGCGTGCGCGCGATGGTTATTTATACGGCGTCTCTGAAGCCATTGAAAAAATCATGCGGGATGAGAAAAAACTCTTTCCCAATGCTGATTTTTACAGCGCAAGCGCTTATCACTTTTGCGGCGTGCCCACCGCTTTGTTCACACCTTTGTTTGTCATGGCCCGTTTAAGCGGCTGGAGTGCACACATTCTTGAACAGCGCGCACACAACCGATTAATACGCCCCGAAGCGGATTACGTCGGCCCCGCACCACGACCCTTCCCACCCATGCAAGACCGAGGATAAACACCATGGAAGCACACGCGGTTGATGATAATTTAAAACCCGCCACTGACGAATTATTAGTAACACTCGCTGAGTACACTTGCAAAACGGCCATCAAAAGCCCGCTTGCTTATGAAACCGCGCGTTATTGCTTGATGGATTCCTTAGGTTGTGGTTTTTTAGCCCTGCAATACCCCGCCTGCACTAAATTACTCGGCCCCATTGTGAATGGCACCACTGTGCCTTTTGGCACGCGCGTGCCCGGCACACCGTTTGTGCTAGACCCCATCCTCGCTGCTTTCAACATCGGCACCATGGTGCGCTGGCTAGACTTCAACGACACTTGGCTTGCGGCTGAGTGGGGCCACCCTTCTGATAATTTAGGCGCTATTTTAGGCGTTGCCGATTATTTAAGCCGTCAACGCAGCGAACAAGGCCATGCGCCCATTTTAATGAAAACCGTGTTAACCGCCATGATCAAAGCCCATGAAATTCAAGGCGTCTTAGCGCTAGAAAATGGCTTTAATCGCCTGGGGTTTGATCACGTTATTTTAGTCAAAATTGCCTCGACCGCCGTTGCCACGTCATTGCTGGGTGGTGACACCGACATGGTTGCTAAAGCCTTATCGCAAGCTTGGCTGGATGGCGCCGCCCTCCGAACCTATCGCCATGCGCCTAACACCGGCTCACGAAAATCTTGGGCCGCCGGCGATGCCACCAGCCGCGGCTTGCGTTTAGCCTGGATGACCACGCAAGGCGAAATGGGCTACCCCAGTGTGTTAAGCGCTAAAAAATGGGGGTTTTACGACAGCGTACTGCAAGGCAAACCCTTAACACTTGCAAGACCGCTTGGGTCTTACGTAATGGAAAATATTTTATTTAAAATTTCGTTTCCCGCTGAGTTTCATGCGCAAACGGCAGTGGAATGCGCCATTCACTTGCACCCCAAAGTCAAAGACCGCTTAAACGACATTGAAACAATTATTTTAAGCACGCAAGAATCCGCTGTGCGCATCATTAGCAAAGCAGGCGAGTTGCGCAACCCCGCTGATCGCGATCACTGCTTACAATACATGGTGGCCATTGGGTTAATACACGGCAATTTAACCGCCGATCATTACGAAGACACCACAGCGCGCGACCCACGCATTGATGCGCTGCGTCAAAAAATGCAAGTGGTGGAGAATGTGGCATTCAGCAAAGATTACTTAGACCCCGAAAAACGCTCGATTGCGAATGGGGTGAAGGTGGTCTTTAAAGACGGTAGCCAGCTTGAGAATGTGGTGGAATACCCCATTGGGCATCGCCGACGACGTGAATCAGGCTTGCCTTTGCTGTTTGAGAAATTTGAAAATAATGCGAAGAAGGTTTTTTCGGCGGAAAAAACAAGTGCATTGTTGAAGTTGTTTCATGATGGGCAGGCACTGGAGAATATGCCTGTGGATGTGTTTATGGGGATGATGGTTTAAAAAAGCACCCCTCCCTAACCCTCCCCATTCTCGTAAAAAACACTCGAATAGGGAGGGAACCCATCTCAGCTCCCCTTTACAAAAATCAACGACCTCATTTCATTAGCTTTTAAGCTTTTTATGTACACAGTGAATTAGATCGTCCCCTCCCTATCGAGCGTTCTTTGCGAAGATGGGGAGGGTCAGGGAGGGGTATTTTTTAAACTAAATTCCAGGAACCGCAACACCCGTGACATTTTGAATCGAAGAACCAACACCCTGCAAGGTTTGACCCATTTTCGATTTTAAATCAGCCAAGGCCGGGGAAACAATGCCGCCCAACCAAACCACCGCTGGCTGATACGACCGCACAATGCTAGATTGCCCCCACCACGCTTCGCTGGAAATGGGCGTTAACTGCACCACGAAAATGATCACCAAGTTAAAGATAAAACCACGAGCCAAACCAAAAGCCGCGCCCAACAACCGGTTGCCCATGCCGAGCAAACCCGCTTGAAACGCAAAATTTAAGAAAAAACCAATGATAGAGCCCGCAATCACCGTGCCCGCAAACAATAAACCAAAGCTAATGCCTAAAGCTAAATAAGAAACCGGCTGAGCAGTATTAACGCCAATGGCCGAGTTTGCTTGCGTGACGACATTTTGCACCGTGGGTGAACTGGTGAAAGCCACCGCCAATTGATTAGAAAACATGGTCGCCACGACAAAAGCCGCCACCAGCGTGACAATGGAAACCACTTCACGAACAAACCCACGCCCAAAACCCGCCAGCATGGAAAAGAAGAAAATGGCGATAAAGATGTAATCGACCCAGTTGAAATTTTGCATATGCATTCCTTGATAAAAACGAATTCCACCATTATATCAAAGATTAACGCGATAACAAATCAGGATAATCACTAAAAACCGCATCCACACCCCAATCAAAGTAACGCTCGGCCGAAGCCCTGTCATTGACGGTGTAACACCACAAGCCCTTCTTCATACGTTTAATCTGAAGGGCAAAATCCGGTGTTAAAATGTCTTTATTTAAGTGAATAGTCCAAGGATTGAGCTCGCTGACTAAACTTTCCCAGTCAGGCAAGACATCGTGCATTAATAAACCCAACAAACCCTGAGGCAAGGCCGCCCTTAAATGGCGCAATGATGCCATGCAAAAACTCGAAAACAATAAGGTGTCGTGGCCCTTAGGAAAAACTTTTTGGACAACAGCCAAGGCTGCCTTCACGGTGGCTGCTGCCTGCAAAGGCAACGGTTTAATTTCAATGTTGGCCGACAGGCCCGTTTCCTTAATAAAATGTAAAACCATTTCCAAGGAAGGAATGCGCGCACCCGCCGCAAAGGGCGAAAACCACGCGCCGGCTTCGTAAGTGGCCAAAACAGGATAAGAAAAATCACCGACACAACCAAGCTGACCCGTGGTTCTTGCTAATAAATCGTCGTGAAACACCACCGGCGTGCCGCAAGCAGCGAGCATCACATCGAACTCAAGCCAACGCGCACCCATTAAGTAAGCTTGCGTGAACGCTTCTAGCGTGTTTTCAGGTGCGTAAGCGCTAGCCCCGCGATGCGCAATGACAGTGCGATTCAACATTCAGTATCCTTTTGTGATTTAAGCTTCATACTACCATAGCCGCGCTCAATATCGCGCTTTTCGCGTTCGCGGTATTGCACGGAGGGAAACAAATTAACTGCAAATAAAGACACGTGATAAGAAGGGCGCACCGCTTCATGAGGCGATGGTGGCGAAGGCTCTTTAGGAATTAACAAAGGCGCCTCTTCCGTGCTTGGCCTGCAACGCTCTTTGATTGCACCCACGGCACACCCACTACCGGCCCCCAAAAAAAATGAAACTGCTGAATAAGACAAAGACTCGAGCAAACCCAAAGAAAAAAAAGACAAACACATGGGAAGCGCAACCGTGAAAGCCGTGACACCACCTGCCGCAACAAAAATTGCATTATGCTTAAAGAAAAAACCAAGGCGCTGGCATCGTGTCTGGTTATACTGCTTCATGAGCGCGTGATATTCATGCAACAAAAATATTAATGCTTGTAAATACTGATGCAACTTAACGACGTTTTGCTGATAATTAGCGACTTGCGGCTTAAACACGTCATTATGCCAAGTGTTAAATTCAAGAATAGACTGTTCTGCGGTTTTAAACAAATCCTCAAACGCTTGATGGTGATAGTGGTCAACAAAATGCTGCACCGATGTTTTTAAGTTTTTTAACGAGTCCTTTATTTCTTTCGATGCACGAGGCCAGGCTTTATTTGGTGAAATTGGCAAATGAGACACATCCTTCATGCGGCCAAGCAAGCAAGACACATGCCCCTCAATGTCACTCAACGACAAGCGCTGTATTTTTAATAAAAGCTCGCGCCCAAATTCAAGCTTAAGGTTAGGAAGCAAACGCGACAATTCTTCCGCCCGACGCAACCAAGCAGCAAGCGCAACATCACACGCCGAAAGAAAATCAACCAACCAACCTTCTTCACCTGTAAAAAACTCGATTAAAGCATTAAAGGTATTCAGGTTCGTTTGAATCGTGTTTTTTGCTTCCTCTAAATCGACTACCCCTCCATCAAGCTTTCCATCCAAATAATGCATCGCCCGCTCAAGCGATGCATGATAGGGCAATCCATTCAATAAGGTAGAAAGCAAAATTAATTTTTGGTCGGAATAAGGCTTTTGATAAGCGGGTTCAGCTTTGTCAGCAAAACCAAGCCCTCGGACTTGAATGTGCTGCACAAGCACCGAAATAAAATCGACCAAGGTATTATTTTCTTGCTCTAAAAAAATCATTTTTTCTTTTAAATTATTCATACGATTAACGACATGCTCTGCCCGCGCACCCAAATCGCCAAAATAATCCTTTCCTTTTTCTGGCGTTTCATGCGGTGTTAAGGTATTAAAATAATACCGCATCAAGGTAATGGCCTGCCTCAACGGAATGAGCTTTTTAAATAATTCAATTTTTTTGAGCGAGAAAATATCGTCTTGGTTGATCTTATTCACTTTGCAGTAATCAGCAAGTGCACCATCAAAATTATTAGCAATAATCGTAAAATGATTAATAATGGATTGTGCATCCGTGATCGTGAGATGCGCCAGGCTTTCAACCCACCAGTCTTCAAAAAAAAGAATTTTGTGTTTTTCTTTTTCTTTGTAAGCGCCTGGCGCCTTCCCTTCGGCTAAGGCTGTCATGATTTCAGTGTGAACTGTGTTTTCGAAGTCGGATAAAGCGCGCATAGCGCCTTGGGTGCCCGCTTCAAGTGAACGATTATTAGCCATCATCAACCCCTGATTTTTGCTTATATGTTTTATATAGGCTTCCAATGCGCTGCGCAACTGTTAAAATACACCCAACTTTTAGGGCCTTGATCTTATGTCATTATTATCTATTTTACATCCACCCACACTCACCAACTTGAGTGACAACCCACACTGGCAAACCGGCAGCCATGCCGCCCTCAGCCTTATTTTAGCGCAAGTTTTGCGCAACCACACGCAACCCATTCTCATCCTTGCCCCCGATCACGGCATGGCTGCCCGCCTGCACGAAGAAATGCAAACTTATTTGCCAGCAAACAGCCCTTTATTTAGCTTTGCCGACTGGGAAACCTTGCCCTACGATCATTTTTCACCCCACCAAGACATCATCTCCGACCGCCTTTCCACCTTAAGCCGCTTACCCCACTTAACTGAAGGCGCTGTCATCACCACCGTCAGCACCCTCATGCAGCCCTTGCCACCCGCCAGCTTTCTCGATGCCTATGCTTTTGATTTAAAAAAAGGCGACAAGCTCAACTTAGACACACTGCGTGCTCGTTTAAGCAACGCCGGTTATTTTCATGTCAGCCAAGTGCGCGAACACGGTGAATTTGCTGTGCGCGGCTCCATCGTTGACATCTTTCCCATGGGCAGCACAGAGCCCCTGCGCATTGATTTATTCGACGATGACATTGACAGCCTCCGACTGTTTTCAACTGAAACACAACGCAGCGGTGAATTAATTGACGCCATTCGATTGCTACCCGCGAAAGAATACCCCATTGATGAAAAAGCGATTGAGCATTTCAGGCAAAGCTGGCGCAATGCTTTTGGTGGCAACCCAACGCGTTGCCCGCTTTATCAAGACATCAGCGAAGGAATTTTTTCATCAGGCATCGAATATTATTTACCTTTGTTTTTCGAAAAAACTGAAACCTTATTTGACTACCTGCCGCCAAACACCACGGTTATTTTCATTGACGACATCGAACAAAAAATTCAAGAATTTTGGGCTGAAGTTAATTTTCGATATGAACAAGGTAAAAACGATAGCACACGCCCTTTGCTACCACCGGCAACATTGTTTACGCCGCCCGAGGCATTGCAAGCACATTTTAAGCCTTTTCATCGCTTATATTTAAATCACCCCAAACGTAAACCTAACTTGCAATTTAACGCAAGCGATGCACCCATGGCCGCCATTGAACACCGCAGCCACGAACCCTTAGGCTCACTCGCTAAATTAGTGCTAAGCTTTCCAGGCCGCATTTTATTTTCCGCAGAAACCTTAGGCCGACGAGAAGCCTTGCTCACCTTATTCAGGCAAATTCATTTAAGCCCAACGCAATATCACACCTTTGACGAATACTTAAAAAGCGATGAACGCATAGGCATGATCATTGCGCCCCTCGATGCCGGCTTTCAATTGACCGAACCCGCTTTGCTGGTGCTCACTGAAAATGAACTCACCGGCAGGCGAGTCATGCAACGGCGTTTACGTAAAAAAAGCACGCAAGACCCCGATGCCATCATTCGTGATTTAACCGAATTGCAAATCAACGACCCGGTAGTGCATTTTGATCACGGCGTTGGGCGTTATCGCGGCTTGCAAGTCTTAACTGTGGGTGATCAAATCGCTGAATTTTTAATGCTGGAATACCAAGGCGGCGATAAACTCTACGTGCCGGTTGGGTCTTTGCATTTAATTTCACGCTACACAGGCGCCGATGCTGAACACACACCCTTACACAAATTAGGTCATGAACAATGGGCGCGTGCTAAACGCCGCGCAGCCATGAAAGTGCGTGACGTCGCCGCTGAATTGCTCGACCTTTACGCGAAGCGCGCAGCACGCCCGGGTGAAAAATACACCTTACAAGAAGAGCAATACGCCGCCTTTTGCACTGGCTTTCCCTTTGAAGAAACCCCCGATCAATTGAATGCCATTCAAAACGTGTTTAACGATTTAACCAGCGATAAACCCATGGACAGAGTCATTTGCGGCGATGTTGGCTTTGGTAAAACCGAAGTGGCCATGCGCGCAGCTTTCATGGCGGTCACGAATAATAAACAAGTGATCGTATTGGTGCCGACCACCTTATTAGCACAACAACATTTCCGCTTATTTCAAGACCGCTTTGCGGATTGGCCTATTCGTGTGGAATGCTTGTCACGCTTTAGAACAGCCAAAGAACAAGCCGGTGTGTTAGCCGCTTTAAAAGACGGCAAGGCCGACATTGTGATCGGCACACACAAACTATTACAAAACGGGCTTGAAATTAAAAATTTAGGCTTGATCATTGTGGATGAAGAACATCGCTTTGGCGTAAGGCAAAAAGAGAAATTAAAAACCTTAAGAACCAACGTGGATTTACTCACCTTAACTGCGACACCCATTCCTCGCACCTTAAACATGTCGCTTGCTGGCATACGCGACCTTTCCATCATTGCAACACCGCCCTTGAAACGCTTGTCTGTTAAAACATTCGTGCACGAAGAACAAGGCAGTTTAGTGCAAGAAGCCATACAGCGTGAAATCATGCGCGGCGGGCAAGTTTATTTTCTTCATAACGACGTTGCGAGCATCGATAAAAAAGCAGCCGAACTTGAAAAAATGGTGCAAGAAGCAAGGGTTGTTGTTGCGCACGGCCAATTGCATGAACGCGACCTTGAACGCATTATGTCTGACTTTTATCATCGTCGTTTCAATGTGCTGGTGTGCTCCACCATTGTTGAAAGCGGCATTGACATCCCGACCGCCAACACCATCATCATTAATCGTGCCGATAAATTCGGCATTGCACAATTGCACCAATTGCGTGGGCGCGTTGGTCGTTCACACCACCAAGCCTACGCTTATTTATTAACACCGCCAAAAAACATGATGACCGCTGACGCCATCAAACGCTTAGATGCGATTGCCGCCTTTGACGACTTAGGCATAGGCTTTACCTTGGCCACTCACGATTTAGAAATTCGCGGTGCAGGGGAGTTGCTGGGTGAAAACCAAAGCGGAGACATGCAAGAGGTTGGCTTTAGCATTTACATGGATTTATTATCACGCGCGGTGGATGCGCTAAAGCACGGCAAAACACCTGAACTCGACACCACCTTAATGCAGCAACGCACAGAACTTGATTGTCATTTAAGCGCCCTCATTCCTGACGATTATCTAGGTGACATTCATTTGCGTTTGCAATGCTATAAACGCATTGCGAGCGCCAAAACAAACGACGACTTATACGCCCTGCAAGTGGAAATGGTGGATCGTTTCGGTTTATTCCCTGACCCACTCAAACATTTATTTACCCTCAGTGAATTAAAATTAAAAGCCGATGCCCTGGGCATTAAAAAAATGGATGTGAATGCCCATGGTTGCAAAATTGAATTTAACGCAACGCCTTCGGTGAAACCGGAAACCATCATTCGTTTATTACAACAAAAATCGAGCCCGTATCGCATGGACGGCCCAACGCGCTTGAAAGTGATGCTGCCGCCCCACCAACCCGTTGAAAGGCTCACCTTCACGCAAACCATTTTGGATGAACTTAGCGATGCAAACAGCCATCACTGACATTTGCAAGGCCTTGGAAAATGGCTTAACTGTCTTCACGCCCAATCGACGCTTAGCGGCAGAATGGCATAAGCATTATGCGCGTTATCAAGAAAAACAAGGCCGGCTGAGTTACCCAACACCTTGCATCATGAACCTGACCATTTGGATGAACACCCTATTCGAGCACGTGGCTTTAAGCGGCCTTGAACAAACACCGTCATTATTAAACACCACACTCGCACATTATTTATGGGAAAGCATCGTTCAATCCACAACCGATGAAACCCCTTTATTACAACCATCGCGCACAGCGCAATTATTGCAATCCGCTTACACCACCTTAAAACAATGGCAAATCTCACTGAACGACCCTGCCCTCACCAACAGTGCTGAGGATGAACGAGCCAACCAGTGGATGCAGCGTTATCATCAATTATGCAAACAAAACACTTGGCTAGATCAAGCGGAGCTGCCTGATTGGCTTATCAAACACGCAGACCGCCTGAAGCCTTATTTACCCAAAAGCTTCATGCTGATTGGCTTCAATGAATTAACACCACAACAAACGCATTTTATTCACTGCATTAAACAACACGCCAAAGCCATCCCTTCCCCTGATATCGGCCATCAAGCGCCCGGCCAACGCATTGCCCTCGCCACTGAAAAAGAAGAATGGGAAACCGTCGCTCGCTTTGCAAAACAATGGCAACAGCAACACCCCAATGCACGCTTTGGGATGGTTGTCCAAGACCTTGAAAACAAACGCGATCGCATTGCACACATTTTTAAACATTATTTCAATGAAGCCGATTTTAATATTTCTGCCGGTAAACGTTTGTCAGACTACCCTGTCATTCAAGCAGCTTTGCAGTTTTTAAATTATCATCACGGCAATTTAAACAGCGATGAATTCACCATCCTCATGAACACCCCGTTTTTAGCGGGCAGTGAAAAAGAGCAATGCGGGCGAGCACGGCTTGATTTTATTCGCCGCGAACATAATATCATTGCCTGCCATTTAAAGCGTTTAAGCCGCCAACAAGAAAGCTGGTTTCAAGAACACGCACCGATTTTACACAAGCATTTAACCACGTATTACAAAACCATTGCTGCTTACCCTAAACAAGGGTTAAGCAAATGGGGCGCGTGCTTCAATGAAGCCTTAACGTGTTTAGGCTGGCCGGGTGAGCGTATTTTAAATAGCGAAGAATACCAAGTGGTGCAAGCTTGGTTAAACGTGCTGGCTGAATTATCACAACTGGATGTGGTGGCTGGCGAATTAAATTTCAGTGAAGCCTTGCATTGCCTCACCTTAATCACGCATCAAACGGTGTTTCAAGCGAAAACACCCGAAGCGCCCTTGCAAATTTTAGGGGTGCTAGAAGCAGCCGGCCTGCCCTTTGATGCCTTGTGGGTGACAGGCCTTGACCACCTCAGTTGGCCGCCACCCGCCAAACCCAACCCCTTTATTCCTAAAGCCTTACAACGCGAAAAAAACATGCCGCATGCAACGGCTTTGCGTGAACTGGCTTATTGCCAACACATGATGCAGCAATTTCAAGCGTCTGCCCCAACGGTATGCTTCAGTTATGCAAAAATCAAAGACACCACCGAGCGCGAAGCCTCGGGTTTAATTAAAGCCTTTCCTGAAATCACCTTAAACGATTTAACATTAGCACCACTTGCACACACCACACACACGAACACTCCGCTGGAATCATTGCACGATGAAACCGGCCCAGCGCTCACCACCACCAAATTATCCGGCGGCATTAATGTCATTAAATTACAAGCGCATTGCCCATTCAAAGCCTTTGCTGAAGCCCGCCTCGATGCTCAACCGCTGAATGAACCACTACCGGGTTTGTCTGCCAAAGACCGCGGCATTTTACTGCACAGCGCACTTGAAAGTGTTTGGCAAACATTACAAACCCAAGCCAATTTAATGGCTTTATCTGATGCAGCATTAGATAACACCTTACAAGAAGCTATCCAATTAGCATTCAACAGCATCAACTTACCCTTCTCACCCAATTCACATTATTTACAACTTGAAAAACAACGCATGCAAACCCTCATGAAAGAATGGCTGTCGCTCGAAAAACAAAGACCGCCATTTAGCGTGTTAACGCATGAAAAATCCGTCAGCTTGGCTTTGGGTGACATGACTTTATCAGCACGCATAGACAGAATAGACGACATTGGCAATGGAAAAAAACTCATCATTGATTACAAAACCGGCACTAACAATCAACCCAGTGCTTGGTTTGACGAACGCCCCGACCAACCGCAACTGCCTCTATACGCCCTCTTAGATAAAAACAACACCGCCGGCATCACGTTTGCTGAAGTGGCAACCGGCCGATGCAAATTCAAAGGGGTGAGTGATGACGAGCTTCACATGGCGGGCATCACCGCTTTTGCCGATGTCAAACACGAACAAAAACAAACAAACTTTCAAGCACAATGCGAACACTGGGAAATAAGCATGACCACACTTGCCAAGCAATTTGCAAACGGCCATGCCGCCATTGACCCCAAACACCCGACATTAAGCTGCGAACATTGCGAGCTCACCGCGTTTTGTCGCATCAATGAAAAGAGTGAAACCCATGCAAACTAACACCATTGCTGATGTTAAAGAAAGAGCATTAGCCTTAAACCCGCATGCCTCCTTCATTGTGCAAGCACCCGCCGGTTCAGGTAAAACAGAATTATTAATACAACGTTATTTAACGCTATTATCACACGTTAATTCGCCCGAAGAAATCATTGCCATCACCTTCACAAAAAAAGCGGCGAGTGAAATGCGCGCTCGCATTATGCATGCCTTGCAATTTGCAGCCAGCCACCCCATGCCAGAAACACCACACCAACAAAAAACATGGCAACTGGCAACCCTGGCTTTAAAACGCAACGAAGAACGCGGTTGGTGCTTATTAGAAAACGCCAGCCAATGCCGCATTTTAACCATTGACGCCCTTTGCGCTTATTTTACAGGGCAACTGCCCTTGCTTTCGCATTTTGGTGCCGCACCCAGTTTAGCAGAAGACCCTAGCCCGTTTTATCAAGCGGCTGCACTGGAGGTGATTAAAACCATTGAATCAGAGACCCCTTGGACCAACGATGTCAAAACTTTATTACAACACCTCGACAATGATTTAAATAAATTATTACGCTTATTAACCAACATGCTCGCGAAGCGTGACCAATGGCAGCCGTATTTGTCTTACCGCAACATTGATGGCGAAGCGCGCACGCGCCTTGAATCTTACCTTAATATTATTGTGCAAGAAGGGCTCGCACACGCTGATGCTGTTTTTCCTGCCTCACTTAAAAACACCTTATGCACCGTGATGCGATTTGGCGCTGCACAATTGAAATTAAAACAGATTAAATCACCCATTGCTGATTGCGAATGTTTAACCGCATTCCCAGAAGCGCACCCCAGCCAGCTTTCCACTTGGCAAGCCATCGCTGAGTTTTTATTAACGAAATCAGAAGGAAAATGGCGAGCGCGCTTTGACAAAAACACCGGCTTTCCTGCGCTTGATAGCCTTAGCAAAACTGAAAAACCCGAACACCAACACATGCGCGACACTTTAAAAACGATGATGCAAACCTTAGCCGAACATGAAGCCTGCCGATTGGCCTTGGTAAGCATCACCGAACTACCCGACCCGCATTACACCGATGAGCAATGGAAAGTATTATCCGCTTTATTAAATACGTTAACCATTCTGAGCGCACAACTCACGGTTACCTTCAGGCAACACGGTCAAATCGATTTCATTGAAAACGCACAAGCAGCTTTAACCTCGCTAGGCACACCGACTGAGCCAACCGATTTAGCCTTATTGCTCGACTATCAAATTAAACATATCTTGATGGATGAATTTCAAGACACCTCGTTTACGCAATACCGGCTCGCTGAAATGCTCACCTTAGAATGGCAACCTGGCGATGGCCGCACCCTGTTCATTGTCGGCGACCCCATGCAATCCATCTATCGTTTTAGGCAAGCAGAAGTGGGTTTATTTTTGCGTATGCAAACGCATGGAATTAATCAAGTGGCGCTAAACCCCTTGCAATTGTCTGTGAATTTTCGATCAACGCAAACGATTGTTGATTGGAATAATGCGATGTTTAAACACATTTTCCCTAAAGATCACGATGTGGCAACGGGGGCGGTGAGTTATCACGCGAGCTCTGCATTTTCAAATGAGAATGCACCCCAAAAAACACACGTGCAAGTGCATGCCCTGAAAGATGCGCCCGCTCATGCGCAAGCATTTGAATTAGCAAACACAGTACAAACATTATTAAACGCCCACCCTGAAGACACCATTGCCATTTTAGTGAAATCACGCTCACACTTAAGCGATGTCTTGCCTGCATTAAAAACACTGAACATTCACTTTCAAGCGCTAGACATTGACCCCTTGCTTGAGAACCCACTCATCCAAGATTTATTTTCATTAACGCGTGCTTTATTGCACCCCGCTGATCGCATTGCTTGGCTTGCCCTGTTGCGCTCACCTTGGTGCGGCTTAAGCTTGAACGACCTTCACGCCATTGCAGGGGAATCAGAACGAAACCTAATACAAGAACGTGGCAATAACCCTGCGGTATTAGCCCAATTAAGTGAAGATGGCCATAGGCGCGTCTCACACCTCATGCGTGTGATGACAACAGCGCGTTATGAACGCGAGCGCTTGGGTTTGCGAGCCTCCGTTGAAGCCGCTTGGAAAGCTTTAAACGGCGACACCTGCCTTCAATCCAACGATGAACAAGAAACTGCAAACACGTATTTTGAGTGCTTAGAAGCCGTGCAGTTAGAAACACAGCAAGCTTCCATCGCCTTGTTACAAAAAAAACTTAATCGCTTGTATGCTAATCGACAAGACACCGAAGCACGCGTGCACATCATGACCATACACACGTCTAAGGGCTTAGAATATGATAGCGTGATTATTCCTCACCTGGAAAAACGCAATAAATCCGACGATGCCGCACTTTTATTATGGATGGAAAGAACCAGCGATTATCAAGATGGTCTTTTATTATTAGCCCCCATGCAAGAAGCCGGCGCTGCCAAAGAAAAACTTTACACTTACATTGAAAAACAAGAACGAAAAAAAGCAGATTACGAATTAAATCGATTGCTCTATGTGGCATGCACGCGTGCAAAAAAACGACTTTACCTGCACGCCGACGTTAAAAGCAACACTGACACCGGGGCCATCAGCGTGCAAGCCGGTAGTTTTCTTGCTTCCTTGTGGCCGCACTTAAACACCACAGCACCGGATTTTTTCCAAGAATCCCCTGCCCTTTCAACGCATCATGACACGCCGCCTGAACGCAGGATTAAACGCCTGCCTCAAGCAATGTTTATGCAAACCAACCCCCGCACGCCTGCCATGCCTAGCACACAACAACGACAAGGCTTTGCCTTGCCTGACTCACGCGCAGAACGCCTGGGCACCATCACGCATCGATTATTGCAAAAAATTGGGAATGAAGGCTTGAAGGCTTGGCCTGAAAACGCTGAAGCACAAACACAACTTATTCAAGCATTAATGCGCCTCTATCAATGGCGTAGCGCTGATGCACAAGAAGCAATAACCACCATTCAAACCATGATTAATCGCGTGCTAAATACCGAGCAAGGCCGATGGTGTTTATCGCCACACAAAGAAGCGGCCTCTGAATTCGCCATCACCCTCCTTGAAGCCGGCAAGCCATCGCAACTCATCATCGACCGAACCTTCGTGGATGCGGATGAAAACCGCTGGATCATTGATTATAAAACCACGCCCATGCACGATAAAAATATTAACGCCTTCATCAAAGCAGAAACTGAAAAACATCAAGCGCAAATGCAACGTTATTTAAGTGCCATGCAAGCCATCGAATCGCGGCCCATTAAACTTGGCTTGTTATTTATTGCCGAAGCGTCTTTCGTTGACATTAGCCATGGCTTTTAAGTTATTTTCAATATCGTCCATCACTTGCTGAATAAGCCTTTTTTGCGCTTCAAGGTGGGCGATGTCAGGAGCGATAAAATCACGATTAACATTCCTCAAAACCATCACGCCGCCATTGTTTTTTCGCCGAAAAGCAGCCCTTGAACCTAACATTTCTTTTACAACAACACCCCAAGCATGAAATTCGAGCACATCCACCGTGACATTGGTTTCATGATTTTCAATTTTATAACATTTTGTTAACCAAGGGTAAGGTAGTAATTTTTGTCGGCCTCCAACCTGCTCGACTAAATACACTGAATCCAACTGCTTGTTATTCAGGTAGTTTTTCATGACTGTCAATAAATCATCTGGCTGGTATTTGGGCTCACGAACGTCGACCCCATCAAGCACATAAGTCACACCATTTTTCATCTGCGCATCATACTGGCCAAGGAGGGATCTTAATACGTTTTTATCGGCTTTAATATAAGGCAAACACGCCTGCAATAAAACATGATTAGATGACCACAGCATGTAATTAAATAATGAAATATTTTTAAACTGCCTTCCAGACTCGTCCAGAAAATTAAACTTAAATAATAAAGTGGATGGAAAATCCATTATGAATTGAGGGACAGTGCTAACCTTACCTAAAGATAAATCCAACAAAAATTGATTGCATGCCTTCTCAAGAAAAGCCAGCTGCGCCTTGCCCTTTTCGCCAAAAAAACCAAACATTCTTTTGGAAGCACAAGACAAAGCTCCAAACTCTCGAAAGCTCAAATATTTTGAAACATTATTTAATATTAATTCGTTAAATTGATCAAGCATACCACTCCTCACTCTCGTTATTTATTCTAAATATAAATCTGGCATTAAAGCCACGCCTTCTCTTAAAGCATAAACACTAAAATCTGTCACGCCACGCGATTTCAAAAAGTCTTCATCTATGAAAAAATGCCCGGTTAATTCACGGCTGGGGCTGGTGATGATGGCAAGCGCTGCATCTGAAACAATATCTGGTTTGCGCGAAGCTTCATACATAGCCTTAGGAAAATTATTCGCAATGGCTGCCGTTGCAATTAAGGTGCGCGGCCACAATGAATTAACTGCAATGCCGTCACGCTTTAAATCTTCGGACAAACCCAAGGTGCACATGCTCATGCCAAACTTAGACAGGGTGTAAGCCAAGTGTTTTTTAAACCACTTCGGGTTCAAGCTTAAAGGCGGCGACATGGTTAAAATGTGCGGGTTTTCTGATTTTTTCAAATAAGGAATGCACGCTTTTGAGCACAAATACGTTGCGCGCACATTCACATTCATCAGTAAATCATAGCGCTTCATGGGCAATTCTAGAATTGAACTCATGTTGATGGCGCTCGCATTATTAATCAAGACATCGATTCCGCCAAACACCTTAACCGTTTCTTCAACCGCATTCATGACGCTATCTTCATCACGCACATCCAGCATGATAGGCAAGGCTTGCACACTCAAGGCCCTCACTTCATCAGCAACGGTGTGTATGGTGCCCTCTAAATTTGGCTGTGCCTCAACGGTTTTGCCGGTGATAACAATGTTAGCGCCCTCGCCAGCAAAACGCAGTGCCAATGCACGGCCGATGCCCCGACTTGCGCCGGTGATAAAAATCACTTTGTTTTTTAAGGTGGTCATGATGCTTCCTTCATAATGAGTTAACCCATTATGCCTTACTCAGTTAAGCATGCCAACTGTTGTATCCCAGGCGCCGCAATGACTCTACCCTGAGGGTTAGGCACTTTGACCGATGAAGGTTCAGCAATCAAGGCCTGCATCAAGATGGGTTCAGCATCAAGCAATGGATAACGCAACGTTAAATAATAATACTGCGCGGCCACCCAACCAGCCGGCGTTGCAATGATGCTCAATGCAGAAACACGGGGTGATTCACGCACAAACAAAGCATGCGGGCCGATTGCGCACCCATGCATCGCCCACCAAGCATCACTCGCATGCAATAAGGCATTCGGCGCTAAGCCCGATGAATCACAATGCACAGCATCACCCACCCCATTCGCCATCAATGCCTGCACTAAGGCTTTGGCTTTCATGCTTCCCACGCCAACCACCGCACTCATGCGTGCGAGGCGTGAGGTTGCTGCATCCGTTTGCAACAGCATGACACTAAATAAAGTGATGATCATGATGATTAACATCACGGAAAACAACACAAACCCACGCGAACGGCGCTTCATCAACAATGACTCAACACAGGCATATACCTCACCCATGTCTGACCTGACACGGTTAAAACCACATTCACACCACACACGTGATTCCACGCATCGTCTGTGTCTGGTTGTTTTTCAACAACCCCCGCGGCTGTTTTGACATCGTAAGTGAATGAAAACGCGCTCACTTCATTTAACAAGGTTAGCGGTTCACCTTGGCCTGATTTCATTTGTAACTTTTTTTGATGTGCGTCATAAAAATAAGCATGAACCACCTCGGGGCCGACCATCGCACCCGTCAATGTTTTAAGCGTGAATGGCGCATTTAAAGTGAGGTTTTGACCCCTGCCGCCCGCATGCACACTCACCCTAGCCGCTTCATCCGGCTGCGTTATCAATAAAACTTCATTGGGATAAAAATGGTTGTCTTGATCAACGCGAATATGCAAACGATTGTCACTCACTTGCAATAAACGAAACGGCGGCTGAGCTTGATAAGCAAGGCTTAGCGCTGAAGCATCGCCGTGCATGCCCTGCCAATGCAAAGCATTAACACAAGCACGAGAACAGCCAAATGCACCCGCACTTGCGATATCATTCGCTAATAACTGCATCGCACTCATGATTTCATTTTGCTGTTGTTGTGCTTGCATTGCGGCTTCACTGTTTTTCATGGCGGCAATGACTAAAGCAAAAGCCCCTGATAACAGCATTAAACCAAGGGTCATGCTCACCATGAATTCAAGTAAAGTGAACCCTGTTATGTGGCGACAATAACGCATCCAGCCCGACCTATGATTGATTGCGTGCAAGCCGATGGCGCCAAGCCACCAAAAGCAACAATGACACGCTTGGCTTGCACTTCAAAACGACCCTGCGGTAAACACGCGCTGACAGCCTTGCGGGTGTTGTCGCTTAACACCGCAGCCGGATGAATGCCTTGGCGCGCCGCCAATCCCAGCGCCAATTGCTGTGCTTTCACGGCATAGGTTTGATAACGCATGTTTTGCAACACTCGCCATTGCAAGCCGTCCATGCCAAGGATGGCGATGGAAAGCAAGGCCAAGCTGATTAACACTTCAAGCAAGGTAAAACCACTAGCCTTTTGCATATTTAGCGGCAAATTCCTGCATAAACTTCACCAATGCGTCCACGCCGGCTTCAGGCATGGCGTTATAAATGCTAGCGCGTATGCCGCCAACCGCACGATGCCCTTTTAAATTGGTGAGCCCTTGTTTTGCCGCTTCACTCACAAATAAATCGTCTAATTCATCGGTGGGCAAGCCAAAAATCACGTTCATTAATGAACGACTGGAAGGGTGTATTCTGCATTCATAAAAGCCGTGGCTCGCATCAATGGTGTCGTAAAGTTTTTTAGCTTTACGTTTATTGATTTCATAAAAAGCAGGAATGCCGCCGTGACGCTTCACCCACTTCAAGACCAAACCGAGCATATACCAACTGTAAGTGGGTGGGGTGTTATAAAGTGAATGATGCACGGCGTGGGTTTGATATTGATATAAGGTTGGCGTTAAAAACACGGGGGTTTTAATTAAATCGTCACGAATGATGACAACCGTGATACCCGCTTGCCCCATGTTTTTTTGTGCGCCGGCGTAAATTAAACCGTATTTGCTGACATCCACCGGGCGAGATAAAATCATGGAAGACATATCACACACCAAAGGCACCTCGGTGATGTTGGGCACGAAATTAAATTCCAGGCCGTCGATGGTTTCATTGGCCACGTAGTGAATGTAATCGATGCCATCACGCAAATCCCATTCTTCTTGCAAAGGCGCTGCAAGCAAGTGATTACGATGCGCCGATTGCGCTGCCATTTCAATGTCGCCAAAGCGCATGGCTTCTTCCATGGCTTTTTTACCCCAAACGCCGGTCACGACATAATCGGCGCGTTTTTTATCTGACATTAAATTCATGGGCACCATGGCAAATTGCGCAGTGGCGCCGCCGGTGACAAACAAGACTTTATAATTGCGAGGAATGTTCATTAACTCTCGCAAGTCGGCCTCGGTTTCTTTGATGATGGTTGCAAAATCCAGGCCGCGGTGGCCAAGCTCCATGATGGAGCTGCCGGTGCCATGCCAATCCAGCATTTCTTCTTTGGCTGTCACCATGACTTCCTCGGGCAACATGCCAGGGCCTGCACTGAAATTATAAACTTTACGCATTGCGTTGCTCCAAAGGCTAGTGGTTCATGAGTGCTATCCTAGCAATTTCAACGGTTTTCCGCTATGATGATGCCATTAAATTTATCTGGGTGCACTCATGACCTACGCCGATACCGTCAAATTCATTGTTGCCATGATTATCATGATCAACCCTTTGGGTTCGCTGTCTATTTTTTTGCAGCTCACCGACCGCTACACGGTAACCGAACAACGAAAAACCGCTTTGCATTGCGGCATGGCCATCACCATCATCATGATGCTTTCCTTGTGGTTGGGCGCGCAATTCCTTGATTTATTAGGCATTTCCATCGCCTCTTTCCGCTTTGCTGGCGGCATCATTTTGTTGTTTGTTGGTCTTTCCATGCTTCAATCCCAAGAAAGCGCCGTTAACCACACGGCAGCCGACGACGTGGCGGCTGAGCAGCGCACCTCCATTGCCGTGGTTCCCATGGCTTTGCCCATCATCATTGGCCCGGGCACCATTAGCACCTTGGTGATTGCCTCTAACGATTACCCCTTATTTTTGTATAAAAGCTGGCTCTGCCTGCTTTGCATTGTGTTAGCCGTTGGCATGACCGCCATTCTGTATTTCGGCGGCACCATTGCGCGTTTCGTTGGGGATTCTGTCATGAAAGTCATCACCCGTATCATGGGGATGATCATTATGTCCATCGCGGTTGGGATGCTTGCAAATGGGTTGATTGGTTTGATTCCTGCGTTGCGTTAGAAATTTTTTAAAGGTTGGTGGATTACGAATCGCGAAAAGCACGCGATTCTAATCCACCCTACACCTCCACTCACAAGAAGGGGTCTTAAGCCTTGGGCCCCAACATCAACTCAGGGCGCATCACTTTTTTGAAATCCGCTTCGCTTAAATACCCCAACGCTAAACAAGATTCTAATAATGAAGTGCCATCGTGAAATGCCTTGTGCGCAATTTCAGCCGCTTTGTCATAACCAATGCTAGGCGCGAGCGCAGTGACTAACATCAAAGAATTATGCACCGAGGTATCAATTGCCTTTTCATCCGCTTCCATGTCTTGCACGCAATATTTATTAAACAATAAAGAAGCATCAGTTAACAAACGCACAGAATGCATGAAATTATGGATAATCACAGGCTTAAACACATTCAATTCAAAATTGCCTTGAGAATCTGCAAAGCCTATCGTCGCATCATTCCCCATCACCTGCACACACACCATGGTCATGGCTTCGGATTGCGTTGGGTTCACCTTACCCGGCATGATGGAAGAACCCGGCTCATTCGCAGGCAAAATGAGTTCGCCCAAACCACAACGCGGGCCGGAAGCCAACCAACGAATATCGTTAGCAATTTTCATGAGCGCACAAGCCAAGGTTTTAATCGCACCGTGCGCAAACACAAAGGCATCGTGCGCGGCAAGCGCGGCAAATTTATTTGGCGCAGAGACAAACGGCAGCCCCGTTAATTCAGCAATTTTTGCCGCCGTTTTTACAGCAAATTCAGGGTGCGTGTTTAAACCCGTGCCAACGGCCGTGCCACCAATCGCTAATTCATATAAACCACTTAAGGTTTTTTTGATGTTGTCCATCGCGGCATCCAGCTGCGCAACGTAACCCGAAAATTCTTGGCCTAAGGTTAAAGGCACCGCATCTTGCAAATGCGTGCGGCCAATTTTAATGATGTGATTAAATTTTTCTTGCTTCGCTTTCAAACCATCACGCAACACCTTAATGGCTGGCAACAATTCATTCACCACCGCATCCGCCGCGGCAATGTGCATGGCCGTTGGAAAGGTGTCGTTAGACGATTGCGATTGATTCACGTGATCATTCGGGTGCACAGGCTTTTTGCTGCCCATTTCACCACCGGCCATTTCAATGGCGCGATTGCTAATGACTTCATTCACATTCATGTTGGTTTGCGTGCCACTGCCCGTTTGCCAAATGCGCAATGGAAATTCCGCATTCCAATCACCGGCAATAACTTCATCCGCCGCTTTGCTAATGAGGGTCATGACGTCTTTATTCATTAAACCCAAATCGTGGTTAGTGATGGCTGCCGCTTTTTTCAAAATACCAAAGGCGCGAATTAAACCGAGCGGCATGCGGTCGTTGCCGATGGCAAAATGCCCTAAAGAACGCTGCGTTTGCGCGCCCCATTTTTGGTCGGAGGGCACGTCAATTTTACCCATGCTGTCTGATTCAACGCGTGTTAATTTATTACTCATCATTATTCCGCCTCTAAACTTTTGGTAACTAATTCATAAACATCCGTGGAAAGTGATGGGGTTGCTTTTAACACCATCAACTCGTGTTTTAATTTTGCTTGCCGTTCTTTATCATACCGCCCCCAGCTAGTCAAAGGTTTTACCATGCGAGCCGCCACTTTCGGGTTAAGACGATCTAATTTTTGAACAGCTTCCCGCAGGAAAACATAGCCCGCGCCGCTGTGATGATGAAAGCACAAGGGGTTTCTCGCACCAAATGCGCCAATCAAGGCATACACTTTATTTGGGTTTTTCCAGTCAAAATCACTGTGCTCTGTTAAAAACTTCACTTCATCCAAGGTGCCTGGCAGGGGTGCCGTGGCCTGCATGGCAAACCATTTATCGAGCACCAAGGCGTCATGCTTCCACACCGCGTAAAACACATCAAGCGCAGGCTGACGCAGCGGCCCTTCGACACGATTTAAACAAGCCAAAGCGGCTTGCGCATCTGTCATGTTCACACTCAAGCGCTCTGTTAATTGAATGTTGGCTAAAGACAAGCCTTCACTCGTGTAACTCAAATAAGTTAAAGCGCGGTTTTTCAATGCACGCAAACCCAAAACACTCACATCAAAATCAAGGCCCTTGGTTTTTTCAGTTAAGGTATCGTACAAGGCTAAAAATCGTGATTTCAATGCAGTGGCTAAACGTTGCATAATGAATTCACGCGCAACATGAATGGCTTCCACATCCACCACCGCCATTTGATCACCAATGAATTTTTCAGAAGGCAAGGTAAGCAATTCCGCCAACAAATAAGGGTCTTGATTTTCATCAGCCAATAATTGAGACAAAGTATCAGCCCACGCAGCAGGCAATGTTAATGTTTCATTTTGACGATACGCCTTCACCAAACGCAAAGTGGTGCTAACCGCCAATTGCTGCATGGCCTCAAAGCGATTAAAGGCATCGGTGTCAAACGCCATTAAAAATAATTTGTCTGCATCGCTGCACTCAAACTCAAGCTTCACCGGCGCTGAAAAACCACGCAACAATGAAGGAATGGGGTGAGACGGCACTTGTTGAAATTCAAAGGTTTGTTCTTCGTTAATGAGATGCAACACCGTTTCATTTCCCATCGATTGGTCGTCCAGGTAAAGCGGACAAACACTCGCATCCTTCAACCACAAGCCCATGCGTATCGGAATAAATAAGGCGTGTTTATCCGCTTGATCTTGCGTTGGCAACGTACGCTGGCTAAATTGCAAGCGATACACTTTTGCCTTTTCATCATAGCTTTCTTTCACAGCAACCATGGGTGTGCCTGATTGACTATACCAACGTCGAAACTGCGTTAAATTTCTTCCTGATACCATTTCCATGGTATTCACAAAATCATCGATCGTGACTGCTTGACCGTCGAAGGTGTCAAAATACGCGTCCATGCCTTTACGAAACACCTCACGCCCAACGATGGTTTGCAACATGCGCAACACTTCTGCGCCTTTGTTGTAAATGGTGGCCGTGTAAAAATTATCAATTTCCATGTAAGACTCAGGCCTAACCGGGTGCGACAACGGCCCGGCATCTTCTGGAAATTGCGATTCGCGCAAATCAATGACATCACGAATGCGCATCACTGAACGCGACACCACATCCTCTGAAAACGATTGATCTCTAAAAATAGTTAAACCTTCTTTTAAGCTCAACTGAAACCAATCACGACAAGTAATACGGTTCCCTGTCCAGTTATGAAAATATTCATGCGCCACGACTGATAAAATGTTGTTATAATCATCATCCGTTGCGGTGGCCGGTTTAGCCAACACGTATTTTGTGTTAAAAATATTTAAGCCTTTGTTTTCCATCGCGCCCATATTAAAATCGGCGATGGCAACAATCATGAAAATATCTAAATCATATTCACGACCATAGGCTTGCTCATCCCAACGCATGGCCATTTTCAAGGAAGTCATGGCATGCGCCGATTGATCGCCCATCCCCTTTTCAACATAAACGCGCAATGCCACCTTGCGCCCCGAACACGTGGTAAACACCTCTTCGCGCAAATCAAAATCACCCGCCACCAAGGCAAATAAATAAGACGGCTTTTTAAAAGGGTCTTCCCACTTCACCCAATGCCTGGCCTCCTGGGTGATGCCCTGCTCAACGGGATTACCGTTAGACAACAAAATAGGGTATTGCGCTAAATCAGCTTCAATGGTCGTTGTAAAACGCGATAACACATCGGGGTGATCAGGAAAATAAGTGATGCGCCTAAAGCCTTCCGCTTCACACTGCGTGCAAAAGGTTTTGCCTGAGCGATATAAACCACTTAAGGCGGTGTTTTTTTCCGGGTGAATTTTAGTAATGATGATGAGCTCACACACCGCCGGCAAATCACGCAAACTTAAACCCTGAGGCGTGAGCGTGTAAGCTTCCGGTGCAAGCACTTCCCCATCCATGCTGAGTGACACTAAGGTTAAATCTTCCCCATTTAAAAAAAGCTCACTCGTAGAAAACCCCTGACGACGCCTCACCAATAAACGGGAACGCACCACCGCTTCATGATCGTATAAATCAAAGTGCAAATGAACTTCATCAATGTCATAAGCGGGGGGGTGGTAATCGTGACGATAAACAACAGTGGGCACTCGGTTTACATCAAGGACGGAAGCCGTCATACATTTCACTCTCATAAAAAAACCCCGCTCACATCAGCGGGGCATTGGGTTTAATGCCTCACCACCCTTACTGGGCTGGTGGGGTGGGTTGTGTCGCTGACATGCCTGGGGCGTTAGGTGCCATTGGCTGTGACTGCGGCCGTGGTTGGCTTTGTGGTGCGCCGCCCATGGGTGGCTGCATTGGCGATGCGGGTTGTGACCCAGCCGGCACTTGGCTTTGGTAACGCAAACTACCACCTTGATCAACAATTGCACCATTTGTGGCGTCTGAGGCGGGCGCTGATGCCCCTGGCGCACCTGGTGTAGGCACGCCGGGCTGCGCATCCGCCCAAACGGAGCTTGTCGACAAAGCAAGCAATAAACTTCCAACGCAAAGCTTCATTTTCATGTAAAATTCCTTTTTCCCAGAGACGAGTTACACTAAACTTAAAATTTACCATAAACTCACACAGGAAAACAGGCATGCCCGTGAATGTAGACCCTAACGAAATCAAAAAATTTGCGGCCATGAGCGCCAACTGGTGGGATGAAACCGGCGAGTTACGCACCCTCCACGAAATTAACCCCTTGCGCATGCGTTTTATCACCGAACGCGTTGCCATCGCTGGCAAAAAAATAGCCGACATTGGCTGCGGCGGCGGCATCTTGAGTGAGTCACTGGCACGCGCAGGCGCCAATGTCACCGGCATAGACATGAACGAAGCTGCCATCCAGGTCGCGAAACTCCATCTGCTGGAAAGCGGCTTGACCGTGAATTATGAATGCCTGACCGCCGAAGCCTTAGCTGAACGCGAACCACAGCAATTTGATGTCATCACCTGCCTTGAAATGCTAGAACACGTGCCCGACCCCAGCGCCATTGTGAAAGCCTGCGCCGCCCTTTTAAAACCCGGCGGCATGGTTTTTTTCTCCACCTTAAACCGCACGCCAAAATCCTATTTATTTGCCATTGTGGGTGCTGAATACATTTTGCGTTTGCTGCCAAAAAACACCCACGATTACGCAAAATTCATACGCCCTTCTGAACTCAGCGCCTGGTGCACGCAACACGATTTAACGCCCAACGAAATACAAGGCATTGCTTACAACCCTTTCACCAAACACTTTAAAATCACGTCCGATGTTAACGTTAATTACTTATTATGCGCGAGCAAATCATGAAAAAACCCACTGTTTTATTTGATTTAGATGGCACCCTACTCGACACCGCCCCTGATTTAGCGGAAGCCGTGAATAAAATTCGGCGTGAACGCGATTTGCCTGAACTCGCATTAGAAACCTTGCGCCCACACGCCGGGTTTGGCTCCAAAGCTTTATTAAAAGTAGGCATGGACACCGACGACGACCACCCCACTTACCCTGAATTACTCCATGAGTTTTTAAGCAATTATCAATCGTGTTCCATGCAATCCACGCGGTTTTTCCCTGGCATTGAAGCCTTATTAAATACACTCGATGAAAAACAAATACGCTGGGGCATTGTCACCAATAAACCCGAGCGCTTTACCACACCCATCATTCAACAACTGCAACTCGATCAACGCGCCGCCTGCATTATTTCAGGCGATACGCTTGCGCAACGCAAACCTCACCCAGCGCAAATCACACACGCTTGTGAATTGCTGAATGTAAAACCCACTGACACCTTTTACGTCGGCGACACTTTCATTGATGTACAAGCAAGCACGGCGGCGGGCACACGTTCACTCGTGGTGCTTTACGGCTACACCAGTGAGCAAGAAAACCCTTACGATTGGAAAGCAGAAGGCTATTTACATCAGCCCAGTGATTTAATGAATTGGTTGTGAGTGATAAACCTAGCGCCGGCCGCTTGCATTTCAGCCATGGCGTCAGCGATGTCGTTGGCATTTAAACCAACGCCTTTGCAGGCATCTTCAATGACGGTAATTTGATAACCCAATTGAAGCGCATCTAACACTGAATATTTCACGCAATAATCGGTGGCTAACCCTAAAATGTAAAGATGCGTAATGCCCTGCGCTTGTAAATAATCATGTAAGCCCGTTGATCGACGATGCGCATTATCAAAAAAAGCGCTGTAACTATCAACGACTTTATCAATACCTTTGTGCACAACATGCTTAATGTGCGCCTGGCTTAACGCTGGGTGAAAATCAGCACCTGAGGTGCCCTGAACACAATGCACCGGCCACAAGGTTTGTGAAATGCCATCTAGCACAACGACTTCACCAACGTGTTTAGCTTGATGGTTGGCAGCAAAACTCATGTGATCGTGTGGGTGCCAATCTTGTGTGGCTATGACAAAAGGCACGAGGGCTTGAAGTTTGTTCGCAATGGGGATGATGTCATCACCCGCAGGCACGGCCAAAGCACCACCCGCACAAAAATCATTTTGAAGGTCGACCAATAACAAGGCCGAATGCTGTAATAAATTCCCCATCCTCGTGGCTCCTGACTTATAATAGATAGACATCAGTGTTAAAAACGTTATCATACACGAGTTTGGAGCAGCGAGAAACCCATGGACGCCTTTTCATTATCTTATTGTTTAAACAGTTAATTTATTGAGAAAACCATGCCGCAGACGACGCCAGAGACCATGCAGACCACACTAAGCGACCACTGCCTACTAAACGTGAGCGGAGTCGACGCAAGCAAACTACTGCAAGGCCAACTCACGGCCGACGTGCAAGCCCTGCTCCCAGGCCAAGGCCAGCTCGCCGCTCACTGCCAGGCGCAAGGCCGCGTGATCAGCTTATTCCTCTTGTTTCGCACCAACGACGGTTTCATTTTATGCTTGCCTCAACGCATGGAAACCATCGCCACAACTGCCCTCAGAAAATACGCTGTTTTTTACAAAACAGACATCAAGCCCATTCGCGATTATGTTGTCACTGCCTACGCGCAAACACCAAGGGCTGCAGAAGCCGTGGCAACAGCCGTGTTGCCGAATGGCACCACTTATTTACTCACGCAAACACCACACGCCAACACAACTGACACCTTAGCCAACTATTATCACCATTTGGTCACCCATCAAATACCTTGCATCTTCCCTGAAACGAGCGGCGAATTTCTTCCGCATGATTTAAACTTATTAACCTTGGGTGCCGTCAGTTTAAACAAAGGGTGTTACACCGGCCAAGAAATCATTGCGCGCATGGAATACAAAGCCACGCTAAAAAAACAATGTTACACCGCAACAGTGAATGAAGCCGTTAACATCAACGACGATGTTTTCCCCCAAGGGAAATCGCGAGCCGTTGGGCGCATTATTAATGTCGCCACCCTCGATAACAAAACATACACGGTGTTAATGTTATTAGATCACACGGCCCTAAACAGCCCACTCACCACCACACAACAAACCCCTTATCACTTACTCACTGAAAACGAGCGTTCGCATGACTAAAACCACTTTGCGCATTGCCATGGCACAATTGAATTTACACATAGGCAACATCACTGAAAACCTTGCCAAGCACATTCAAGCGGCGAACGAAGCTCGTGATTTACATCAAGCCGACCTCGTTGTTTTTCCAGAATTAAGCTTAACCGGTTATTCCCCCGAAGATTTACTCAACCGCAAACACTTCATTGAAGCGAGCGACGCCGCACTCAAAACACTCACCGAAACGGTTCACGGCATTTATTGCTTGGTTGGCCACCCACAACAAATCAAAAATAAACTCTACAATGCCACCTCGCTTATTTATAACGGAAAAATTTTAGGTCAATACCATAAACAATGCCTGCCGAATAATAGCGTTTTTGATGAACGCCGTTACTTTACCCCCGGGGATAAGCCACTGATACAAACCATCAAAGGCATCCCGATAGGCATACTCATCTGTGAAGACATTTGGCACATTCAACCAGCGCAACAAGCCTTAGATGCTGGCGCTCGTCTCATTGTTAATTTAAACGCCTCACCTTTTGAACTGGATAAACACGAACAACGGCTCACGGTGCTGCGTAAACGCGCCATTCATCACCACACACCCATTGTTTACGTGAATAATGTTGGCGGGCAAGATGAGCTCATTTTTGATGGTGGCTCCATGATCATCAACAACGAAGGCAATGTCGCGACACTTGCACCATTTTTTAAAGAAAGCCTCACGGTCACTTCACTCGAATTTAATGAAAACAGCGTTAACATTCCTGAAACGACTTACACCCTTCCCGCCACGCTCGAACGCGCTTATCAAGGCTTGGTCTTGGCCATACGTGATTACATTAACAAAAATCACATGCCGCATGTGTTAGTCGGTGTCTCGGGCGGCATTGATTCCGCCTTAACCTTAACCTTAGCCGTGGATGCGCTAGGCAAAGATCGCGTGCACGCCGTTGTTTTACCATCACGCCATTCTTCAAAATTAAGTTTAGAAGAAGCCAATGCACTCACTCAAAATTTAGGTGTTAAAACAAAAACGATAGACATCGAACCAACCTATCAAGCCGTGGTGTCTAGTTTAAAAAATGAAATTTGCACGCAAGGCAGCAGCGTCACTTTGCAAAATTGCCAAGCACGCGCACGCGGCATTTTATTAATGGCATTATCGAATGAATCGGGCGGCCTGGTGCTCACCACGGGTAATCGCAGTGAACTGGCCGTCGGTTATTGCACACTTTACGGCGACATGGCCGGCGGGTTTGCCCCTTTAAAAGACGTGCCTAAAACCATGGTTTATGCACTTGCGCATTATCGCAATCAATTGGGTGAGGTCATTCCACCGCGCACCATCACACGTGCACCCACCGCCGAACTCGCGCCCGATCAAAAAGACCAAGACAGCTTGCCGCCTTATGAATTGCTCGACGCCATTTTACTCGCGCATTTAAATCAAGGCATGGGTGTGGCTGAAATGGTGGCTGCTGGTTTGCCTGAAGCGGATGTGGTGAAAGTGGTGAGGCTGGTTAAGCTCAGCGAATACAAACGAAAACAAGCCGCCATGGGCCCAAGGCTTAATGCTTATGCCTTTGGGAAAGATTGGCGGTTTCCGGTGACGAATGGGTTTTAGGGTTAATAACGCATTCGATGAGGTGACTGCGTTACTTCGCCAGTATTCACTTGCTGGGTTAATGCCTTCAATGAGTAATTCATTAAACGCAGGTCTATGTTATTTGGGGTCTGAAAATACTGCAACAGTGCTTGCAAGCGGTCAGCATCTGCACCAATAACAGCCTCCATAAACGTGATCAAGGCTTTTTTATCCATCTCAATGAGCTTCACTAAGCTTTCATTGAAAAATTTCCGCTCCAATGCTAGTAATTTTTCAGCCGGATCACGATCTGCCAGCACATAAATTCGCTCATATTCATCTGAAAATAATTGCTTCGCGCAGGCACTTAAGGCATAAAATATAACCTCAGCTATTGAAACATCGTCTGACTCCCTTACCTTATTAATTAATTGACGCGCCACTGCTTGCCCTTGTTCCTGATCAACAGAGGCGATTGCTTTAATGATCAGCAATACATGACAAATAGCGTTCATGAATTGATATAGTTTAGGTATTTCGTCAATATCTTTGATTCGTGAAATGCATTCATCAGGCGCAACGCCAACATCAAAAAGCATCTGGGTCAAATTCGCTAATATAGAGGGCCTTGCGTAAACGGCACCTGCAAATGAAGATAAACGACCCGATTGAAGCTTAGCATTGTTTTCCACAATCACCGCGGCTGTTTTTTCAAAAATTTCATCGGCCGTTTCGCTAGGCGCGTTTTGCTTTGAGTTACCCAATAAACTTGATAAGGCTTTAAATGTATCACTGGAAGCCGTGCTTTCTTTTTTCTTTCTCTTGGCTTTTAACGCAGTCTCTGTTTCTGCGAATTTAACAAAACGATACACCTCTTTAAATGCCGCATCATCAATTGCTAAATGCTCAGCGCCAAAACCATGTTCTGAATTTAACGTTTTAATTTTTTTCTTGATGGCATATTCTAATGCCCTCACATGAATTTCTTTGTGGATAAGGCGCTGGCTGCGCGCGTCATATTTTTCATGAATCGTGTTCAAAACATCGTTATAAGTAATAAGCTTCATGGAATCAAACCCCGTTATTGTTTTCCACCCATTATACCAACCAAAACTTAAGGCTTACTTAAGAAGCGCGCCCAGCTGAAAAATGATTTTACGGGTAAAATCATTGTGCTATGCTATTCATCACCACTTTCACCCTGTGTTTAAGGAAAAACCAGCATGAAAACCCAAGCCTGTTTACTGCTTACCCTCACCCTGGCCACCACTGCTTTTGCGGCCGACACCAGCGCCCCCTGGAGCTATGAAGGCAACACCGGCCCCGCTGACTGGGGTAAGCTGAGCCCGGCTTACGCCGCCTGCGCGGAAGGCAAAACCCAAACCCCCATCAACATCCAAGACCCCTTGTCTAAAAACCCCGTAACCGCAGTCATACACTACGAACCCTTGCCACTGGCTATCATCAACGACGGCGACACGGAATTAAAGATTGGCTCACAACAAGTCGTCACTAACACCGGGCACGGCGTACAAATCAACTACCACGGCGATGAGGCGCGTGAAAGTTTAACTTATCAAGGCACGGTTTATCATCTTGTGCAATTCCATTTTCACGCCCCCGCAGAAACGAAATGGAATGGCTTTCAATACCCGCTTGAAATTCATTTTGTGAACGAGAGTGATGATGGCAAAGTGGCGGTATTAGCCGTGTTTGTTGCTGCTGATAATGGCAATGTGACTTTACAAAACATCATCGACCACCTGCCTAAAGAAGCGAAAAAAGAAACGGTCTTGAATGAGGTGGAATTAAACATTAAAAATTTATTACCCATGCATGCCACCTTAGGCAGTTTCATGGGCTCGCTCACCACCCCGCCTTGCACCGAAGGCTTGCAATGGTTGGTTTACCAACACCCTATCACAGCTAGCACCTTACAAATTCAAACCCTAGCAAAAGCCATGGGGCATGCGAATGCACGGCCGTTGCAGGCCTTGAATGGGCGAGTGGTTGAAAGTGTGTCGGCTGCTTTTTAGCGCCAATCAATCAGGCTTAATCAAGCGAGTTGCATCATTATCATGATGACTGCAACACACAAACTAACCACGTTGGCTGAAAGCCAACAACCCTTTAGGCTGAAGGATAAAGACGCAAAATTTCAAGCAAACAACGTTGGCTGAAAGCCAACAACCCTTTAGCCTGGGGCAGAAGTGTTCGCGTAGCGAACACTGTCGCCCTAGGAAAACAACCCCCACCCCTCTGCTTTAAGCGCCGAAGGCGCGTAATAAAAAATGCTGAACTCTTGTTACGCGCCTTCGGCGCTAAGAGCAGAGAGGGAGTGGATTTACCCAGGGTAACGCCAGTGCTACGCACTGGGCGTAACCCTGGGCTAAAGGGTTGTTGGCTTT
>DASTZQ010000037.1:0-35702 GCA_035764205.1 Gammaproteobacteria bacterium
CAGAGAGGGAATGGATTTACCCAGGGTAACGCCAGTGCTACGCACTGGACGTAACCCTGGGCTAAAGGGTTATTGGCTTTCAGCCAACGTTGTTTACTTGAAATTTTGCGTCTATCCCTCAGGTGAGCTTCTGTCGCCCTGCCCGTGCGTTTTCGGCACTCATTTCACTCGGTGACCATTTGTCACCGAGTGATCTGTCAATGCCAGCCGGTTACAGATTGTAGCCGGTTAATTTTTATTTATGGTAAGGATGCCCGTGCAAAAAACCATGCGCGCGATAGAAATGATGTATTAGCAATCTTGGAAGCGCTGGCTTATCAAAACGCCTTAACAGTGGCCGATGAAGCCAAGGCTAAGGTTGATGTGATGTTGATTATTGTGGGTGAAAGCAGCCCGGAGTGATGGCTGGGGGCATCTTCCATCCGTCCGGGTGTTTTTCTTCGCTACCGTGTTTTCTTGCGAATCGGGCTCTGGTCTCTCAGGTGTTGCTTAAAAGCAGCTTGGTGTTTATGAGGCTTTGGGTTGCCAAATAAGGTGTGTGCCGTGTTTTCGCGCATGAGTTTTTTCAGGCACTTTTCACCGTATCGAAATTCCGAAAAATTTTGACACAATTGCCTTGCATAGGCGGAGATGGTTTTTTCTGGATGGTATTGGTTAAGGTATGTTTTATATAGGTTTAATCCGTGTAGCGCATTAGCAACGTTTTTTGAGTTTTGCTCTAAACTAAGCATGTGCTGATTGAGCCGATCTTCCAGTTGCGCAATGTTATCGTTTTTTTCAATGGTAATGCAGTGCCCTTTAAATTTTTCAATAATACCAATTAATTTGCTCCGTCTTGCTTCGTCACCGGTTTGAAGTTGTGGCGGTGCCATTTTCTCGCTGCTTGCTTCTTGGCTTGTTTCTTCAGGCGTGCTTGAAGCGGCTTGTGTGAGGTTTTCGGTTGCAATGACGGGTTGTTCTTGTGTTTGTTGGCTGTCAGCGTTTTCAGTGCTTGTGTGAGCCATGGTTAATTTTGATATGTCGTATTCAATGCTTGCGTAGGATTTCATGAGTTTGCTAAGCGGGTGAGGGGATAGCTTACGCACGATTTTATGGAGTGATGTTCGCATTAAGTCTAATGCTTCTTTAAAGAGGGGCGCATGTTCGGGTTTTGGCTGTATGTTGTTTTCAGTTAAAAATGCATGGATTTTGCTAAGTAAATCGTTCACTTGGGTTGCTTGTTTCGATGCATCGGGTTCTTGTGTGATTTTATTAATGCCTGATTGAAGTTTGCTAGGGAGGTCATTGAGGTGTAATGGGTTGAAATCATCCATTTTTTTAGTTAATTTTTTTTGCGCGTTGTTTATTTCTTCCCTTAAAGCGTTTTCATGCATTTTTAGTAATGCAATTTTTGGTTCGTGTGCTTTTTCTGAGGGGAAGGTTACTTGTGTCAAGAGAGCCGTTTGATGGACCGTATTAATCATGTTCTCGCAAGCTTGAATGAGGGTATTTAATTCAAGGGTTGATAAGGCGTTGTAGTCTTTCAAGGCAAGTGCGATTCTAAATCCTTTGATGGCATACTCAATGACTCTTAAATGCGCTTCTCGTAAGCGCTTGCTTTTTGGCATGGCACCTAATAACTGAAGAATATTGGGGGCGTTGGTGTAAGCATCATTGGTGATGAGGGCAATGGTTTTACGGTGGGGGTTTTCTGGGGAGAGCATTTTTAACACCTCGTTTTGTTATATGAATAATTTTTGATCATTATATGTTAGGTTTGAGTGAAAAGCAAAGGGTTTTGCTAGGCTGATATTTTTATTATTATCAAGGCGATAGGCGTGTAACGCTAACCGGTTTGTCGCAAGGTGTGTCGCTTGTAATAAAGGCCGCTTTTTCTGGTAAGCAACCGTGGCTAGCCAAAGCTTAATCGGTTCCGCTTTTGAGCTGTTAATTCCCCTTGCGTGGTGTTTGGCTGGAAGTGGGTTCTTCTGGCTCGGGTGCGTCTTTTTTTGCAAATAAGCCTTGTTCACTCGGTTTGGGTTGGGGTGGATTTTTGATTAGCCGCTCTAGATGCTCGTAAATGTTAACCAGCTTTAAAAGTGTTATCATGTGATAATGGTCGCAAACCTTACTGGATGCCATGTCCAGCTCAAGTTGGTCGTCAAAGACTTTTTTCAGGGCATACGTGAAATCCTTTTCATAGCGTCTCACTAATTCTGATTTTAGCTCATCGCATCGCTCTTTAGGAATATTAAATGGCTTTAAAGCAGTAATGTTATCAGTCTGTTCGTCCATAATGACTTCCTCTAAAACCTGAAGAATGACAGAAGGGTCTTCAGTGCTGAGTTTCTCAGTAAAGTAGTTGAATGCAAAACTCCCAATAACCTGTCTTAGCGTATCCTCTGTTAAAATATCCAATAAGGGGTTGCCGGGTACGGCTTGAAATAATCGTCTTTCCATGCCAGAGCCGCAGCTGGGCCTGTCGGCTTCCATGTCGTCATATTCTTTGCCATCTTTGATTTTATCCCAATTATGACCTCGATTAATAAGTGCAAGCTCACGCAGGAAGTGAAGCCATTTAGTTCTGGGTGTGAATTCTCTGATACAAGGAGTTTCCTCATCAATCGCTGCTAAATAAAGCACGGCAATTAAACTATCGCATCGATCACTTGCATGGCGTTCACGGGGATTGTGAGGGTTAATCTCAACGAAGCTTGCATTGGGGTGTATCCAAGGATTGGGTCGACTTAAAAAGCGCAATGCACCGTGAGCGTCGTGTTGATAATAAGCCGCTAAGGCTTTTTGACGATCTTCTTCATTGATGGGTAATCGCTCAAAATCATGATAGGTGACTGGTAGTTTAAGTGTCTTGCCAGTGCTCGTGATTATCGTCGCAGGCTCTTTTTCATATTCTTTGATAATGGCTTCGCGTAATGAATCAATCAGGTATGGAATCCCGTCACCAAGAAACGTATTGTAATACTTGAATGCTTTATCGAGAGCATGGCGTTCATTCTCGTTTAATTTCACCATGGAAGATTCGCGGTTTTCTGCTAGCTGCCTTAAGTCAATGCCGTGATTAGGCATATTGATATTAGAATAAAAATTATTTTCTTCGGCGATCCTTCTAACCTCAGGAATGTCTAATAAAAGTTCGCATACCTCATCATTGCGATGTCGCATAGCCAATTGGAGTAATTCATTTTCTTGTGGTTCCCGGCCAATTGCTTGATGCGCAAGCGCGCGGACAGAGGGAAGCGATAGCAAATATCGAATGCGACCAGTATCGCCATGACGAATAAGAGCGCGAATCATGTAAAAAGCATGCTTGGCTTCGCGTTCGTTGGCTACATCGAAAGGGCCTTCAAGTTGGTCTGTTTCGTGTTTAGCGTGGCGTTCTTGCAGTTGGGTTACATGGGTATTCAGGTGGACTTCTACTGCTTGGCTATAGTTATGGTGTCGTGTGGCGCTCTCCGCATGAGCAAGGCAATCAGGGTCTTCGAGTAGCCATTGCATTGTGTCCTGATTTTCAGAGTTTCGTGCATGGCTTAAGTTTATGAAACCATTATGTCGAATGTATCGACTGAGCGCATCAGCTGAGCTGCACCCTGCAATTCTTTTAAGGGCTTCTAGATTGCTAAGAATGACAAAATTATGAAAAAGGTTTTTTGAGAATTTTACATTTGCTTGGAGTAATTCTTCTGTGGGTGTTATGGTGTTGTAAAGCCATTCACCTATCATAAAGGGAGGAATGAGTTCGCCGTATTTGCGAATGAAAGCAAGGGCTCCACCGGGGTACTGGTCGATTAATGCTTTATAGTCATCGACAGTGCTAGGAGGCGGTAAGATGTGGTTGCCTTGACATTCAAGTGCCTTATCGATGTTTTCTGGGGTGAGTTGTTTAATCAGCCAGGATAGCTGAGCGGTGTCTTCATTTTCTCGTGCTGCCTTAAAGCAATGATATGATTCATGCTCAATAAAGGCGTTTAAAAAATTGGGATAACGTTTATTGAGTAAATCTTCCCCTTCTAAGTCGGCAATGGCAAACAAGGGGTGAGCTAATTTTTTATCGATCATCAGGTCATCATTCAGAGGATGTGTTTTTATGATCGCTGTCACCAGGCCAGTGTTTATTTTAGAATTGCCATTTATTACTGGGGGCAGGGAAATGGAATCTTTAACTGCCTCAGGGTATTTTGCCATGATTGTGCAGAGTGTTTCTGTGAGCTGCTGTTTTATCGTGTTTTCTGTTGGGTGAGTTCTTAGCGCCAGGTTAAACAGTCTAATCAGATCAAAAGGAGGTGGATTTAATGTAAACCAGGATGGGTTATTGGATTCAGCAAGATTAAATATCTTTATACACTGTGATGCCACGAAGTCACCCTCACTAGGGGTGGTTGACTTGCTCAGAATGTCCATGTAGCGATTAAGTGGATTGAGTTGTGCATTGCTGTTGAAAAGAAAAATAATAAGTGCGCTGTTTTGCGCATCGAGTGCAGGGTTTATGAGTTCAGAAAATAAGGTCGAAGGGTTGTTGGCGAGCCCAGTTACGTTAAGCCAATTGGATGATCCGTTTTCATTTTTCATATCAAGAATAGATGGATCATCTTTTGTTGCATTTATAAAGGCGGATAGTAAAATTTTTTCAAAAGCAATCTTATGAGCGGTGTATTTTTGTGCCATCCATAGTTGTTCTATAAAAACCGTACTTTTTTGTTTGAACGCTAAAATTAAGAGTTTTTCAATAGATTTATCGGGATATTTATCATCGAAATTATATTGGTTTGTCAGGAGGTGAGATGCAGGTAAGAATTTCCCTAGGGAGTGCAACCCGGCATTTTCCGCAAGCTCTATTGCTTCACAGACGGTGATTTTTAGGTTTTCATGGTCATGGCGATGTTTTGTTATCAGCCAGTGCAGAACTTGATTTTTTCCTCTTAAAAGAGAGTGTATAAAAGCACACTTGTAAATTTCTTTTTTTGTTGTAGTGTTTACCCAATTAAGCGAATCATTAAAATTAAAAAGGATATCTAGTGTGGGAATGATGGAGTCATTGTCTTTTGAAATAATGTTATCAATCGTTCCTTTGTAGTGGTTTCGATTAATGATGTGTTTAACTAAATCGATTGCATCTGGTATACCTAATAATGTCTCATAAATTTTATTATTCGGATGATTTTTTAAATGGCCTATTAACGCTTGATTCTCTTCTTTGGCTAGAAGTGCAGCGCGAAGCGGATTATCCTCTCCTGTGCGCAGCCCGACCCGTTTAGGATTTTTAGGGTTTTTCTTGTAGTTTTCATACCAGCTAAGTTGATCTTGTATTTCTCCATACCACTGAATGTATTCTTGATCATCCTCCATGATGGCGTTTTTAAGCGATGCGCAATTGTTTTCTAAATAATGCGCTTTGAGTTTTTCTAAAAAAAAATCCAGCAAGGCTTCACTGCATCTGAGGTGAGCCTTTTTTTTGAATGTTCCGGCTTCTTTTTTCTTAGAATTTTTTGGGTTATTTAATGAGGTTTGGATGATATCCGTGGTACGACCAACGAAGATCAGAAATGTTTCAGGGCTTACGGGTGTTGCGTCATCTTGGCCTGCTATGGTCGACTCAAGTGTTTGTATGCCTGATTGATCGCTAGAGCGTAATTTTCGCCACAACCCTTTTTGTTCGTGATATTCTTGGTTTAAAATGGCTCGGATATCACCGTAAGTGAAATTGAGTGTAAACGGTCTCATGCGGCGCCCTCTCGTTGTTATTATTTTGCTGCCCTTATATTAGTACAGCAGGGCCGCGCAGGGAAGTTGTTTTTTTAACCCAATGAATTTATTGATTTTTTGATCCGAATGCCCACGAAAAACCCATGCGCAATATCAAAAAATGATGGGGGTTTTGGGTCGCGTCTTGGCAAAAGCCGCTGCATTTTCATTTATGATACGGATGCCCGTGCAAAAAACCATGCGCACGATAGAGTTGCTCAGCTAATAAAACACGGACGAGGCAATGCGGAAAGGTGAGCGGTGAGAGCGACCAGCGGGTTTCGGCTTTGGCGAGACAAGCCGGTGATAAGCCTTCAGAGCCACCGACTAACAAATCAATGTGTTGGCCGCCTTGCATCCACGCACCCAGTTGCTCACTCAATTGTTCAGTCGACCACGATTTACCTTGAATATCTAAAGCAATCACACGATGCGTTGGCTTAATCGCCGCTAATAATTTTTCGCCTTCGCGTTCCATGATGCGTTTTAAGTCGGCATTGGCCGTGCGTTTTTCAGCAGGAATTTCAATGAGCTCGAGAGCACAAGAGGCAGGCAGGCGTTTTGCGTAGTCTTCATAGCCGGCTTGTATCCAAGCCGGGCATTTATGCGTGACTGACAATAGCCGGATTTTCATAAAGCTTAAGCTTGACCATCGCGTAATTCTTTGACGGGCTCCCACAAATCTTCGAGGCTGTAAAAGCTTCGAGTCGCGGGTAACATGACGTGAATAACGACATCGCCTAAGTCGACTAAAATCCATTCGCTTTCTTGTTCGCCTTCGGTGCGAATGAAGGAGGCTTTGTTTTCTTTGGCTTTGAAGGCGACATTATCAGCCAAGGCTTTTACATGCCGGCTGGAGCGGCCGGTGCAAATGATCATGTAATCAGCAATGCTGGTTAGGGAGCGCACATCCATGGAGAGGATATCAATGCCTTTGAGTTCATCTAAGGCGGTCATGGCAAGGTCACGCAGGGCTTCAGGTTTCATGGCAATTTCCGGCTAGCTAGTTGGTAAATACATTGTTGTTTTATGTGTTCATAGACAGCATCTGGCAATAAATACCTCGGATTGCATCCCATTGCAATCTGTTTTCGTATGCTCGAGGCAGAAATTTCAAGCGGGGTGATGGGCTTTAAGATGATAACCCCAGCCAGGCGCTCGTGTATGGCCCGGCTATTCGTTTCAAGGCGGGCCTGCAATAAATCAGCAATCATGCCAGTGGTGGGCAGGTGATATTGCGGGCGATGAGCCACGATGAGATGCGCGTTTTCAAGAATAGCCTCGTAGCGATGCCAGCTGGTAAAGCCCAAAAAGGCGTCTATGCCTAAGAGCAGGCAGAGCGGGGTGTTGGGGTGTTGCTCACGCAGGGTTAAGAGGGTGTCTATCATGTAAGAAGGGCCTTGGCGCTCAATTTCAGTGGCATCTGCCAATAGCGCTGGCTCGTTTTGCACAGCCACTTGCACCATGGCCAAGCGTGCTGCAGGGCTTGCCTCCGGTTCTTTGCGATGAACCGGCTGAAAACAAGGGACAATGTGCACCTTGGCAAGGTCGAGTGTGTCGTGCAATTCAATGGCCAAGCGCAAATGCCCCAAATGAATGGGGTCGAAGGTGCCGCCTAAAATGCCTATGGGTTTTTCTAGCATAGATTCATTATACCAAGCTTAAGCAAAGAAGGGTTAAGGCTTCAAAGGGTTTGCCGGGCGCGGCACCTTTGATGCAAGCATCCACTTTTTCAGCGGCGGTTAAATAACGCAAGCAGTCATCTGGCTGATTTTTCTGAAGAAAACGCCTGAAACCCGGTTGGCGTTTCGTGAAAATACGGTGTTTTTGGAAGAGGCTATCCAGGGTTTGCCCTCGGCCTTTTTCTTGCCCCAGCTGCGCCAGCAAACGCAATTCACGCGTAATGGCCCAAAGCACAATGGGGGCTTCCACGCCATCGTCTTGCAAGCCTTTTAAAATGTTTTGTGTTTTTTCAAGTTGCGCGTTTAACACCGCATCCATTAAATCAAACACCGAATAACGGCTTTCATCGGCTAAAATGGGTTCGAGTTGCGCGCTGGTGATGCTGCCTTCTAATTTCATTAAGTAAAGTTTTTCCAGCATGTGTGAGGCGGCCACTAAATTGCCTTCAACGTAATCCGCGAGTAATTGCGTTGCATCGCTGCTTAAACTTAATTTATATTTTTGCGCACGTTGTTGTAACCAAGCGGGCAATTGCTCGCGAGCGAGCGGCCAATAGGTTAAGTTGATGCCGGCCTTATCGCAAGCTTTAAACCAAGCCGCGCGTGAAATTTTATCTTCAATTTTGCTAAGCTCGATTAACAACAGGGTGTCCGGCGAAGGGTTGCTTGCATAAGCTTCTAAGATGGTGCAAGCCATTTTCGGCGGCAGTTGATCACGAAAATCGAGCTCAACTATTTTTTTGGTGGCCATCAAAGAAGTGGATTGCAAAACGGTTTGTAAATCGCCCCAGTCAAATTCACTGGCGGTGCTAAAGCGATAACGCTCAGTGTAATCTTGCTGTTTTGCTGTTCGACGAATGAGTTGCATGGCTTCATTTTTCAAAACCAATTCTTCACCGCCAATGATATAAATGGGCGCTAAGGATTTTTTTAAATGCGCTTCCAGTTGCGGTGGGTTAAGCTTCATGCTTTTTCTTCTTTTTGGGTAAGGGTGGCTTCACCGCAAAGGCGTCGTTGATGGTGGTGGTGACATCAGTGGACGATAAACGGTTCATGATGGCCGTGGCTAAGATGTGGCGCATTTGTTGGTAATAGAGTGAAGCTTCATTGCTGCTCCCTAAAATTTGGTTGGATTGCACGGTAATGGCGCGTGTTTCTTGCAGGGATTGATCACCAATGAGGGTGTTGCCTTTGTTGTCGCTCACATTGAAGGTGACCGTCACCACCAAATTGTATTGACGGGTTTGTTGTGTGCCACTGACGCTCAACAAGGTTTGCGTGGCATCGTCGTGAGTGATGGCCAAAATGGTGTCGGCTGCGTCAGGGCGATCAACCAGCTCAACATGCGATAATTTCATGTTTTGCTGCAAATCACGGCAGAGCGTGCCATAAGGGTCGTCGGTTTGAATGTAAAGTTTTTTTAAAGGCGGCGCCAGCGGCACTTCACCTTGAGCGTGAAAACCGCAACCAATGAGCACGCTGGTGCATAAAATTGCGAGCCCTAAACGCCATCCTTTCTGCATGACCATGTTTTAAGCTCCTGCAACCACATTCACTAATTTACCAGGCACGGTAATGATTTTTTTAATGCTCAAGCCTTGCAAGGCTTGCTGCACTTTTTCATCGGCTTTTAAATGCGCTTCAATGACAGCGGCATCGGCTTGATGCGGCACACGAATGCGGCTGCGTAATTTACCATTCACTTGCACCACTAAGGTGATGGAATCCACGCGTAAATTCACATTGCTGGCTTTCGGCCATTCCGCGTCAATGATGAGCTTGGGGTAGCCTAAATCTTGCCACAATTGATGCGTGATGTGTGGCGTGATGGGGGCTAATAAACGCAGCAAAACACTCATGCCTTTATAAAGTGTCAGGGTTTGTGCTTCATTGAGTTGCTTAGGTAGCGTTAATAAAGTATTAAAAATTTTCATGCAACCCGACACAACGGTATTGAATTGCTGACGTTCGTAGTCGTATTTGATTTGATCTAACACATCGAAGATTTGTTTCAAGCGATCAATGTCAGCATCATCGGCTGCTTCCCAATTATAGTTCGCTAAGCGATGCGTTTCAGCCACTTTATTTTGGGCTTGCAAGGTTTGATGGTGTTCGTAAGCAAAGGCCCAGAGCCGCTTCAAGAAACGGTGTGCGCCTTCAACGCCGCTATCAGACCATTCCAAGTTTTGTTCGGGTGGCGCAGCAAACATTAAAAACAAGCGCACGGTATCGACGCCGTATTTTTCAATGAGGACATTGGGTGCCACCACATTGCCTTTTGATTTCGACATTTTCACGCCTTGGTTTAACACCATGCCTTGTGTTAATAAACGCGTGAATGGTTCGTCGCTGTTTAGCAAGCCTTCGTCGCGCATGAGTTTATGGAAGAAACGGGCGTAAAGTAAGTGTAAAACCGCGTGTTCAATGCCGCCCACATATTGATCCACCGGCACCCAGTAATTGGCGCGGCCGTCTAACATGGCTTTGGGCTGTTTTTTGCAAGCAAAACGCGCGTAATACCAAGAGGATTCCATGAAGGTGTCGAAGGTGTCGGTTTCACGTTCAGCCGCTTCGCCGCATTGCGGGCAAGGCACGTTTAAAAATTCAGGCATGGATTTTAAAGGTGATGCAACACCAGTGAAAGTGACATCTTCTGGTAAAACCACAGGCAAATCTTTTTCAGGCACAGGAACCGCGCCGCAGGTTTTGCAATTAATGATAGGGATGGGTGCGCCCCAGTAACGTTGGCGCGACACACTCCAATCACGCAAGCGGTAATTCACTTTGCGTTCGCCTATGCCTTTTTCAACCAAAGCTTGAATAATGTTGGGTATGGCAGCGCTCGATGTTTGATTGGTGAATTCACCGGAGCGAATCAACACCCCTTCACCAGTGTAAGGCAGCGTGTCTTTTACGTTGGGCGCGCTTTCTATCACTTGGATAATGGGTAAGTGATATTTTACGGCGAATTCATGGTCGCGTTGGTCGTGGGCCGGCACGGCCATTAAAGCCCCTGCGCCGTAATCCATTAACACAAAATTGGCCACCCACACCGGAATGCGTTCACCGGTGAAAGGGTGAATGGCGTGAATATTGAGTGGCATGCCGCGTTTTTCCATGGTGGCCAATTCTGCTTCGGCGACTTTGGTGTTACGGCAAGATTCCACAAACGCGTTTAATTCAGGGTTGGTTTCCGCTAATTTTTTGGTGATGGGGTGTTGCGGTGCGAGCGCTAAATAAGTTACACCAAATAAAGTATCGGGGCGCGTGGTGTAAATGGTGAGCGGGTCGTAACCTTCCAGGGTGAATTGAATTTCAGCACCTTCTGAGCGGCCTATCCAATGTTTTTGCATGGTTCGAACTTGTTCTGGCCATTGCGTGAGTTTGCTGAGGTCATTTAATAATTCTTCGGCGTAATCCGTGATTTTTAAATACCATTGTGGAATTTCACGGCGCTCGACTAAGGCATCAGAGCGCCAGCCGCGGCCATTAATGACTTGTTCATTCGCTAACACGGTTTGATCCACCGGGTCCCAATTCACTTCCGCTAATTTTTTATAAACCAAGCCTTTTTCAAATAATTTCGTGAAAAACCATTGTTCCCAGCGATAATAATCAGGGTCGCAGGTGGTGATTTCACGGCTCCAATCATAACCCAAACCTAAGCGTTGCATTTGTGTTCGCATGGTGGCTATGTTTTCGCGCGTCCATTTCGCGGGTGGGATTTTATTTTTAATGGCTGCATTTTCAGCGGGTAAACCAAAGGCATCCCAACCCATGGGTTGCAACACATTTTTACCGAGCATGCGTTGTTGACGTGCAATCACATCCGCAATGGTGTAGTTGCGAACGTGGCCGATGTGTAAGCTGCCGCTGGGGTAAGGGAACATCGCAAGGACGTAATATTTTTCTTGGTTGATGTCTTCGGTGGTTTGAAAGGTGTTGCGTTCTTGCCACAGGGTTTGTGTTTCGATTTCAATCGTGTCAGGGGTATATTGCGCTTGCATGTGTGATCTCTATGAAGTGAGTGATGTTTTTAATTGGGCGGCGCGTGAGCGACGAATGGCCATGAATAACATGAAAAGCACGAGTGTGAAAAACGGGTCGGTGCCATTATGCATCCAAGGGGTGAGGCCAACCCTTGGTTGTACGTCGACGGTTAGCACAGCCGGGGTGTGTGTTGGCAGTGCGTTGGTGATGTCACCGTGTTGATTAATGAGTGCTGTGATGCCGTCGTTGCTCACAAACAACAGCGGCCGAGCGAGCTCAATGGCGCGCATGGCTGCCATTTGCAAATGCTGTGCTTGCGCGCTGGAATGGCCAAACCACGCATCATTGGTGACGGTTAAGAGCAAATTCATGTTTCTATCTTGTGTGCGTATTAATTCAGGGAAGGCCACTTCATAGCAAATGGAAGCATCAATATTTAAGCCAGCCACGTTTAAGCTGGATTGCTGAGCACGGCCTGGTAGCATGTTAGCCATGGGCACTTTCATGAAATCAAAAACAGGCGAGAGCCATTTTTTGAAGGGAATGTATTCGCCAAAAGGCACTAATAAACGTTTGAAATAAACATTATTGTCAAGGCCGACACTCAACAAGGCGTTAAAATAGCCTGGTTGGTGATTGTTGTTTTCAATGGGGATGCCAACCAGCACATCGGTGTTGGTTTGTTTGGCGTGATGGTTTAATTGAGCCATGTAATCATAAGCGTCATTGAAGCCAAGCGGAATCGCAGCCTCAGGCCAAACAATGAGTTTGGATTTGCCAAACAAGGGGTTAGATAAGTCAACGTAACGCTGTAAAGAAAGCGCAATGTGTTCAGGTGACCATTTTAACGATTGTGGGATATCCCCTTGAACCAGGCTCACTTGTATGGGCTTGCCCGTGGGGTTGGTCCAGGGGATGAGGGCAAGCAGGGCGCCAGCCACCCACAGGGTTGCGATGGCAAGCAAGGGTAAGCTTGCTTTTTTGCGTTCGCGGTAGTGGGTGATGGCTTGCACCAGTAAGCCACTGCTGAAGGCAACCGCCAGTGAGACCCCGTAAACGCTAAACAGGGGCGCATAGCCTTTTAAAGGGGAGTTGGTTTGGCTGTAACCTAGCATGAGCCAAGGAAAGCCCGTGAAAAACCAGCAGCGCGTCCATTCTAAAACGACCCAAAAAGCGGGGAAGGCGTAAACATTGCGCGCGGCGGGGTTATTTACAAAATAACGATTGGATAAATAACAAGCAATGGCCGGGAAGGTGGATAAAACGGCAATTAAAGCAGCGGTGATGAGGACAGCAACGGGGGCGGGCACGTCGCCGTAACGGCTGATGCTGATAAAGATCCAGTAAACACCGGTTGAAAATAAACCAACACCAAACCAAAACCCTAGCCAGCCAGCCTTGGCGGGGTGGGCTTGGTCGGTTAAAAAAATGAGGCCAGCCAGCGCGAGCACGGCCAGTGGGAAGAAGGCGAAGGGGGCAAAAGCAAGGGTGAGTAAAGCGCCGCAAGCAGTGGCCGCAAGGCCAGTGAGGAAAGATCGTTTCTTGATCATCATGTAAAGAATGCCATTTGGTTAAGCAAAAACCAAAGTTTACTGGAGTGTGGCGATAGCCGCAACTTCTGCTTGAGTTGAGGGGGGCTTTTTGTTAACGTGCACGTGATTTTTGATCGTGTCACTTGGTTGATTTTAAAACAAATCCAGTCGGAGAAATAAAATCTATGAAAGCTCAGATAAAACCGTTAGCGTTTGCCATGTTATTAACCGGATTTACCGCAGCTCCCGTGTTTGCAGATACCGTCACCGTCGATAGCGCACAACTTGATCAAATCAATGCGCAAACCAAATCCTTGAAAAGCAGTTTGGCTTCCCTACAAAAACAAGTAAAACAATTGAAAGCACAGCAGGCTAAAAATAAAAATAAAACCGCCCCTGCAACTGCCGACGCACCCGCACCATCCGTGCGAACCATTAAGCCTTCTTCACCTCAAACCGTGAATCAGCCCGAATATTTGCCTTTTGACTTAGACGTTCCCGGTCAAGCGTTTGTCTCCACCGGCCCTTATGTTGGCGTGCCTTACCAATTCGCTGGCGGCGATTTAGTGGTCAACAGCCCAAGCGTTAACACCGATTTGCAATTATTAAGCATACGCAAATCCATCCATAACCAATTAATGGCCATGGGTGATCAAGTGTTTAAAGAGCCTTCTCACTCTCACTTGTTATTAAGCGGCACGGCAGAAGTGCAAGGTAATTACACGAATAACGGCGGCGCACCTAGCACCACCAACATTGATGTGACCAACGTTGCCTTAGACGCCTTCTTCATGGGCCCCTCTGACTGGACCTTAGGCTTCATTGAATTTGATTACAACAACGGCACGCCAGCAACCGACGTGTTCGGCGGAAATAGCCAATACACCGTTGCCGATTCTCGCTTGATGGTGAATAAAGCGTTTATCACCATCGGTAATTTCTCTGAATCACCTTTCTACACCACCTTTGGTCAAATGTACGTGCCTTTCGGTACCTACCAATCGCTCATGATCACTGACACCTTGCCTAAAGTGTTGGGCCGCACGAAATCACGCGCGGTGGAAGTGGGCTTCATGCAGCAAGGTCAAAATGCATTTTACGGTTCCACTTACATTTTCCGCGGTGACAGCCACGCAGCCTCCGTTGATAAAGTGAATAACGGTGGTTTGAACTTAGGCTATAAATTCAGCGGTGTGGTGAATGGTACGGTTGGCGGCGGTGTCATTGCTAACTTGGCCGACAGCGTTGGTTTCCAAACCGCAAACAATTTCCAAAACGCCGAACAAATTGTTCACCGCGTGCCTGGTTACAACTTAAATGCAACCATTGGCTTGGGCAGCAAGTGGGATTTGATTGCTGAATATGTCACCGCATCCACGCGCTTTAATCCTAACGACATGGCTTACAATGGCCACGGTGCTAAGCCTTCTGCGATTGACACGCAGTTGTCTTATGCCTTCCCTATCCTAGACAACAAGCCAAGCGCCATTGGCATTGGTTACTCAGCCTCTAGCCAAGCCATGGCCATGGGCATGCCTTTGAATCGTTATTCTTTGGTGATGAACACCTCACTCTGGCGTAACACCTTGCAAGCGATTGAGCTTCGTCACGATCGCGAATACGCAGCGAGCACCACGGGCGGCAATGCGGGCAGTGAAGCTGCAGCACCAGCCACGGGTAAGTACGATAACGCCATCACGGCTAGCTTCGATTATTACTTCTAGGTTTTAATCTTGAAAAGGCCCTTCCCCAGTAAGCGGGGAAGGGCCTTTTTTATTGTGAAAATAAGAGGGGTTGTTAAGCTTTTCTTAAGCTTTACTCTATATAATCTGTTCTCATCAGAATGAAAACGAGGGGCGGCAATGCAGCAAGTTGATGAAATTAAAAATAAATCACGAGATCAATTAACGCACAATGATGTGAAAGTCATGATTGCGTTCAATCAGGGCGAATGGCTGGAAGCGGCTCAATCCGATAAATTTTTGTCAGACGTTGTTTTGTGTGGGGTTGGCGAGTTGCTGCCCCGCCTGTCTGTTGCAGCATGGAATGACAACCCTTCAGTGCGGCGTCATTTAGCCATCCTTGAATGGTATGCTGCTGCTTACACGGTGAATGAAAAACAAGAAACGGTCGCAAACGCTGAGTGCCTTGCGGTGTTAGATAAGTGCTTTGGTGGGGAGTTATATAATCGAGATAATAATGGCGTGGCTGTTGTGGCATTATTGTTTGATATTCTTGAATCGGTTAGAAAGCGATCCTATGATCATCGCTCTTTTTATCAGGATCATGCTCCTACCTGGGCGAGAAGAGCCATGGCTCGCGATATTCTCTTAAAAACAGAGAATGTCTTTCTTAATGATCAATTAAGTAATGATGAAATAAAGTTTATTTTAGCCGGCATGTCTCAGTTGTTTATCACTTCTTATATGGATTTTTGGAGTGATCAAGGAAGGCAATACCTTCAATCATTGCTTGAAACCCCCATTAGTGATGAGATGAGCCAACGCATCGCACGCCTTGGCAAAGTGGATCTTGGGGTTGGTTGGGATGCTTCGCGTGATAGGCCTGGGCTAAGAATCAGTGAAGGATTTTCGGCTGGGTTTTCGATGTTTAATCTGGATAAGCATCCTGAGCTGACGGCGATGATTCGCGCGAAACTGCAAAGTGCTGAACCTTATGCTTTATTTGAGTTAATGTTGCCAGCTTTGGCCAAGGTTGATCTAGATTATGGAGATACGTTTGTTGGAAATGGTCGTTTATACGGATTTTTTCATCGATTATTGTGTGAGTTAATGATAGCTCCATTGGACTGTGCGTATGGGCCTTATCGTCGTTATTTGAGCGATGAATTTAACACCCGCGTGGAAAATAAAACGTTTGGCTACTGGAGCCGTGCGGTTGGCTTTGACGAGCCAGCGCATAATTTAAGTTTTTTTGTAAGGTGTCATGCTAGCCTGAACCCTCAACACTCGGAATACTTCAATGGGCAATTGCAATGGTGGACTCGCGGCGAGCCAGAATACTTTGAATACGAAGCTCATGCTTGCGCATTGACATTGCCTGGGTTGCCTGAAGATGAGCGCAATTGTTTAGGTTTTGCTTTTGAAGCGAAAGAAAACATTAAGCCTGTGCTTAAGTTGATTAATACTTATTATCAAGCATCATCTGCTAACGATGAAAAACTCAGCGCCCACATAGCGGCTTCTTTAAAGCAAATGTTAATTAACCCTGATTTTTTCCCTTATAAAACCTATGCATTAGCACTCAAAGGTGATGATGAAGCCATCGCGTTGGCTCGGGCTGCGAAACCCACCTTGGTTTCACTGCTTGAAAACCACCCAGACATTGCGCAAGCCTTGTTTGATAAAATCGTGTTGGGCGGTGATTGCTTCTTGTTAAATGCATTGATGACCAATAGCAAGTTGACGGAAGTTCGTTACAACACAAACACCATGAAAGAAAAAGTTATTCCATTAATGAAAAAGCAAGCCTTGTCACCGAGCGCAATATCGGCACTCACTGCACGTGAGTATCCTTTACGTTTTCGTGATGCTTTGATGGTGTTAATGTTTGTGAGGGGTGAGGATCCGCAATCTAAGGCAGCGCGTCTAGCCGCATTTGATCACTTAGATGCTCAAATTGGGAAAAAGAGTCTTGAGACATTAACTGAGGCGATGATTTTTGTAAATGATGAAGCTAAGTCTTTCTTAGTGGCGCATTTGTATCCTGAAGGTTCAGCCAGAAAAAATCATCAACGATTATTGTCCGAGCTCGGCTTGAAGCCAACTTTTATTAAGACCACATTGACGCAGTTCGCTCAAAAAGTTAATCAAGCGGTGGTTGACAATCAGGTTGACGAGGCGAAAAAAGAAGGTGAGATACGTCAACAGAGCATTTACGACCTGTAACCCAAGCAGCGGCGCTCGCTTAATTTTGCGCGAGCGCTTCTCTTAATGTTTCTAAATAAACATCTTCATCGGGTGGCAAGCCATTTTGTTGTGCCTGCCATAATAACCGGCCTAGCGTTTCAACCAATTCATGTTCCGCCGCATGCGATTGCGGAAATTTTGCTAATGCTTGTTGATACAAACTCGTAATGCCATTCGGTCGATTCATCTGAATTTGTTCCCGCACCGCCAAATGCAAACTCAAATGCATGAATGGGTTTTCTTCGGGTTCAAACGCTTGTGTTAAAAACTGTTTTTCATTGGCTAATAAAGCGTGATATTCCGGGTGAGCCTGCATCACGCTCACCAATTGCGCTTCAAGCGGTTCCAGCGGCAAATGTTTTAAATGTTTTTGCCAGGCTTCAAAAAAACTGCGCCTGTAGGCATTTCTGTCATCCGTTAACATGATTCAGCCTCCGTTTTATCTGGGTATTCGCATAAATCGCTAATTAAGCAGCTGCCACAGCGGGGTTTGCGCGCCACGCACACATAGCGCCCGTGTAAAATGAGCCAGTGGTGCGCGTCTTGTTGATAAGCCTTGGGGATGACTTTTTCCAATTGCGTTTCAACCGCGAGCGGCGTTTTGCCCTGCGCCAACCCAATGCGGTTGGCGACCCTAAAAATGTGGGTGTCCACGGCCAGGGTGGGCTGGCCAAAGCAAGTATTTAAAATGACATTGGCGGTTTTGCGCCCGACGCCCGGGAGGGATTCCAGGCTTTTTCGGTCATCCGGCACCTTGGAGTGAAAATGATCAATTAAAAGGCGGCAAGCGGCCAAGACATGCTTGGTTTTGGTTTGGTAATAATTCAGGGTTTTAAAATAGGTTTTGAGTTTGGCCTCGCCCAAGGTTAAAAATTGCTCAGGTGTTTTGGCGATTTTGAATAGGGGCAGGGTGGCTTTATTGACGGATTTGTCTGTCGCCTGGGCGGAAAGCATGACAGCCACCAGCAGCTGAAAAGGGTTGTGGTAGACCAATTCGGTGGTTGGATGCGGGTTTTCAGCTTGAAACCGTTTAAAGATGGTTTTTATGGCGTTTGGGGTCATGCTTATCATCTTGGGCTATGTTCGTTGGCATAATCATAATATAATCTCACCAATTTCCCTAGAGGCCAGATGCATGACTTACCAACCCTACATTAGTGTCGTGATTCCCGTTCACAATGAGCAAGAAGTGCTCGAAACCCTTTACCAACGTTTGACGGCTTCCCTCGATAACATCGGCAAGCCTTATGAAATTTTATTAACGAACGACGGCAGCACGGACCGTTCTTTAGAAATTTTGCGTGAATTGCACGCGAGAAAACCCGACCAAATTCGCGTGATTAATTTCAACGGCAATTTTGGGCAGCACATGGCTATCATGGCGGGGTTTGAGCGCGTGCGCGGTGAAATCATCATCACCATGGACGCCGACCTTCAAAACCCACCGGAAGAAATTTATAAATTGGTCGAGGCCATGGAAAAGGGTCACGATGTGGTGAACGCTTACCGCATGGACAGGCAAGATTCGTGGTGGCGTTTGCAAGTGTCTAAGTGGCATAACCGCATTCGTGAATTCATGATGCCTAAATTAAAAATGAAAGACGAGGGCTGCATGTTGCGGGCGTATCGTCGTAACATTGTTGATTTAATGGCATCCACGGGTGAGAGCTCCACCTTCATTCCGGCACTCGCTTTAACTTACGCGGCAAATCCAACGGAAGTAGGGGTGATGCATGCTGAGCGTGATGCGGGCACTTCCAGTTATAATTTATATAGTTTAATTCGTTACAATTTTGACTTGGTGACGGGTTTTTCGGTGTTTCCTTTGCAAGTGTTTACCATGGTTGGCTTGCTGATTTCATTATTAAGCTTTGCGTTTGTGGTGTTTTTGTTGATTAGGCGTTTGATGGTTGGCCCTGAGGTTGAGGGTGTTTTCACTTTATTTGCCATACTGTTTTTCTTATTAGGCATTGTATTGTTTGGTTTAGGGATTGTGGGTGAATATGTTGGTCGTATTTATCAAGAAGTGCGTAAGCGTCCGCGATTTGTTGTTAAGGATTTTATTGAATAAAGGTGGGTGTGGTGTAGGGTGGATTAGGAGAGCGCGTCTTTTGCGCTCGACGTAATCCACCACCCTTTAAAAAAACGCTCGACGTAATCCACCACCCTTTAAAAAATCCATCTTAAAAAAAGGAATTTCAACCATGCACCATCCCCTTACCGCCGGTGTTGACGAAGCGGGCCGCGGGCCTCTTGCGGGCCCTGTCATTGCGGCTGCTGTCATCCTCGACCCCACCCGCCCGATTGAAGGCTTAAACGACTCTAAAAAACTCACCGAAAAAAAGCGCGAAGCTTTATTTCAACTCATCCGCGAGCGTGCGCTTGCCTGGTCGGTCGCGCGTGCGACCGCGCAAGAAATTGACGACATTAACATTTTGCAAGCGTCTTTATTAGCCATGCAGCGTGCGGTTGCCAATTTATCGATACAACCCCATTTAATTTTAGTCGACGGTAACCGCTGCCCGAGTTTTCCCTGTCAAGCGCGAGCCATCATTGGTGGTGATGCGCTAGAGCCGGCCATCAGTGCGGCTTCCATTGTGGCGAAAGTCTTGCGCGACCGTTACATGCATTTGCTAGACCGTTATCACCCGCAATACGGTTTTGCAAAACATAAAGGTTACGGCACGGCTTTGCATTTGGAATGTTTGCAAGCGAATGGCGTGAGCCGCGTGCACCGGCGTTCATTTGCGCCGGTGACTGCTTTGTTGCCAGAAGTTATAAATCTGAATCGGTGATATTGCTGCCGGGTTTTAGTTTTTTTGCTTTGATCTTCCCGCGGAGTTGGTCAAAAACGCCTTCAACACCACCTTCTTTAAATGTTGTCATGGCGCTTTTGGTGATTGAAGGTTTTGATTTATTCATGCGTGTTAGCCATTCAGTATAGCTGGCTGTTTTTTGATTTATTTTTCCAGAGCCACTGATGCATAGGATGGCAATCAAGGGGATGAGGCTTGCCTTGTCATCTTTATCATCAAACAGGGATTTGTAGTTCTCGGTATTATCAAGAATTTCTTTTTTAGTTGCCCGTATTAGATTCTTTTTTAGCTTTTCCTTTGACTTCCAGTCTAAAGATTTCATTGTTTCTGCGAGTTCCTGCCGGGTTTCAGGGGTTATTTCTTTAATTAAATGCTTTTCCAATAGTTTTTTCAGATTGTCTTTGTTTTTGATATCGAGTTTTGCTAAAAAAAGCATGGCCTCTTTTGGGTTAGGGGTGTCCATCGCTTCAAGTTTATTTTTCTCGATGACGAAGTTTTTTAGTTTATCTATTTTTTCAACTAATTCATCGACTTTAATCATGGCAAATTTGGGTCGATTGTCTTGACTGGCTTTGGGTTGAATGATGAGTAAATTCTTTTTAATATTTTGCAGTGCGGATAGTTCTGTTGTTAGGGCCTCGAGTTTGTTATGCCATTTATCGCATAAAGACGCTTCCATGCGTTCGAGTGCGTGTTCTAAGGCTTTTCTAATCTCAGCACGTTGTGAGTGGTAGCTAGCGCTTTCCATTTGGCAGGTCATTGCGTTAATGCGCTTAATGTCTTTGCTAATATCCCCCAAATTTTGGTAGGCATGATCTTTGTTCTGTGGTTGTTTGGGGTCCAGTTTTTCAAGGATGACTCTATATTCCTTATTGAACTCATCTTGCCCCGCGTTTTTTTGTTGTGCGGCTTTTAAAACGGCATCTCTGTTGGTGTATCTTTCCTGTGTGAGGCGATGGGCAACATACTGAAACAGTTCATCAATCCGAGTGCCCTCTTTCGCACTGACTTCCCAGTAAGGGTATTGTAAGTATTCAGCCCATCCCGCGATTAAAGTTTCTTCCTTGGGTAAGTCTGATTTGCAGCCAACCACATATATTTTGGTACCCGGATCATTTTTTAGCACTTGTTTCTGCCAAGCCTGAAGATTCGTTAAAGCGAATTGGTTGCTTAGGTCAAAGACCAGTATGGTGGCATCGGCATGCTCGGGGTAAAGAACTTCATTGCTAAGTAATAAGGAAATGGGTTTATTGTTGTCCGAGGGCGTGACTTCAATTGTGATGTTGCCAATTATTGAATGTTGAGATTGTTTATTAAAAGGTATATGGGCAGCAGTCTGTATTAGGGCAGATTTTCCAGCACCTTTATCACCCACGAGTTTAATAGTTTTTTTCATAAAACCCCCTTTTATTATATATAGCTAGAGTATAGCCGCTTTTTGTGGGAGCGGGGGGGGTGTAACTGCATGTAAAAATGAGGGTTTTACAATCGAAAAAAACCGGCCTGGGTTTTGAGGCCCAGGCCGGTTGTGCAGCATAAAGCAAGCAACTAGGAGATAACGGTAACGTCTTCAGCCTGTAACCCTTTCTGACCTTGGGTCACGGTAAATTCTACGCGTTGACCTTCTTCAAGGGATTTGTAGCCACTGCCTGAGATGGATTTGAAGTGAACAAACACGTCGTCGCCTTTGTCACGTTGAATAAATCCAAAACCTTTGCTGTTGTTGAACCACTTAACGGTTCCCTTTTCACGATCTGCCATTGGTATAACCCTTTCAAATTGATAAAATATTAGCTAAGAGGGCTAAAAAGCCACCCTTTGCAATACTACTCTACCACAAAGATTTGGAATATACAGGGGGTCTTAGATGTTTTGTATCAAAAGAGGTTGATTTTTGATCATTTTAAGGCTGGCAGGGGCGTGTGTTTGCCCCGGCCGCCGGTGTGGCTTACTTCTTTTTGGCTTTTTTTTCAGCGCGTTTTTCTTTCAAGGTTTTGGTGGGGGCTTTTTTGGTTTCCTTTTTCGCATTTCTTTCTTTCGACATGAGTTGCTCCTTAAGCAGTTAATGAACTGAAGTCAGTATACTAAAGTTTATTTTTTGCATCCACTGACTTATGCAGTGCTCCATTTACGCCATTTATCAAAGAAGGTGAGGGCGGTGATGGTGCCGGCCAGGATGAATAAATAAACAGGGTAAAGTGAGGCTAAATTCCACGTGCTCACGGCAAACAATTGCAAGGTGTTTGCAATGAAGAACACGAGCCAGGCGTAGGCGTCTTCGGTTTCAGGTTCGCGATAGGTTTTCACAATGGTGGGCAGGGCGCCGGTGGCATCAATTAATAAATTAATGATAAGGGTGAAAGCCGGGCTGTTCGCAAAAATCCAGGGAATTAAGCTGACAGCGGCACCGATGAGGCAGTATTTATCGAGTTTGGTCCAGGTGGTGTAGCCGTATTTGAAAGAGAGCAAGGCCACTAAAAAGGGGCCGAGGAAATAACCAAATGGCAGCCAGATGGATTCTGGGTTGCCTTCGGCCATGTAAGAAAACGCGAGCAAACCGCCGATGACGGTCCAGATGATCCAGGTGGCGCGGTTGGGTTGGGTGGTGCCGCGGAAAATGCTGATAATGTAGGGGATGTAACCGCCGATGCCGATGATGCCTGCTGCGATGCCAATGATTTCTTGAGTGGATTGCATACCGTGTCCTTGGTGGCTGGGAGAGAATGTCAGTGTACCCGCAAACCAAGCTTTTATCAAAAAAGTCCTTTAAACACTCCCTCTCCAGCGCAGCTGGAGAGGGTAGGGGTGAGGCTTAAAATGTTGCCCCACTGCACCACACAAAAAACCTCCGTTCGCCTCGCCTGCCGTTTTATTTTTCAGCGCGACTTCGCGGCGCAAAAGGCGCGCTACCCTCAAGGCTTCCTTTTTTTGCCGTCGCTCAAACGCGCTCCCGGCGCGGTTTCGCTCTGCGGGTTCCTGACCCGCAGACGGCAAAAAAAGAAAGCCTTTCGGCGCTCGTCTTTATGCGCTGAAAAATAAAACGGCAGCCTCAGCTCACTACGGTTTTCACCACTTGTGTGCAATGTTCATGGGAAGAGGGAGGGGTAATAAAAAAGCCTCGCTTTTGGCGAGGCTTTTCGGTCTAGCACAAACAAAACTAACGTTAGTCTTCGATAACGGTAACGTTTTCTGCTTGAGGGCCTTTTTGGCCTTGGGTTACATCAAATTGAACTTTTTGACCTTCAAGCAAGGAGCGATAGCCATCACCCTTGGTTTGGATAGCGCGGAAGTGAACAAACACATCAGCACCTTGTTCGCGTTGAATAAAACCATAACCTTTATCGTTGTTGAACCACTTAACGGTTCCAATTTCACGTGACATAGTGTTACCTTCAAAAAAATTAACTGGGTGCCGCATTCAAACTTTACCAAGGGTGAAGCATGCGACTGAAGCAATTTACCACATTTTTAAGCAGATGAGTGAATTTTCTCGTGATTCGGGGTGTTTTTTTTAGATCACCCACAAAAACTGCTTTAAAATAAAGCAGTTTCTGTGGATTTTGCAGGGTTTGCATCAGCTTCCTCGGCCCTTCATGGCGCTTAATAAGGCTGAACCCAGGGTGTTATTGAAGGCAGGCGCCGGGGTTTTGGCCTTGATGGGAGCGGGCGCGGGCGCTTTGGGGGCGGCGGCTTTCTCGGTTAGGCGCATGGAAAGCTGGATGCGGCGGCGGGTTAAATCCACCTCCATGACCTTCACTTTCACAATGTCGCCGACTTTAACCACCTCATTCGGGTCTTTCACAAAGCGGTCGGATAAGAGCGAAATGTGCACCAAGCCGTCCTGATGAACGCCAATATCCACAAATGCCCCAAAGTTGGCCACATTGGTGATGGCGCCCTCTAAGATCATGCCGGGTTTTAAATCGCTTAATTCGGTGATGGCTTCATCAAATTGCGCCGCCTTAAATTCAGGGCGGGGGTCGCGCCCGGGTTTTTCAAGTTCGCGCAAGATGTCGGTGATGGTCGGCAGGCCAAATTGATCAGAGACAAACTTTTTCGCAGGCACTTTTGCAATGAGTTGTGTGTTGCCCATCATCTCAGCTAATGTTTTGCCCGTGTCATTTAAAATTTGCTGCACAATCGGGTAGGCTTCCGGGTGAACGGCTGAGGCATCCAGCGGTTCTTGGCCTTGGGTGATGCGCAAAAACCCCGCGCATTGTTCAAATGATTTATCGCCTAAACGTGGCACCTTTTTTAAATCTTGCCGTGTTTGAAACGCGCCGTGCGTTTCGCGATAGGTGATGATGTTTTGCGCCAAGCTATCACTCAAGCCCGCCACGCAGCTTAACAAAGGGGCAGAAGCGGTGTTAATTTCAACGCCAACGGCATTGACGCAATCTTCCATCACTGCGCGCAAGGTGCGTGATAATTTTAATTGATTGACATCGTGTTGATACTGCCCAACCCCTATGGCTTTGGGTTCAATTTTCACAAGCTCAGCGAGTGGGTCTTGCAGCCTTCTTGCAATGGAAACGGCGCCGCGGTAAGTGACATCTAAGTTGGGGAATTCTTGCGCGGCTAAAGGCGAGGCTGAATAAACAGAAGCGCCGGCCTCAGAAATGACAATGCTCGTGAGGTTAAGGTCGGGGTAGCGTTTTTTTAAATCAGCAACGAGTTTATCGGTTTCACGCGAGGCCGTGCCATTGCCTATGCTCACCAATTCGACGCTGTGTTTTTTACAAAGTTTAGCGAGCACATTTAAGCTGTCATCCCAATCATTGCGAGGTGCATGTGGGAAGATGGTGGTGTTTTCGAGTAATTTACCGGTTTTATCAATCACCACGGCTTTGACACCCGTGCGTAAGCCCGGGTCTAGGCCGAGGGTGGTGCGTGCACCCGCAGGCGAGGTCATTAATAAATTTTTAAGATTGTTAGCAAACACGGTGATGGCGGCTTCTTCAGCCGCTTCTCGCAAGCGCAACATGAGCTCGACGTCTAACTTTAAAAATAGCTTAATTTTCCAGGTAAAACGCACCACTTCTTGCAGCCATGCATCCGCCGGGCGACCCAAGGCTTGTAGGTTGAACGTGTTTTGGATGCGTTGTTGGTAATGCGCTTCTTGGTCTTCTGTTAATGTTAAGCTTACTTTTAAAAAGCCTTCACGTTGACCGCGTAAAATGGCGAGCGCGCGATGCGAAGGAATGGTGCTGATTTTTTCGCGGTATTCAAAGTAATCTGAAAACTTATTGCCTTCAATTTCTTTGCCTTTGATCACTTCAGTGGTAATCACCCCTTCTTGCCATAAATTTTCACGGCATTCACCAACCAGCGCTGCATTTTCTGAAAATTGTTCCATTAAAATGTCGCGCGCGCCGTCGAGGGCTTCTTTCACCGTGTTGATGTTGTGTTCTTTATTTAAAAAAGTGGGGGCGAGTGTCGCGGGGTCGTTGTTTGGGTCTTGCCATAATTGCAAGGCCAAAGGTTCAAGGCCGGCTTCGCGCGCAATTTGTGCCTTGGTGCGGCGTTTTGGTTTATATGGCAAATAAATATCTTCTAGGCTTGCTTTGTTGTCGGCTTCTAGCACTGCTTTTTTTAATTCAGGCGTGAGTTTGCCTTGTTCTTGTATGCTTTCTAAGATGGTGGTGCGTCTTGCTTCTAATTCGCGCAAGTAGTGTAAGCGTTCTTCCAGGGTGCGCAAATCGGTGTCGGTAAGGCCGCCCGTCACTTCTTTGCGGTAGCGAGAAATAAAGGGAACCGTGTCGCCTGCGTCTAATAAAGTAACAGCAGCATTGACTTGTTCAGGTTTCACACGCAATTCAGTGGCAATTCTTTCAATGAGGCTCATGGCAACGTCCTGTGTGAACAATCAAAAAATGAAGCGGGGGATTATAACCACATCACGCACTAAGTAAAACACATTGACGCTTATCTCTTCGCGCTATATCTTAATTCCCTCACTCAGGATTAACTTTCAAGGAATGTTATGAAAATACCCGCATGCGTTGTTTTAGGTTTAAGTTTAGTGAGCGCTGCTACCTTTGCAGCAACGGCAACCACCACTACCAGCACAACAGGAGGACAAACGTCCACTATGACAAGCTCATCATTCATGCAAGGCGCCGACGTGGTGACCTTGCCAGACGGTTTAAAATATAAAATTATCAAAGCCGGTCAAGGCCCTAAGCCTACCTTAAATAGCACCGTCGTCGTTAATTACGAAGGCACCCTGACCAATGGCAGTAAATTTGACAGCTCTTACGATCGCGGCGAACCAGCCACCTTCCAAGTGGGTCAAGTTATCCCAGGTTGGGTGGAAGTCTTGCAATTAATGCCAGTTGGCTCCACGTGGGAAGTTTACATCCCTGCGAATTTAGCTTACGGCGAAGCAGGGGCGCCGCCCGTCATTGGCCCGAATGAGCCTTTGATCTTTAAAGTGGAATTGCTAGATATCAAAAAATAAGCCAGCTTATTGAGTATTTTTAGGTCACCCGCAAGGGCTTGGGGTGGCCTAAAATGTCATTTTTGACACAAAATGCTTGATTGTCATGGTTTTCTCCAGTAAAAATGTCGACGCTTTGAGCGCGAATGTGGCGGAACTGGTAGACGCGCTGGATTTAGGTTCCAGTGGGGTAACCCGTGAGAGTTCGAGTCTCTCCATTCGCATTCATATCAGCTAAAGGCCTCAGTTTCGGAGCCCTTGCCATAGGCGGGGGTGTTATTTTTTTATTTTTTAGTGTTGTCGATTAGGGTGGAGGTGTCCTCATGCAAGTTTCTCTCGAGAAAGTCAGTAGCGTCGAACGTCGTTTAACCATTGTTGTGCCAGCCGAACAAGTGGAAGCAGCTTATACCAAACAAATTAGCGCGTTTGCACAAAAAGCCAATATTAAGGGTTTTCGCCCTGGTAAAGCACCCATGAAAGTCATTCAAGAACGCTTTGGCGGCGATGCTCGCAAAGAAGCTTTGGGTGAAGTGATACAACACGCTTTATATCAAGCCATCATGGAACAAAAGCTTAACCCTATTAGCACGCCTCAGGTTGAACCCAAGCTGATGCAGCCCAATCAACCCCTGGAATTTATCGCCTCTTTTGAAGTTTTGCCAGAAATTGAGCAAATTGCATTTTCCATGGACAGTATCGAAAAATTAAATGTCGAGATTACTGAAGCGGATGTGGATCGCGTCATCGACCAACTGAGCAAACAATACACAAAATGGAATAAGGTTGATCGTGCTGCAACGGCAACCGACCGCGTTTTGATCAACTACTACACTACGTTTGAAGGTAAGTCTGATCAAGATCGCGAGATTAAAGACTTTCCACTCGATTTAAGTGGCCAAGTGATGTTGCCTGGTTTTGAAGTGGGTTTAGTCGGCACGAAAGCCGGTGAAACACGCACCTTAGCCTTGAGCTTCCCAGCCGATTTCCCGAATGCAGAGCGCGCCGGCAAGCCCATTGAATTCACGGTGCACGTGAATGCTGTGCAAGCACCAGAAAGCCCTGCTCACGACGAGGCTTTTGCAAAGCGTTTGGGTATTGCCAGTGGCTTGATGGATGATTTGCGCAAGCAAATTCGTCAATCGTTAACGCTGGAACGTGATCGATTGGTGAAAGAAAAGTTGAAAGAGCAAATTTTCAAAGCATTGATAGATCAAAATGCCATGGATGTGCCTAAAGCCTTGGTTGAGCGTGAAGCTAAAAACATTCACGACGAAATGCACCCACATCATCACGACCACCACAGTCACTCCGCTGAAGAAATGGCTGGCTATGAAAGCGTGGCCAAAAAACGGGTTGCTTTGGGTCTTTTAATTGGCGAGTTTGCTAAAAAAGAAGGCATTAAGGCCGATGAAGCGAAGGTTGATGCAAGAATCCAAGAAATTGCTTCTGTGTATGAAAACCCCAAAGAAGTGGTTGATTGGTTATCTTCTAAACAGCAACGCGGGGGTGTTGAAGCACAAGTTCTCGAAGATCAAGTTTTAGATAAATTAATGTCCAAGACGATGATCAAAGAAAAAGCGATGACCTATGCCGAATTGAAAGGGATTCGTATATAATAGAATTTAAAAGGAATGAATATATGACACACACAGCAAATTTAGTACCCATGGTGGTGGAGCAATCCGCCAGAGGCGAAAGAGCCTTTGACATCTACTCTCGTTTATTACGCGACCGCGTTATTTTCTTGGGTGGCCCCATCGACGATCACGTGGCCAACCTGGTGGTGGCCCAATTATTGTTCTTGGAATCTGAAAACCCAGACAAAGATATCTCCATCTACATTAACTCTCCAGGTGGGGTCGTCACGGCAGGTTTAGCTATTTACGACACCATGCAATTTATCAAACCGGATGTTAGCACCATGTGCATAGGCCAAGCGGCCAGCATGGGCGCTTTATTATTGGCCGGCGGCCAAAAGGGCAAACGTTATTGCTTGCCCAATGCCCGCGTCATGATCCACCAGCCTTTGGGCGGGGTGCAGGGTCAAGCCTCTGATATCGCCATTCACGCGGAAGAAACCTTAAAAATCAGAGCGAAATTGAATCAAATTTTAGCGAATCACACGGGTCAATCGGAAGAAGTCATCGCGAAAGATACCGACCGCGATAATTTCATGAGTGCCGAACGTGCCCGAGATTACGGTTTAGTTGATAAAATTTTGGACTATCGCGCCCACAAGGCCGGTAAGGACGAAAAAGTGACCTCTTAACGGGGTGGCTTTTTCAGTCCAGGGGTTGAAGTTTGTTTAATTATCCCCATGTATTGTTGATAACTGAAGAGGCATTATCCTATGGCTAACGACCAGCGCGGCAATGGTGGAAAAGACAAACTTTTTCACTGTTCTTTTTGTGGTAAAAGTCAGCATGAAGTACGCAAACTGATCGCTGGTCCCTCGGTGTATGTGTGTGATGAATGCGTTGCCTTGTGCAATGACATCATCAACGAAGAATCGCAAGACGAGAAAAATGCGCCCGCCACGGATGCGCTGCCTCGCTTGCCTGCACCCACTGAAATTTGCAAAACCCTCGATGAATATGTCGTGGATCAAACGCAAGCTAAAAAAGTTTTGTCGGTGGCTGTTTACAACCACTACAAACGCTTGCGCACCCACAACAAACAAGATGAAGTTGAGCTCAACAAAAGCAATATTTTGTTGATAGGCCCAACGGGTAGCGGTAAAACCTTATTAGCCGAAACCTTGGCCAGGTTATTGAATGTGCCTTTCGTCATCGCTGATGCTACCACGCTCACCGAAGCGGGTTACGTTGGTGAAGACGTTGAAAGCATCATTCAAAAATTATTGCAACGTTGCGATTACGACGTCACCAAAGCGCAAATGGGCATCGTTTACATCGACGAAATTGACAAAATTTCTCGTAAATCTGAAAACCCATCCATCACGCGCGATGTCTCCGGCGAAGGTGTGCAACAAGCTTTGTTAAAATTGATTGAAGGAACGGTTGCGTCTGTGCCGCCACAAGGTGGTCGTAAACACCCGCAACAAGAATTCATTCAAGTGGACACGCGCAACATTTTATTTATTTGCGGCGGTGCGTTTGCGGGGCTTGAAAAAGTCATTCGCGATCGTTCTGAAAAATCCGGCATTGGGTTCTCTGCTGAAATTCACGGGTTAGATGACTCTAAAACCGTCTCTGATCTCTTGCACGAAGTTGAGCCTTCCGACTTAATCAAATACGGTTTAATTCCAGAATTGATTGGGCGGTTACCAGTGGTTGCCACCTTAGAAGAGCTCGATAAACAAGCCTTGGTTAGCATTTTAACCGAACCCAAGAATGCCTTGATCAAACAATATAAAAAATTGTTTGACATGGAAGGCGTTGCACTGGAGTTCCGCGAACCAGCCTTGCTTGCCATTGCTGAGCGTAGCGTTGAAAAGAAAACGGGTGCACGTGGTTTGCGTTCCATTCTTGAAAAGGCTTTGCTTGATATCATGTACGAATTGCCATCATTAACCAATGTTTCCACCGTGGTGATTGATGAGTCTGTCATCCGTGGCGATAGCAAACCCATGATCATCTACGAAAACCCTGAGCAACAACAATCCGCAGCTGAATAATTCCACTCATTAACTCACGCGGTGCCTGTCACGGGCACTGCGTGCTGAATGAGTCCCAATGACTGACTGGAGGGACGCAACATGGCGATATCACGCAATGACACAAACACCTTGAGCATTCCTGTATTACCATTACGGGATGTGGTGGTGTACCCCTTTATGGTTGTTCCGCTTTTTGTTGGGCGTGAACGCTCGATTAAAGCCTTAGAAGTCGCCATGGCTGCTGACAAGCAAATTTTATTGGTCACTCAGCGTAATGCCACCGACGACCAACCCACGGAAAAAACCATACACGACATTGGCACCTTGGCCACCGTGTTGCAATTGTTAAAATTGCCTGACGGCACCGTGAAAGTATTGGTGGAAGGCGTAAAACGCGGCCAAATTAAACATTTCATCGAAAACAAAGATTATTTCTTGGCGGAAGTTGAGACGCTTGAAGATAAAAAACAAAAAGACAAAGAAGTCGAAATTTTTATTCGCTCATTGAAATCGCAATTTGAGCAATACGTTAAATTAAACCGTAAAATTCCCGCTGAAATCATGGGTTCCATTTTAGCCATTGATGACGGCTCTCGTTTGGGCGACACCATTGCAGCGCATTTGGCTTTAAAGCTCGATGAAAAGCAAAAACTGCTGGAAATCATGGAGCTGCCTAAGCGCCTTGAAAAATTAATGGCTTTATTAGAAACCGAAATTGATTTATTGCAAGTCGAGAAGAAAATTCGCGGCCGTGTGAAGCGCCAAATGGAACGCACGCAGCGCGAATATTACCTTAACGAGCAAATCAAGGCCATACAAAAAGAATTAAACGAAGTTGAAAATGTGCCTAATGAATTGGAAGCCATTGCAAAGAAAATTGAAAATGCTGGCATGCCTGAAGAAGCCCGTACGAAATGCACGGCTGAGCTCAATAAATTAAAAGCCATGCCTATGCAGTCGGCTGAGGCAACGGTGTCACGTAATTATTTAGACGTCATGCTTTCCTTGCCCTGGGACAAACAAAGCCCAGCAAACAACGCGCTGCCTGAGGCTGAAAAAATTCTTGAAGCCGAGCATTATGGCTTGAAAGAAGTGAAAGAACGCATCCTGGAATACCTTGCTGTTCAAAAACGCGTGAAAAAAATCAAAGGCCCTATTTTATGTTTGGTTGGCCCCCCGGGGGTTGGTAAAACCTCGCTGGGTGAATCCATTGCGAATGCCACCGGCCGTAAATTTGTGCGCATGTCTTTGGGTGGGGTTCGTGATGAAGCGGAAGTGCGCGGTCATCGCCGCACTTACATCGGCGCCATGCCAGGCAAAATCATTCAAAAATTAGCGAAAGTGGGCGCGAATAATCCGCTCTTTTTGCTCGATGAAATTGACAAAATGGCCATGGATTTTCGGGGTGACCCAGCCTCTGCTTTATTAGAGGTGCTTGACCCTGAGCAAAATCATGCGTTCAATGATCATTACCTTGAAGTCGATTACGACCTCTCTGATGTCATGTTCATTGCGACCGCTAACACCTTAAATATTCCACCGGCGCTTAAAGACCGTATGGAAGTGATACGCATCCCGGGTTACACCGAAGATGAAAAAGTGAATATTGCCTTGAGGCACTTAATTCCAAAACAAGTCGGTTTGGCTGGTTTAAAACCGACGGAAATTGAAATTCAAGAAGTCTCGGTTCGCGATATTGTGCGTTATTACACGCGAGAAGCGGGTGTGCGTAACCTCGAACGTGAAATTTCAAAAATTTGCCGTAAAGTCGTGAAAGAAGTCTTAATCAAAGCCACGAAAGCTTCAAAAACCAGCAAAATGTTAGTGACCCCTGAAGATTTAGAGCAATATTTAGGTGTGCGTCGTTATCGTTACGACATTGCTGAACAAGAAGATCAAGTGGGGCAGGTTAAAGGCTTGGCCTGGACAGAAGTGGGTGGCGAGCTCTTAAGCATTGAAGCCATTTTATTTTCAGGGAAAGGCAAAACCATTTACACCGGCCAATTGGGCGAAGTGATGCAAGAATCCATCAAGGCGGCCTTGTCAGTGGTGAGGGCACGCTCTGATTTATTAAGCATCCCTAGCAATTATTTTGAAAAGCACGACATACACATACACGTGCCTGAAGGCGCCACGCCCAAAGACGGCCCAAGCGCGGGTATCAGCATGTGCACGGCCTTGGTGTCGGTGATCACAGGCCTGCCTGTGCGTGCAGATGTCGCCATGACGGGTGAAATCACGCTGAGGGGCGAAGTCTTGCCCATTGGTGGCTTGAAAGAAAAACTCTTGGCTGCGCATCGCAGCGGCATTAAAACGGTCATCATCCCCATGGAGAATGTCAAAGACTTGAAAGAGATTCCTGACAACATCAAACAAGACTTAGACATCAAGCCTGTGCGCTGGATAGACGAAGTCCTGGGTTTGGCCTTAAAGGGCTACCTTGGTCGTTTAGCGCGCAAAAATAAGAAGGTAAAGGGGGCAATGGTGGCGTCTGTGGCGAAAAAAGAAAAAAATCGCAAAACAGATCGCATTCGTACGCATTAAAGTGTTGACACCGAGTTGATCCTATTGGTATAAATGCCATCTCGTTGTGAATGACTCCATCGAGATGGCTACTTTAGAGAGCAACCAAGAAGGACCGAACTCATGAACAGAAATGAATTAATTGATTTTGTTGCTGAAGCGATGAAGTCCACCAAGGCAAGTGCCAGCGCCGCACTCGACGCAGTGCTCGACGGTATCACGAATGCCTTAGAAAAGGCAGAGCCGGTGGTGATAGTAAATTTTGGCACGTTCATGGTTAAAGAACGCGCAGCTCGTGTTGGTCGTAATCCGTCAACGGGTGAAAAAATCAACATTAACGCCGCTAGAGTCGTTAACTTTAAAGCTGGTAAAGCTTTAAAAGACGCGGTAAAAGAAGACGCGAAAGCGTAACTTTTTTGAAGCGGGTGCTTAGCTCAGCTGGTAGAGCATCGCCCTTACAAGGCGCAGGTCGTGGGTTCGATCCCCTCAGCACCCAGATAAGTGTTTAAAGTTCGAGGAGTGGTAGTTCAGTTGGTTAGAATACCGGCCTGTCACGCCGGGGGTCGCGGGTTCGAGCCCCGTCCACTCCGAATTATTCTTGAAGGGGTATCTGTTAAGCAATAGATACCCCTTTTTTGACTTAGAGAGAGCTAGGAATGCTGCAAGAAATTCGTGAAAAAACGCAGGGTTGGATCGCGGGAACGATCATCAGCATTATCATCCTTTCATTTGCCCTTTGGGGAATCCACAGTTACTTTGTTTCAGGTGTTAGCACGACGGTTGCAAGCGTCAACGGCGTTGACATCTCTAAAGAGCAACTCACGGTTGTCTATGACCGCCTTCGTCGCCAAATGCAGGCTCAGTACGGCTCGGCCGTCACCCCTAAAGACGAACCCACCTTAAAAGAGCGCGCTTTGCGTTCTTTAGTCGACATTGAAATCTTAAAACAAGCTTCTGTTGCGCAAGGGTTTTTAATCACAGACCAACAAGTCGACGATTACCTGCAAAGCATGCCTGATTTTCAAGTTGACGGTCATTTTTCGCTAGACCGCTTCCAAGAAGTGTTGTCTGCAACGCTTTTAACCACCAGCGAATTCCTAGACCTTATCAAAACCAGTTTGCAAATTGAGCAACCCCGTTTAGGCATCATGCTGACGGCCTTTGGCTTGCCTGAAGAATCGCGCTATACCGCTTCTTTAGTGAACCAAGTGCGCGACATCAGCTATTTACCCTTGCCGATTAATCAATTTTTATCACCCGCCATCGTTGTCACGCCGGCTCAAATTCAAGCTTATTACACCGCGCATCAACGCGATTATAAAACCCCTGAAGAAGTGAGCATTGATTACCTTGAGCTTTCTTTAACCGACCTTTACAGCAAGTTTAACCCCAGTGAACCCGCGCTGAAATCGTTTTACAGCGAAAACATTAATGCTTACACCCAGCCCATGCGTTGGGAGCTGGCTGGCATTTTAGTGCCGAACGCCCCTTCCGCCGATCAAGCCGATGCGCAGCAATCTAAAATTCTTAACATTAAGCAGGCGCTAGATCAAAACCCCGCGAGCTTTGATAAGCTTTTAAAGCAAAATGCAAAAGCGAACTTACCCACGGGCTTGGTTGCTTTAAATCAATTACCCGCAGATGTGCAAAAAGCAGTGATGGGTTTAACGCAGGCCAATCAAATCAGCGACCCGGTGGAAACAGCGCAAGGCTTGGTGGTAATCAAAGCCTTGGCAGTGCAAGAACCTAAAATCAACAGTTACGACACAGTGAAAGCTAAGGTGCGTGAAGCTTATATTCATCAGCATGCAGAAGACAAATTTGCAGAGCTGCGCGACCAATTAGCTGATTTAACGTATGAGCACCCTGATTCACTCAGTGTGGCGGCAAAAGCCTTGAATTTACCGGTAAAAAGCTCAGCTTTGTTTGCGCGTGATAAAGCAGGCAGTGATATTGCCCAGTTTAAAAAAGTGCGAGATGCAGCGTTTAGCAACGATGTTTTAAACTTGCAAACCAACAGTGATGTTATTTCCCTTAACCCTGAAACCGTGGTGGTTTTGCGAGTGAAATCACATTTGCCTTCCAGCTTGTTGCCGGTGAAAGATGTCGCTCAGCAAATCACTGACAAATTAAAGGTGCAAGCCGCGGAAGCGCGCGCTAACGAATTTGCGCATACTTTATTATCGAATTTTCAATCGGGCGCAGATAACACCAAGCTCATTAATCAATATCAATTGCATTGGACCAAGGTTGGTGTGATGGGTCGTTATGCCACCAAAGTGGATTCGGCTGTGCTTGATGGTGCGTTTAGGTTGCCTCGTCCTGCCAAGGGCAAGCTCACTTACGGTGTAACGCGTTTACCGAATGGTTATGCCATTGTTTCAGTGAGCGGGGTGCAAGATGGTGTGCTTTCAACGCCTAAGCAAGCGGCTGTGTTTACTGAGCAGGTGCAAAACAGCTTAGGCTACCTCGAATATTCGCTTTATCGTGAAAGTGCGGTGAAGCGCGCCAACGTTAAATTTTCCTAAACCCCTCCCTTAGGTCACTGCCATTAAGTTAAGCAGAAACAAGAGGCCTTTAGGCCGAAAGTTCAGCAGCCCCGGCTGAAGCGCGAAGCGCGGAGGCCGGGGTTAGATGACAAATTGTTTTTAAAGCACCGCAGGTGCGTGAGGATTGCGCTGAATGACTCACGCGCCTACGGCGCTTTTATCGTCCGTGTTCATGTAACCCCGGCCCGCGGAGGCAAAAAACGCCTCCTAAGCCGGGGCTCTTGAACTTTCGGCCTGCGGCCTTTCATTAGCGAGCGTCAGTGCACATGACTAGCTGTGCTTTAAAAACTCAAACGACCTAGCATTCCCCTTAACTTAATGGCAGTGTCCCTTAGGTGGGGTCTCTTTTAATCTTTTAAGGTTTCCTTAAGCAAATTCGTGTACAATCGTTCAACAAAATACGGATCACTAAACAGTGACCAGTATCTATATGATTTTAAAACAAAAATAAGCAACACCACACAAAACACACACAAAGAGGTTTGGTATGCCAGGGGACAGAAGCGTTAGCTTGTGGGAAGATCCATTTGAATGCGTTGACGAAACAGTAAAACTTGCATTAACTGAACAAGACAAAGACGTGCTTCGTCGTTTGCACCAAGGCGAGCGAGGCAAGGGCATCGGTCTTGAGCGCATACACGGCGCGCGCCCTAACGTGCTCACCGTGCGCGTTAATAAAAAGCGTCGATTGTTTTTGTGGATGTACGACAGCTCAATTGTGGTCATTTACATCATGACTAACCACAAGCATAACCGCGTGCCATCCCGCGTTTATGAATTTATGTTTGGTCTGCCTGCCGACCCTCACCAAGCTAACCCTTTAAATTATGTCAGCACTGATAGCCTTCCCAACGATTTTACGCCCGACCCTCAGTTTGAGCTTA
>DASTZQ010000038.1:0-2846 GCA_035764205.1 Gammaproteobacteria bacterium
GATCAAACGCCTTTCGTTTGATCTGGGGTGGTGGTAAACGCAAAGACCCCGGATGAAGCAAAAGGCGCTTCATCGCGGGCTACATTGTTTCGCTGGTGGTTGGTGATGTTGTAGCCCAGATCAAACGCCTTTCGTTTGATCTGGGGTGGTGGTGAGCGCAAAGATCCCGGATGAAGCAAAAGGCGCTTCATCGCGGGCTACATCGCTCGCTGATGGTTGGTGGTGTTGTAGCGTTGTAGCCCAGATCAAACGCCCTTCGTTTGATCTGGGGTGGGGAGACTAGCGGGCAGGGCGGTTTTATATAAGGCAGGTGAGGTGCTATTGTAGCTCGGGCATCCTTTTAAGCCCCCTCTCTGCCGATTTTGTCTTTTTTATCATTAATTGGTTATAGTAACTCAATAATTTCCTGAACTATTGGCGCATAATATTTAGCTGAACCCGCAATAATCTTTAAATTTTTGCATGCCTGGAATGACGCATGGCTGTGAGTGTGCCCACATAAAACTAAAATATCAATTTCGGGATGGTTTTGGGCAAAAACTGAAATGACATCGCCTGTTGCCTTGGAGGAGAAGTAAGGCAAAAAGTCCGGATCGCTTTGCTTGCCTTGATGTAGGCAGCACTCTGGAAAGGGTGGTATATGAGTCGCGATAATTATTCTTTTAATGTTTAAGTCCGTAGCCTGCATGAGTGTTTTTTCTAAGATTTTTGCATCTGCATCAGCCAATCGCTGCATTTCATTTTTCAAGCTAGATTTGTTTAACAGAAAAGCCTGGAATAATTCAGTAATGAAACGGCTATCATTTAAAGTGACGGTGCTATGATCAAAATCGCCATAACGCGCATCAGCCCAACCATCATGCCCTAACAATGCGGTGTGTTCGTTTATATGGACCACTTCTGGTTTGCCTAGCCAAATTAGGTTTTCATTTTTAACGCAAAGTGCCGCAATGCTTTCTCGAACACTTGCCACTGATCCAAAATAATAATCATGATTGCCTAAAACAAAATAAATTTTCTTATTTGCATGTTGACTGAATTCATTCAAAATATCGCAAATACTTGGCGCTTCAGCGATGTCGCCGGTTATTAATAACGCTTCGCATTGTATGTTATCAATGGTTTTATAAAAATTCTTTCTGGCTTCGCTGTCCAAAAAATTTAAGTGAATATCTGTGAGCCAAGCTATTTTTTTAATGCTCATTTATTTTCCTGCTTCAATGATTTCCTTTATTCGTTCTTCCACAATGTTTTTTCGTTTTTCCGATTCAGAGGAATAATTAAGGTACCCAGGGAGCGCTTCCATAAAATAAGGGTTGTTAACGGGCGCGTCAAACTCAACTGATAAATATTCTTTTAAATGATGATCTGTGTTTTCAAGATCATCAATAAGCTCAGGCCTGCCGTCAATGACAGCAATGATGTCTTCTAGATCATGGCTCAATAAAAAGTCTTGTTTTCCTCGGTCTTTAAATGCTTCTAATTTAGAGGCAAGAAAATAGGGTGCTGATATGACTTTTATTGTTCTGGTGTCATCTAAAGCTTGGCTGAACGCATTGTTTTGTGCATCTTTATACCACCGATTGGAAAATCCCAATATGTTTTTATTGATAGGCACTATGTCGACAAGGATGCCATCGCAATTCCATCGGCATATTGGGTGATTGCCAATAATCATTTCTTTGAAACCTTTATTCCTTAATTTTTTTGATATGGAATGGTATTCTTGTTTTGTTACGACATCAATAATGCAATCAACGTCCACTGTAAATCTGACGTCAGGCGCGGCATGATCTGTGATTAAAAGGCCTGTGATAGAGCCGCCCACAAAGGTGACTTCATCGCATAGCTCATCCAGTCGATTTGCAATAAGAATAAGAGAGTTAAGGTTGTGTTGGGCTCTGCTTTTATCCATGAGGTGCTCTTTTTTCCTGGTTAATGGTTGATTTTAGTATTTGGGATAATTTTTGCACGGCAAGTTGTTTTTCTCTTGCTCGCCCAGAGCGAATCGCATCTATCAGTGTTAATAAATCATAAAACACGGGATCGGGGTGTTTGGTAACGGATTCAGGCACCGATGAGTATAAAGGTTTTAAGGTAACCCCTCGCTCTTTGCCTTCGCCATAGGGCCAGACAGGCACAGGATCATTCCCGGGAACGATTTGATTGCTAAGGCTGGGCCCTGAATAACTGGTGGGTATGCCGCGAGCTATTTCCCCTAATTTCGCAGGGAATATATATTTTAAGGCGTGAATAAAGAACTCTTCACACGCTTGAATGATGGGTTGGGGTTTATTGGGTGAGTGGTAGGGGGTTATTAAGCCGGCCATGACTAATCTTTTGAAGGCGCTATTGACTTGAGATGGGCTTAGGCATAGCTCGGAAGCAAGGCTGTATTGTGACCAGCGCTTGTTGCCCGCCTGAGCCAGAAGCTTGGCTAGCACGACAATGTCTTGGGGTTTGATGATCATGGCGCTTTCCTCTATTCCATATTCTAGATTCTAGAATATGGAATGAAAATAATCAAGTGGTTCGGGTGGGTGTTGCTTAGCTATATGATTTATATGGTTTATTAGGCGTCGCCAAATATGGACAATTTATGCTGTGGGTCAGGCGCTAGGCTAATAATGAAAGGCCGTAGGCCGTCAGATGATAGCCCCGGCTTAGGATGCGCCTTTTGCATCCGCGGGCCGGGGTAATGGCAAAATGGGTTGTTAAAGCACCGCAGGTGCGTGAGGGTTAGCTAAATCATTTCTGCTTGAAGAAGGAAGAAGGGGTCAAGTCCTGACATTTGACATATTCTCAGCCCACTTTAGCAAATGTCAAATGTCAGGACTTGACCCCTT
>DASTZQ010000039.1:0-6320 GCA_035764205.1 Gammaproteobacteria bacterium
TGCCGGCTCTTATATCCCCGTGCCCGGCTTAAATCCACTTCGCTTGGCTGAGCTTTTCAATGCTCAGCAGAACAATATTGTCGGTTTATTCAATATGTTCTCGGGCGGTGCCTTAATGCGCTTCTCTATTTTAGCGCTCGGGATCATGCCTTATATCTCAGCTTCCATCATTGTGCAGCTGGTTAGCGTGCTTTCGCCTCAATTGGCTGAATTACGCAAAGAAGGTGAGGCTGGCCAACGCAAAATCAACAAATACACGCGCTACGGAACGGTCTTTTTGGCCACTTTCCAAGCCTTGGGTGTCTCTAAAATGTTAATCGCCAGCAATGTTGCGATTTCACCAGGCCTAAGCTTTTATTTTACAACGACTTTAACCTTGGTCACGGGAACCATGTTTTTAATGTGGTTAGGTGAGCAAGTTACTGAGCGTGGCATAGGTAACGGTATTTCCATGCTGATTTTCGCCGGTATTGTCGCTGGCTTGCCAACCGCCCTTGGCCGCACCTTCGAGCAAGTCCGAGAAGGTCAGTTGCAAGTGGCTGTTCTTTTCTTAGTGCTGGCTGCCGTGGTGGGTGTCGTGGCTTTCGTGGTTTTCATGGAGCGCGCTCAGCGTCGCATTACCATTAGCTATGCAAGGCGCATTCAAGGTGGCAAAGTTTATTCTGCCCAATCAACGCATTTACCCTTAAAAATCAACATGTCGGGTGTTATCCCCCCCATTTTTGCCTCCAGCTTAATCTTGTTCCCTGCCACGATTGCCCAATGGTTTGGTAATGGCAAGGGCATGAGCTGGTTAGCAACCTTGAGCGTTTCATTGCAACAAGGTCAGCCGCTGCACATGCTTTTATTCAGTGTTGGCATCATCTTTTTCTGTTTTTTTTACACAGCCTTAATCTTTAACCCTAAGGAAACGGCTGATAATCTTAAAAAATCCGGTGCCTTTATCCCTGGCATACGCCCAGGCGAGCAAACCGCAAAATATATTGATACCGTGATGACAAGACTTACCCTAGCAGGCGCAATTTATGTTACATTAGTCTGCCTTTTGCCCGAGTTCCTGATATTGGCATGGAACGTCCCCTTTTATTTTGGGGGCACGTCTTTGCTGATTATCGTGGTGGTTGTGATGGACTTCATGGCCCAAGTCCAAGCTCATATCATGTCTTTCCAGTATGAGTCTTTGCTTAAAAAGGCCAATCTCCGTGGTGGTGCTGGTAGCAGCCTCACTCGTTAGTGTTCTAGAAAAAGTGGAGTAAATCATGAAAGTAGGCGCGTCAGTTAAAAAAATATGCCGTAATTGCAAGGTCATTCGCCGTAAAAACACGGTTAGAATCATCTGCAAAGAAAAGCGTCATAAACAAAAACAAGGTTGATTTTTTCGGCCATGAATATTAAACTCATGCGCTTTTTGAAGATCGCAAGAGACAGTAAAGACCAGTTAGGAGTGAATGAATGGCGGCCCGTATAGCAGGCGTAAACATACCAGTACAAAAGCATGTGGTCATCGGCCTCACAGCAATTTATGGCGTGGGCAGACAACGTGCAAGAGAAATTTGTGGTGCAGCAAGTGTAGAACCTACCAAAAAAGTCAAAGACTTAACTGAAGGTGAGCTTGAAACACTGCGTGGCGAAATTGCAAAATTCCGCGTTGAAGGTGATTTGCGACGTGAAGTGGCAATGAGCATCAAGCGATTAGTCGAATTGGGTACCTACCGTGGCTCACGCCATAAGCGTGGCTTACCTGTTCGTGGTCAACGTACAAAAACGAATGCTCGTACCCGTAAAGGCAAGAGAAAAGGTAAATAAAAATGGCTAAAGTGTCAAAACCGACAAAGTCAACCAAAGCCGATGCCGCATCCACCGCGAAGGCTCGTGTTAAAAAAGTAAAACGCAAGGTCCTTACCGGTATCGTGCATGTTGGTGCAACGTTTAACAACACCATCGTTACCATCACCGATTTACAAGGTAACGTGGTTTCGTGGTCCAGTGCTGCTAAATGCGGTTTCCGTGGTTCACGTAAATCAACGCCACACGCGGCTGGTGAAGCGGCGCTTGCTGCTGCCACCCTTGCCAAAGAACAAGGCATGGAAACTGCTGAAGTTCGCGTTAAAGGTCCAGGCCCAGGCCGTGAGTCTGCTGCACGTTCAGTCTCTGTCGCTGGCATTAAAGTCACCTCCATTACCGATGTGACTGGCGTCCCTCATAATGGTGTGCGCCCACCCAAGAAACGAAGAGTGTAGGAGAGAATCATGGCACGTAAATTAGGCCCACGCTTAAAGCTAGCCCGTCGCGAAAAGAAAGACTTATTCTTGACGAGTGGCGTACGCGGTATTGAAACCAAATGTAAATTAGACACCCCTCCTGGCCAACACGGTGCTCGTCGTGGTCGTGAAACAGAGCACGGTGTTCAGTTGCGTCAAAAACAATGCGTTCGTCGTATTTACGGCGTGCTTGAGCGTCAGTTTAAAAACACCTTCAGAAAAGCAGCTCGCTTGAAGGGTTCCACTGGCGAAAACTTGTTGAAATTGTTGGAATGCCGTCTTGATAACGTGGTCTACCGCATGGGTTTTGGTTCCACCCGCGCTGAATCACGTCAGTTGGTGACCCACTGCGCTATTTTAGTGAATGGCAATGCGGTGAACATCCCTTCTTACCAAGTGGCTCCTGGCGATGTCATCAGCTTAAGAGACAAAGCTAAAACGCAATTGCGCGTGGTTGCTGCCATGACTTTAGCAAAAACCAGAGCGGCTTGCAGCTGGGTTGAAGTGGATGAAACGACGTTCTCCGGCACTTTCAAAAGCGCCCCAGATCGCACCGATTTACCACCCGACATTAACGAACAACTGATCGTTGAACTTTACTCGAAATAATTCACTTCTGGGATAGAGAGGTTGTTACATGCAAAATAATCCGTTTGAGTTCTTAACACCTCGAGAAATTGCCGTCGAGACGATTTCGCCTTTTCACGCCAAGGTTACCCTTGAGCCGTTGGAGCGCGGGTTCGGTCACACGCTAGGCAATACCTTGCGTCGTATTTTGCTTTCCTCCATGCCTGGTGCGGCCATCACTGAAGTGACCATCGATGGCGTTTTGCACGAGTACAGCAGCGTGACTGGTGTTCAAGAAGACGTGGTCGAAATTCTGTTGAATTTAAAAGGCGTGTCCATTCGCATGCTTGGTCGTCAAGAAGTGACCTTAAAGCTCAACAAGAGCGGCCCAGGCACCGTGACAGCAGCCGACATTCAAACCGAACACGATGTCGAAGTCGTCAACCCTGAGCACGTCATTGCTCACTTGACCGATGCGGCCAGCTTGAACATGACTTTAAAAGTGGAATTGGGTCGTGGTTATCAACCAGCGATCATTCGTCACCGTAAAACCGAAGGTAAAACCGCGATTGGTGCATTGCACGTTGATGCAAGCTTCAGCCCTGTTCGCCGTGTGGCTTACTCGGTTGAAAATGCGCGTGTTGAACAACGCACCGACTTAGACAAGCTCATCATTGACATTGAAACCAATGGTACGCTTGACCCAGAAGAAGCGATTCGTCGTTCAGCAACCATTTTGCAACAGCAATTGCTGACCTTCGTTGATTTGCAATCTGCACCTGCAGTGACAGAAAAATCATCTCGTGATGATGCGGTTAACCCCATCTATCATCGCCCTGTTGATGATTTAGAATTAACAGTTCGCTCTGCCAACTGCTTAAAAGCTGAAAACATTTTCTTCATTGGTGATTTAGTGCAACGCACGGAAGGGGATTTATTAAAAACCCCTAACCTCGGCAAAAAATCGCTGACTGAAATTAAAAATGTTTTAGCTGCTCACGGCTTAGGCTTAGGCACAAAAATAGATGGATGGCGTTCACCATCGTCCATCAACGATGAAAACAAGAAGTAATATTAAGAAAGGGTTTTAGCGATGCGTCATCATAATAGCGGTAGAGGCCTGGGTCGAACCAGCAGCCATCGTAAAGCGATGTATAGAAACATGATGGTTTCCTTGCTTAAGCATGAAACCATTAAAACAACGCTTCCAAAGGCAAAAGAATTACGTCGTGTGATGGAACCCATGATCACCATGGCGAAAGAAGACAGCTTGCATGGCCGTCGTTTAGCCTTTGATCGTCTTCGTGACCGTGATATCGTCACCAAGTTGTTTGGGGATATTGGGCCGTTTTTCAAACAACGCCCAGGTGGTTATCTTCGTATTTTGAAATATAATTTCCGTAAAGGCGACAACGCCCCTATGGCAATTGTGCAACTCGTTGACCGTGATACGGTTGAGAGTGCAGCTTAAGTTCTTGTGAGGTGAGGGTGAGAATCCTCCCTCTTAATTTTCCTTAATGGAAACGTTGGAGTGTTACCGAATGTACGCAGTCATTTTAAGTGGTGGTAAACAACATCGAGTGCTTGAGGGTGAAACCCTTAAGTTAGAAACCTTGCCTGAAGCGGTGGGTAGCGAAGTTAAATTTGACAAAGTGTTGATGGTTGGCGAAGGCAGCAGCGTCAAGGTGGGTCGTCCTTACCTTGAAGGCAGCAAAGTGATTGCAACGGTGGTTGCTCACGGTCGTCACGATAAAATTCGCATTATCAAATTTAATCGTCGTAAGCATCACATGAAGTCTCAAGGTCACAGACAAAACTACACCGAAGTCAAAATCACCAAGATTCAGGGCTAGGTTTAAAGAGAGGTTTTAGCAATGGCAACGAAAAAAGCTGGCGGTAGTACACGAAATGGCCGCGATTCTAACCCGAAATACCTTGGCGTGAAGCGCTACGGTGGTCAAATCGTTCAGGCTGGTGAAATTATCATTCGTCAACGTGGCACGGCATATCATCCTGGCCAACACGTTGGTTTAGGTCGCGATCACACTTTGTTTGCGAAAATGGCAGGCCGAGTGGTTTTTGCGGTGAAGGGTAAATTGAAGAAACGCACGGTTAGCATTGAATTGGTAGAAGCGGCGTAGGGTGGATTAGGCGCTCGCGCCGTAATCCACCAACTTTTAAAAAAACCATCACGAATGAAAAGCCTCGCGTACACGCGAGGCTTTTTTTATATTCAAGCCCCTGTTTTAGTGAGACCTGAGGGGCAACATTTGAAGCCCCCCCAACCCCCTCCATCGGCGCAAAGGGCGCTTGATGGAGGGGGAGATTAGAAGGAATGCAAAACGATGAAGTTTGTAGACGAAGCAAAAATAAACGTAGAAGCCGGCACTGGCGGCAACGGCGCTTGCAGTTTCTTACGCCTGAAGTTCGTGCCCTTCGGTGGCCCTGACGGTGGTGATGGCGGTGATGGCGGCAGTGTTTACATGCAAGCCGACGAAAGTGTTAACACCTTAGTGGATTACCGTTACATTCACACGCACAAAGCAGACAATGGTGAAAAAGGCGGCGGCACAAACTGCACTGGCAGAAGCGGCGCAGATTTAACCTTGCGCGTCCCCGTTGGCACCATGATTTACGACGATGCCACCAACGAATTAATTGCTGATTTAGCAAAGTCTGGCGACATTGCTTTGGTTGCCAAGGGCGGTCGTCACGGTGTGGGTAACGCGCGCTTTAAAAGCAGCGTGAACCGTGCGCCTCGTCGCACCATTCCGGGCCAAGAGGGTGAGCGTCGTCAGTTGCGTTTAGAATTAAAAGTATTGGCCGATGTTGGCTTGGTTGGCATGCCTAACGCGGGTAAATCAACATTAATTACGGCTATTTCCGCCGCTCGCCCCAAAGTGGCGGATTATCCGTTCACGACCTTGCACCCGCAATTGGGTGTGGTGAGTGCATCACCTTACCGCAGCTTTGTGGTGGCGGATTTGCCGGGTTTAATTGAAGGTGCGGCAGAGGGCGCTGGTTTAGGCATCCGTTTTTTAAAACACGTGATGCGCACGCGTTTATTATTTCACGTGGTGGATGTGCTTCCCCTTGATGGTTCTGACCCGGTTGAAACGTTTAATGCCATCACTGAAGAATTATCAAAATACAGTGAAGATTTACGCACGAAAGAACGCTGGTTGGTTCTCAATAAAATTGACCAACTCCCTACCGACGAAGTGGATGCGCATTGCGATGCTTTGGTTGCCCGCATTGGCTGGCAAGGCAAAGTGTTTAAAGTCTCAGGCTTAGCTCGCATTGGCCTCGACCCTTTGGTTCAAGAAAGCATGCGCTTTTTAGAAGGCGGTTATGAGGAAGAGGATTGGATGTAAGCTTATTTGATGGGGTTTCGCTGGGTGGCGGCTCCATCCTTTTGATTTTTATGTTAAATTTAAGGCTTTGTCGTTAATATTTCCTTAAGCTCATTTGTGTATACTAACCTCTAATAAT
>DASTZQ010000040.1:0-68621 GCA_035764205.1 Gammaproteobacteria bacterium
TGCCGTCTGCGCGCCTTGAACCCGCAGAGCGAAACCGCGCCGGGAGCGCGTTTGAGCGACGGCAAAAAAAGGAAATCCTGAGGGTAGCGCGTTCTTTGCGCCGCGAAGTCAGCGCTGAAAATGAACCCTAAGACGAGGCGAACGGAGGTTTTTGTGAATCTCATTATAAAACTAATGTTCTTAAAACCTTAACTTAATGGCAGTGGCTTGCAAACCGGCAATTAAATCCATTTATTGTATTTTATTATTGACACCTCGTATTTTCTGTTTTAGATTACCCCCAACACCAGCAGGCTTTCTTGGCCTGCTAATCAACACTCTCTGCGCCTAGCGCATTTCATTTTTTACTTAAGCCTTAACAGGAGTTGAATCCGTGTCCATTTTAAATGAACGTGAATCTGCGATTATGACCTACAAAGCTCAGGGGTTAACCTCAAAAGAAATTGCGAAGTTGCTCAATTTGGAATTTCGCACGATAGACACTTACTTTGGCCAGATCAAGAAAAAATTACGTGCGCGCAACACGGCGCATGCGATTTATTTGGCATTTGAGGGTGGCGTTGCCATCGAAAAATAAATCAAATATCGTATTTGTACAGTATTGAAAATTCAAAATGATGGAGTTACAGTGAGGGCTCTCATGAGGATGAAGGAAGAACAGGAGTTAACAATGAAGCAGTGTAAACACAAGGGTATCAGTCATTGCGCAAGCAGGTTTTGTGCTTCCGGACAACATGACTTTAGCTTGAATGAGTTGATGCCATAAACAGTTAATTATTTTTTAAGGAGATTTAAATGAAAGTAGAAAGAATTATGTCGTTTCAAGTGTCTAAGAAGTTAGATGACGTCAGTGTTGAAAAAGTGAGTGGTGGATCGGCTGAAGCTAATTTTAACTTTCCGCAACCAACTTTTCATTACAACAGTGGTAGTGGTTTTAGTATGACCTTAGACAGCTAATTTTAAATTTAACTATATTCGGAGAAAATTTATGAGCCATGAACGCATTTTACCATTCAAACAATCTAAAGTTTTGTCACTAGAGCAAATTCAAGAAATCTCAGCGGCTGGCATGAGTTGGGGTGCCTGCTTACAGCCTTCAGTTCCACTGGGAAAAGATTTTGTAGCTGACCTTACTCTTGATTAATAGCTAACAGGTTGCCCCCTTGAAAAAGGGGGCAATTAAAGGAAATTTTATGTTGAATATTTTAATTGCAACAAAACCTGATGATCCAGATTCAATTTATGTAAAGTTAGCGTTAGAAAAGATAGGGCATAAAGTCACACTTTGGTATACGTCTGACATCCCAAAGCTTCAAGCGCATACATTTCGTTTGAATGATGGTGAGCTGAAATGGTCTTCAAGCGGGCTTGATTTTAAAATCAATGAATCAGATTCAATTGATATCGTTTGGTATCGCAGGCCATCTAAACCAAAGCTTGATGATTTGGTTCACCCAGATGATTTAAAAAACGCAAAAAATGAAAATATAACTTTTTTTAAAGCCCTCTGGCAAAGCATTGCGCCAAATGCATTTTGGGTTAACGCACCGGCGTCATTTGAGCGTGTGAATTGCAAGTTAACGCAATTAAAGATTGCTGCAAAATTAGGATTTTCTATTCCTGAAACCATTATCAGTAACGACCCAGATGAAATCAATCATTTTATTAAAGCTTATCCAGAAGGTGGGGTTGTTTATAAACCCATCTATCCAACAGTGTGGGTTGCTGAAAATAAAATACGTTTAACTTATACCAATGTTATTACCCTTGCGGATTTACCTTCGCATCAAACACTTAGGTTGACGCCTGGAATTTATCAACGCCGAATAAAAAAGGCGTATGAATTACGAGTGACATGTATGGGGCATACCGCCATTGCTACCAAATTATATTCTCAAGAGCATGAATGTGGAATTGAAGATTGGCGGTCGGTGTCGCCGCATAAACTGAGAATGGAGCCGTATGAACTCCCGGATGTTATTGCTAATAAGTGCTTTGCCTTGATGTTAAAGCTGGGTGTGGTCTTTGGTTGTTTTGATTTTATTGTGACACCCGAGGGTGAATATGTTTTTTTAGAAATTAATGAGCAGGGGCAATTTTTATGGCAAGAAGACTTTCACCCGGAAATTCGACTCCTTGACCCGTTTGTAAAATTTTTATGCAGTAGAAATTCAAATTATGTATGGAAATCTTCTGACATTTCTGTAACAATTCCTGAGTTTCGTGAATTAATGATTCCGATTCAAAAGCAAGCCATGGCAACTCACGTTGATCCTGGGTTGCCTATTTAAAACACAGTTACTATCTTAAGGAGAGTGTATGAAAAAGTTGTCAGTGTTAATAGGATGTTTAATGGCTTCATTAACGCACAATGTTTTTGCTGAGGAGACTAAAGTTGATCTTTATCAAACGAAGCAATTTACGTTAGCGCAAATTCAGCCGATTATTGACGAATATCGTTCAAAAATTAAACTCGTTCATCAATCTGCGATGAAAGGCAATTATAAAGCAGGTGAAAAAGATATTTTAGCTTTTCGTAAAGCAATAGACACGGAAGTTAATAAGTTAGGTCAGTATGCTTATCTTAAGCTTGATTTTGTTATCTACCCTAAAGACCCGAATAATTATTTAAGCATTAATGCAGTTGATAAGGGTTTGGAATCAACACTTCCAGTCTACGGCCCTGAACCAACAGGGCATTACAGCGATCCTGCGCATCTTTTTAGTGAGTGGAATAAATATCAGCGTGTTGCTATGCCTCTTTACATGAGTGGAAAAGTAAATTCTGATTTTATGAAATGCAAAGAGCTTCATTGTATCGGCGAGTTTGGGACGCCGACGTTAAGGAAATATGAAAAAGAATTTAGTCAAAAAGTGCCTCAGCATCAAGTTGAACTTATTGAAATTTTGAAAAATGATTCAAATTCAAATAAGCGTGCAACGGCGGTATTTTTATTGGCGCATGCCATGAATGAACCTCAGCTGATTGATTTGATGTTAGGCGCCATGAATGACCCAGATGAAACGGTTAGAGCAAATTCTGTTCGTGTGTTGTCAGCTATTGCTATGAAAGATAAAAATGTTACTCTGCCTGTCGATGATTTCATAAAAATGCTAAATAGCCCTATTTTGATGGATAAAAGCAAGGCATTGACGGTGTTATTTGGTTTATCTCAGCAGCCTCGTTATGTTGAAGTCATTAAAGAAAAAGCAGGGCCTGCGTTAATGGATTGCTTGCGATTGAATCAGCCAAATTTACACAACAGCGCATATTTAACTCTTCAAAGCATCAGTGGGCAGCTTAAAAATAAGAGTGGGCAACATTACAGCGACCGCGATTACGCCGCTTGGTCTCACTGGTTAGGGCTTTCCTAAGCCATGACAATCTTTCGTGAAAATGCCTTAAAAGCCGCACAGGGGAGGGGCCTTATCCACCCCACCCTGACGGTGATAACCCCCAGTGTGATGATAGGCATGATCGCGTCGTTGTTAATGTTGTTGGTTTTAGTGATCTGGGGATGGTTTGCTAACATCCCCATCACGACAGAAGGTGCCGGGATCATCGTTAGCCAATCTGATTGGCAGCAAGCTTTAAAAAATAATGAAGACACCCTAGCGGCAAAAAAAGCAGCGTTAAACCAAGCTGAGAATTTATTAAATAAAAAACGTGAGCTTTATTTAAAACATTATTTAACTGAAGGTGATATGGTGCAAGCAGAACGTGATTACCTCGATGCTAAAAATGCGTATGCCACACCCAGCACAACTGATTACATCGGCATGGGTAACCCATTTACTGCAAATCATGAAACCAATGCACCCACCGAAGCCTTAGTCATTTTAAGCAATGATGATATTAAGCGCATACAACCCGAAATGTCAGCTTCGCTTTACCCTAGAAATTTAAGCCAACCATCGGGTCATGGCATGAAAGCAACTGTGATGAGCATCACGCAATACCCCATTTCTAAAGAATTAGCAGAGGCTTATTTAGGCAATCGCAATATGGTCGATCATTTTTTTGATCAGGGCGTGCCTTATTTTGCTGTCTTAAAAACAGAGCAATCATTAAAGCCCGGCATGTTGGTTTCAGCTAAAGTGATCACCCATACCTGCCACCCCATTCAACTTCTCATGCAAGCGGATTGTTAACCTTGGCACATTTTTACAAAACAACATCAATCTTGCAATACGGTGAAACCGAGTGCGGTTTGGCTTGCCTCGCAATTTTATTCGATTATTACGGCCTGAATTTGCCTTTAGCCCGTTTGCGTGATTTTGCAGGCGTTTCTCGCGATGGCACACGTGCTAGCACTTTATTAAGCCTCGCAAGAGCGCAAGGGTTTGAAGCAGAAGCTTATTCGCTCGAATTAGAAGCATTAACCGCCTTGCCCGGCCCGGTTATTTTGCACTGGAATTTCTCACATTATATCGTGCTTGAAGGCATTAAAAATAAAAAAGTTTATATTAACGACCCAGCCATTGGCCGAACCGTTGTCTCATTCGATGAATTGAATACATCATTCACGGGTGTCGCAATTGCGTTAACGCCAAGCGCACTTATCACTAACCAGCATCAGCAAAAACCAAAAAGTGATTTATTGCGCTTATTTAAATTAACCATGCCTTTTCAAACGGTGATGATCACCACCTTGTTGCTCGTGAGCGCGCTTTCATTTTTTTATGCAGGCATGAGCTCCGTTTTTGTGAACCACATTTTACTTCAGCATGAAGTGCAGTGGTTAAAGCCGGTGTTACTGTTAACGGCAGGCGTTAGCCTCTTGTTGCTTATCATGAGTCAAACGAAAGAGTGGTTGCAAAATAAAGCCTGTGTTTGCCTTAGCCTAGCGGAAGCTTCGCGTTTATTTATTCACGTGATGCAATGGCCGGCTAAAATGTATGCCCTGCGACCCAAAGGCGAGTTGTTGGCTGTGTTAAATCAACTGGATTTCTCCCTCCTTAGGCTTTTGTCGGGGTTTGGGGTTATCAGCAGCAGTGTCATCACTAGCCTAATGATAGTCATGGGCTTGAGTTTATTTAATGTGAAGTTTGCCTTGCAAAGCCTTGGTTTTTGTTTATTTTCGTTAGTGGTCGTGATTGTGTTAGGTCGGTGTAAACAAGGCGCAGAAAAATTAGCATCGCAAGCAGAAGCCCACTGGTTTTCAGCCACTTTATCGGCCTTTAATCATCTTGAAAGTTTGAACATTGCTGGCTTGCAATCCATTGTTTTTTCGCAATGGTCGAATTTACTGCATGAAAAAATTCAAAGGCAGCAAGTGCTTGCTTATTATCAAGCCCTCATTGCGGCATTTACCAAAACCAGCCAAATGGGCTTGCCATTCCTGATCTTAATCATGGGTGCGCATCAATACGACGCCGGCAAGCTCAGTTTGGGTGCGTTGCTGGCATTTTCAAGCTTAAATGCTTTATTAAATCGACAATTGAGCACCTTATTTGAAGCGATAAAATCAACGCAATCCGCCGCGGCTGCCCTTGATCGTGTTCACGATGTTTATGCGGTGAAACAAGACCCACGGTTTGCGTTGCCGGCAGTGTCGCTCTCATCCGCTTCCCCGCTTGAATTGAAAGTGAATCACTTAACTTTTTATTATAATAAAACGTCCGAACCTGTGTTAAAAGGCATTACTTTAAACATTCAGCCGGGCGCGCACATTGCGTTTGTGGGTGGCAGTGGCTCGGGGAAATCCACCTTAGGGAAATTGTTATCGGGTTTATATTTGCCGGATGAAGGCGACATTACCTGGGGTGGGGTTTCGCTGGCCGCCATGTCGCCCGAGCTTATTTCAGCTTGCATTGCGACGGTCATGCAAGAATCCACGCTAATGACAGGCAGTTTGCTTCAAAACATCAGCCTCTGGAATGACCAGGTGGCCATGGAAAGTGTGCACCGATTATTGAAGCATGTTTGTCTTGAAGGCTTTATTCAAGCGCGCGGTCTTTTATTGCCCTTGAATGCAAACAGCAGCAATATCAGCGGCGGTGAAAAACAACGCTTAGCATTAGCGCGTGCTTTAATACAAAACACGCCTTTGCTTATTTTAGATGAAGCCACGTCTTCATTGGATGAAGCCACCGAATCAAACATCATTCATTATTTAAAAACTGTCAATAAAACCGTGATACACATTGCCCATCGTTTATCAACCATCAAGCACTGCGAGCAAATCCATGTCTTAGATCAAGGTGAGGTCATTGAGTCTGGCACTTATGCTGAATTAATCGCAAAAAACGGGCATTTTTATCGCTTGGTTCAAGCAGAAATCCGAGAGGAGGCAGCGATTGCGCAAGTTGCTTAGGGTGCATTTTTCAGTCGTATCGGCCATGGCTTTGCTTAGCTTGGTGCTGGGTGGTGTTGGTTTGTTTTTTACACTCATGAATGGGGTTTTGTTAACGCACTTGTATTGGATAGCGAGTTCGGCTTATGTTGTAACCTTGATGGGTTTTTTATTATTTATCGCTGCCACAGCCGTGTTAACTTATTACGATGAAAGGCTGCTTTCCACAGTCAATGTGAAATGGGCGGCGCAACAACTGAGTCAAGCCTGCCATCATGTCTTGCACCTTCCCAGTGAAAATCATTCAGCCTATTCAGCCGGTGAGTTAGCCAACTATTTTTCGCAGTATGAATTTGGGCTACAGCAAGGCATGCAATCGGTTTCTGCTATTTTTATTGCTTTAATCGGCATGTTTGGGTTATTGATTTATTTTTCTTGTCAGCTACCGTGGTTATTGTTGCCGGTATTATTATTGGTGGCATGCTCATTGGCTTATAAAAGCATTATTTTCAAATGCCAATTACGAGTGACCAAAAACCAATTAAGCACACAAACGGCCTTCTCGCATTGGCTGTCAGAATTAATGCTAAACATCGATAAATTTAGGCAGGCTTATGCGCTGCCTTATGTCATCAAGCAAGGCATGTTTTATTTAACGCAATTAAAAAAATACACCACGCAGTTTGTTGGCATTCAGTTAGCCTTAAGCACGTGGGATGGTTTATTATTGCTAACCCTAACGTTGTTAATTTACGCACAAACCAGTTTAGCCTTATTGCCGCTTTTATTGATGACAACGCAGCTCACAGCCATGTTAGACCGTTTCAGCGCGGCTTGTTTGCAATGGGCGCAAGCCAAAGAAAGCATGCGCCCTTTAACCCCTTTTTTAAAGTCATCCTTGCAAGATAGCAACACAAAAATTAAAACCATGCCTGAGACGCTCAACCTTGTTTTTGATAATGTAAGTTATCAAACGCCTGATCAATCGCAACCTGTATTGCAGCAGCTTTGCTTTCAGCTCGCACAAGGCGAGTTCATGGCCATCACTGGCCCCTCGGGTGCTGGAAAATCCACCATTTTACGCTTATTGCTTGGCTTAATTTCACCCACGCAGGGGCGTATTTTGCTGAACGACATCGACCTGCATCATTATGATTTAAACGCTTGGCGGCAATCTTTGGGTGTGGTTTTGCAAAACACGCAATTATTAAATGCAAATCTTTACACCAACATTGCAGGCACCTCGGGCGCAAGCCTGGACCAAGCGTGGGCGTGCGCTGAGGCTGTGGGCTTGGGGGATGACATTCGCCGCATGCCCATGGGCATGTTTACACGCCTTAGTGATCAGGCGGGTGTGTCGTTGTCGGGTGGGCAACGGCAAAAAGTGTTATTAGCGCGAGCACTGATTAAGCGGCCAAGGTTTTTAATGTTAGATGAGGCAACCTCAGCCTTAGACAACCTCAGTCAAGCAAAAATACAGTCGCATTTGGCAGAGCAAGGGGTGACGCGCCTTGTTGTGGCGCATCGTTTAAGCAGCATTGCCAATGCCGATGTTGTTTATGCGCTTAACGCTGATTCAAGCTTTCGCGTAATTCGCGATTCTCGCGTTCCAAGCTCTTATTCCACTCCACCAAGCCAAAGCGTTTTAAATTAACTTTGTCCCAGATGTAACCCGGGGTGCTGCCTTCTTTTTCAATGGCATGCAGGGTTTGCGCGCATTGGCCGGCGATGTCTAGCACTTCAGCGGCTTCTTGCAGTGCAAAAGGGAAGGGTTGATCGATGTCGCCTAAAATGTGCTTCCAATCGCTTTGCACGGCGGCTTGTGCGGCCTTAATGCCTAAGCGCAGTTGTTGTTTGGCGGCTTCTTTATCCTGTTCAGCCAGGTAAATTAAAGCGGCATACAAACGTGATGAAATGGTTTTCGTGGCCAATAAACCACTGAAAGGCATTGGGTCCATCTCAGCACAAGTGAGGAAAGTGGCTTTCGCTTCTTCGCGTTTGCCTAATAATAATAAAAGACGCGCACACACATAATGCAAAGACACTGCCCAGCGATACGCATGTGGGTTTTTTTTGTCGTAAGCATTATCGTAAGCATTGATAAACTCAATGAGGGCAACCACATCTTCGTAAGTGATGTTGCCAGATTCTAGTAATTGATAACACACAACGCACAAGGCGGCGCCTTGATCAGCCGAGCCCATTTTGGCTGCTTGGGCAATGTCGCTGCAAAAAGTCATGAGCACGTGTTTATCGTTAATGCGCTCACCCAATTGCACCATCACACGATAAAGCCAAGGGTTTTCATAATGCGTCGCAAAATCAATGAGGTGAGTATTGGCGCTTGCATTAAAGGGGTTGGTGTAGTTGGGTTGCTCGGTTTTTGCAGGGTTGGCAACGGCTGAGATCACCCACCATTCGGTTTCTGCGGGTTCAGCTTGATCGAGCGGTATTTGATTTAAAACGCGCTTGCCTTCACGCAGGGTAAAGCCGCCGCCCGCAATTTGGCTCCAGCGTGCATCGACGATAAAGCGCCTTGCAATGGCTTCGTTCAGTTTTTTCCAGTCAAACACATGAAAGTGGTAAGGGTTGGGGTCGTTGCCGGTTTCATCGCACCATAAGTTGGGCACGCTGCCAATGAAGCGGCCGTCGGGTTTTAGCACGCGTTTAATTTCATCAAGAAAAATTTCGTAATCGGGCACGTGCTCGATGGTTTCAAAAGAAATGACGGTGTCTATGGAATGGTCGGCAATGAAACTTAATTGGGTGACATCGCAGGTTTGGTAGTGCAAAGCAGGGTTGCAAGCGGCGTAATTCACGGTGGCATATTTCATGGATTCATCGTCTAAATCCACGCCTATGAATTTTGCACCCGGGCTGCAAGCCGCCATCACAGCGGTGCCGTAACCTAAACCGCAAGCGGCATCCAGCACCACATCGCCAGGGCGAATTTTTTCAGCAGCTAAGACATAACGTACCACGTGCCCGTCTGAGCGCCGCCCCGCTTCGCGCAACATGTCCATGTGTAAATCACGGTTTTTCAGCAGCCATTCTAAAGTAAATGCTTTTTTAGCGGTATCGGGAATTTTTTCAAAGAAGACAAAGGTGCCGAGGTTTTCATTTTCAAGGGCGGTGTAAGTGTTCACTAGCATTTCGCGTGGGTGGCGACGATATTCTGCGTGTATGGCTAATCTTTCCCAGGTCAGCCGATTGGAAAGCTCAGGCAGGTGTGCGATTTTTTTAAGATCATCAGGCGTGAAATATAAAACTAAATTGTGATTTAAAACAGGTTGCAAGGCTTTTAAGACGGTTAAAAAATCGTTAGGCTTGAAATCAAAGAGGGCGCCACCGATTAGGATGGTGTCAAACACTTGGTCTTTGAGTGGGTATTCGGTTAAGGTGCCGGCGAAAAATCGGCTGGGTGCACGGAGGTTGAGTTGTTGAACCAAGGCGGCATCCGCGTCTAGGCCGTAGGCATCGACCCCGCGTTTTAATAATTCAAAGACAAGGGATGCTTTTCCGCAACCGATGTAAAGGGTGCGACCCATGCCGCATACTCGTAAAAGGGATTCCGCATCGGCGATCATGGTTATCCTCCTTGATGACTTTATGACCCGTCAATACACAATAAGGGCTTTTAGGTCAATAAGCAAGGCGGCTTCAGGCGTCGTCGGTCGTGAATTCACACTCGGTTAACAGTGGCATGCGTGTCTGTTTTAAATATTTATAGCCCAGCCAAATGGCGATAAAAATGGGCAAGCCGATGTAGGAAACCACAATCCCGTACCAATCGACCTTGGGGCCGGTCATGGCATTGATGTTTTGCCCAAGAATCACGATCACGCAAAGTGCCAGCGCAATGAGTGGGGCGTAAGGGTAGCCTTTCGCTAAATAAGGCAGGGCTTTTAAGTCGCGCCCTTGTGCAACATAGGCTTTTCGGAAGCGGTAATGGCTGATGGCAATGCCGCACCACGCAATGAAGCCCGATAAGCTAGAGGCGCTTAACAGCCAGAAATAAACACGGCCGTTCCCAAAAAACGAGGACAAAAAGGCAAGCAAGGCGACCACAGAGGTGAGCAACAAGGCATTCATGGGCACGCCGCGGCGGTTTACTTTTGCAAAGCAAGCGGGCACGTGTTTGCGCTTGGCTAAATACCAAAGCATGCGGGTAGAGGCGTACATGCCGGAATTTCCGGCGGATAAGATGGCGATTAAAATCACCGCATTCATGAGGGAGGCGGCTGCGGTGACGCCGTATTGTTTAAAGACCAGGGTAAAGGGGCTGGTTTGCACATCTGAGCTGGCAAGCGATGGGTCGGAGTGGGGCAGTAATAACGTAATTATAAAAATAGATAAGATAAAAAATAATAAAATCCGCCAAAAAGTTTGTTTAATGGCTTTGGGGACTGAGGTTTGGGGGTCGGTGCTTTCACCGGCAGCAAGGCCAATCAGCTCGGTGCCTTGGAAGGAAAACCCAGCAATGATAAAGGCGCTAAACACGGCCATACCGCCATTGTGGAAGGGGCCGTCGGGTGTCATCCAATTGGAAAAACCAACAGAGGCGTGGTGTTTATTGCCGACAACGAGGGCAAAGCCCGCCACAATGAAAATGATGACGACACAGACCTTGATGAAAGAAAACCAATATTCGATCTCACCAAAGCCGCGGGTGGAAATAGCATTAAAGCTGAAGACCAAGCCCAAAAAGAGGGTGCACCAGATGAGGGGTGAGCTGTCGGGGAGCCAAAAGTGCATGACAAGCGAGGCCGCTGAAATTTCAGAGGCAACGGTGATGGCCCAGTTATACCAATAGTTCCAGCCCAGCGCATAGCCAAGTGCTGGGTCGACGAATTTGCTGGCGTAGAGGTAAAAGGAACCGGTGCTTGGCAAAAAGGCGGCCATTTCGCCGAGGCTGGTCATTAAGAAATAAACCATGATGCCGGTTAGGAGGTAGGCAAGCATGGTGCCGCCGGGGCCGGCCATGTAAATGGCGTTGCCACTGGCTAAAAAAATGCCAGTGCCTATGCAGCCGCCAATGGCAATCATGTTTAAAAGACGCGTGTTTAAGCGGCGTTTTAATTCTTGGGGTGGTTCATTTAAGGTGCTGGCTAGTTCTTCGTTACTCATAGGGTTCCATCGTGAAACAAAACGGGTTTGTCGCTAATGATACGACAAACCCGAGGGATGACCAACCTGAAAGATGGGTTATGTGTTGAGGTAATAGGTGACTGCTTCGTTTTGTGTCATTTGCTTGGCGGGTTTTTGAGCGAAGGTTGTGTTTGGGTTTGTGCTGACGGCATACTCTCCGCGAAGGGCTGCGCCGTAAATTTGCATTTGTAAGAGCTTTTTGTCTTCGTCGTTTTGTTTTTCTGGCTTCTGTGTGCTTGGTTTCATTGCTTTCTCCTGGTTACGTTAGTGTGTAATGGTTTTCTTTCATTTTTGCGTAGTAAAACGGGTTTATCGTAGCATAAACGACAAACCCGTGTTTCGTTCAACCTGCAAGATAGGTTGTTTATTAGCTCTTCTGCCTCATTTTTGGGGCATGGTTTTCGCTTTCGTCTGTGGCATCTGCACGTGGTGAGGCGTAGAATCCGAAGCGCTTTGTTTTGGTGGCTACGGTGCCATCATTGCTGTTTACTGGGATTTTCACAGAATGACTGCCCGATTCCGATTTCGATGTGATTTTAACTGTCATGCCAGGGGTTTCTTCTGGGTTTTTGTCTTTTGTTTTATCCCTTTCGATAATGTCGAATTTAATTTTTCGATAGGATGAAGCTGGCGCATCTTGTTCTTTTGATGTGGAAGGGTTAATCGCTTGGGGCGCGCTAACGGGTACGGGTAAGGCAAACTTCCCTGCTTTTTTCACCAACTCGACAAAGTTTGGAAGGAAGCCAACCAGTTTTTGTGATTTTTGTTTTTGTTCTAATTCCAGCGTGTTTAGCTTATTGCTCAAGCTTTTTGTTTCTTGGGTGATGGTTTTATTTTCAACTTTGAGGCCGGAGCTGAATTTGCTGTTTCCACGGAAGAGGTAGGTCATGAAGCCGCCAAGTGCCACGCCGCCGATGATGCCAACGAAGCCAAAGCTGAAGTGGTGGGTTAGCATAACTAAGGTGGTTGCTACAAAGCCAATGGCGCTGGTTGCCGCTGCCGTTGCTTGAATTTTTGCAACCCGCTTGTAGTGGACGGCCAGGGCTTCAAATTTTTCTTTGTCTGCAGCATTCTCGGGCTTGTTGGCGTTGACTTGCGCTCGATGTGCTCTAATAAGGTGAAATAGGCTTGATGCAGCGTTAAAGATGGTTCGTGTGCCAAGCACTAACATAAAGACAGGGGCAATATAGACAGCAAAGGCACCGGCAACAGCTGAGGCAAGGAAGGTGGAGGTAATGATGGCGCCAGTCACGATGGCGCTGCCAACGGTTGCCCAAACAGTCTCAAAGATAGCCCTTAAGAGTGAGTTGCGGGAGCCTACCCACGAGCTTCGTCCTGCGGCTTGGTTTTCTTCTCGTTTGAGCTCTCGGTTGAGCAGTGCAATTTTCCAGGCCGACACAGCGCTTGCGACATCCGCGATGATAAAGAAGGGCATGATGAAATTAGCGATGCCAGGGGGTAAGAAGTTACCAACTTTTTCAACACCCGTGTAAAGGGCGGTAATGGCTATCGCTGCCAAGCTGCCAGCGGTTGCATCACGGTTAAACCATTTTTTTAGTTTTAGTCTAAGTTTGAGTAGGTGTTCTTTTTTGGCAGCAAGTTCTTGTTGATTTAGTAAAATGGTTTGTTCTTTTTTGTTGTTATCGAGTTCTTTGATCAGGGTGTCAATTTCTTTGAGGCGTGCTTCAGCCTCAGCAGCGCTGGCGATATCTCGATGGGCGAGTTCAATTCTTTTGTTGAAGTTGATTTGCTGGCTGTGTTCGTCTTGTGAGGAGGTGCTTGGCGTGGAAGAGATAGAGGAAAACGTTGACTCCGCGCTTGAGGGGGTTGTGTCAGTGCTGTCGCTTGCGAATACTGTTTTTCTTGCGGTTTTGCCTGGCATGGGTTGGTCTCCTCATTATAGTTAGACTAGCGCACCGGATCACGTTACCACGGTAAAATAAAATTGCATCATTTTATGATGCGCGTTAGTTTTATGCAAGCTTTTTAATGAGGGGCGAAGGGGTACCAGCGCCGATAACGGCGCTGGTGGGTTTAATTAACCAACATGACAGCTTAACTGGTTGATATAAGGTTCGCCGTTCTTCATGGTCAGCTTGCCGTTGATGGTCACGGTTTTGCCAGCCGCATCATTCACTTGGCAGGCGGTGTTCGCTTCCGTGCTCATCTTGAAGTTGGTGGTGTCCAGCACCGCAATTTTGGTGTCATTCGCTAAGTTGTCAGGCATGACAGGGAAGGATTTGCCATCTAACTCTTTGATATTGTAGCAACCCGAGCCGTAAACGCAGACATAATAGTGGTTATTATTCACAGCGTCTTGAATATTGATTTTCATTTTCGCACCGGTGTCTGCATAAGCAGAGGTGATGGAAAGTGCAGCTAACACAGCGATGGCTAAGGTTTTCATGCAGTTGCCTCATTGGTTAAGTGATGAAGTTAGGATACCAGGTCAAGCTTAAGGGCGTATTAATTCAGAAAACCTTAATTATTTCCACTGGAAAAATTAATGGCTTAAAAAACAAAGAGATAAAAATGGGGTAGGGCTAAGCCTTTGATGCAGGGTGGTTTTAATCAGTGATTATTTCTTTGACCTGGCCGATTTTTTGAAAAATGGCTTGTAAAGGCAGCTCGTGGGATAAGGCGTTGCCTTGCATATAGTCAATGTTCATGCTTTTTACAATATGGAGTATGGCGGGGGTGTCGACGTATTCCGCAATGGTTTTGGCTTCCAAGCGGTGGGCCAGGGTGTTAATGGATTCAACAATAATGCGGTCAGCATCGGATTCAGCCAGCATGCGTATAAATTGGCTGTCAATTTTCACGAATTTCATGGGGAAGTTTTTAAGGTAGGTAAAAGAACTTAAGCCAGAACCAAAGTCATCGAGAGAAACGAAGCAGCCAGCGCTTTCAATTAATTTTAAAAAATCGATGGTTGTCTCCATGTTTTCTTGTAAAGCGCGCTCTGTTAATTCAAACCCAATATTCGTTGTATGGATAGCGGTGGTTTCTAGCCACGTTTTCAGTTTTTCATGAAAAGAGGGGGTGTGTATGGATTGGTGAGATAAATTAATGCTGATAGCAATGTCAGGGTATTGTTGAAATGCTTTTTGTTGGTTGATGAGTAATTCATGCAGCACCCATTCATCAATGCTAGGCATGATGTGGTGCCTCTCAGCAATTTTTATAAATTGATTGGGCATGATGAGTTGGCCGTCTTCGCCGATCATGCGCAAGAGAATTTCATACGTTGTTTTGTTTTCATGGGTTTCTTTTGTGGGGTGCGTTTCCCTTGCGTAGAGCACGAATTGATTTTTCTCAAGGGCTTCATGGATGCGCGGCATCATTTTAATTTCAGCTTGCAGTTTATCTCGAGTGTGCTTGTGTTCAATGTAAACAGACACACGGTCACTGCCAAGGTGTTTCGCGTCGTAGCAAGCTGTGTCTGCTTGGCTCAGCAGTCGCTCAAGGGTAATTTCTTTTGGGTGAAAATGAACAAGGCCAATGCTGATGCCAATGTCGTAAATTTTATTTTCCCAATTTAAGCGGTAGGTGTTGACGGCTTTAACAATTTGAGCCGCAATTTTTTTTGCGTTTGTGAGTGAGCAATTTGGTAAAATTAAAGCAAATTCGTCGCCGCCAATGCGTGCCACAATGTCGGTGGTTCGTATATTTTTTTCAAGGATATTTGCCACGGTTTTTAATAAGGCGTCCCCCGCTGCATGGCCGGCGGTGTCGTTAATGACTTTAAATCGGTCGAGGTCTAAAAAAGCAATCACGTGATCTTTAGTGTTTCCGCGGGTGTCGTTTAAATATTTTTTTAATAACTCTTCAAATTCTCGGCGGTTTATTAAGCCGGTTAGTTCATCATGGGTTGCTTGGTGTGTCAGTTCATTTTCAAGGGTTTTTTCTTGTGTGACGTCCCAATTTAAACCAAGAATGCTGGCCACCTGATTGTTTTCATCATAAACAGGAAGTGCTTTTGCTCGAATGTGGCGTGTATTCCCTTTGCGAGTAATGATTCGAAATTCATCATCCAGTGGAATGCCTTCTTTGATGGTTCGGTTGAAATTGGCATTTACCCGCGCAAGGTCGCGGTCGTCCACGTGCCTTTCCCAATCGCAACGGTGATGTGATATTTGGCTCGGTTCCATGTCGTAGAGTTGCATCATGCGACTGTCCCAGTCGAGGTGATCGTCTTTTAAGTGTAATTCAAACACCCCAATTTTGCCGGCATCCAAGGCGAATCGAAAACGCCTTTCACTTTCACGCAGTTGTTGGTTTTGATGGTTGCGCGTTTCAATGAGGTAGGCAATGATAATGCAGGGAATGAGTGTGAGGGAGATGAGAAGGTAGCCAAAGTTGCTATAAACGGCAGTGGCTTGGTGCAGTTGATCAGGAATGCGGGTGTTAATGAGGGTGATAAAAACAATGGCATTTAAAAAACACAATAAAGCGCTCTCAAATAAATTTAAGCGAAAAGCAGCGCATAATAAAACGAGTGTCATGAATAAAAATGGGGTGGGCGCAAATTGAAGTGAAAAATAAATAATGAAGCACCCGGCAATGCTAAACCCGAGAAATTCAAAAAAATGTTTTTTGCCAATCAGGGTGCGTAAATTTTCTTTCGTGTAAGACAGGCCAAGGGGCATCAGCATTAAAATACCGAGTAAGTCGGTGCTGAACCAATTTAATGCGTAATGAAAATAAGCGGCGCTGCTTGTGAAGGGAAGGAGGGCCCCAGAAACGAGGCTGGCTAATAAGCTAGTAAAAATTAGCGCAGGGAGGATGATGGGTAAGGTGGGGCGAGAGCGCATCATCATGGGTAAGAGTAAAGCGGGCGAGAGCTCAATGGCGGTGCTGAAAGTGAATGATAGCGCAAATAACAAGGTGGTGCCCGTGACCAAATTGGCTAAGAGGTTAGCGATTAAACCCGAGACGAAATACCACGGGCGTAAGGTGGGCTCACTCCTAAACATGATGATCAGTAAAATGGCGTTGCTTAGCCAAATTTGTGCAATTTGGCTGATTAAGGAAATGTGTATGCAGGCAATGCCCACTAAAAAATAAAGCACGCCCGCTGCAATGACTAAGCCTGCGTGGTGCCTTCGTAAAGCGTGGGTGCTGGCTTGCCCCCTGTTGGCCATGAAAGACATCCTTGTTTTTCCATCTTTCTATTTTACCTCAAATGAGTGAGGGATGGCACGTACTGTTGCGGCAAGCCTGCTTGGTGTATCATGAATAGATGGGGATTTGCTGGGGTATAACAATATGAATAAACAACAATTTAAACCTGCATGGTGGCTTAAAAACTCTCACTTACAAACCATTTGGCCGGTTTTGGCTCGAAAATCAGTGAAGAATCTTCCTTTAGAGCGTGAGCGTCTTGAATTGCCTGATGGTGATTTTATGGACTTAGACTGGATGGGTCGTTCAGAAACAGGGCAACCCCTGGTTATCGTTCTTCACGGCTTTGAAGGGTCTATTGAATCGCATTACGCAAAAACCATGTTACGCGAATTAAGGGGTAAAGGGTGGCGTGGTGTTTTTATGCACTTTCGTGGGTGCAGTGGCGAGCCCAACCGTTTAGCGCGTGGCTATCACTCGGGCGAAACGGCAGACCTCGATTTCCTGGTTAAGGTGTTAACTCAGCGTGAACCTAACACACCCATGGCAGCCATTGGCTATTCTTTGGGTGGGAATGTGCTCTTGAAATGGCTAGGCGAAACCAGCGGCGCTAACCCGCTTCAAGCCGCCATCGCGATTTCCGTTCCGTTTGAATTACATAAAGCAGCGGCTCGCATACAAACCGGGTTTTCTCGTTTTTATCAATGGTATTTTTTAAAATGTTTGCGACGTCGATTGATGGATAAATTTAAATACATTCAATCCTCGATTGATCTCGCCGTTTTAGGCGGTGCACGCACCATTCGTGACTTTGACAATGCTTATACCGCGCCTTTGCATGGTTTTCAAAACGCCGACCACTACTATACCGTTTCCAGTAGCCGCCAATATTTAAAAAATATTACGGTGCCAACCTTGCTTGTGCATGCCAAAGACGACCCTTTCATGACGGCCGATGTGTTGCCCGAAGCGCATGAATTGTCGCCGGCTGTGACGCTAGAGTTAAGCGAAACGGGTGGGCATGTGGGGTTTGTGACAGGGCGCTACCCTTGGAAACCGGAATATTGGCTAGAAAAACGCGTGCCTCAGTTTTTAATGGCGAAATTTGCGGGCGAATAATTTTTTATCGCCCATCTATTTTCAAGCTAAATTTGATAGACTATAACAATACACCTTGTGTTGAAGCGCCTAACCATGCTGACTTTACTTTTATTATTCGCGACCGGCCTTTTGGCTGGCACCGTTGACGCCATTGCAGGCGGTGGTGGCTTAATTAGCTTGCCTGTCTTGCTTTGCATGGGCTTGCCGCCGCACCTCGCGTTTGGCACCAATAAATTACAAGGCACCTTAGGCACCTTGGTGGCCGCGCGCCGTTATCACCGCGCTGGCTGGATTACCCTAAACAAAACCCATCGTTTGGGTTTGCTGATGGCTTTCGTGGGCGGTTTGCTTGGGTCGGTGTTAACCCAATTATTAAGCCCGGTGGTGTTAAAAGCCATTGTGCCTGTTTTATTATTGTTTATTTTTCTTTATACCGTGCTTACCCCGCAAATGGGGGCCAAAGATCGCCTGCCTCGCTTGTCTGAGGTCTGGTTTTACCCCTTGGTGGGGTTTTTGCTTGGGTTTTACGACGGCTTTTTCGGCCCGGGCACCGGGTCACTTTGGGTTTTTTTATTAACCTTCTTTTTAGGCTATCACCTCATTAAAGCAACGGGTTACACCAAACTGTTTAATTTAACCAGCAGTTTAAGCGCTTCTTTGTGTTTTGCCTTGGGTGGCAACATCGACTACCGCATTGCCTTGGTCATGGTCTTGGGGCAGCTCATCGGCGGGCGTTTGGGCGCGGGGCTTGCCTTAAAACAAGGCGTTAAGTTGATACGTCCTTTGTTTTTAGGGGTGATCTTCTGCACCATTGTTTCCATGATGGTGCGTGATAAGCGTGATTCTCTCATTGCGCTGCATTATGCGGCGCATCATCTTCTCTTGGCGGCATGCGTGATGATCTTATTAATGAGCGCAACCACGATGCTGGTTTTTCGTCGTTTACGCCGAGAACCCTTGCAAGAGATAGCCTCTGCTGAAGGCTCGCATTCATGAGCGCCTTGCCTTATCCACAGAAATGCTATGTTGCTGAGGGGCAGGCATGACATCATTCACCAGAGGTGCCGGGTATTTTCTAACCGGGTTTAGTTTGATCACATCCCCGCGTTTGCGTCGATTTGTCATATTGCCCTTGTTGGCAAACATCATTTTATTTATCGGCTTGTTTTTTGTATTTCGCCATTATTTAGGCGAATTAAATGCATGGTTATTAACTTTTTTACCGGTGTGGTTGCAGTGGCTGGATTGGTTGCTAGGCATTTTCTTTTTCACGGGCTTCGCCATTTTTTTTATTTACGCTTTTGCAACGGTTGCTAACTTATTAGCTTGCCCATTCAATGGCTTATTATCAGAGCGTGTGGTTTTGCTCTTAACTGGCACGCCTTTGCCCGAGCGTTCGTTTCGTGAGCAATTTAAAGATTTGCCCAGCGTGTTTGGCCGGCAGTTTAGTTTGATTTTTTATTATGGCCCGCGCGCATTTTTAATTTTGATTTTATTTTTTATTCCCGTGGTGAATGTGGTCGCGCCAGCCTTATGGTTTATTTTTAATGCGTGGTTCATGGCCATGCAATACCTAGACTACCCAACCGAAGCGCATCGCATTAGCTTAAGCGCGTGTAAAACCTGGATGCGCGACCACCGCGCATTGACCCTTGGGTTTGGCTTGGCGGTGTTGGTGGGGCTTATGATTCCGGTGGTTAATTTTTTCGCAATTCCTGCGGCGGTGGCCGGGGCAACGGCGCTCTGGGTGGCTGAAAACCCTGCCCCCTGAAGGCGAAGATTGACGCGACGGCCCTTCATCGCGTACATTATGGCCACTTCTCGTTTTACCACTGAATGAGTGCTTATGTCTTATTTAAACATTGCGGGTTATCAATTTACCCCTTTTCACGATTGCGCGACTTTGCGCGCCAATTTACTGGCTGAATGTCAAAGGCTTGGGTTAATGGGCACCATACTCGTTAGCCCCGAAGGCATTAATGTGAGTTTAGCTGGTGTGGTTTCAGCCATTCGCGATTTTCAGGCTTATTTGCATCAAGTGCCTGGCCTTGAAGCTATGTGGTTTCATGAATCTTACTCTGATTTTGTGCCATTCATGCGCTTAAAAGTGAAGCTCAAAAAAGAAATCATTACCTTGCGTTTGCCTAACACCACGCCGAATGAAGCCACGCGCGCAAAAGCACTTGCGCCCCATGAATTGAAGCAATGGTTAGACGAAGGGCGTGACATCACCTTGCTAGACACCCGCAACGATTATGAAATCGAAGCCGGGGCTTTCAAGGGTGCCTTGAATCCACACGTGGATCATTTCACGCAACTCCCAGCGGCAGTCAGCGCGTTGGATAAAAAGAAACCGGTGGTGATGTATTGCACGGGCGGAATACGCTGCGAAAAAGCATCATTAATGATGCAGCAACAAGGATTTGAAGAGGTCTATCAATTAGACGGTGGCATACTCGGTTATTTCGCCAAGGTCGGTGGAGCGCATTATGAGGGACGTTGCTTTGTGTTTGATGAAAGGGTCGCGCTGGATCCCAAGCTTTCTTGCTAAATGCTTTGTTATTATTGCGTGTGTTTTAGGCTTTGCTTCCCATGCGGTGGCTGAGCGTGAAGCATCCATTACGTTTTTGTCTTTATCCGACATTCACTTCGATCCCTTCATTGCTTGTTATGTCACTAAGCAAAAGCCTTGCCCGCTTATTTTGCGCTTGAAAAGCGCCCCTGTTGATCAATGGGCAGCATTGCTTGCGGCTGGCGATCAACTCAAACCTGCTTATCGACAAGACACAGGGTACCCCCTTTTCCTTGCAAGTTTAGCCGCTGCAAAAGCAGCTGCTGATAAATATCACGTTCAGTTTGTGTGGGTTTTGGGTGATTTTCTTGGGCATAATTTAAAAAAATCGTATCGTCAATACGCGCAAGATAAAAGCCTCAGTGGGTATCAAGCGTTTATCAATAAAACCTTAGCCTTTGTTTCATTGGAAGTGAATAAAACCTTTCCAAACACCGATGTTTATCCCGTGATAGGTAACAATGACACGGCCTCTTGGGATTATCACGTGGTTCCTAAGGGTGGCTTTTTAGGCGAGACGAGAGACAGTTGGGCGCCCTTCATTAAAAATGCCGCTAATCGTGCTGCGTTTAATGCCAGTTTTCCTTATGCGGGTTATTATGCGGTGAGCGTGCCGGGCAGCCCCGCTTTAAAATTGATAGTGTTAAATACCGTTTTATTTTCTTATAAATCACAGGGTGCGGCTGCGGATGCCGCTGCTTTGCAACAATTGCGATGGTTAAATCAGCAACTGCAAGCAGCCGTTGATCAACACCAAAAAGTCTTGATAGCCATGCACATCCCTATGGGCATTGATGTTTACGCGAGTTTGCGTATCCGTTTATTTACCCTTATTTCTTTGTGGCACCCACGTTATGCTGCGGAGTTTAAAGAGAGTTTAGCGCGTTACGGCGATGTGATTGAAGGGGTGTTTTCAGGGCATTTGCACTCGGATTGGTTTCAGTTGTATTCGGTGAACAATGATCATGCCATTGCCATGGCGGGCACGCCATCCATCAGCCCTATTTTTGGCAATGACCCTAGTTTTAAAGTGTATCGCTATAATTTAAGCACAGAAACGTTGCAAGATTATTACACCTATACCTTGCCGATAGGCAGTGATGAATTTGACCGAACGTTTCAGCCGAATTGCCACAATTGCTCTTTCATTGAAGGGGTGAGGGTGTTGCAGTATTAGTGAGAAGATTACGCCGCCCTCAAGGGCGGCATAATGTTTGCGTGTGACTAGTTGCTGCTGGTGGCGTCGGTGGCGGCGTCAACAGCGGGTTTTGCGGCATCCGTTGCTTTTTTGTGCATTTTTTTAGCGTGGTGTTTTTTGGCTTTCACGGCTTTTTTAGCGGGGGCGGTTGCAGCGGTGGTTGCAGCATCAGTGGCGCTGCTCATGTCCATTGCATAAGCGGAACCAATTAAGCTTAAGCCAATCACGGTCACAGCGGCGATTTTTTTCATCATTTTGTGGAGCTCCTGTTTAAGTTTTTAAAAAAATAATCTTGGATAACGCGTCAAGAGGCGCTATCTTATATCATCTGTTCTCGACATATCAGTGTTTTTTTAAAAAATATTTTATCGAGAAAGTCTTATGATCAAGGAGGGTCATGCGCATGGTTACACCCGTTCAGCAACGTGTTTACGAATACATCGAAACCCATTTGCAACGCGAAGGCCATTCGCCATCCTTGTCTGAAATTGCGCGTGGCATAGGCATTAGCCCAAAATCAGTCAGCCTCATTAGCCGTTGTGTGCATGCGCTGACCGAAGCGGGCAGGTTGACAACGGCAGGCAAAGGGTATCGCCGTTTGCAGCTGGTCGCGAATAATGATGTTGCTTTGCCTTTGGTGGGTTATATTTTGCCTGGCACACCCGCAGCGATGACGGAAAGCAAGCCAATGCTTGACCTTCGTTTCCTCTTAGATCCAACGCACTTTCTCTTGCAGGTGAAAGGGGATGCCATGGTGAATGACGGCATGCTGGATGGCGATGTCATCATTTGCAAGCAAGCGGAGTTTGCTAAAGAGGGTGATAGTGTGCTCGCCTTAATTGACGGCCGTGAAACCACCTTAAAGCGCATCTCTTATCAAATTAAAAATCACATCACACTGGTTTCAGCCAACCCTCAGCAAAAGCCTAAGGCTTATGCGCCTTCCCGCATTACGGTGCAGGGGGTTTATCAAGGGGTGTTGCGCCGCCCGGGCGATGCTGGGTGATGGCCTTGTTGCACAAATAAAAATATTAAATCATCAGGTTAAGCGCTGTTTCCCCTTATCGGTCTACATAAACCTTTTCTGACTTAGGCATCCCAAGCTGCGCCATTGTATTGAGAATATTGGCCATGATTTTGGCCTCCGTCTGCTGATTGACAAACTTCCGCCCACGCAATTTGCCCCCTAGGATAGTTTTTAAGCGAAACATGTGCGTCTCCACCAAAGAGCGGCGATGGTGGCCTGATGTTTTTTTCCATGCTAATCGCCCACCCGCCTTGCGGATGTCTTCTACCAGCTCATTCCTAAGAACCTCTCCGGGCGATGGATTTTTTCTTACTACGCTAGCTCCACTACGTATTGGTATGGATGGCGTTCCACCACATTTTGCTATCGTATCAAATCCTTGCTTAAATGAATAAGCTCCGTCAGCATAAACATTACCAACACCTTTCTGGCTTGATAGTAATGCTGGCAATACCGTGCAGTCATGCACATTTGACCCGGTTAATTCCATCGCCGTCACTTCGTGTGTTTCAGGGTTCACTGAAACATGATATTTACGCCACACCCTTCGTTTTTGCTTGCCATGTGTGCGCACCTTCCATTCACCTTCGCCATAAATTTTCAACCCAGTTGAGTCAATAACCAGGTCGGTTGGATGTTTTCCTGCCCTTTGTAGCGTATTAAGCTGAATATTTAATGCACCTGCTCGACGACTTAAGCGAGAATAATGAGCAACCTGTAAATTTAACCCGAGCATCGAAATTAAGCCTTCAAGAAACCCCTGTGTTGCCCTCAATGGCAGATGAAACAAAGTCCGAATGGTAAGAGCCAGTTCGATGTAGGCATCACTATAAAGGGTGGGTCGACCGCGATTTTTGTGTTTCTGAGGCTTTTGATACCAGCTTTTAATGGTATCGTCCGAAAACCAGAGGGTTAGATTACCCCGATTGACTAAACTGCGGTTATATTCCTTCCAATTTCGTACACGATAGACTATCTTCTTTGACAACAGCTGCGTCCTTGTTGGGGTCATCAGGGGCATAATTCTACACAAATAGTCCATTAGTCGCCATTAATTTTCTCACATGTAAGCACATGAAAAATGAAACGCTGAAATATTGAAGACATGCAAGCGATGGGCAGGAAGCTGTTTGCTAAAGTTCATCAGCAAAAGCGTCATGCTCATCATAATCATGAAGTTCATTATATGGCGCGTGACATCGATGAATGGTTTCTGTGCGGCATTCAACAGGTTGCAGAAGGCACTTACAATCCCCGCTGTTTAAAGCGCTATTATTTTACCGACGAAGTGGTTGATCAGTTGCATTTGTCAGACAGAATTTTTCAACACATTTTAATGCAGCAATTAAAACCAACCTTCAAGCATGTGATGAATAAAAATTGCTACCACTTGAACGGCCCAACGGGCGTAAAATATGCGACACAACGGATTAAGCATGTGCTTCAGGGTGTGAATCCACGTTATATCATTCGTGCGGACATTAAATCTTTTTACGCGTCTATTCCACATTTTAAATTAATTAAAGATATAAAAAAGCATTACAATGATCCAAAAGTCATCGCGATGCTAGAAAACATTATCACCAACCCCATCGATACACCCAGGGGCATGAAAAATCCATCAATGGGCATTGCACTGCGCGGCCCATTGTCACAATTTTTCAGTGCACTGTATTTAAAACCTTTAGATGATGCTTTTGATCGCACGAATATCACTTATTTGCGATTTCAAGACGACATCTTGATACTCTGCAAAACAAAGCGCCAGCTTGCACGCGCAAGGCGCCGAATGATGGATGTGCTACACGAAAGGCATTTAAGTCTATCACGCAAAAAAACGCGTATAGGCAGCATTGACCGAGGTTTTCATTTTCTCGGAGTTCAATATTCACCGACGCAGCCGGTGGATAACCAAAGCACATCTGTGAATGATGTTGCGTTGACACCGTCTAGCCATGTGCACGATTTAGACACATGGGGGGGTAGAACCGTTATTGAACATCAAAACAGAGGCTTTTGCATGGTTCCGCATTCACGAACTTTGCGAAAAGCACGCGAGCAAGTAAAGTCTATGGTAACAACTGGAGTCTCTCTCCGCCGAATCAGAAACTACTTGCACCGTTTTGTCCAATGGTTGCAAAAAACATCGACTGAGTGGTCTTATCAAACCTTACTGCATGACTTCGTGCGCACCTGCAAAATATCAGCAGCCGCTGGTATTGCTGCTGATTTATTCAGGCGCGCTACTTCAAGTGATGCGGTTTTGTTTCAAGGTTTGAGTTGCATTCTTGCGTAAGTCTTCGCAACGTTGATGTTTTTTGTCTGACATAGCTTGAAAAACTCGCTGCCCATGCGCGCGCGTCCTCCCCTCCTGCTGTCGGCGAAGCGCTGGGCCTCCCGACGAGCGCCCTGCGGAACGGCGTCGTTAAATAGCGTCGGCAGTAACTTCCCTTTTGCCACAGAAAAACGTTCTTGCGGCTATTCCAGTCATTGCCAAAGGCAGCATAATTTTGGTTGTAAGCGTGGAACCATGCGGCTACTAATTGCGCATTACAGTGCAAGCCTGTTTTAATAACGCCTTTTCCCAGGTTTTCGTTGTCAATACGTTCTCGATAAATCTCTGCCGCAGCTTCCCAATCAGCTTGATTATTTGAGTTGGCAATCGCAGTAACAAAAGCATTCAGCGCTGCTTGATCTCTTGCTACCCGTGCTTCATGGTCTGCTTCCCAACCTGCTGGAAATTGCTGGGCAATTTGCTGTGCTATCATTCGCTCACCATCGGGTTGTTTTTCTAATTCACCCATAATCATCTCAACCATGGCGATTTCATGATCATGATATCTAACATCTTCCGCACCCAGCGCCAATTGCAGGGCGGTGCCTTGTATTTTTCGATTAGAATAATCAGTGACAGTCATCGGAATGGTTAATAAGCCTGGATGGGCTTGAATCATTTTTTTAGCGCCGTCTAAATCAGCATGAATAATAAGCTGACCGAGTTGTTGAGCGAGCCTAGCCTCTAATGCCAGTTTAAACAACCTATGAAAATCGTGGCTAACTCGTGATAGGGCGCTTAAGTCTTGGTTTGATAAATAGGGTGCCAGCTTACCGGATTGTTCTAAATCAATCATCGCGCTTTCTGATAGGTTTTGTGGCGGCGCAGCAAGTAAGCTTTTAGCAATCAACCAAGCCTTTACATCTGTTATTGTTTGCGGAAGCACTTCCAAGCTATCAACATCCCAAATAAGATCAAATATCGCTTGATTCAGCTCAGTGACCCGTGAGCAGAGACGGAAACACGCCATGCGGGATGTTTCAAATCTAGCCTCAAGCGCTTCAGCCACGAGTTCACTTTGTGTGGGTTTGCCTGCTTTATGCGCGCGAGTTGATTTTTTTCGAGTTAACAACATAAGAGCAAGCTCGTATAATGCTTCTTTACTCAGCGAGTCAGCCTGAGTGCCCACTGCCTTAAGTTCTGCACCGGTTTCACCTGACAAGGGGTTAACAAACGTTCTTAATTTAGCGATGATATCAACCTCAGCCACAAAAGGCATGTGCCTTTTACGCCAGCTTTTAGCTTTATCGTATTGATTTAATAAGTTCTGAATATCATCTCTGGTGATGCGGATCATCTGCCTCGCCCCTCGTTGTTTTATTCTTAGATGCGGAAAGTATAGCTTATTTAGCTTAAGGGAGCCTTAAGGAGAGAGTAATATTTTTTTGTTAAAATTCATCTGGTTGGCGGTTTAAAGTGAAAATAATTGGTCGTTATACCGCCAAAAGCCACGTAAAATCTGAGCTGAGTATTTACGCAACAACGCCCCAATTTATATGTAAACAATTGTTTTTACTAACAAAGTTTTTTAAAAGTGGGTAATGACTACCCCAACTCACCCACTATGTGATTTATAATGGAAGAACGTGTGCACTCGGGCTTTGGGTTTTTCCAACTTCAGGTTAAGCTTAGCCCCCAAAAAATAGTCAATAAAATTGAAAGGGTTAGCAAGATTTAACCCAGCGTTTAGTCATTTTTACTTTACTAAAGTCATTTTTACGGTAAAATTGACTTTATAGATGTCAAAATGACTAATGGTGTTTTTATGTATTTATCTCGGTTGTTGAGCCCGCCTACTCGTTCTTTTTTCTTATTAGGCCCTCGAGGGACAGGAAAGAGCACGTGGTTAAAGCAAGTTTATCCTGGCGCCCTGCACATTGATTTGCTGCGTAATGATGTTTATTTTGCGTTGGCGAGTTCGCCGGCGCATTTTAGAGCGCGTGTGCTTGCGGTTGACCCTAAAAAAACTTGGATTATCGTAGATGAAATTCAACGCTTACCCATTTTGTTGAATGATGTGCATTCACTCATTGAAGATCACGGCTATCGTTTTGCTTTAAGTGGTTCCAGCGCGCGCAAATTAAAATGTAATAAAGCCAATTTATTAGCCGGCCGCGCGATTGTTAAGCATTTATATCCGTTGGTTTTTGCAGAGCTTGGTGATGTGGTGACCTTAGATGAGGCCTTGCAGTTTGGCACCTTGCCATCCGCAGTCATGGATAAAGCTTCGCGCATTGATTATTTAGAATCATATGTTGGTACTTACCTTCGTGAAGAAATTCGAGAAGAAGCGCTTACGCGTAATGTGAATGCGTTTGGTCGTTTTTTAGAGGTTGCTGCATTGATGCACGGGCAAGGTGTTAATTTAAGCAATATTGCACGAGATGCGGGCGTTTCACGAAACACCGTCACAACGTATTTTGACATTTTAACTGATACGTTGTTGGGTGCATGGTTGCCTGCTTGGCGACCTAAAGCAAAAGTAAAAGAAGTCGCTCATCCTAAATTTTATTTTTTTGATAATGGGGTCGTTCGCGCCATACAAAAAAACTTGCGTGAATTGTTAGGTGGCAGTGAACGAGGCGTTTTATTTGAAACAACGGTGTTTAATGAATTAAATGCGCGCATTGCTTATAGTGATGACGGCGGTGAACTTTTTTATTGGCGCACGCCAGAAGGCAGTGAGGTTGATTTTATTTGGAAGCGCGGGCAGCGTGTGGTTGCGATAGAAGTGAAAAGCAGTGCGCGTTGGCGTGATGAGTTTAATGTTGGGTTTAAAAGTTTATTGAATTCATCGGTGAAGGTAAATGCGTGTTACGGTGTTTATCTGGGCGATGAAGTGCTCAAAAAAGAATTTGGGTTTGTCTACCCCTGGCCAGTTTTTTTGGAGAAGCTGGGGGCGGGGGAAATTATTTGATCGAGCTTGCTTGGGCGTGTTTTTGACGGCCGGGGCGGTCGTTAGCCGAATTACCGGGCTGTTTTTCTTCCGGTGGATGGTCTTGTTGCGTATAAACATAACATATTGTTTTATATGATGAAATTATTTTCACTTCAAACCCACCTTGCGCCCCAGATGATTTATAATGAAAGAACGTGTGCACTCGGGCTTTGGATTTTTCCAACTTCGGGTTAAACTTAGCCTCCAAAAAAAAGACTGGCTGATAAATAGGAATAAAGAGATGACCACACCCTGGAGTGATAACGACCCTGCCGAAACCCAAGAATGGTTAGAGGCGCTCGCCTCATTGGTCCAGCGCGAAGGCAAAGAACGCGCCCAATTTATTTTGCAAAGCTTGCTCGCGGCCGCTGAAAATCAGGGCATCACCACGCAAGTGAAGCAAATGATTTCTCCTTATATCAACACCTTACCCCAAGATGACGAGCCCGATTACCCCGGCGACCGTGCGCTTGAGGCCAAAATTGAAGCCGCCATCCGCTGGAACGCCATCATCATGGTCTTAAAAGCCAAGCAAACGGCCGGTGGGGTGGGTGGGCACTTGGCTTCTTATGCCTCTATCGCCTCTTTATATGAAGTGGGGCTTAACCACTTCTTCCGCGGCCACACCCAAGAAGCCGCCGGTGACCTGGTTTATTTCCAAGGCCACTCGTCTGAAGGCAATTACGCCCGCGCCTTTTTAGAAGGTCGCCTCACTGAAAAGAACCTCGATTTATTCCGTCAAGAAGTCGTGGGTGAAGGCTTGTCTTCCTACCCCCACCCCTGGCTCATGCCAGCCTTCTGGCAATTCGCCACCGTTTCGCTCGGCCTTGGTTTGTTGCAAGGCATCTATCAAGCCCGCTTTTTAAAATATTTACAAAACCGTGAATTACTTAATACGGAAGGTCGCAAGGTCTGGGTGTTTTGTGGTGACGGCGAAATGGACGAAGTTGACTCCATCGGTGCCTTGCCACTGGCCGGCCGTGAAAAACTCGACAACTTAGTGTTTGTGGTGAATTGCAATTTGCAACGCTTAGACGGCTTGGTTCGCAGCAACAGTAAAATTGTGCAAGAACTGGAAGGCGTGTTCCGCGGTGCGGGTTGGCAAGTCATTAAAGTGATTTGGAGCAGTGAGTGGGACGAACTTTTCGCTCGCGATAAAACCGGTGCGTTAGTGAAACGTTTAACCGAATGCGTCGACGGCGATTTGCAAACGGCGAATGTGCGCGGTGGTGCTTATATTCGCGACTTTTTATTCAACACCGACGAATTAAAAGCCTTGGTGGCGGATTATTCCGACGAACAATTAGCCGCCCTTAATCGCGGTGCACACGATCCTGTTAAAATTTACGCGGCTTATAAAGCAGCCAGCGAGCACAAAGACCAACCCACCGTCATCTTAACGCAAGGTGTGAAAGGTTACGGCCTCGGTAAAAACAATGCAGAAGGCCGCAACATTGCGCACAATGCCTTAGAAATGTCTGTCGATGAATTAAAAGTCTTCCGCGATCGTTTTGAATTGCCTATCAGCGATGCCGATGTTGAAAAATTAAGTTACTACGTTCCCGCTAAAAACAGCCCTGAAATGCAATATATGCAAGCGAGACGCAAAGACTTAGGTGGTTACGTGCCTGCGCGTGAAGCGCCTTCCGCTTCCATGCCGGTGCCAGCACTCAGTGCTTACGATGCTATTTTAAAAGGCTCAGAAGACAGAACCATGTCAACCACCATGGTCTTAGGTCGTATTTTAAATGTGATTTTGAAAGATAAAGCCGTTGGCCCGCGTGTGGTGCCTATTTTCTCTGATGAAGTGCGCACCTTTGGTTTGGAAGCGTTATTCAGGCAAATTGGCATTTATTCTTCCGTTGGTCAGTTATACACGCCCGAAGACAAAGACCAGTTTTTATTTTATCACGAAGCGAAAAACGGCCAAGTGTTAGAAGAAGGCATCACTGAGGCGGGTTGCATGGCTTCTTGGATTGCAGCAGCAACCTCTTATTCCACCAATCGTTTCCCCATGTTGCCTATTTTTACGTATTATTCCATGTTCGGCTTTCAACGCATCGGCGACTTAATTTGGGCCGCTTGCGACATGCGTGCGCGTGGGTTTTTAATTGGCGCAACGGCTGGCCGCACCACGCTTGAAGGTGAAGGCTTGCAACACCAAGATGGCACCAGTTTGTTGGTGGCAGCGACCATGCCTTCTGTTAAAGCTTATGATCCTGCTTACGGCTATGAAATGGCCGTCATCATGCAACGCGGCTTGGAAGACATGCTCACGCACGAAAAAGACGTCATCTATTACGTGATGGCCATGAATGAACGTTACGTGCAGCCTGCCATGCCTAAAGGCGTTGAGGAAGGCATTTTAAAAGGGATGTATTTATTCAAGCCTAAAGGCAAGGGTAAACACAGCATTCAATTGTTTGGTAGCGGTGCCATTTTAAATGAAGTGGTGGCAGCGGCTGATATCTTAGCGAAAGAATTTGATGTCGCGGCGGATGTGTGGAGTGTGACAAGCTACGCTGAGCTAAATCGCGACGGCGCCGCTTGCTTGCGTGAAGCGCGTTTGCACCCTGAAAAGAAAGCGCCTGAAACCTATTTAGCTAAGCAATTAAAAGGACACGCAGGCCCCATTGTGGCGGCCACCGATTACGTGCATGCTTATGCTGATTTAATTCGACCTTACTTGGATTGCACCTATGTCACGCTTGGCACCGACGGCTACGGCCGCAGTGACACGCGCGAACACTTGCGTGATTTCTTTGAAGTGGGCAGGCACCACATTGTGGTGACCGCCCTTTATGCCTTATCCAAAGACGGCCACTTACCTGCCTCAGCAGTCACGGCAGCCATGAAAAAATTCGGGATAGACCCGCAAAAACCCAACCCCATCACGCAGTAATTCGTTATACTTTGATGGGCTCACGGATTTGTTAGGAGGAAGACATTTTGGCAATCGTAAACGTTACCACGCCTGATTTGGGCGGCTCGGCCGAAGTGACGGTCATTGAAATTTTAGTTAAACCCGGTGACACGGTTGAGGCCAATGCGCCCATCGTGACGCTCGAGTCTGACAAAGCCACCATGGAAGTGCCGACCAGTGAAAAGGGCATTGTGAAAGCCATTAAAGTGAAGGTTGGCGATGCAGTGTCTGCGGGTGCGGTGTTGTTAACCCTGGAAACCGCTGGTGCGGAAGAAAAACCCGCCAAGGCTGAAAAGCCAGCGAAAGCTGAAAAAACCGCCGAGCCCCAAAAAGCGGCACCACAACCTGAACCTGAGCGCCCCGTTTTAACCGGCACCTTGCAACAAAGCGATGGTAACACCCACGCAGGCCCGGGTGTGCGTCGTTTAGCGCGTGAATTGGGCGTGAATTTAGCGAGTGTGACAGGCAGCGGCCCCAAACAACGCATCGTGAAAGAAGACGTGCAAGCCTTTGTGAAATCGCAACTCACGGCTTATGCGCAAGGCGGCAGTTCAGCATCCACCATGCCTGCTTTGCCGACCATTGATTTTTCTAAATTCGGCGAAGTCGATACACAAGCCTTGTCACGCATTAAAAAAATCTCAGGCAAATTATTGCAACGCAATTGGTCCATGATTCCGCACGTCACGCAATTTGGTGAGGCCGACATCACGGAATTGGAAGCGTTTCGTGTTGCGCAAAAAGCCGACCTCGAAAAACAAAAAATCAAACTCACGCCTTTGGTCTTTATTTTAAAAGCCGTGGTGGGGGCTTTGCGTGCTTTCCCGCATTTTAATGCATCGCTGGATGCGAGCGGCGAGAATGTCATCCTGAAAAAATATTTTCACATTGGTGTGGCGGTCGACACGCCCGATGGCTTGGTTGTGCCTGTCATTCGCGATGTGGATAAAAAAGGCTTGATCGATTTAGCCAAGGAATTGGCGGTGGTGAGTGAAAAAGCGCGTTTAAAACAACTCACGCCTGCAGACATGCAAGGCGGTTGTTTTTCCATTTCAAGTTTAGGTGGCATTGGTGGCACGGCATTCACGCCTATCATCAATTACCCTGAAGTTGCAATTTTAGGTTTATCTAAATCCTCGATGAAGCCTGTGTATCAAGACGGTGAATTTGTGCCGCGTTTAATGATGCCTTTGTCTTTGTCTTACGATCACCGTGTCATTGATGGCGCTGACGGTGCTCGTTTCATGGTAACCCTCTCTAATTTATTAACTGATATTCGACAATTATTGATGTAAGGATTTTCTCGTATGCAAACTGAAGTCGTGGTTTTGGGCAGTGGCCCTGGTGGTTACACTGCAGCGTTTCGTGCTGCCGATTTAGGCAAGAAAGTGGTGCTCGTTGAGCGGTATTCTAGCTTAGGCGGTGTGTGTTTGAATGTGGGTTGCATTCCTTCTAAAGCCTTATTGCACGCAGCCAAAGTGTTGGATGAAGCAGCTGATATGAGCGCGCACGGCATTGAGTTTGGTAAACCCAAAGTCGATGTAAAAAAACTCGCTGATTGGAAAGGCAGTGTCGTTGGTAAATTAACCGGCGGTTTGAAAATGCTGGCGAAACAACGCAAAGTGGAAGTGGTGGAAGGCGTGGGCGCATTTACTTCGCCTAACACGCTTGAAGTCACGAAAACCGATGGCAGCAAGGTCAGCATTGAATTTCAACAAGCCATTATCGCAGCGGGTTCTCGCCCCGTTAAATTGCCTTTCTTGCCTGATGACCCACGCATCATTGATTCCACTGGCGCGCTTGAATTAAAAGACGTGTCTGGCAGCATGTTGGTGTTAGGTGGCGGCATCATTGGCCTTGAAATGGCAACCGTGTATCAAGCCTTGGGTTCTGACATCACCGTCGTTGAATTGATGGATCAAATCATTCCAGGCGCCGATGCCGATGTCGTGGCCCCGCTTTATAAACGCGTGAAAACACGCTTCAAAAATATTTACCTCAAAACCAAAGTCACGAAAGTGGAAGCGAAAAAAGACGGCTTATATGTCACGTTTGAAGGTGAAAACGCACCGGCTCAACCTGAGCGTTTTGATCGCGTGTTGTGTGCGGTTGGCCGTCGCCCCAATGGCGACCAAATTCACGCGGATAAAGCCGGCGTGAAAGTGGACGAACGCGGCTTTATTGCCACCGACAAACAAATGCGCACCAACGTGCCTCACATTTTTGCGATTGGTGATGTTGTCGGCAACCCCATGCTTGCACACAAAGCCATTCCTGAAGGCCGAGTGGCGGCTGAAGTCATTGCTGGTTTGAAGCATTTCTTCGACCCTAAATGCATTCCAAGTGTTGCTTACACCGACCCTGAAATTGCCTGGGTGGGCGTGACTGAAACCGAAGCGAAAGCCAAAGGTTTGAAAATTGGCAAGGGCGTGTTCCCTTGGGCGGCGAGTGGCCGTGCGCTTAGCAATGGCCGCTCTGAAGGCTTTACTAAACTCATCATTGATGAAGCCACGCATCGCGTGATAGGCGCTGGCATTGTCGGCACCAACGCGGGCGAACTCATTGCTGAAGTGGCCTTGGCCATTGAAATGGGTTGCGATGTGGAAGATTTGGCCTTAACCATACACCCACATCCAACGCTTTCTGAATCCATTGCCATGGCTTCTGAAGTGTTTGAAGGCACGATCACGGACCTTTATTTACCCAAGAAATAGATGACCATACGCCTTTTATCGAAAAATGATCTTCCGCGCCTCCTGGCCATTGAGAACGCTGTTCACATTGTGCCTTGGGCGCGGGATACATTTTTGGTGTGTTTTCAAGCAGGTTGTCATGGGTTTGTGGCTGTGAATGAGGCGGATGAAGTCATCGGTTTTATTTTGGCAACCATTGGTGCCGGCGAATCCCATATTTTAAATTTGTGTGTGGATAGAGGCCACCAACGCCAAGGCCATGCAAAAGCTTTATTGCAGCGTGTCGAAGCGGAAGCCAAGGGCCAGGGTGTTCAAATCGTTCATTTGGAAGTGCGGCGTTCCAACACGCGAGCCATTACCCTTTATGAACATCAAGGGTATCAACAAATCGGCGAGCGCAAAGATTATTACCCTGCGTTATCCGGCAATGAAGATGCACTATTATTTGCCAAAATGCTGTGATTTCTGGATTATTTTTGTGAATTTTGCTAAGGTATAAGCCGACTAACAAAAGGGTTTTTTTATGATTGAAGTAACCTCCATGCGCAATTATTTAAAAGATTTGCTGGCTCGCCTTGACAGCATCTGGGGGTATCTTTGAAGTCGATCAAAAAATAGCTCGTTTAACCGACATTAATGCCTTGATGGAAGACCCCGAAGTGTGGGGCAAGCCTGAAAAAACACAAGCCCTCGGTAAAGAGCGCGCTCAAATTGAAGCCGTGGTTGAAATGATGCGCGCGCTTCGTCAGGAGGTGGTGGACGCTGAAGCGCTGCATGAAATGGCTGAAGCTGAAAATGACACCGCCACGTTAAACGCCATTTTGCGCGACGCTGAAAAACTCACGAAAAAAGTTGAAAACTTAGAATTCCAACGCATGTTCTCAGGCGAGATGGACGCGAATAATGCTTACCTCGACATTCAGTCTGGCTCGGGCGGCACCGAAGCGCAAGATTGGGCAGATATGTTGCTGCGCATGTATTTGCGCTGGGCGGAGCGTCACGAATTTAAAACTGAAATCATGGAAATGTCTCACGGTGAAGTGGCAGGCATTAAGAGTGTCACCGTGAAAGTCGACGGCCCTTATGCTTATGGTTGGTTGCGCACAGAAAGCGGCGTGCATCGTTTGGTGCGTAAATCGCCGTTTGATTCTAATAATAAGCGCCACACGTCGTTTGCTTCGGTGTTTATTTCCCCTGAAATTGACGACGACATTGAAATTGACATTAACCCAGCGGATTTACGCATTGATACTTACCGCGCAAGCGGCGCCGGTGGTCAGCACGTTAACCGCACGGATTCCGCGGTGCGCATCACTCACATTCCAACCAACACGGTGGTGCAATGTCAGTCGGATCGTTCACAACATAAAAACCGTGCTTACGCCATGAAGCAATTGCGTGCGCGTTTGTATGAAATTGAAAGGCAAAAACAAACGGATAAACAATCGGCCTTAGAAGCCAATAAAAAAGACATTACTTGGGGCAGTCAAATTCGTTCTTACGTGCTTGATATGTCACGCATCAAAGATTTACGCACGGGCGTTGAAGTTGGAAACACACAAGCCGTGTTAGACGGCGATTTAGATAAATTCATAGAAGCAAGTTTATTAGGCGGGTTTTAACATGACAGAGCAGTCCACCACAGAAGTAATCGATACGAATGAATTAATTGAGCAAAGACGTGCGAAATTGGCCGCGTGGCGTGAAGCAGGCCATGCGTTTCCCACGCATTTTCGTCGTGATGCACTCGCTGCTGATTTATTAGCCGCGCATCAAGACAAAGATGAGGCGGTTTTGCACGATCACCCCATTCATGTGAAAGTGGCCGGCCGCATGGTTTTGCGCCGCTTAATGGGCAAGGCGAGCTTCACTCACATTCAAGACATGTCGGGGCGCATTCAGCTTTATGTGCGTCAAGAAGAAGTGACGCCTGAAATCTACGAGCATTTTAAAGAATGGGATTTAGGCGATATCATTGGTGCTGAAGGCGTGTTGTTTAAAACCAAAACTGGCGAGCTTTCCATCAAGATTCACAAAATTGAATTGCTCACCAAAGCCATACGCCCCTTGCCTGATAAATTTCACGGCTTGGCTGATCAAGAAGCGCGTTATCGTCAGCGTTACCTCGATTTAATTGCAAATGAAGCTTCGCGCGATGTGTTTATCATACGTACTAAAATTGTTGAAGTGCTGCGCGACTTTTTAAAAGCGCGTCATTTCTTAGAAGTGGAAACCCCCATGATGCAAGTCTTGGCCGGCGGTGCTGCGGCTAAGCCTTTTGTCACGCATCACCACGCACTCGACATGCCTTTGTTTTTGCGCATTGCGCCTGAGCTTTATTTAAAGCGTTTGGTGGTCGGTGGGTTTGAGCGCGTGTTTGAAATCAATCGTAATTTCCGTAATGAAGGCTTGTCAACGCGGCATAACCCTGAATTTACCATGGTGGAGTTTTATCAAGCTTACGCCGAATATACTGACTTGATGGACATGACAGAACTGCTTTTCCGTGAATTAGCGACAAAAGTGATGAACACGACCAGCATCACTTACCAAGAAACCACCTTAGATTTCTCAAAACCATTCGATCGCTTGAGCATGTTGGATTCTATTTTAAAATATAACCCTAACTTAAGCCTGTCTGATTTAACCACCATGGAAGCCGCGAAAAAAGTGGCAAAGTCGCTTGAAATTCCGCTGCAAGCGCAATATGGCTTGGGTAAAATTCAAGTCGAAATTTTTGAAAAAACGGTGGAGCATCGCTTAATGCAGCCCACGTTTATCACGGCTTACCCGGCTGAAACGTCACCGCTTGCACGCCGTAACGATGCCAACCCCGACATCACCGACCGCTTCGAATTATTCATTGCCGGCCGTGAAATTGCGAATGGTTTTACCGAGTTAAACGACCCTGATGATCAAGCAGAGCGCTTTAAACAACAAGTGGATGAAAAAGCAGCCGGCGATGAAGAAGCCATGCCTTACGACGAAGACTACATCACTGCACTGCAACACGGCTTGCCACCAACGGCCGGTGAAGGCATAGGCATTGATAGGCTTGTGATGTTATTTACCAATGCACCTTCCATACGCGATGTCATTTTATTCCCGCACATGCGCGCCAAAGCGTAATGCAAACGGCGTCACTTTACTTGAATTGTTAGTGACGCTCGTTCTCATCAGTGTGGTGGCAGCGTTTAGTTGGCCGAGACTCACCTCATCTTTTCAGTCAGCAAAAGCCAAAGAGCTTCAATTAACCACGGTGCATGTGCTGAATGCAGCGCGTCTTGCTGCTTTAACGCAGGGCCGGCGTGTGCTGGTGTGTTTGAGTGACGATGGTTTGCATTGTGCTACGCTCGGTCAAAAATATTGGTTGAGTGTGTGGAAAGCGGGTGCAGAAAAACAAACCGTGCCCTTGAATGCTAAGCCTGTGCAGTTACACTGGCGGGCGATGGCCGAAAACCAAGGCGGAATTTTATTTACGCCGACAATGGTTGGCAATGGCACGGTGTGGGCGTGCTTAGCGGGGCAGGCTCGGCCTTTGTGGGTGCTTAGCATGGACAGGCTTGGGGGCGTGCATGCGCGAGCAGGTGCTGATTTACATTGCGAGACCGCTTGAATCATTAATGCTTAAACAGTCAGTGTGATTGTCGCTCGGTTCTGCCGTGATGGTGTAAGTGGTGGGGCTGATATTCGCGTGATAACGATAGCCTAAGTGTGTGTTTTCAGGCAGGTGTAAATCAGCGCCTTCATAGCTGCCGTGGGTGAGGGCGTAACGCTCAAGTTCCGAAGCTGCGGTCATTAAGGTTTGTGTTGCCAAGAGGCGGTGGGCGCGCGCAATAACGTGTTGATAAGTGAGGCCAGCCAGCGTGCTTAAAAGGGCAACGAGCGCGAGCGTGACGAGCATTTCTAAGAGGCTAAAGCCTAAGTGCTTGATTGTTTGCATGGGTGACCGGTTTATTGGGTGGGATGTTAAGCATCCCTTAAGCTTAGGGTGTTATACTGCCTTGGCTGTTTAAAATTCGCAAGCATAAAAATGATAAATAAAATCGAGGCAGTGAGATGAAGATAATTACCTTTGAAGATAAGCAATACAAGCCTTTTGATCTGGTGTTGCATTTGCTTTCTGAGTTTCCAACGCATAAAGTTGATCCTCGCATTAAGCCCTTGCTTGATAAAGAAGGCTTAATGAAGGATGAATTATTGGCAGCCATTAAAGAAAATCTTCCTCAATTCAGGGTGGTGGTTGCGCCTATCATAGACTCTCAGTCAGGAAAACTGGTTTTGACGGAGTCGTCTAATTTATTAGCCCATTTATTTTGTGCGCAGCGGAAATTTGGCGGGGTGAAGCCATTTGGTAAGACAAAAAGTAGTGCGAAACTACAAGCGTTGATAATGAAAGGTGTGGTTAATGAGGTAGATGTCAGTGCGCCTGCGTCAATGGTATTAAATCAAGATGCATCGGTGAGTGTCGTGGCTCAACCTGATGAATTTAGTTTGATTGTTAGTCGACTGAAAGATAACCCCAATAGAGATTGCGCTAGATTGGATGAGCTTATCGAGGTATTGAAATTAATGAAAGCTCGGGGTATCAATTATCGAGAAGGTCGGGTGAGGGGGTGGCGAGACATGGCACCATTTAAAGCTTCTGAAGATTACGAGCAAGATTCCTTGATGGCATATTTAATGGAGCATTTGCAAGCGCTAGAAAAGGATTACGGAGCAGAATCAGTTACACGCTTGTTGATGCAGTTGCCGAGTTTGGTATTGATAGATATTAAAGATCATTATGAGTCTATCTCCGCAGAGAATGATACACCCGTGACGAGCATGATGAAACGCATAGAAAGTTTTGGTAGCCTCACAGAAATGGCCTCAGTGATTGAGTTGTCTGGCGAATCCAATGTTGCTAATGCTGAAAAGAAAGCTTTAAGCGCAGCCTTGAATGTATCGATTCAGCAATGGCCCGATGATGCTTATCTTGCTTTATTAAAGCTGACAGAGAGCCGAAAAGCAGCAATCGCTTTATTTTTAAAAATTAAACCGGAAAGCCAGCGCATGGCTGAAGCTAAAGCTGTTATTAAGCATTGGTTTGGCGGCAAATCCATGAATGCGCCTTTGTTTTGTCGTGAAATTAAAAAGTTGTTGCAGCAGGAGCGTCATGTTGATGCCATTCGTCTTTGTGCGGCTGCTGACAGGCGTAGTTTTGTGAGGGCTTTATTGTTGTCAGATAAGAGTGTGGTTAATATGTTAAAGACTGAATATGATCAATATATAACATTATTTTCTGACAAAATTAAAAGGGATGTCATGTTAAATCTGAAATCATCGGAAGTGTTTAGTCAGGAAATTGCTTTGGCGGCAAGACCCAAGACAGTGAAGCTTGCGGATTGGTTGGGGTTGTTTCCTGTGTCAGCCACGGCTCAAGAAAATGCAAATGGTCGAGGTCAGGAACGGCTGGCGAATGAAGCGCAGGGTAAGGTATCTCATTCTTTGGGTATTAAAAAATTAACTTAATGTGGAGGGGGTAGTATGTTCGAGATTGGCATTTGGGACAACTCAGCAGCGATTAAAGATTGGGAAATAAAAGATGAAAAGAGAAAAAAATTAAAACTTGCCAATATGGAGTGCGGGGAAGGGAATTACCTTGGTTTCGCCAAGTTTTTACTTACCGTCAAATTGACTAGCGAAGTTAAAGATGATCTAAAAAATGTCTTTGCTTATAAGGGCGCTAAAAATGAAGTATTGAGAGTGCTTCGTGATAACCCGGGTCAGTTTCCAGAATTGCGGACAGACATCACTAAAACGGCTTTATATTATTTACTATCTTGCCGCAAAGACGGTTTTGGTCGCAAGGATAGCACGTGCAGCTTGAATGAATTAAGAGCCATTCAAAATGCCCAAAATTGGTTGCAAACCCTCTCATCATTAGATGAGTGTTACAAGCAGCTTATCGCTGATCAGAATGAGTGGAGCCAGTACGAATTTATGCTTCGTTATGAGTATGCGCGCTGGGCTAAGCTTAAGCTGACTCCACAAAATCAAACTCAATATCACGACGCCATTGTTGCTTTTATGAAAAAAACAAAGAGCGGGACGAGAAAGCTCACGTCATTCTTTAAATTAGATAGTCAAGCAGACCCAGCAAATTATAAAAAAGCATGTGCTTTAATCAAAGACAGGTATCAGCCTCGTCGCTTGAATGATGGCCAGCTTGTTTCGCTGCTTGAAAAATTTAAAGAAGACAAAAGGTTTGATGTGTGTATTCGCTTCGCTGCCGCGGTGGACAGAAGGGAGGTACTTAAAGATTATCTTTTAAGTGATGAAGCGGTCGTTGCTTTTTTGAAGGATAATTACAAGGATTATTCGAAGTTTTTTTCTGCTGGGAAATTGCGGCCCATGATTGCGGTGTTCAAACCGCCGGTGGAAGGTGAAGAGCCTGAAGCGCCTCAACCTATTACGCGCCCTAAAGGATTTTTGAGTTTGTTTTCGGCCCCGGTTTCTTTCAACCCTCCACCTGAAGGTCGTGAAGGTCGTGAAATGCAAGAATTCACGGGTTCTGACAATAAAAAATAGTTACATTTTAAGCGAGGAGGGGGCTGAGGGATAGACGCAAAATTACAACGTTGGCTGAAAGCCAACAACCCTTTAGCCTGGGGCAGAAGTGTTCGCGTAGCGAACACTGTCGCCCTAGGAAAACAACCCCCACCCCTCTGCTTTAAGCGCCGAAGGCGCGTCATAAAAAATGCTGAGCTCTTGTTACGCGCCTTCGGCGCTAAGAGCAGAGAGGGAATGGATTTACCCAGGGTAACGCCAGTGCTACGCACTGGGCGTAACCCTGGGCTAAAGGGTTGTTGGCTTTCAGCCAACGTTGTTTGCTTGAAATTTGCGTTTATTCTTCAGGGGGGGGCGGGTATGTTTTTTGAGAATGCACAATCAGCCATGCTGTTTAATGGGCAGAATTATGGTGATAATTTTGAGTCTCTATGCGCAGCACTCATTGCGGCCGCTTCGGGTACTGACATCAACCAGCTCAACACGAAATACATTAAGCGTCAATTATTAGAAGCCATTAGTAATAAGCCTAGCTTGATTGATGGGTTGATCAATCAAAAGCTAGAAAACACCACCAATGCATTGACGCACTTGCTGTGTTTGCCTCGAAAAATTCCAAGAGGCCCTAAGCCTTTTGGCGAAACAAGCAGCAGTCGGGAATTGCTTCGTATGCAAACTGCATTGCGCAACTATCAGAATATCCACTTGGACATTAAATTTATCATGCGGCAAGCGCCGCTCCCTTTACATCCAGCGGGTGTGCGTAAGGAGCATCGAGGTGATGCTTATATCATTCGTGCTAAAGCTTATTTTGATCGTAATAACATGGCAGAGGCTTTGTTTAATTTTGAAGTGGGTAGCCAATTCAAGTTAAAGCCTGAAAATGCTTTTTTAGATGAGCTTATCGGTGCGTGTTATATTTTGCTTAAAGCGTATAAGGCCTCAATTTCTTATTGCAATAAGCTCATTAAGAGCGAGAAAGCGACACCGCCTGTTAGGTTATATCGTGCGATTGCGGAGCTGATGTCGCCCATGCCATTGGTGATGATAGCGGGCCTTAAGAAGGGGCAGTCTCCGTTTGACAATCTTCTTCAAGGCGAAGCGCACCCATTGCGGTATTTAACATCGCATGTACAAGATCTTTATCAGTATCGCCGGGCGGCGCGTGTGTTGATGTCTTGTCTGAATGATTTAGATAAGCTTGCTTTGGTGGTGAATACGTATGGCTTGCCGTTGTTGGTTGAGCTGTTACAAGCATTGCCTCTGAATGTTTATGACGATCATCCTTCGGATGTCCGCGATCATTTTAATATGAAATCAGAGGCTATTCAGTATTTAATCACTGAACAAGCAGCAAAAGATCGCGATGACCGTGATGAGTCGTCACTGGATGCATTGAAGGCGTTGTTGTCATTGCCTGAAGATGCGCCTGTATTTTTGAGTTATCAACTATTTCAAGAGAGTGTCCAGCCCCATGCCCTATCAAGGCCACCGCAGTCGCGAACGTCGCTGGCTCGTTTGTCGATGTGGATGACGCGATCGCAGATCGAAGACTTACCCAAAGAGCAGGAGCTCGTGGATAAGACCGTGGATTTTAGCCCGGGTGCTTCATGAGGAAGTGCGAGGTTTGTCGGTTTTAGTGAGGGCGGTGGGCCGCCCTCAGGCCCTACCCAAGCTTCCTCACCGTTGCTCCCAACCGTTTCCCCAGGGCCACACACAGGCGCTGCTCTTCTTCTGTGAATGGTTTTTTATTGTCCGGCCCGGTGACGTGGGTGGCGCCGTAAGGCGTGCCGCCCGAGCTCGTGGTGTTTAAATCGGGTTCGCTGTAAGGGATGCCCATCACGATAAACCCCAAATGAAACAAAGGCAGCATCATGGAAATGAGGGTGGTTTCTTGCCCGCCGTGCAAGCTGGAGGTCGAGCTAAAGACCGCAGCGGGTTTGTCAATGCAGCTGCCAGACAGCCACAAAGGGCTCAAGGTTTCCACAAAGTGTTTCATGGGGGCGGCCATGTTGCCAAAGCGGGTAGGGCTGCCAAGGGCCAACCCTGCACAATTTTTAACGTCGTCTAAGGTGGCATAAGGGAAGCCGGTTTCAGGCACGGCTGGTTCAGCCACTTCCGTGGTGGGGGCAACGGCGGGAACGGTGCGTATGCGGGCTTCCAGGCCGGTGGCTTCAATGCCGCGCGCAATGTGCTGGGCCATGGCTTTCACTGAGCCGTAACGGCTATAAAACAAGACTAAGACGTAAGACATGCTACTCTCCTTGATTCATTCACTCTAAGGTGCCCGCAAGGCTATTCCCTGTCAATGGGTTTTATGGTAAAAAGCATGGTTGCATGATAAGTTTGTCGGTAAAACAAAGGCACGAGGTGAGTTATGCCCATTTACGAATACCAATGTCAGTCTTGTGGCCGTGGCCACGAGGCCTTCCAAAGCATGTCTGAGCAAGCTTTAAGCATTTGCCCGCATTGCCATGAGCCCAAGTTAACCAAACTCATTTCCTCCACCAGCTTTCAGTTAAAAGGCACCGGCTGGTATGCCACTGACATTCGCGACAAAGACAAACCCAAACCCACCACTGACGATAAGGCAGCCAGCTAATGTTCGGACTCATCCGTAAATATTTTATTTCAGGTTTGTTGGTATGGCTCCCGATTTGGGTCACTTTATTGGTCATGAAATTTTTGGTCGATTTATTTAGCAAATCACTCTTACTCTTGCCGCATGAATATCAACCCGATGTCTTGATTGGTTTTCACATTCCTGGCATTGGTGTGGTGTTAACGGTTTGCGTGATTGTGTTAACGGGTTTGCTAGCCGCCAATTTTTTAGGCAGCAAGTTGGTGGAATTGGGCGATGCACTCATGGCGCGCATTCCGTTGGTTCGCACGGTTTACACGGGGGTGAAGCAAGTCACGCAAACCTTATTCACGCCTGGCGGGCAATCGTTTCGCAAAGTGTTGTTGGTGGAATACCCTTGCGCCGGTGTGTGGAGTGTGGCGTTTCAAACCGGTGAAGTGAACCGCGAAATTGAAACGGCGCTGCACGGCGAACCCATGGTGAGTTATTTTATCCCAACCACGCCTAACCCAACCTCGGGTTTTTTAATGATGGCGCCGCGTAGCAAAGTGGTCGAACTCAACATGAGCGTCGATCAAGCGCTTAAATTTGTGATTTCCCTTGGTGTGGTTCAGCCGATGACCGGCCCATCCATCAAGAAAACTAACTAAATAAAAGAGAAGGTGATTCATGCGTAGTCATTATTGCGGTCAAGTGACCGCTCAGTGTTTAGATCAAACCGTAACGATTGCTGGTTGGGTGCACAGGCGTCGCGACCACGGCGGTGTTATTTTCATCGATGTGCGTGATCGTGAAGGCATAGTGCAAGTGGTGGTGGCGCCTGAAGCGGCCGCTGCTTTTAAAAACGCAGAATCCATACGCAGTGAATTTGTGGTGCAAGTGGTGGGGCGTGTGCGTCGTCGCCCTGAAGGCACCGTGAACCCTAACTTAAAAACCGGTGAAATTGAAATAGCCGCTGATAATGTCGTTATTTTAAATCGTTCAGAGCCACTGCCTTTCCCCATTGACGACGAATACCATGAAGTCGGTGAAGAAACCCGCTTGCGTTATCGTTACCTCGATATTCGCCGCCCTGAAATGCTTGAACGTTTAAAATTCCGCGCACGTATCACGCGTCATTTGCGCAGTTACCTCGACGAAAATGGTTTTATTGACGTCGAAACGCCTTTTTTAACCCGTGCAACGCCTGAAGGTGCTCGCGATTATTTAGTGCCTAGCCGCACGAAACCTGGCAGTTTTTACGCGCTGCCACAATCCCCTCAGCAATTTAAACAATTGTTGATGATGGCTGGCATGGACCGCTATTACCAAGTGGTGCGTTGTTTCCGTGACGAAGATTTACGCGCAGACAGACAACCTGAATTCACGCAGCTCGACATTGAAACCTCTTTCTTAAACGAGCTTGAAATTCAAGCGATGATGGAAGAGATGATTCGTGGTTTATTCCGTGAATTAATGCAAGTGGAATTGCCTGCGCAATTTGAGCGTTTAACTTATCAAGAAGCCATGCGTCGTTTTGGTTCTGACAAACCGGATTTACGTATTCCGCTTGAACTGGTGGATATCGGCGACTTATTAACAAACGTTGAATTTAAAGTGTTTGCCGATGTCGCTAACGACCCACACGGTCGCATTGCGGCTTTGTGTGTGCCGGGTGGCGCAACACTCAGCCGTAAAGAAATTGACGACTACACGCAATACGTCAGCATTTTCGGCGCCAAAGGTTTGGCTTACATTAAAATCAATGCCGAAGGCAAAGAAGGTTTGCAGTCGCCCATTTTAAAATTCTTACCCGATGCGGCGATTCAAGGCATTTTAGAGCGCACAAACGCGAAAGTCGGCGACATCATTTTCTTTGGTGCGGATAAAACCAATGTGGTGAACGATGCTTTGGGTGGTTTACGTTTAAAAGTGGGTAACGACCGCGGCTTTGTGCAAGAAGGTTGGCGCATTTTATGGGTGGTTGATTTCCCCATGTTTGAAAAAGGCGAAGGGCGTTTATCGGCCTGCCATCATCCTTTCACGGCACCCAAAGTCGAAACCGTTGGCGAGCTCACCAAAGACCCTATCAACTTAGTCGCGCGTGCTTACGACATGGTGTTAAACGGCAGCGAAGTGGGCGGTGGTTCCGTTCGTATTAATAATTCTGAGATTCAAAAAGCCGTATTTAACATTTTAAATATTAGCGATGAAGAAGCGGAAGACAAATTCGGGCATTTGCTGCAAGCCATGCGCTTGGGTTGCCCACCGCACGGCGGCATTGCCTTTGGCATTGATCGCTTAGTGATGTTAATGACAGGCGCGAGCTCTATTCGCGATGTCATTGCCTTCCCTAAAACTCAAACCGCGACTTGCCCACTCATGGATGCGCCTTCCACCGTTGATACAGCGCAACTGATTGAGCTTGGCATTCGTGTGTCACAACCAACGAAAGCGTAAGAGGCAACCATGGCAGGACATAGCAAGTGGGCGAACATTAAACGCCACAAAGCAAAGCAAGATGCAAAGCGCGGCAAACTTTACACCAAGCTCATCCGTGAGTTGACCGTGGCTGCAAAACAAGGCGGTGGCGATGCAAGCGCCAACCCGCGTTTGCGTTTGGCACTTGAGCGCGCACTCATGGCTAACATGAGCAAAGATGTGATTGATCGCGCCATTAAGCGTGGCGCTGGCGGCATGGAAGGCGAGCAAGTCGACGAAGTGCGTTACGAAGGCTACGGCCCGGGTGGCACAGCCGTCATGGTGGATTGCATGACCAACAATCGTAATCGCACGGTGGCTGAAGTGCGTCATGCGTTTACGAAAAACGGTGGCAATTTAGGCACCGATGGCTCAGTGAGTTACCTCTTTAAAAAGCTGGGTGAAATTGCTTTTGCACCCGGGGTTGATGAAGAGCGTTTAATGGAGCACGCGCTGGAATTAGGCGCTGATGATATCCTCACCGCTGACGATGGCAGCATGGAAGTGCTGACTTCACCCGAAGCCTTTTTAAGTGTGAAAGAAGGCTTAGAAAAAGCGGGGTTTAAGCCAGATTCCGCCGAAGTCACCATGCGGGCCAGCACCAACGTGGATGTGTCTGACCTTGAAACCGCTGAAAAAGTCGTGAACTTAATCGACATGCTTGAAGATTTAGACGACGTGCAGCTGGTTTACTCCAATGCAAACATAGAGGCGAGTGTACTGAATCAATTAGCGTAATCCAGGGAGGGCGCATTGACGCTTATCATAGGCATAGACCCGGGTTCTCGTCGCACCGGTTACGGTGTGATTCGCCTGCAAGGCCATAAACAACGCTATGTTGCGAGTGGTCACCTGGATGTTTCAGCTCACCCACCGCTTGAGCGTTTGCGTCACATTTATTTAGGTTTGCAAACCATCATGCAAACCTATCAACCCGATGAAGCGGCCATCGAACAAATTTTCATGAAAGACAATGCGAGTTCTGCCTTAAAACTCGGGCAAGCGCGCGGGGCGGCCATTGTGGCGCTCACGGTGCCTATTTCTGAATATGCGGCGCGTGAAGTGAAAAAATCGGTGGTGGGCAGTGGCGCTGCTGATAAAGCGCAAGTGCAATTCATGGTGGCGCGTTTGCTGAACCTCACTGGAAAAATTCAACCCGATGAAGCGGATGCCTTGGCTGTTGCTTTGTGTCATGCGCAATCACGTCAACTTAAAAAACTTAACCTCATGATCGAAGGAGCACGCTAAGCCATGATAGGTCAATTACGCGGAACCCTTTTAGAAAAACAGGCACCGCAACTCGTGTTGGAGGTGAATGGCATTGGTTATGAAGTGGATGCACCCATGAGCACTTTTTATCAATTGCCTGATGTCGGTGCTGCCGTGACTTTGTTCACGCATTTGGTCGTGCGTGAAGATGCGCACTTGCTTTATGGTTTTTACACGCGTGATGAACGCACCTTATTCCGAACCTTATTAAAAGTGAATGGTGTCGGCCCGCGCATGGCGCTCACCATTTTATCCAGTGTGTCGCCTGAAGGGTTTGTGAATGCGGTCTTAAATAATGACACCGCAAGTTTGGTTCGCCTGCCTGGGGTCGGTAAAAAAACGGCCGAGCGTTTGGTAATAGAAATGCGTGATAAACTCGATGCCTGGCAACAAACACCGGTGTTGATGGGTGAAGGCGCGGTGCTTGCAAAACCCAATCAAGCGCGTCATCACATTTTGCAAGACGCCATCGCTGCGCTCGTGTCTTTAGGCTATAAAGCACCCGAAGCGAGCCGCATGGTCACAAAAATTGACGATGGTAACACGAATAGCGAAGGCTTAATTCGTCGTGCCCTACAGGAGATGGCTTAATGCAATCCACCGAGCGACTGATCACCCCTGAAGCGCTAGAAACCGACCCCATTGATCGTGCCTTGCGTCCGCGCTTATTGGCGGATTATATCGGCCAGCCTGCGGTGCGCGATCAAATGTCCATTTTCATTCAAGCAGCGAAAGCGCGTGGCGACGCCCTTGACCACGTTCTCATTTTCGGCCCGCCGGGCTTAGGTAAAACCACGCTTGCTAATATTATTGCGGCAGAACTCGGGGTGAATTTAAAGCAAACCTCGGGGCCGGTTTTAGAGCGTGCCGGCGATGTGGCGGCTTTGCTCACGAATTTACAAGCCGGCGATGTGCTCTTCATTGATGAAATTCACCGTTTAAACCCCGTGGTTGAAGAAGTCTTATACCCCGCCATGGAAGATTATAAAATCGACATCATGATAGGCGAAGGTCCGGCCGCGCGCTCCATTCAACTGGATTTGCCCCCGTTTACCTTGGTCGGGGCCACAACGCGTGCGGGTTTATTAACCTCGCCGCTGCGTGACCGTTTCGGCATTGTGCAACGCCTGGAGTTTTATGCAACGGCTGATCTCACCCACATTGTTGAGCGCTCAGCCGTGTTATTAAAAATGACCTTAGAACCCGGAGCGGGCGAAGAAATAGCCAGGCGCTCTCGCGGTACGCCTCGCATTGCTAACCGTTTGCTGCGCCGTGTTCGTGATTTTGCTGAGGTGAAAGCCGCGGGGCGAGTCACGCTGGCGGTGGTTCAGCAAGCGTTGGGCTTTTTGAATGTGGATGAGCAAGGGTTTGATGTGATGGATCAAAAATTATTATTGGCCTTGATCGAAAAATTCCAAGGCGGCCCGGCTGGCTTGGAAACCCTCGCCGCTTACATTAACGAAGAGAAAACCACGCTGGAAGAAGTGATAGAACCCTTCTTAATTCAGCAAGGGTTTATCGTCAGAACGCCTCGGGGGCGGGTGGCCACGCAGGCCGCTTATCAGCATTTTGGGTTTAACCTGCCCGAGGGTTTGGCCTTGGCTGAAGAAACCTAGTTTGCGCAAAGTCCATTTGCCAGCTAAAATCAGTGCAACCATTATTATTTTTGTGTGAGGGGGGTAGTCTGTGAACGTTGATACCAGTTTGCTCGGTTATTTTATGCACGCCGGTTTGGTCGTCAAACTCGTCATGATGATTTTGATCGTCGCTTCTATTTTTTCATGGACTTACATCCTTCAGCGCGCGTTTTACCTCAAAGAACTGAACCAATCCGCCTCGCAGTTTGAGCGGGCATTTTGGTCGGGTGAAGATTTATCTCGTCTTTATGCGACCGACACCCACCAACGCGACGGCCTGCCAGCGGTGTTTCAAGCCGGCTTCAAAGAATTCACGCGGTTTCGTAAACAGCCGGGTGCCTCTCGCGATGAAATCATGAAAAACACTCAGCGAGCCATGAATGTGGCGCAACTGCGTGAGCAAGACAAACTCGAAACGCATTTGTCTTTCTTGGCGACCGTCGCGTCCATCAGCCCTTATGTCGGTTTGTTTGGCACGGTTTGGGGCATCATGGAATCGTTTCACGCCTTAGCCAATGTGCAGCAAGCCACCATCTCCATGGTCGCCCCCGGCATTTCTGAAGCCTTGGTTGCAACCGCTTTGGGGTTGTTCGCAGCCATTCCAGCCGGTATCGCTTATAGCCGTTTAATCACCGAAATTGGGCGCTTGATGAGCCGCTTCGACGCCTTCCAAGAAGAATTCACCAACATTTTGGTGCGTCAAACCCAGGCCGAACCCGAAGCGCCGCGCACTGAAGCCGTGAGGGCCTAACCATGTCGCATATGCATAGGCCAGGCTCACACAAGCCCATGTCTGAAATCAATGTTGTGCCTTTCATTGATGTGATGTTGGTCTTGTTAGTGATTTTCATGATCACGGCACCGCTCTTAACGCAAGGCGTGAAAGTGGATTTGCCAAAAACGCAAGCCAAGGCCATTGCTGAGCAACAAAAAGAACCGCTCATTATTACGGTCGATGCCAAAGGCCAGTTTTATTATAATTTATCTGACAAACCCAACCAGCCCATCACTTCACGCACCTTGTCTCACTTGGTAGAAACCACCTTGCAAACGGCGCAAGCCGATGCACCGCAACGCCCGGTGTTGGTCAGGGGTGATCAAGGCGTGAATTACGGAAAAGTGATGGAAGCCATGGTGTTGTTGCAACAAGCAGGCGCAAAAAGTGTTGGTTTGATTACACAACCTGCCAATACGGCAGATCAACCCCCTGCAGGTTAAGCGCATGAAGCGTCAGCGTTCTGAAAAGCCTTATTTTATTGCGTCCTTCAGCGCTCACGCTTTGGTGTTGCTCGCATTGATTTTAACGTATGAATTCAGTGAACCCATGGCCGTGGTTGAAAACACCAACCAACACGATGTGATCAGTGCTGTGGTTTTAGGTGACACCGCGAAAAGTAAAATTTTACCGCATGAAGCCCCAACCCCGCCACCGCAACCCATGGCCAAAGCCGCGCCACCAGCGCCTTCAGCGCCACCCAAAGTGGTTGAAAAAGCCATTGCTTTAAAAGTGGATAAAACCCCGCCTAAACCAGCGGTGAAAAAATTATCTCCTGCAATTTTTGGCAAAGATTTATTAGCCGATGTGGCTGAGCAAGCAAAAAAAGTCAAAGTGAAAAATCAAAAACAATTGGCCACGAAATTTGAAAAATTATTAAAGCAACAAGCTGAGCAAAGTTTGCGTGATCACCTCTTAGACGACAACATCAAATTGCAGGGGCAAGAAAGCCATTTGTCGCAAGGAATCGTCAATAAATATAAAGCGCTCATCATTCAAGCCATCAGTGAAAAATGGTTAGTCCCACCGCAATCCAACAAAAAATTAAGCAGTGAATTATTAATACGCTTGGCTCCCGGCGGGGTGGTCTTAGATGTGTCTGTCACGAAAAGCAGTGGCGACCCAGCGCTTGATAGCTCTGCCCGTGCGGCCGTGTTAAAAGCTTCGCCTTTGCCCGTGCCGCCTGATGCTGGCGCGTTTGAATCATTTCGACAATTTGTATTAAAGGTAAAACCTGAAAACGTCATGGATAGTTAATGTTACACAAGGAGGGTGGTTATGTGGTTTTTAGGCTTATCAGCCGGGTTGGTGATTATTATTTTATGCGTTGCTTTGTATCGAGCGCGCGCGTCTTCGCAGGCATTGTCAGCCGAATTAAAAGACATGGGTTATACACTCTATCAAATGCAGCAGCGTTTGTTTTCTCGCGAGCCACACTACCAAGACAGCTTAACTGCATTAATCTCCTGGCCGATGTTTCAAGACCGTTTGGAGCAGAGTTTAAATTTATGCGCTAGGCATCAAATGTTATTGGGTGTGCTATATGTCGATCTTGACGATTTCAAAGTCATCAATGAAGCGCTTTCTTATGAAGTCGGTGATTTGCTTTTAAAAGAAGTGTCGGCGCGTTTGCAAACCTGTATTCGTCAAGTGGACAGCATTAGTCGCCCCAACAAAGACACCTTTGTGGTGATGTTAAATCGCTTGTCGCGCCCAGAAATGGCAGCCATTGTGGCTGAGCGTATGTTGCAGGCCTTGGCTAACCCTTATTTATTAGACGAGATCGCCGTGAATGTGAGTGCAACCATTGGTGTTTCACTGTATCCACAAGATGCCGCTGATGCTGTTTCTTTGTTGCGTTGCGCAGAGCAAGCATTACGCATGGCAAAATCCAAAGGTAAATTTACTTATCAATTTTATCAATCGCATTTGCAAGCAGAGAGTGTGCGCGTGTTAGCCATGACCAATCATTTGGCGACGCAAGAAGTGTTCAATGAGTTGGAGGTGTATTATCAACCCATCATGAATGTGGCTTCAAACACCATGCAGGCCATGGAAGTGAGCTTGCATTGGAACCACCCTGAGGTTGGCTTGGTGCTTCAAGATGAACTGTTTTCATCAGCGGATAGGCAGCGGCGCTTAAATGCCATCACCGATTGGATGATGCAAAAAGCATGCCGTCAATTTTTAAATTGGCATGCGCTTAAATTACAGCCGCAATTATTGGCTGTGCCTGTGCGTTTAAAACAATTTGAAGACACGCAATTTATTTATCGCTTATCGCAGTTATTGCAACAGTTGCATTTTAATCCTTCGTCTTTGCTTTTGTTGGTGCAAGAAACCGGGGCGGTGGTACCACTTGCGCAGCTTGAAAAGGCATTTAACATGCTAACGTATTTGGGGGTGAGGGTGGCGATGGACGAGCGCCTCAGCAGTCATTTCCCTTTAACGTATTTAAAGCAATTTCATTTTCATTATTTGCGTATTGAAAAACCCATCATCGAAGATGTCTTAACCAACATGAAAACCCAAGCATTGGTGACTTCCATGGTGTTGTTAACGCAGCAACTTAGCATGCAGTTGATGGTGGCAGGGGTGGAGACTGAGGCTCAAAAAGAGAAATTGGTAGCGCTCGGCGTGGATTGCATGCAAGGGGCGGCGCTTGGCCTAGCCTTAACCGAGCGCCAGTTGGCAGACAGCTTGATTTTGCAATAGCGGGGGCTCGTCACTGGGTGTCGTTTATGGTATAAAAAGTGACTATCATGAGAGGGGTGTGTATGCGTAAATACCTTAGCAGTTTAGTCTTTGTGTGGGCCTTGACCCATGCGTTTTCGGCTTATGCTTTGCTCAGCATGGAATTAACGCAAGGGGTGGCCGGTGCCACACCCATTGCCGTGGTGCCTTTTGCGGGTGCAGATAATGCGCCTCAACCGGTTTCCACCATCATCGCCAGTGATTTGCAAAACAGTGGCCGGTTTAAGGTGTTTGGTCAGTCGGCTTTAAAACAATTCCCGAGCAACCCCAAAGCCGTTGCTCCCGATTATTTTCGCGGTTTAGGCACGGATAACGTGGTGATTGGCACGGTGCAACCCGTGGGTCCCGACCAATACCAAGTCAATTTTTCATTGATGGACATGTACAAAGGCAGCGGGCAGGCCGGCGTGGTTTTATCTAAACAATACACGGTGTCGGGTTCGGCGCTTCGTCAGTTGTCGCATCACATCAGCGATTTAGTCTTTGAGCAGCTTACCGGCGTGCGCGGCGTGTTTTCAACCCGCATTGCTTATGTGGTGGTGCAGCATGCCAGCAATAATAATCCTGCGCGTTATGTGCTTGAGGTCGCTGATCAAGACGGCTACGCCCCTCGTCCTTTATTAAGCTCACCCGAGCCTATCATGTCGCCAGCCTGGTCACCCAATGGTCGGCAACTGGCTTATGTTTCATTTGAAAATCGCCGCGCCAGCATTTACGAGCAAGAAGTGGCGACCGGTGCACGCCGTTTGGTCAGTAGTTACGCTGGTATTAATGGCGCGCCTGCGTGGTCGCCGGACGGCAGCAAGCTGGCTTTGGTTTTATCTAAGAGTGGCTCCCCCAATATTTATGTCATGTCGGCCGACGGCGGCGGGCTTAAGCAAATCACGAATGATTTTTACATTAACACCGAGCCTTCCTGGTCGCCTGATGGTCGCTCATTAATTTTCACCTCCAACCGCAGTGGCGGCCCACAAATTTACCAAGTCCCGGCTTCCGGTGGGAACCCTTCTCGCGTGACCTTCGACGGCGACTACAACGCGCGTGCGTCTTTCACGCCTGATGGCAACCACATTGCTTTCATTCATCGCGTCAGCGGTGTTTATAAAATAGCCATCCTTGATTTAGATACGGGCACTGTTAAAGTGTTAACCAGCCAAATGGGTGACAGCGCCTCACCCAGTGTGGCCCCGAATGGCAGCATGTTGCTTTACGACACCGTTTACGGTGGGCGCAATGTCTTGGGCATGGTGTCGGCTGATGCGAGGGTGCAATTAATTCTGCCCGCCCGCAACGGGGATGCACAAGACCCGGCATGGTCGCCGTTCTCAGCCTAGGTGAGGGAAGGGTTGGATAACGTTGCAATGTCAGGTATACTTCTGCCTTAATGCAATGATATTTAGGGGAAGACCATGACATTAAAACAATGGGCAAAAATTATTTTAGTCGGCGCTAGCATTTTAACTTTAGCGGCTTGCTCGTCCGCACGTCGCCCTGGCGGCGACACCGCTGTCACCGATGAAAACGCGGCTTACAGCGACGCGCAATCTTCAGGCGCAGGCGACGACAGCAATTTCAACGACGGCAATGGCAGCCGCAAATTGGCCGCCGGTAAAGTTTATTACTTCGACTTCGACAGCAACCAAGTGCGCGACGGCGACATGCCAGCCATCAGTGCCAATGCTAAAAAATTAGCCGCCCAGCCAGGCATGAATGTTTTAATGGAAGGCCACACCGACCCACGCGGCAGCCGCGAATACAACATTGGCTTGGGTGAGCGTCGCGCCAAGGCAGTGGCTGAAGTGTTAACCCAAAAAGGCGTTGAACCTTCACAAATTCGTGTGGTGAGCTACGGGGCTGAAAAATTAGCGTCCGCCGGTCACTCCGACGCTGATTACCAACAAGACCGCCGCGCCGTTCTTGTTTACGTGCAGCGATAAACCATGATGCCGTTCTCTCGCGGGTTTCAATGTTTGGGTGTGGCGATGTCTTTAGGCATCGCTTTACCCGTGTTTGCAGAAAGTGCGCCAGTGTTTGACGCTGACACCTTGCAGCAGCAATTTGAACACGCGGGTGAACCCGTGGTGGCCGATACTGCGCCACCACCACCGGCCTCAACCAGCCCAGCGCCTAGTCAAGACAGCACTTTTATGCCTGTGCCTGCCGATGCCCCAGCCGCCACAGCGCCAGCGCCGCAAGCGCAATCTTTCGCGCCGCAGCCGGCCGCATCCAGTGCTAATTTAACCCCTGATCAACGCGTGCATCGCCTTGAGCAGCAAATGAATGCTTTGCAAAGCAGCGACATCAACGCTAAAACCGATTCTTTGCAATCCCAGGTGCAAGCCTTGCGTTCTCAAGTTGAGCAATTAACGCATCAACTCACCGAGATGCAAGCCCAGCAAAAAGCGATGTACAGCGATCTTGATAAGCGCTTATCAACCGCGCCAGCCTCATCTTCTTCTGACGATGCGTCTTTGCAAGCCACGACACCAGCGCCGCTTAAAGCCAACACAAAATCCAGCAAGCCAAATGCCGCCTTAGCGAAACCGACGGCAACAAAAGCAGGTGTGGGTGCTTTGCCAACAGCGACACCAACGCCGCCACCTTCTAATAGCAAAGCCCTTGATGCTGCGGAAGAACAAAAAATTTATCAATCCGCTTACGATTTAATCAAAGCGAAAAAATACAGCCAAGCGGCCACCACCTTGCAAGGCATGTTGCAAAAATACCCTTCCGGTCAGTTTGCTTCCAATGCGCATTATTGGCTAGGTGAGCTTTACGGTTTAATGGGTAAAAACGATCAAGCCTTGAATGAATTTTCTGCGGTCGTGAAAAGCTTCCCCAGCAGCCCACGCGTCTCTGACGCGCAATTGAAAGTGGGTTTAATTTACGCTTCGCAAAACCAATGGTCTGATGCCAAGATGGCCCTCACGAAAGTCACCACCAAATACCCTGGAACGGCTTCTGCTCGCTTAGCGGTGGAGCAATTGGCTCAAATCAAACAAGCAGGGCACTAGTGGACGACAGATTAAGACTCACCGAAATTTTTTATTCTTTGCAAGGCGAAACACGAACGGTTGGCTTGCCAACCGTTTTCATTCGCTTGACGGGTTGCCCCTTGCGTTGCCAATATTGCGACACGGCTTATGCGTTTCAAGGCGGCCAGTGGCACACGTTTGACGACATCCTTGCCGAGGTCAGCCGTTACCCAGTTAATTACGTTACAGTCACGGGCGGCGAGCCGCTGGCTCAGAAAGCTTGCCTCACGTTATTAACCCGTTTATGCGATGCGGGTTATGTGGTTTCCTTAGAAACCAGTGGTGCCTTAGATGTCTCTTCGGTGGACCCGCGGGTGGTGAAAGTTGTGGATGTGAAAACGCCGGGGTCGGGCGAGGTTGGTAAAAACGTATGGAAAAACTTTGACCACATTACGCCGCAAGATCAGCTTAAGTTTGTTATCTGCAATGAAAGTGATTATGCTTGGGCCAAGATGGTGATGATAGAGCACGAGCTAGATGCCAGGTGTGAAGTGTTGTTTTCCCCTTCGGCGGATGAGCTTTCTGCTTCACTTTTGGCCGATTGGATACTTCGCGACCAGCTTCCGGTGCGTTTTCAGATTCAACTCCATAAATATTTATGGGGAAATGCAAAAGGGCGTTGATTTTTTCTACGGAATCAGTAATATATGCGCCTTCAAACGGTGTTTTAGTGATCTTAAATGGGCCGTTAGCTCAGTCGGTAGAGCAGCAGGCTTTTAACCTGTTGGTCCTGCGTTCGAATCGCAGACGGCCCATTTAAGTTCTCTAACCCCTCAACCCCTCCCTTTCCCTCCCCATCTTCGCAAAAGGCGCTTGATAGGGAGGGGACGATCTAATTTACTTCGTACACAAAATCTTAAAGCCCTTGTAGCCCGGACGCGTTTCACAGCGGCCGGGGCTGTCGTTGAGCGAAGGCACGAAAAAGCGGGTGGTTTTGTTGAGGTGTTGGGTGATTGTTATAGGGTGATATTCGGGGCTTCGCCCGGGCGCCAGCCCCGGCTGAAGGATAGATGTAAAATTTCAAGTAAACAACGTTGGCTGAAAGCCAACAACCCTTTAGCCCAGGGTTGCGTCCAGTGCGTAGCACTGGCGTTACCCTGGGTAAAACCATTCCCTCTCTGCTCTTAGCGCCGAAGGCGCGTAACAAGCGCTCAGCATTTTTTATTACGCGCCTTCGGCGCTTAAAGCGGAGGGGTGGGGGTTAACCTGGGGCGATCGGTGTTTGCTGCGCAAACCCCTTTGCCCCAGGCTAAAGGGTTGTTGGCTTTCAGCCAACGTTGTAATTTTGCGTCTATCCCTCTGCCACCCCCATCTTCGCAAAGAACGCTCGATAGGGAGGGAGTCACCTAAGTTCGCTTTTACTTAAATGAAAGTTAATTACTTCGTTAGCTTTATGCTAATGAAATGAAAATCTCAAATTTTGTTAAGTGCGAATTAGTGGGCTCCCTCCCTAAGCCTGTTTTTTAGGCTTGGGGAGGGTAGGGAGGGGTTCTTTTAAAGGAACATTGCACATGAGTGGTGAAAACCGTAGTGAGCTGAGATTTTTTGCATGACCCAAGCATTCGCCCGCTTTCATTGGCAAAATCCCGCGAAATTTTGTATGATTTCACTCACCCTAACGAAAAGATGCCCTAAAACCACCTTTTCCTTTATTATCAATAAGATAACGAGCCCATCATGACCGACGAATTCTTGCCATTTTCTAAGCCTTGCATCAGTGAAGCCGCGATTGCCGATGTGGTTGAGTGCCTACGCAGCGGTTGGATCACCACCGGCCCCCGGGTTGCTCAGTTCACCGAAGATTTAAAAACGTATTGCGGCGCGCCGCACGCCCTGCCTTTGATGTCCGCGACCACCGGCTTGCATCTGGCCTTAATCGCCATGAATATCCAGCCCGGCGACGAAATCATCACAACCCCCTTAACTTTCGCTGCCACCTTAAACACCATTGCCTTGGTGGGCGCAAAACCCGTGCTGATAGACATCGACCCCGGCACCCTCAACATGGACATGAATTTACTGGAAGCGGCCATCACACCCAAAACACGCGCTATCATGCCCGTGCATTTTGCGGGTTTACCGGTTGACCTCGATGTGGTTTACGAGCTCGCCAATCGTCACGGTTTACGTGTCTTAGAAGACGCCGCACACGCCATCGGTGCTGAATACAAAGGCAAGCGCATCGGCAGCTTTGGTGATACGCAAGTGTTTAGCTTCCACCCGAATAAAAACATGACCACCGGTGAAGGCGGTTGCATCACCACGCGCAACCAAGAAGAAGCCGACCAAATTGCGCGTTTACGTTTCCACGGCATTGATCGCACGTCTTGGAATCGCTACGGCAAAGGCGGCACACAAGACTATGAAATTGTCTTGCCTGGGTTTAAATCCAACATGATGGATTTGCAAGCGGCACTCGGCATTCATCAATTGCGCGAACTCGATGGCTTTGTCGCGCGCCGCAATGCATTGGCAAAGCGTTATCAAGAAGCCTTATCCGATTGGGCGCAATGGTCGCTGCCGCAAGCGCCTCACTACGATCACTTGCATGCTTGGCATCTCTACACGCCGCTCATCAACGAAGAAGCGGCAAAAATGGATAGAAACCAATTCATGCAAGCCATGAAAGACCGCAATGTTGGCACAGGGTTGCACTACCGTGCTGTGCATCTTTACCCCTATTACCGTGAAGCATTCGGCTTTAAATTAGGCGATTTCCCGCATGCAGAAGATGTTTGCGACCGCATTGTGAGTTTGCCTTTATTCCCCGCCATGACCGATGCTGACCACGATCGCGTGCTCGATGCCATGTACGACGTTTTTAATTAAAGAGAGAACCCCATGAACATATTAATTTTAGGCGCCAATGGTTTTATTGGCTCACATTTAAGTGAAACCATTTTGGCGAATAAATCTTGGCACATCACGGCCATGGATTTAACACAAAACAACATTGAAGCCTTATTAAAAAACCCACGCTTTGAATTTAAAGCCGGTGATATCACCAAAGAAAAAAACTGGATAGAAGAGAAAATTAAAGAAGCTGATGTGGTGTTACCACTCGTTGCCATTGCAACACCAGCCATGTACGTGCAAGCGCCTTTGCGTGTGTTTGAACTCGATTTTGAAGCGAATTTAGATGTCGTTCGTTTGTGTGTGAAACATAAAAAACGCGTCGTGTTTCCTTCCACCTCGGAAGTTTACGGCATGTGCCCCGATAAAGCATTTGATGAAGACACCAGCGCTTTAGTCACTGGCCCCATCAACAAAGAACGCTGGATTTATTCCACCGTGAAACAAATGATGGACCGCTTAATTTACGCTTACGGTGTGCACGAAGGCTTGCCTTACAGCTTGTTCCGCCCATTCAATTGGTATGGTGCTCGCCTCGACAACCCGCTTAACCCAAAGCCTGGTGCTTCACGCGCGCTCACACAATTTATCGGTAATGTGTTACGCGGTGAAAACATTACGCTCGTGAATGGCGGTGCACAACAACGCTGCTTTACTTACGTGAGCGATGGCATCGATGCTTTAATTCGCATCATTGAAAACAAAGACGGCTGTGCGAACAACGGCATTTTCAATGTCGGCAACCCTTATGAAAATTATTCCATACGCCAATTGGCTGAAATGTTAATTCAACTCATAGGCACGTCTTACCCCGCTTATGCCGATAAGGCGAATGCCGTGAAATTAGTGGAGGTGGATGCAAAAACGTATTACGGCGCCGGCTATCAAGACGTCGATTTACGCGTTCCTTCCATTGAAAAAGCGAAAACGAAGCTCGATTGGGCGCCTCAGGTCGGTTTGTCCGACGGTTTACGCCAAACCCTTGATTTTTATCTCAAATAAAAACCCTCAAACTGTACATAATTTGACCAATATGGCCTATACTGAAGTATGGGCCAATAGCGAGGGTCAAATTATGAAACGCCTATTCCTAGTGATGGCTTTCGTTCTTGCTTTTAGTATGCAGGCAGGGGTGATGGCAAAAGGTCAATGGATTTATCCCTACAGTCATGTCACGGTTGCCGCTGCTGATGCTGATAAACACCATGAGTGTTAAGTCAGTGAGATTAACCCTCAACACCTTCAAGTGTTGAGGGTGGTGATTAAGCGGTTGCTGTGGAAGGCAAGCGATGGATGCGAGCGCCTAAATTAGCGAGTTTTTCTTCGATGCATTCATAACCACGGTCAATGTGATAAATGCGATCAATGGCGGTTTCGCCATTGGCGGCTAAACCCGCGAGCACTAAACTGGCCGAAGCGCGTAAATCGGTGGCCATGACAGGCGCGCCGTGCAGTGACTCAACACCCGTGCAAATGGCGGTGTTGCCTTTCAAAACAATGTTGGCGCCCATGCGTTGCAATTCTTGCGCGTGCATAAAGCGATTTTCAAACACGTTTTCAGTGATGATGCCCGTGCCTTCAGCGACGGTATTGACCGCCATCATTTGGGCTTGCATGTCCGTGGGGAAAGCGGGGTAAGGGGCGGTGCTGATGTTCACGGCTCGTGGGCGGTTGCCGCGCATGTCGAGTTGTATCCAATCCGTGCCGGTGTCAATGTAAGCGCCCGTTTCTTCAAATTTTTGCAACACCGATTCGAGTAAATCGGGGCGGGTGTTTTTCACTTTAATTTTGCCGCGCGTGATAATGGCTGCGGCTAAATAGGTGCCGGTTTCAATGCGGTCGGGCAAGACGTGGTAGCTGCCGCCGTGCAATTTATCCACGCCGTCAATCACAATGGTGGAAGTACCAGCGCCGCTCACTTTTGCACCCAGGGTGTTTAAGAAATTGGCCAAGTCTTCGACTTCCGGTTCGCGGGCTGCATTTTGAATGATGGTTTGGCCTTTGGCGAGCACCGCTGCCATCATGAGGTTTTCGGTGCCGGTGACGGTGACCACGTCCATGACGATGGTGGCGCCGTGCAAGCGTTTGCAGCGGGCTTTGATGTTGCCGTCTTCAATGAGAATGTCTGCGCCCATGGCTTCTAAGCCTTTTAAGTGCTGATCAACGGGGCGGGTGCCGATGGCGCAACCGCCAGGCAAGGAGACAACGGCTTCACCAAAACGGCTTAATAAGGGGCCTAGCACCAAAATCGAGGCGCGCATGGTGCGCACCAGCTCATAAGGGGCGGTGTAAGAATCGAGTTTAACGGCTTCCACTTCGATGTCTGAGCGTTCATTTAACGTGATGTTAACGCCCATGCGGCCTAACAAGCTCACGATGGTGGTGACGTCTTGCAAGTGGGGGATGTTGCTGATGTGTATGGGTTCACCGCTTAACAGGGTGGCGGCCAAAATAGGCAGGGCGGCGTTTTTAGCGCCAGAGATGCGGATTTCACCGTTTAAGGCTTGGTTGCCCTGAATAATGAGTTTTTCCATGGATTAAGTTCCCTTGTTGGAGTTCGCGAGCAGTGTTTGCCATTCGTCGGGGGTGCAGGCTTTGATGGAAAGCGCGTGCAGCGAGCCATCCAGCAATTGCGTTTTCACGGTGTCGTTCACGCGTTGTTGGCGCTGAAGGCGTGAAAGGCCTTGAAAGCTTTCAGCAATGACGAGGGCGTTAAAATGGGTGCCGTCACCGTCGATGGTGACCTTGGCATCGGGCAGGCCGGCCTGAATGAGGGTTGCTATGGTTTCGGTTTGCATAAGTGTCTTTCGTGTGTCAAGGCCTGCATTTTTCACATAATTTAAGCATTTTTGCAATGATTTTTTGACATTCGATCGCTGGGCGGTAAAATAGGGTCATGACAAATCAAATGCTTAGCTTAAATCCCGAGACGGGCTGCCTTGAAGGCGTGCCTTTTTTGGCTTCGCCGCATCAAGATGCTCGCCCTGAAGGCCTTCCCATTGATTTACTGGTGGTGCACAACATCAGCCTGCCGCCCGGGCAGTTTGGCGGCTCGGCCGTGCTCGATTTTTTCTGCGGCCGCTTGCCGGTGAATGACCATCCGTATTTCACTGAAATTCAGCATCTGCGTGTGTCTGCCCACCTGTTTATTCGTCGCGATGGCAGCATGGTGCAATTCGTGCCTTTTCATCGCCGCGCTTGGCATGCCGGCGAATCCCATTTTCAGGGTAAAGACCGCTGCAATGATTTTTCAATTGGGATAGAATTAGAAGGCACGGACACGCTTCCTTATGAAGCGGTCCAATATGAGCAACTGGCAGCGGTCACGCGTTTATTAATGCAAGTTTACCCGGCTTTAACGCGCGAACGCTTGGTGGGTCATGCCACCATTGCGCCGGGCCGAAAAACCGATCCAGGTGATGCATTTCATTGGCAACATTTTATAGGACAACTACCATGACCTTTCTCGTGTTATTAATCGCTTTATTGGTTGAGCGTTTTTTCGATTTTGGGCACCTCAGGCATTGGACCTGGGTTGCATCCCTTGAAGCGTTTGTTAAAACCAAACTGAATGCCCCATCCCCTTGGGTGTTTTTGGCAGCCAATGTGTTGCCTTTGGTTGTGGTGGTTATGTTGGTGAATGTCTTGTTAGTGAAAACCTTGTATGGTTTCCCTGGCTTGGTGTTTGATGTGGCGGTCTTGCTTTATTGCTTCGGCCCCCGCAATTTTTGGGCCGATGCCTTTGCTTGCATCAATGGCTTAATCACTAACCCCAGTGCTGCGGTTGAAACTTGCCATCAAGCGTTTGGCATAGAAACCAGCGCTGATGCAGGCACGCGTTATCGCGCTTTGCTTGATCGTTTATTCATGGCGGCTAATGCGCGTGTGTTTGGCGTGGTCTTCTGGTATGCCATTTTAGGCGTGGGTGGTGCTTTGCTTTATCGCTTGGTGGCTTTCATGGCGGCGCAAAACGAAGCAAGCGAACCAGCAAAAATGAGTTTGTTGGTGTTGGATTGGGCGCCCGTTCGTCTCATCACTTTAATTTTTGCCTTGGCTGGCAATTTCACGAAAGTGATAGTCATTTGGCCTAAAAAAGCGGTCTTGGGTTTGGTGAATGGTGATGCCATGTTGGTGGATTGCGGCATTGCTGGCGTGGGTGAAGACATTGCAAACATTCCTGATGACGGCAAATTTTTACGTGCGGCGGTTAGCATGCTTGATCGCACGTTCATTATTGCTTTAGTTGTTTTATTAGTCGGCGGCATCATTCTCTAATGCGTTTTTTCTTAGCCGCTGTTTTTTTAGCAGCGGCTTTTCCTTCGTTTGCACTCACGGTTCAAGATGACCTTGGCCGCACGCTTGTTTTACCTCACCCTGCAAAACGCATGATCGTGTTGGCGCCGGACATGGTGGAAACGGTTTATGCCATTGGTGCGCAATCGGCGTTGGTTGGTGTGGTGAGTGGCGCTGATTATCCCTTAGCTGCGCGTTCTATCACGCGTGTTGGTTCGGCTTCGGGTTTAGATTTAGAGCGCATTGCCAGTTTGCACCCTGATTTAATTTTAATTTGGGGGCCGCAATTTTTGCGCGCTTTGCAGCCTTTCATGCGTGCAGGCATTCCTGTTTATGTGAATAATCCGGTGCATTTGCAAGATGTGCCTTTGTTTATGCGCCGTTTGGGGGTGTTGACGGGGCGCCCGCAAGCGGCAGCGCGGGCGGCAACACGTTTTGAATCGTCATTAAAACAAATAACGCGTTTAGCGAAACATCATCGCGAGCGTTCGGTATTTTTTGTATTGAATGCAAAACCCTTAATGACAGTGAACGGAAACAATTGGATCAGTGAAGCGATAGTGATGTGTGGTGGTAAAAATATTTTTGCAAATGTCGCATTACCTGCACCGGAGGTGGATGCCGAAGCGGTGCTTGCGCTTAATCCGGACATCATTATTAAAACAAGCAGAGAATCATTGCCAGGCTTGCATCAAAAAACCGTGACCTTGCCGCCGGATTTAATTGAGCGTGCCGGGCCGAGGTTGGTGGAAGGGGTTTTATTGCTTTGTCGGGTGATGAGTTAGTTTCTTTAGCGTATTTTTTGCAATTTTTTTTGCAAGATTTATTTCTTCTTCGAGATGCTTGACGGACACCTATTCTCCTTTGTCGAAGGAGTCTGAGAGTTCTTTTTCTTCAGTGTCTAGTTTGATCGGTGGAAGTTTTTTCATTTTTTAATTATGTATTATTGTGTTTTTAATCGCAATGATAAGTTTAAACCCCGCCTGCGTGTTGCAGAGCGGGGTTTTTGTTGGGTGTTATTTTTATGCCGTGAGCGCGATGGCGGGTGGCGTGTGTTCCAGTGACGCTTCAATGACAGGGTGCACAGCGGGTTTAAATAATAAGCTGTGTCTCACGTCATTGATGGAAACTGCTGGCTTCATATTTATTTTTTCATACACCGGCGTTTGAAGTGCATCGCTGCTGGGTGGAGTGATATCACTCGCTTCATGGATTTTATCGTTGTTAGTGATAGTATCAGGGACGCCTTCTTCGCGGACGGGAAGGTCAACGGGAGAAGGCACAACAACAACGTTTGCCTGCGCACTGGCATTTAGCTGAGGTACCACGCCATGCGCCTGATCTCGCTCATCACCTGGCGCGGCTGGATTGTCATTAACAACCACTGGTGCGATGCCCAACAACTTATCCATTTCCTCATTTTTTTGCTCAAGGAATTTTAAGCGATCGTCAAAGGTATCGATGAATTTTTCACGGTGTTCTTGGCGTTTACCGAAGTTGTATTTTAATAAACGATTCACACCTAAAATGCCGCCCAAAACACCTGCAATGACGGTAAACACAACTGGCGCCAAACCAAAGGTCACACCGGTTAAGGCAACCGTTGCAGCGCTGAGCAGTGTGAAGCCAAGCACGCAGCCAGACAAGAACAACACACGAGCCACTAAAACACCAGTTTCAGCGCCGCCTATTAATTCATAGGCGCGGTTCATGCCTTGTTTGATGCGTGTCCAGGGCGTTGCCTTGGCGCGTTGTTTTTCGTGGTAATGGTGGTTGGTTGCGCCCCAATGTTTACTGCCAACCAAGGTTGCTTGCATTTGTGCATGCACAGCAGGGTGGTTTCGTTGGAGGTAAGCCAATTTTTTGTTATAGGCTTTTTGCAACGCATCAAATTGTTCAATTTTGGATGGTTGATCGTCAACTCTCGCATTCAACGCATCCAATTTTTGTTGGTAGGCAGACTTGCTGTTTCGTTGACTGATAAAGGTGGTTAAGCCATTTTTGGCAGCCCAGAGCCCACCCCAAATGGTGGATAACGCAGCGCCATTTAGCACGCCTAATGTCCCTGCGATAGCGGTTGATGTGGAGAGGATGGTGATGCCAAAGCCAGCGACCACGACGGCGCTCAAGATCCCACCCAACAACTGGGTGATGAAGAAGGGAATGACAAAACCAAAAGCCATGGCGCCGATGATGTTATTGGCGATACGCATTCTGGTTTCGTGTTTAGATGGCTGTAAATAGCCCATGATGCTTTTTTTAGGCACCTTTATTGCTTTGATTGGGGCTGTGTCGACGACACTGGGTGCGCGGTCTCCCAGTGTTGTGCGCAGGCTCGCGATTTTTTTGAGATTTTGCTCATGTTCAAAGTTCATAAATACGCGAGACTTCCAGGCGGTTAATTGCCCTTTTGCAGCTGCATCATCATTTGCTTTGTATTTTTCATATTTTGTTAATAAAAATGCTGCCTTTTTTTCGGTGTCTTTGAGTGCATCAAGTTTTGCTGCGTAGTAAACTTTCATGCGTACGATGCTTTCTTTGAAGACGGCGTCTTTCACATCTGCATGATCATCGGGATCATCGGCGAGCAGTTTGGTGATGTCCGCACGCTTTTGCTTGCGTTCGAGGTGTTTGCTAATGCGTCCCACGCCCTTAAAAGCGCTGATGATTAAACCAATGCCGCCAGCGACAGCGCCTAAGGCAATGATCACGGGTGCAGAGGTCGAAATAACGACAGGCCCAACAATTAAAAGGGCCATGAGCCAAGCGAGCCAGTACCACATGGACTGATTAACCATCCAAGAAAACGGATAGGACATCAGCGTTGACATGCGGTGATTGTCGATGCTTGTGATGCCGTGAAAGAAAGCTTCTAAGCCTTTTCGTTTTGTTTTTTCGCCGACGCGATCTTGTTTATTAAAAACAGAGCCGCGCACGCGCTGGATATTAAACTGCCCATCCACGATGGATGTTTCATAAGGGCTGTTTTCGTTGGCAGACGTTTTGGCGGCAACGATGGCTTTATCCATGATATCTTGTTTTTGATAAGCGGCAATCAAGGCATCCAGTTTCATTCTGTTTTCAGGCACGGCGGCAAGTTTTTGAAAGGCTCCATTGAACTTTAGATCGATGCTTCTTCTTTCTTCATCGGTTAAGGCCTCGCCATTTTTTTTGCGATCGGCATTGAATTTTTTGATTTCATTTTGAAATTCATTGAGCACGTCAATTTTCATGAACGCAGCGAGCGCACTTTCTTTTTCATCTTCGATGGTGGCGCATTCCTTGGCTTCAGCTTCTGTTAAGTGGCGACCCATCATGGTTCTTAAACGTTTTCTGGAGTTTAAGTTTTTTTGATGTTGATGTTTGTAGATGCCGCGAGCAACCCCTGAGAAAAAACCAACACCACCCGTGATGCCTATCATGGCCATCCCGGCATGCGTGAGGTGTAAGTTGCCTTGGGCGTCTTTGTGGAACAGCAGTCTATCGAAAGCGGAGTTGACGTAGTCGGAGCCGTCCACGCCTAAGGGGTGGTGGTCAGAAAGTAATGGGTTGGGGTCGTAGGTGCCATTCGCATAGGCGCAAGCAAAGACGCCTGCAACGCGAGGGATGGTTCCAACCCAGTCCATGGTGTCGACGCCTGTGTTTTGGAGTCGGCGATCGAGGTTATTACCGATTTCAGGATCGATTTTCGCGACGGTGGCTAATGCAGCGTCGTATAATTTTTTTGGCATGGTTTTTTGTTCTTCATTATTAGGCATAATTCACCACCTTATTTCTTTCTTAATCAATCGGTTGAAACCACTCCGTTCTGCCATTTGTTAAAAATTAGGGCAGTCTTCGAACATATCGTGCTTTTTATCCTGCCGTCAATACCATCTTACAGATATTTTCTTAAGGATATGTTAAGAGCGTGAACAGGTTGCGGCTATTTTTGCCACCCCTCATTTGAGTTTTGGGGGCGTGGCCGATAAATGGCCGTTAAATCCCAGAAGCGGCCGTATTTCATGTGAAAATGGCCGTCAAATCGAAAAATGGCCGTATCTTATAGAAAAATGGCCGTATTCATGATAAAATGGCCGTATTCAGTAAAAAAATGGCCGATAAAATGTCCGATAACCCCGAGAAGACCCAGGTTTTAAGTTTGCTTAAGCAGCAGGGCCAGCCTGTTGCATTATCTGTCTTGTTAGAGAAGGCGGGGTCGGCTTATAACGAGCGAACATTAAGGCGTTGGTTGGCTGAGTGGGTTGTGTTAGGGCTCGTGCAAAAATCGGGTCAAAAACGTGGAACGGTTTATTGGGCGGCTGATGCAGAGCAAGCGCATCAAACAGGCTATTTTTCATTTCAAAGCGAAAAGGCTCTTTTGAAGATTAATCAACCTTACGCATTGCGAAAGCCAGTGAGTTATCATGCGGATTGGTTAATGCACTATCGGCCGAATAAAGATGCTTATCTTCCAGCGCATTTGATTAGCCAATGGCAAGAAGTGGGCAACCGCTCTCATCATCAAAAACCAGCGGGAACTTACGCCAAGCAAATTTATCAGCGCTTGTTGATTGATCTTTCTTATAATTCATCTCGATTGGAAGGTAACACCTATTCGTTGCTCGATACAAAACGTTTGCTCATTGAAGGGATCGCAGCGCCCGGTAAATTGAATGAAGAAAAAACGATGATTTTAAACCACCAAGAAGCCATTCGGTTTATTGTGGATAAGCGTTTGGATAGAAAATTAGATGAGCAAAGTATTTTAACGCTACATTATTTATTATCGGATGGCTTGGTTGCGCCTGAGTATGCGGGCAAGGTGAGAGATCACGGTGTCCGGATTGGGGGTTCTGCTTATCTTCCGCTTGAAAACTCGAAGCAATTGGTTTTTTATCTAAAAGAAATTTGTGTTAAAGCAAATGCCATTGAAAATGCTTACGAGCGAAGTTTTTTCTTGTTGGTGCACATTGCTTATTTGCAAGCATTTGTTGATGTGAATAAGCGCACCTCGCGCTTGAGTGCCAACATTCCGCTCATTGAAAATAATTTAACGCCACTCGCGTTTGATGGCATTCAACAAGAAGATTACACTAGTGCAATGTTAGCCATTTATGAATTGAATGATGTTCAGCCGTTGGTGGATTTATATCATTATTCTTATTTAAGAACAGCGGCATTGTATGATGTGACGGTTGAAGCAATTATGTTTGATCGTGTTCGGGTTCAATACCGCGAACAGCGCAGGGCTGTGATACGCCACATTATTCTTAATCATCTTCATGGTGAAGCGGCGTTGAATTATATTGAATCGCAGGCAAAACACATTGCTGAACCAGAAGATGTTTCTCAATGCATTCAAAACGCACGCGATGATTTGGCAACCCTTGGGCTCGAGCAATTGCCTGGGTTGGGGGTCACACAAAAAGAATTACAGGCGTGGGTGGTGAAAGAAAAAGAGAAGCGTTAAAGATATACCCATGACACCTCAAGATGGAAATTAAAATTTCGCATCTTGAGGTGTCATGGAGGCATGCTGAAGAGCAGCCCCGGCCGCAAAAATGCGTCCGGGCGAAGTGCTTGTGTTTATTTTGCTAAATTTAAAAGCGGTGTTTGCTCAGTTGCAGATTGTGTTTCAGTTGCTTTGGGTTGGAATAAAGATAATCTCGCTTCCATTTTTAAGGAATCGTGGTCCTCATCAGTGTTTTCGCCTAATATTTCTTTTAATGCGGCACGGTCATTTTTTTCTAGCGCATCCTGAAGTTGATTCAAGGCAGCAATATCGCGTAGAGCGTTTTCTTGGATGTTCCTAAAGCGGCGTTTTAGGGTGGAGTGTGCAAGGCACATCAAAAACATGAGGGGTAGGCTGGAGAATATGAGTGTGAGCGAGGTAGGTAGAGGAAGAGGGGTTGAGGGGGTGCTGTCCGATTCTAGATTGGGGCGTCGATTTCCAATGGCTAAAATAAATATCATTGATCCTATGGCTACGGGTGCTACTAGTAGTATGCTTGCTCCGGAACGGATTAGTGAGTTTAAGGTTAATCCTAAGAAGTATTTTCGCTTTTCTGGTGGGAGGTCATCTTCATTCACCACTATGCTTATGGCAACATCCGCTTGATGCTCGCGTGCTTTTGCTCGATTCAGTTGCTGTTTAGTGGATGCAGCAAAGAATGTTACTTGATTGCTGGGGTTTTCGAATGTATTGATATAAGCTTGTTTCGATGTTGTTGAATAGGCAAGCAAGTTTCGTTTATCAAGAAAGGCCAACACCTTGTTCGCGTACTCTGTTTGAAGAATGAGGGATTGTTCATTCGTCCCATCTCGTTCTTGCTTAAATGTATTTAAGCGGGTGTCAATCTGTTGGATTGCTTGTGCGATGGCCCGCGTGCTTGTTTCCGCTCCACTTTTTTTATGTTTATTTTGCTTAACGCGTTTTGGAAGCAAGGCTTCTTCATCGGTTTGTGCGAGTTGTCTGGTGCTGGTCATGGTCTTCTCCTCGTTTGTGTTTATTTTGCGCCATTGTATCGTATTTTTACAACTAAACACCAGCGAGAGGTCGCGCCCCGCCAATTTATGGCCTTGTTGCATAAATAAAAAAATTAAATCATCAGGTTAAGTGCCACCTCCTCTCATTGGTCTACATAAACCTTTTCTGACTTAGGCATCCCAAGCTGCGCCATTGTATTAAGAATATTGGTCATGATTTTGGCTTCCGTCTGCTGATTGGCAAACTTCCGCCCACGCAGTTTGCCCCCTAGGATGGTTTTTAAGCGAAACATGTGCGTCTCCACCAAAGAGCGACGGTGATGGCCTGATGTTTTTTTCCATGCCATCGGAGTTCAGTATTCACCGACGCAGCCGGTGAATAACCAAAGCAAACCTGTGAATGATGTTGCGTTGACACCGTCTAGCCATGTGTACGATTTAGACACATGGGGGGGGTAGAGCCGTTATTGAACATCAAAACAGGGGCTTTTGCATGGTTCCGCATTCACGAACTTTGCGAAAAGCACGTGAGCAAGTGAAGTCTATGGTAACAACTGGAGTCTCTCTCCGCCGAATCAGAAACTACTTG
>DASTZQ010000041.1:0-14004 GCA_035764205.1 Gammaproteobacteria bacterium
GAAGCTTTCAAAAAAACGAATGCGGCCTATATGCTTGCCATGCATGCCTACCTTGAGCTGTCGCAGATACGCCACCCCAACCTGCGTTACCGTAAAACCGTGAAAGACAGCTTAGACACTTTGCTTATGCAAGCAAAATTACTGACGATCTACCATCACAATGAACCTGTCAGCATGGACAAACAAGACGAGCTAAAAGCTTACTTACAAACAGAAGCAAAAACGTCGAATAGCCTAGCCATTGAAACGGTCAAGCGTAAAGCCGATGAAAAACCTGGCAAACAATTAAGTAATTTATTAATTGAATTCACGGATTATGAAGTCACGCAAAAAAAAGCCGGTAAAAAACATCATAAAAGCACGGCTGAGGCAGCATTAAAATCACACCATGAGCCATTGAAGCGCAAAGCGTCAGAACCTGAAGAAACCGGCCATGCCGCTTCGTTAAAAAAGAAAATCAGCACCAGCATCAAACGCAAAGTGTCAGAAGCAGAAACCATCATCAAGAAAAAATCAGGCGAAAGCCTTAGCTTTCTTCATAAACCCTCGCTTGAAAAATCAAAATCCAAAAAAAATACCAAAAAAACATCTGACATTTATCGCCAACCCTCTAATGAAAAAGCAAAAAGGGTGCTAGGCATTACCGACGTCTTCGACGACCCGCTGTCGATGTCTTCCAGCACGACACAAAAAACACCGGTCAAGCGCCATCGCCATCAGGTGATCAAAAGCAAAGATGCGAGCGACTCTCAATCCTATGAAAGCATTGCCCTCTCTTCGGGAGGCACCCCACCCAAGAGCGGCGAAACCAAACGTCGTCATGCAATAAGAAGTAGCGATGCCAGCGGCAGCCCCCACAGCCCACGATTTTGGAAGCGCACCGTTCGCCCAGCCATCGATAAAGTCTCACGCAGCAAAAGCAGCATGTCTTTACCTCGCCAAAAAATATAATCCATGCCTAGCCTTCATCTTGAATTGATGGGGGCTTTTATCAACACCCCTCAAAGAACCCTATTGACCTTTCTGCCGCCGACACCTACAATCCCTTCCTTCTAATCAAAGGGTGATTAGCTCAGCGGTAGAGCACTACCTTCACACGGTAGGGGCCAGTGGTTCGACCCCACTATCACCCAATGAATGACAGGAAAACGCTTATGCCAGTTTCTATTTGGGAATCCGTTGCTAGCACCTCCTGGTGGGTTTTTGTCCTTTACACGATGGTCATTGCCGCTTGCTGGCAAGCGAGATACCCCTCAAAAATCTCACTCAACATGCTTATTTTCCTTCCACTCTACTCATTCACCCTGGCCGCCATTTGCGCCGCCATTAGCATGAACCCCACCCCCTGGCAAGTGGCTGCCACCAGTGCCGCCCTTGGTTTAGGCACAGCCCTTGGCTGGGCACAATCTCGCTGGTTAGGCACTGCCATCGACCTTGAAACGCGCAGCATCGCGCTCAAAGGCAGCAACCTTCCCATCTTATGCCTCGCCGCCGCCACCTTAGCCAAATTGACCTTTGGTTTTTCGCTACAACTTGACCCTAAACTCCTTGCCTCCGGCATATACAACCTGCCGCTCTTTACCCTGTTTGGGTTTTTCACTGGCCTTAGCATTGGGCGTTATTGCTTTGCACGCCAAGCACTCAAGCACGCTAACGCTTAAAAAAATCGCGTATCGGTGCTACACTTTCAACATCCTCCTGAATATAAGCAGGCACGCATGATTAATTTAACTTTTCAAGAAGCAGCCACGCTGCTTGGCCTTACCACCCCCCACCAAGGTTCCTTCACGGGTTTTAGCATAGACACCCGCACCCTGAAACCCGGTAACTTATTCATTGCCCTGCCAGGCGAAAACGTGGATGGACACGACTACATCCCTGCCGCTGAAAAAGCCGGCGCTGCTGCTATTTTAGCCAGCCGAGCCTGCGAAACCAAGCTGCCCGTTTTTATTGTCCAAGACGCCACCTTGGCTTTAGGCAAGCTAGCAAAAGCCTGGCGCCATCGTTTTCACATTCCCTTTATTGCCGTCACTGGCAGCAACGGAAAAACCACCACTAAAAACATGATCGCGAGTATTTTTACCGCTGCTTGCGATAACCATCCTGATCACGTGCTAGCCACCCTTGGCACCTTAAATAATCATTGGGGTTTGCCTTTAACACTCGGGCGCTTGAATGCAGAACACCATTATGCCGTCATTGAAATGGGCATGAATCACTTTGGTGAAATTGATTATTTATCACGACTCACTGAACCCAATATTGCCCTCATCACCAATGCCGGGCCCTCACACTTAGAAGGTGTTGGCGATTTAGCTGGCGTTGCACGCGCGAAAGCTGAAATTTTCAATGGGCTGGTGCCAGGTGGCATGGCGATTTTAAATCGCGATGATCATTTTTATGATCAATGGGCGTCACAAGTAAAACAGCATTTAAGTTTTGGTTTACACGCGAGTGCCGATGTGCGCGCTGACATCACGCTTTTGAATAATCAGCAACAGCTAAACATCACCACCCCCAAAGGTAACATTAACATCACCCTGCCTTTGCTAGGCAAACACAATGCACTGAATGCATTGGCAGCAACCGCTGCCGCACTCAGCGCTGGCATTGACTTAAAACACATTAAAATGGGCCTGGAAGCGGTTGCGCCCGCCAGTGGCCGCATGCAAGTGCACACCTTAAATGGCATGACCATCATTGACGACACCTACAATGCCAACCCTTTATCTTTGCAAGCGGCTGTTGATACCCTCGCAAACTTTGAAGGCAAAAAAATTGTTGTGTTGGGCGACATGAAAGAATTAGGTCAAGATGCAGCAAACCTGCATGAAACAGCGGGTGAAAACATGCGCAGCGCTGGCATTGATTATCTTTTCACCTTAGGCGAACTCACGCAACACACCAGCAAAGCCTTTGGTGAAAAAGCCCAACATTTTAACGAAGCGAACGCACTAATTACCGCATTAAAACCTTTACTCAACAACAACACCACGATTTTGGTGAAAGGCTCACGTTCCATGCACATGGAAAAAGTCATCGCCAGTTTAGTGGCATAACAAGGAACACACAAAATGACCATCAAAACACCCATCACCATTGCTTACGGCGACGGCATCGGCCCTGAAATCATGCAGGCCACTCTAAAAATTTTAACCGCTGCCAATGCAGCGATAGAACCCGAAGTGATAGAAGTGGGTGAAAAGCTTTATTTGCAAGGTCAAACCTGCGGCATTTCTGACGATGCTTGGGCTTCATTAAAGCGCACAAAAGTCTTATTAAAAAGCCCCATCACCACCCCGCAAGGCGGTGGCTATAAAAGCTTGAATGTCACCATGCGAAAAACCTTAAGCTTATTTGCCAATGTGCGGCCTTGCGTTTCTTACCCGCCGTTTGTGCCAACGCATTTCCCTAACATTAATTTAGTGATTGTGCGTGAAAACGAAGAAGATTTATATGCAGGCATTGAACACCGCGGCACCGATGAAGTTTATCAATGCTTGAAGCTCATTTCTCGCCCGGGCTGCGAGCAAATCGTTCAATATGCGTTTGAATATGCGCGTAAATTTAATCGCAAAAAAGTGACTTGCCTTAGCAAAGACAACATCATGAAAATGACTGATGGTTTATTTCATAAAGTGTTTAATGAAATTGCCGCTGATTATCCCGACATTCAAAGTGAGCACTTGATTGTGGATATAGGCACGGCTTTAATTGCCAGCAACCCTGAACGCTTTGATGTCATCGTCACCTCGAATTTATACGGCGACATTATTTCAGACGTGGCCGCACAAGTGGCAGGCTCGGTTGGTTTAGCAGGCTCTGCTAACATCGGCAACCAAATGGCAATGTTTGAAGCCATACACGGCTCTGCCCCTGATATCGCCGGCAAAGACATTGCCAACCCTTCGGGCTTATTAAATGCCGCCATTCAAATGTTAATTCACATTAACCAACCAGAAACCGCCACCCTCATTGAAAATGCGTGGCTCACCACCCTGGAAGACGGCATACACACCGGCGACATTTATTCCGCTTCACACAGCAAAGAAAAAGTTGGCACACAAGTCTTTGCTGATGCTGTCATTGCACGCTTAGGTAAAAAACCATCGCATTTTAAAGCCGCAGATTATAAAGCCGGCGCTTATGCGAAAATTCAATGTTACGGTGGCAGGCCGCATGTAAAAAGTGATAAAAAACTCGTGGGCGTCGATGTGTTCATTGACAACCCCAAAGACATACCAGCAGAAACCTTGGCTTCACAAATGAAAGCCTTAAGCGATGAATTAAATTTAATAGTGGTGACTAGCCGCGGTTTGAAAATTTGGCCAAATTCAACGATAGATACGCCTTATTTACGTCATTGCTGCTGCCGTTTTCAAACGAGCAAAGACACAAAAGCATTAACCCCCACTACGCACGCTGCTATTTTAAAGCTGCTTGAAAAATTAAATGCTGAAGGCTTAGATGTGATTAAAACCGAAAACCTTTACACCTACGACGGTGAGTTAGGTTACACCTTAGCACAAGGGCAATAAACAATGAGCAAAACACAGGGCTTAGAAAAATCCTTGAGTGACATCACCAAACTCATAGAAAAAATGGAGCACGGTGAATTAACCCTAGAGCAATCCCTAGCTGAATTTGAAAAAGGCATCACGCTCATTAAGCAGTGTCAAAAAATACTGACCGATGCCGAACAAAAAGTCAATTTACTGATGGAAAAAAACGGTGAGGCGCATTTAACGCCTTACCACCAAAACGACGAGGATGCTTAACCATGCTCACCGAACTAAGCGCGCTTTGTGAAACGCGCTTAAGCGCTTTATTTTCAAATGCCGTTAATACAGTGCCCGCCTTGCCTTTGCGCGAAAGCATGCACTATGCCTTATCAAACGGCGGCAAACGTTTGCGCCCTTTATTAATTTATGCAACGGGGGAGGTGTTTAACACACCGCTTGAAAACTTAGACGCCCCAGCCGCCGCCATTGAAATGATACACACGTATTCCCTCATTCACGACGACCTGCCTTGCATGGACAACGCTGATTTGCGTCGCGGCAAACCGGCTTGCCATAAAGCCTTTGGTGAAGGCATGGCGGTGCTCGCCGGCGATGCACTGCAAACCCTAGCCATTGACACCTTGCTGCACACGCCTTCTGGTTTAAGCCCTAAGCAACGCTTAGACATGCTAACCGTGTTAAGCCATGCGTCGGGGGCGGCCGGCATGGCTTCAGGGCAAGCACTGGATATCACGGTCATGTCTGACGGCCCAGTCAGCCTCGCCCTGCTGGAAGATATTTATCACCTTAAAACCGGCGCCCTTTTAACGGCTTGTTTGAAGCTTGGCTGGCTCGCTTCAGGAGATCAACAAGAATCCAACTTAATCGCCCTGACGCAGTTCGGCGATGCCATTGGCCTTGCCTTCCAAATCCAAGACGATATCTTAGACATTGAAGCCTCCAGTGAAACCCTGGGAAAACCACAAGGCATTGATAATATTAACAATAAAAACACTTACCCCGCCCTGGTTGGGCTGGAAGCCGCGAAAGCCCGGGTGGAAAGCCTTTATGAAGCCGCCATGGAAAGCATTAACGTGCTGGGTGGTGAAGCGCAAGTTTTACGCGAATTAGCGAGCCACATGCTCGCCCGGAAAAAATGATAGGCTTTAGGCTGAATTTAGGATAAACTTTGCGCATGATTGACGTTGAGACGGGATACTCATGTATTGCCCATTCTGTAACGCAAATGACACCAAAGTAATAGACTCACGCCTGATTCGGGAAGGCAATCAAACGCGTCGTCGACGCGAGTGCCCTGATTGCAAAGAACGTTTCACCACCTATGAAACGGCTGAGCTTTCCTTTCCTCGCATTATTAAACGCGATGGAAGGCGCGCCCCGTTTGGCGAAGACAAATTGCGTAGCGGTATTTTACGCGCGCTAGAAAAACGACCGGTTAGCGTCGAGCAAGTGGAAAACGCCATCGCACGCATCTTACGAAAAGCCATGACGTGCAGCGAACGTGAAATCCCCTCCTCGCAAGTTGGCGAGTGGGTCATGGAAGAATTACATCAACTGGACCAAGTCGCTTACGTGCGTTTTGCCTCCGTGTATCGAAGCTTTCAGGATATTAACGAATTTAGAAAAGAAATAAGTAGACTAACCAAACATGCCAAACGAAATGACAACGAGCAAAGCAGCACGTCATAATGCACGCCGTTATGCAGTTCAAGCGATGTATCAATGGCAAATTGCCGGCACACCGCTGAATGAAATTGAAGCCGACTTCACCAAAATTCACATCGAGAAAAAAGTCGACTTGGATTACTTTAAGTTATTATTGCACGGCATTCCTGAACACCAAGCGGAACTCGATGCCTTAATGAAGCCTTATTTAGGCCGCATGCTCGAAGAAATCGACCCCATTGAATTAGCCGTGTTGCGCGTGGGCACGTATGAACTCGTGCATCGCATTGATGTGCCTTATCGCGTCGTTATCAATGAAGCCCTCGAACTCACGAAAAAATTTGGTTCCGTCGAAGGGTTTAAATTTGTGAATGGCGTGCTTGACCGCGTTGCACGCAAAACCCGCGAGATTGAAATCAATAAACCCGCTGAATAATCACTAAGGAACAAGGATGTTCAAACTCATTGCGCATTATCGTAATAAATCCAAGCCTGTTCCGGCGGAAGTGTTTCGCTCGCTGCGTTATTTTGTGGCCTTTGGGTTTGGGAGTGGCGCATTTCCGATCGCGCCTGGCACAGCGGGCACGGTGGTGGCGGCTTTATTTTATTTAGGGTTACGGTATTTACCTTTGGGTTGGTATTTAGCGTTTACCCTTGTGTTTTCTTTATTTAGCATTTGGCTGCTCGATCAAATCAGCCGTGAAATTAAGGTGCACGATCACCCGGGCATGTGTTTGGATGAATTTCCTGGGTTTTTTGTCACGATGATTAACGCGCCTTGGGGGTTTTGGTGGGTGGTGTTTGGGTTTTTATTATTTAGGTTATTTGACATTTGGAAGCCGTGGCCCATTCGTTGGTTAGACGAACACGTGCACGGCGGCTTTGGAATGGTGATTGATGATGTGGCGGCTGGTTTTTTTGCAATGATAGTGATGCAAGTGTGTGCGGTGGTTTTTTAAATGGGCTTCGTTCGAGGACGGTTCCCGGCCGCTGTGAAGCGCGTCCGGGCTACGACGACTCGTTTGCGCTTGATGTAGCCCGGACGCGTTTTTTGCGGCCGGGAACCGGTGGTGGGCGAAGCCCCATCACACTTCTTTCGGAAACAAGGAAATCACCTCAACCTCAGGAAACAACCCCTGCACCTGCGCCAAACTGGATTCCATGAAAATGAGTTTTAAATTCGGGCCCGCATCTTGCGTGAAATAAAGTTCTAAGCCCGAACGACGCGCTTCCCACACCTGCATCATGCAACCCAAAGTCTCAGGCAAACTATAAACAATCGGCGGCCACGCGCTCATCATGGTGGCATGCATGGCCAAGGCATTCGATTCCGCCGTTCCACCCAATAAAGAGAAATTCTGCGTCTTGATCGCTTGCTTCAATAAAATTAAATCATGCGTCACTTTATTCGGCCAACTTTGATAAAGCGCACTGCTATTCACTGTGCGTAACATCGCATCTCGAGAACTCACCGGTTTTTCAGCCGCAGAAATGTTTAAAATGCCTATGCACAAGCCCGGCCATTCTGCTGTTAAAGGCTCGGCGAAACTGTCCATGCCATCGGGTTGCATGCCTTCATGCCACTCAACAAACCCACTCCAGAGTGAACGCGCCGCACTCCCACTGCCTAAACGCGCTAAAATGGATAATTGTTTAGTCGTTAAATTCCAATCCATTAAATCATTCATGGCCGACACCAAAGACGCAAACCCGCACGCCGATGAAGCCAAACCTGCCGCCACCGGTAAATTCATTTTGATGTCAATCGCCAAGCGCCAAGCTTGACGCTGCCTGAATAAATCAAGGTATTGCACCACGCGCTTTACAAACGGTGATTCCCAGGGCAAGGCGTCGCCATTTAAGGTCACGGTGTCTTGCACACGATCAATGAATTGAATGGACGTAAAAGCGCCTTTATCAGGCAAAGACACCGACAAACTGGGTGTGACTGGTAAATTAAGCTCCGTGTCACGCTTGCCCCAATATTTGCAAAGTGCAATATTGGTGGGCGCATAACCCAAACCTTGATCGCCGGACAAGACAATGATGTCGTCTTCCGCCAACCCTGCCGCGGATTTTGCCTGCCGTAATACCGTATTGACTGCTTCAATTCGCTTCACACATCACTCCTTCCATGCTCACATTGACATGAATACGCTGAACACCTGTTAAAGTCGCAGGCAATGAGATATCACCCGTTAATTTCCCTAAACCAATGACACAATCCCCCAAGCCCGAACCTGATATTTTAGCACCAAACACATGCGGCTCAGCACAAAGCGCATCTGTCATGCTGGATAACACCGGCAAATTCACACCAAGGGCATGATGCAAGCCTTGGTGCATAGACATCAATTGCCCCAGTAAACGAAAATTTTGTTCACGCACAGCAGCCGTTGCAGAAACAACACACTCAGCAATCGCCTGACAAAGATGACGAAACAAAGCCACATTATTTTCAAACCGCGCTTTAACCCACGCAATGGCTTCAGGCGTTGGCGTTTTAAAACCAGCATAATAAGCGATTAAAGGCAGGCTCACTGAGATTTTTTCAACGCTCAAGGGCTGCGCTTGAAACAACACCACCCCACCCATGACCGAAGCCGCGACATCCGCCCCCGAACCCACGCCCTGCACTTCTCGAACCACCGCTCTTGCCACGCGAATAAAGTCGGTGGTGCCCATGCGTAATTTTAGCCATTGAATGAGCACAGCTAATGTGGCAACGGTGACCGCTGCCGATGAACCCAAACCCACTTGATGCGAAAACTGTGAGGTGATTTTTAAATCGAAGCCGGTATTAATTTTTGCGTGATAATGCTGAATCGCCGCTAAAATAAATTGAAACGGCTTTGCAATGCTTAAATCTTTTAAAAAAACTTGATGCAAGCCTAAACGATCAGACTCAATGCGAATTAAATCGTCGGTGCGCGGTGTTAACGTGACTTCAACGCGTTTATCAATGGCGCACACTAAAGCGGGTTTATCGTGCAAAACCGCGTATTCACCCATTAACATCATCGACCCTGGGGCGGAAGCTTTAAACAACATGCACACCTCGTTGATCGGTCATGAGTGGCAGCATGGTATAGCCGTATTTCAAACACAATGCTTTCAATGCTAACTCATCTTGCATAATGACCAACACCACACCGGCGGCATCCCCGGCTACCGCACCTGCACCACACACTTTGGCAGCGCCTGATAACGCTTCAATGTCAGTGATAAATTGTTTTACTTTAGTAGGCACCACACCAATGCGATCAAGCAAATGATGATTAGCAACAAGCGCCTGCTTTAAATCAGTGAGTGATGCACTTGATAAAGCCGCATCCATGGATTGCGTGACATCGCCAAAGGCATTCGCCAACACCGCATCTTTAAAACACGGTGCCACGTGCGTGACACATTCACCAGTGGTGGTGAGCGGCGTGCCGGTGTTAATTAAAAACCAAGGAAATTCAGCAAAATGGCGTGGCGTTAATTCACCTTGATGAAGGTAAACACCACCGCCTTGCATGGCCACGCGTAAATCAAGGCCGCTTGCATGACCGTGCTGCATGTTTTCTGCTTCAAGCGCCAATTGATAAAGCGCTTCGGATGACAAAGGAATGTTTAAATAAGTTGAGACCGCTTTCATGACACTCAACACGGTTGCCGATGAAGACCCCATGCCACACCCCATCGGGATGTCAGATTGCAAATGAATGTTCACCCCGTGCGGCAAAGCAATATTCATGGATTCTGCAAACAAACTCATGGCAAATTGCGCTAACTCAAACGGTTTTAATAAGACATCGCGTATGGTGTATTCACCGCGCATAAAGCGATGATATTTTCGCTTGATGCGATTCTTTAAATCGCGCAAACCATGAATGTGCAAATGACTGCGATGCGCTAAATCGGACAAGTCGAAGGAAACACGCGGCAAACGATTTTCAGTGATGGTGGCGGTGGCATAACGATTCACCGCCATGGCGAGCGCCGGTTGGCCGTGAACCACCGCATGTTCACCCGATAAAATGAGCTTGCCGGGAACCATGACTTTCATAGGCCGGCATTCACCGCAACGGGGGCTTTGCGATCGTCGGACTTTTCTTTCACTAAACTCATGCCCACTTTTTCATAAATGCGTTTATGCGCATCAATGGCTGACAAACGGAAACGCCCGGTGTGATACAAAGGCACCTCACAGCGGCTGCCGTCTTCAGGGTAAGCATAGTTATAAAATTCAGCGTATTCTTCATAAGATAAAGGCTGACGCGACACAAACAAGGCTTGATGATAACTCGTGTTTAATTTAGCGCGATAACCCGGCTGAACCACCCCACTGAAATATTCAGCCACACAACCTGAACCATAGCTATAAAAACCAATGCGCTGGTCGGTTAAATCGGTGGGGGCATTATCTAGCAATGACGTTAAACCAATGTATAAAGAAGCGGTGTAGCTATTGCCTGTCAAACGACCGTATTGCAAACTGTAATTCAATGTGCGGCCCCACACGTCCTCAGAAACGGTTTCATGATTCAATTTTAATAAACTGTGATGCGCTTTTTCAACCAAGCGTGGCACCGGCGTGTGATAACAAAAATACGCATGGTCTTCAAAGCTGCGATTTGATGTTTGACGATAGTCACGCCAGGTGAGCTCAAGCATTTGCAAATAGAGTTTACTGGAATATTTGCCTTCCACTAAGGCTTCGTGCATGTAATTTGGGCGCCAAAAATCCATGACATTTTCACTGGCCATGCCAAACTCAGGCTCGATGGCTAAAATGCGCGGATTAGCAGACAAAAGCATCGCAACCGCACCACTGCCCTGAGACGATTCACCGGTGGTGCCCAAGCCATAACGCGCAATGTCAGACGCAATGAGTAAAATTTTCTTGGTGGGGTTTTCGCGCAAATAAGGCATGGCTAATTGCAAACCCGCCGTGCCGCTGTAGCAAGCTTGTTTTAATTCAACCACGCGACAACGTGTTGGTAAACCCAAAAGATCGTGAATGTAAATGCCGGCCGCCTTGGATTGATCAATGCCCGATTCCGTGGCAAACAACACCATTTCAATGTTATTTAAATCTTCGCCTTGCAGCGCTTGAAAAGCCGCGTTTGCAGCCATGGTGACAATGTCTTCACCCGGTGGTGGCACAGACATCATGCGCTGACCTAAGCCAATGTAAAATTTATCGGCCTCTAAGCTGCGAGCAGCCGCTAAAGAAGCTAAATCAAGTGCGTAGCGCGAGGTGTACATGGCTAAGGCATCAATACCAACTTTAATCACGAGCTTTTCTCCTTTTGTTTTTTAGAATGAGGTTGACTCATTCGCTCCAATGTCACATGACTACGCATTAATTCACCAGGGTTGGTTTGCGCCGCTAATAAAGAAAGCTCACCACACAACACCGCCCCCGCCGCAATCACCGCTAAACGACGACCATTCACACCGGGTGCGCGTTTTTCAAGGCAATGCATGAGGGCTAAATTTTCAAGCACGAAAGGGTGGTCTTTGCCATTGCCAACGGCACCAATAATGATGTTAGGTAAAGTCACCGAAAAATAAAGGGCGTCGTCACGCACTTCAGCGTGCACCATGCCTTGCGAGCCTTCAATGATGTTAGCGGCATCTTGACCCGTTGCTAAATAAAACCCAAGCAACATATTTGCAAAATGCGCATTCGCCGTTCGCAAACCACCGGAAACAATATTACCGAGTAAATTCTTTTTAAGATTGATGTCTGCGATTTTTTCAGGTGTCGTGCGTAAATATTTCTTGCATAAAGCACGACTCAAGGTAACTTCCGCCACGACATTTTTACCGCGACCTAAAATGCCATTCACCGCTGAGGTTTTTTTATCCGAACAAAAATTACCTGAAATGGAAACATAGCTTAGCTGCTTGTTTTGCTCGAGCAACCAACTTAATAAACGGTCAGAGGCTAAAGTCACCATGTTGTGGCCAGCCGCATCGCCGGTTAAAAATTCAAAGCGGATGTAAAGCAAAGAACCAACCATTTGCGTGTGGATGTCGAGCAATTTAGCGAAACGACTGGTTTCGCTAATGATGGCTTGGCATTCCGCTTGTTGCGATTTTATTTTTTGAGCGGCAAGATGCGCGCGTGCGGCCGTGCCTGCTTCCACCAACACGGAACGACACATGCGTTCATCCACCACCGTGGCGTGTATGCCGCCGGCTTGCGTGCACACGAGCGCACCACGATGCGTGGAAGGCCATAAAGGTGTTTCAAACGTTGCGAGCGGAATGGTGATGCGCTCATCAGGGATGTCGTCGCTGATGATTCTGAGCGGACCCACCGTTTGCATGGGGACGCTGGCTTGCAATGTTGGCTGGCGGCGGCGCATGTTCTTCTTGAAATCCCCATCTGATGAGCTTATAAAAGGTCACCATTCTACTGGAAAAGCCAAGATGACAGCAACCGAATACGTAATCTTAGTGGACGCCAATAACCACGAAATCGGCACGGCCGAAAAAATGGCCGCTCATCAACAAAACCTGCTGCACCGGGCTTTTTCGGTTTTTATCTTCCGCGACGCGCAAGGCCTTGAATTATTGCTACAAAAACGAGCGCTGAGCAAATATCACTCACCCGGGCTTTGGACCAACACCTGCTGCTCACACCCGCGCCAGGGTGAAGCGATGCTGGCCGCTGGGGCAAGGCGACTTCAGGAAGAAATGGGCTTAACTGGGGTGAGCCTGCAAGATAAAGGCTGGTTTCACTACAATGCCCATTTTGAGAATGGCTTGTCTGAGAATGAAATAGACCATGTGTTGGTTGGGAAAATTGGAGCCGACCTTGATTTTACACCCAACCCCGACGAAGTAGCCGACACACGCTGGGTGACCCTCCCGGCCCTTGAAGCCGAAATGGCGGCAAACCCAGAACGGTTTACGCCTTGGTTGAAGGCGGCGCTTAGGCTGGCGATGGGTTGAATCCACATTGGACAAACCTGAAATCGCCATTACCCTGAAAAATATCAATAATCTCCCAAGAAAACCAAAAAGCCGCACCGCGGTTTTATCTTTAACTTTTAACTGCTTAATTTTTAAATAGCTTTTTTTATCATTGCCAGGTAAAATTCGCGATCACGAGGCAGCATTAACAACGAAAAAAACAACAAATAATCTACCATCAACATAATACTGCTGGCCAATCTAAATAAAAAAGAGGGGTGTAAAAATGACAGAAGAAGAAATCAAAGCATTATCAATGAGGAACAAAGCATTAATTAGGGAGTCAAAAAATCTTGCTGAGATACACCAGCAGATAGCCCGCGCTTCATTCATGTCCTACGAGTACACTAACGATGCCTACACTGAGATAGCCTCTGATCTAGAAGCATTTAAACGCTTAATAACGGATGTCTACTGTTTAATAAATGCGGAAATGCTCGATGATGCCCATAGAATATATGGTGAAAAGCTCATCTCTACCATGCTAACCCACCCAGAAGAATTCAAGCGATTAGTTGAAAATAACCGCGACTTAGCCCTCATTAAAAAATACTACCCTAATTTTAATGATCAGCTCATTACTCAACTAACATCTGATATAGAAAATTTTAGACAGCTCATTCCAACGATTCCCGCCCTAATAGAAATCGCAAAAGAACATCCAAACCATGCTGAGGCGCTCATTGGTCTGGTGCTACCCAACCCAGAAGAATTTAACCGGTTAATTCGAAACAATAATGATCTAATAGCAACTGCACGGCATTTTCCAAACCATGCTGAAGCACTTATTACTCGAGTGCTATCCAACCCAGAAGAATTTAACCGGTTCATTCAAAACAATGAT
>DASTZQ010000042.1:0-85334 GCA_035764205.1 Gammaproteobacteria bacterium
AAATACTGCATTACATGAAACCATTACATCAACGATAACGAAACTCAGGGATAAACAAGAATCAGTTTTGAGATAAAACCGTAAGCGATTATCATGGATGTTTTTTAAAGGGTGGTGGATTACGAATCGCGAAAAGCACGCGATTCTAATCCACCCTACGAAAATCTCGAATTTTGCAAAATGAATGCTGCGCATGAAGGCGTAGGGTGGATTAGAAAAACGCGCCCTTTGCGTTTTTCGTAATCCACCAACCTTAAAAACAAAGCTCATTTGTTTGAAGGTGTTGCGATTATCACGGATATTTTTTAAATGATGAAATTTAAAAAGTATCTTCCGAAGATTACCTGGGTTTTTCAATATGGGCTTTTATTTTGCCATCAAAAATTGAAGCGCAACGATATTTGCCAAATCAAATTTCAAAAGAAAGCTGGGCGTTGCTTTGATGTTTTTTTAAAGGGTGGTGGATTAGAGTCGCGAAAAGCACGCGATTCTAATCTACCCGAAAACCTCGAATTTTGCAAAATGAATGCTGCGCATGAAGGCGCTTGAAATGTACATACATTAGTATATACTAATGTAATGAGTTATGAATGGGATGATGACAAAAACGAAAAAAACATTAAGAATCATGGAATTGACTTTCATGATTCTCATTTCGTTTTTGAAAACCCCATGTTAATTAAGGTTGATGACCGTAAAGATTATGGCGAAAAGCGTTTTATTGGATTAGGGCTGCTTTTTGAGGTGATTATCGTTATTGTTTTCACAAAACGTAGTGGAATAACACGGGTCATATCAATTCGGAGGGCAAATAAAAATGAACGCAAAGTCTACCAAGAAAAATTCACACAGCAAGACTAACATGAAAAAATTACGTGCAAAATCGGATAAAGATATTAGCTATATTGATAATCCAGAGACATCAAAAGATTTTTGGAAAGATGCTGATGTTTTTATGCCAAAAGTGAAAGTGCCAGTTTCATTGAGGCTGGATGAAGATATTATTAATTATTTTAAGGAAGAAGGCAGTCGTTATCAATCTAGGATTAATGCGGTATTGAAGGCTTATGTCAATTCGCATCCGCACCATAAATAGATGAGGCATTTGTATTGGTTGCTAGCGTTGCTTTGATGTTTTTTAAAGGGTGGTGGATTACGAATCGCGAAAAGCACGCGATTCTAATCCACCCTACGCATCGCTAACCTTAACGCCGCCAGCAAACTCCCCGCATCTGCACCACCCCTGCCAGCCACATCCAGCGCCGTCCCGTGATCAACCGAAGTGCGTAAAAACGGTAAACCCAAAGTGACATTCACCGCATGACCAAAGCTCGCATACTTCACCAAAGGCAAAGCTTGATCGTGATACATCGCCAGCACCGCATCAACATCACTTAACGATTTCGACGTGAAAGCCGTGTCGGCAGAAACCGGGCCTTTAATGCGAAAGCCAGCATCATTCAGTGTTTTTAAGCATGGAACCATTACATCCAATTCTTCACGCCCTAAATGCCCGTCTTCCCCCGCATGCGGATTTAAACCACACACTAATAAACGCGGCGAAGGAATATTAAACCATTGCTTCAAACCATCATTTAGTAAAGTGAGCGCTTGTGTTAAACATAAAGGTGTCATTGCTGCAGGCACAGCCGATAAAGGCAGGTGCGTGGTTGCCAGCGCCACTTTAAACGCATCGCACACAAACAACATTAAAGTGCGCGGCACACCGCAATAATCCGCAAAAAATTCCGTGTGCCCACTAAAGGCAATGCCCGCATCGTTAATCACCCCTTTATGCACAGGTGCTGTCACCACGGCATCGGCTTGATGCTTTAAACACGCATCGGCGGCTATTTTTAAAGTTTCAATGACGTAGGCGGCATTCTCAAGCTTGAGCGTGCCCGCAATCACAGGCGCATTTAATTTAACGGGTAATACACGCAAAACACCAGCTTCATGTTTAACGCGTGCTTGATCTAAGTTAACGGTAACCATAGTGATGGGTAGATTTAATTGCAAGGCACGCTCAGCCAATAACGCAGGGTCACCAACCACGATCAATTCAGCCTCAAACGCTTGTGCGGCCATTTGTAAAATAATATCCGGCCCAATGCCGGCGGGTTCCCCCGCCGTGATGAGTATGCGCTTGATGGTGGTCATTAGGCTTGATGTGTAAAATGAAAGTCGTTTAAGGTAATGAAGGCTTGTGAGCGCAGTTTCATCACCCAATTTTGCACCGCTTGTTCAAACTTTTGTTGAAGCAACATGTTTTCAACGGTTTTTCTGTCGGGCACATTGCTGGTGGGGCCGTTGCTGCGAACATCAGCTAAACGAATAATGTGAAAACCATTGGGGGTTTGTATGGGACCAATGACATCATTTTTATTCATGGTTAATACTTTCGATGCAAAAGCAGTGGGCACCTCAGCGAGTGGGCGCCAGCCTAAATCACCGCCTTGCAGTGCGTGGCTGTCACCGGATTCGGCTAAAGCCACTTTCTTGAAATCAACGCCATTGCGTATGGATTTCAGCACGGTCATGGCCTTGGTTTTTGCGGTGTTTAAAGTCGCGGGGCTCGGGTCATCGCCCGTGGGGATGAGTATGTCTTCTAAGCGATATTCACGCGTGGCATTGGCTTGAAACATGCTGGAGTGTATGAATGCCGTGATTTCTTGTGGGGTGACCGCAATTTTGCCAGCCACTTCTTGTTGCTGTAATTTTTGAATGAGGAGTTGGTCGTGCAATTCCGCGCGATAATCAGCCACGTTCATCCCTTCTTCATTGAGTTTTTTATAAAGTTGGGCGGTGGTGAGGTGGTTGCGGCTGGCAATGGTTACAATGGCAGATTCAAGTTCCTCAGCATTCACATTCAAGCCCGCTTGTTGGGCAGCTTGCAGTTGCAGTTTTTTATTGATGAGCTGATCTAACACTTGTTTTTGTAAAACGCTGTCGCTAGGTGCTGCAATTTGTTCTGAAGCAATTTGCATTTTTGCAGTGGCGATAGCGGCGTTTAATTCGGATTGCGTGATGATGTCGTCATTGACCACCGCCACGGTTTTATCAAGCGATTCTTCATGTGCAAAACTCACGACGGTGAAAGCGGTGCATGCGATGAAAGTTAAAAGTACGAATAATTTTTTCATTTTATATCCTACCCAAATTGAGGGTTATAACCAGAAATGGATGTTAGCAAACCCGCCGGGCTGCCAGAACCAACATTGCCTAAGCCTTTTAAGGCAAATTGGATGTAAAACTCACTGTTGTATTGCGGCTTGTTGTTTTGGGTGGGGTCGAAGTTGGTGAAAGCCCGACCACCCACTAAACGAACGGCCCAGCAGCAAGTGTCGTATTGTAACCCATAGATCAGGTTCTGCAAATGATGCTGATCCCAGTTTTGGCTCCAGCGCCCGAGCGCGCTTACATCGGGGCTAATCGGCCAACTGGCTGATAAATCAGTTAATTTTAGGTTGTTTTCAGAAGAGTTGACGCTAACACCGCTCAAAACATCATCACCATTTCTGACAAAACCATAGCCGACATTGATGATGCGAAGAGGGTCTCGCTGGTAATGCAGGGTCATGGTGGTGTTATCGAGCTGTTTGGTGATGGGGTTCCAGATGGCATTGGTGTTTAAACCCCAATCGGCGTTCATGTTGTAGTTGAATAAACCCGACACCGGGGAAAGGCGATAATGGTTAGACGGATTTTGTGGGTTGTCTGAGCAGGAGCTGTCATTGCATAAGGTGACGTTACGGTTGGCAAAATACACAATTTCACCGACACCCAGCCTCACTTTTTCTAAGCCCGAGGTTTGGTCGATGAAACGGCTAGAGACGCCAAAACCCACTTGGTTGGCATCGCCAATGCGGTCGAGGCCGCTGAAACGATTGTAATTAAAAATTTGATCGTAGGTGAGGGTGTTCACCGTGGTATCAAAAATGGGAATGCTCGCTTGGTTACGGTAAGGAATGTAGGTGTAATACACTTGGGGCTCTAGTGTTTGCCCAAACGGATGCGAGAACAAGGTGAGGTTACGAATGAAAGACATGCCGCTCGCAAAATCAAAAATAGGGATGACACGCTGCCTGTTAGTGGGGGTGTTGGTTGGGCCGGTTTCGTAGAGGTTGTAGTCGGTCATGGCCACTTGCACGCGTGGGTTGATAAAAAAACTGGGGGTATACACCGGCAAGCTAATGCCGGGTTGCACGTTGATGCGATTACCAATGGGTTGATTGGCACTGGTGCCTGGGGTGTTGCGAATGTCAAAATGCGTGACTTCGTTGTCAGCAAAATATTCAAGCCCTAAGGCTTGGTTGGGGTAATCGCCGTTGAAAATTAATTGGGGGGCGCGGCGGTATTGGTTGGAAACCACGGGTTCGTCGATGGGGTGCAGGGTTTCATAGGTTTGCGCGCGGCCGGTGAAATTCCAGTTTTCACCTTTGTAGTAGAGGTCCCCTTCTTGCAAAAGTTGGTTTTGCGTAATTTCGTTTAGGTCGGTGCCGAAATCGCGGAGGTAGTAGTCGTCGCCGGCGTAGTTGAAGTCGACGTGGGAAGACCAATTGGGCGTGTAGCGGCTGTCATCGCGCCAGGCGAAACTTTTACGCGTGGTGCTGGAATTTAATAAGCGGTTTAATTCAGCTTGGATGGTTTGTGGCGTGGTTTGCGCCGCCGTTGCGCTGGACTGAATGGCTGGGCCACCAAAGCGAGAAACGGCTGAACTTTTAAAGCTCTCGAAGAGTTTGTCGCTGGGTAGTACGCTGAAGTTGATGGTGCCCGTGCCAACGGTATCCAGGTAGCGAGATTGGTCGTTGATTTGCAAGCCGCGTTTTGACAGGAAGGCCGGTGTGATGGTGGTGTCGTAATTGGGAGCCAGGTTCCAGTAAAACGGTGTCATGAGGTAGGGGCCTGAGCTGTTTGAGCCCCCGACGGTCGGCCACAAAAACCCCGATTTACGCTGGTGATCAATGGAAAAATTTAAGTAAGGAAAATAAAACACCGGCATGCTTTTGACGTAAATGCGGGCATTGGTGGCATAGCCCCGCCCCGTGATTTTATTTAAAACAATGTGGCTGCCTTTCACGCGCCAAGCGGGGTGGGTGGGTGGGCAGGTGGAAAAACTGGCGCGTTGCAATTCGTAGATTTGCGGCTCGGTTTGCGTGAGTTGGTAAGCGCGCCCCCAGGCGGTCATGCTGGTGATGCGGCGAGGTTTTTGCATGTCGGCTTTGCTGACAGCCGGCCCAACAATGCTGTGGCCGTTGAGCGCTGTACGGTAGAAAATTTCCATCAGGGTTTTGTGTTTAGTGACAAAGTCGTAGTGGCCGCGATTGGCAACGATTAAGGTGTTGGGTTCCCTTAAGTGAACATTGCCAACCATGTCGATGGTGCTTAATTTGCCTGTGGCTGGGTCTCGGTATAAAAAGGCTTTGTTAGAGGTGAGTTGCTGCCCCAGCCGCGTGAGTGAGACTTTGCCTTCCAAGACCGAGGTGCTGCGTTGTGAAAAAAGGGTTTGGTCGCTCGCAATTTCCAGGGTGTTGCTGTCACTCGGTTTGCCGCTCATGCTGATGGGGGTGGCGAAGGGTTGTTCAAGGTAATAACCGCCGCAAGCGTTGTCGTCGCTTGGCACCCAACCCAAGGCCGCCGCGAGGGAATTGGCCGGAAAAGCGAGGGGAGGGCTAGAGAGTGCCGCCACTGGCCAACCCAAGAGGAAAGCAAGGCAGCAAACAAGGCTTCTTATTTTTGCAGACATTTCATCTTCCCTGCGCTATATTTTTTATCCAGTAAGAACAGAGAACCCCCGTGCGGGCATGTCTCATTGAGTTTATCAAGTGTAACGAAAAGAGAGGGGCAATGGAATCCACTTTAGCGCGAAAAACCGAATTGACAACCTGGTTGTCTCAGTTGCCAGGCTTGTCTTCTGCTGAGTTAACGCCCATCGCCGGCGATGCGAGTTTTCGCCGCTATTATCGCGTGCAAACGCGCACCCACACCTATGTGGCCATGGACGCGCCACCCACCCTGGAAAAGTCGCTGCCCTTTGTGGCCATCGCTTATGCCTTGAAGAATGTGGGCTTAAGCACGCCTGAAATTTTTGCAGCCGATTTAGATCACGGCTTTTTATTGCTGACCGATTTTGGCGACCGCACTTATTTAAACACCTTAAAACCTGACAATGCCGATCACCTCTACGGCAAAGCCCTCGATGCCTTGGCTGTGTTGCAAACCTGTGAAGGCGCGGTTGGGTATACGGTGCCGCCTTTCACTGCCAGTTTCATGCAGCAAGAATGGATGTGGCATCAAGAGTGGGTGTTTGATCGATGGTTGGGTTGCCCGTTGGGGGCGCACGCTGCTGCTGAGTTAAGCATGGTTTATAATGCCTTGGTGCAATCTGCCATGGAGCAACCGCAAGTGTTTATGCATCGTGATTTTCACGCAGGCAATTTAATGGTGCTTCCTTTAAATGGCGTTGGCATTTTAGATTTTCAAGATGCTTTCATTGGGCCTTTAACTTACGATTTGGCCTCATTATTGCGTGATTGCTACATCGCCTGGCCTGAATCTCAGGTTTATGGCTGGGCCGCTGCTTACTTAGATCGTTTGCAAGCCATGGGTTTATTCACAGCCGTGAATGAAGCGGTGTTTTTGCGTTGGTTTGATTGGATGGGCGTGCAACGCCATTTAAAAGCCATGCTCACGTTTGCGCGTAAACACGTGCGCGACAAAGATTCCTCTTATTTAAAATTCATGCCAAGAACACTAAATTATATTTTAAGTGTTACTGCGCGTTATCAAGAATTAAAACCCTTGCATGATTACTATGCAAGCACGGTGTATGAAGCCATGCGAGGAGTGATGCCTGTATGCGTGGTATGATTTTGGCAGCGGGTCGCGGTGAGCGCATGGGTGCACTCACCGATGCAACCCCTAAGCCCTTATTAAAAATCGGTCATCATTATTTAATTGAATACGCGATTGCACAGTGCCAACGTGCAGGTATCACTGAGCTTGTCATTAATTTGGCTTATCACGGTGATCAAATTAAAGCAGCCTTGGGCGATGGTTCGCGTTATGGTGTCGACATCGCTTATTCATTCGAAGCGGAGCGCTTAGAAACCGGTGGTGGCATTGTGAATGCTTTGTCGTTGTTGGGCGACCAACCGTTTGTGGTGTTAAGCAGTGATGTGGTTTCTGCCTATGATTTAAACCGCTTACCTGCACTGCGTGACAAACTCGGGCATCTTGTTTTGGTTGATAACCCCTCGTTTCATCGTGAAGGCGATTTTGGTTTGGCCGAGGGTCGTTTGAGCATGACCGCCACGCCTAAATACACCTTTGGCAATATCAGTGTGTTGCATCCTATTTTATTCAATGGTTGCGAGCCTGTTCGTTTTCCCTTGCGTGACATTTTAATAAAAGCCATCACCGCACAAAAAATTACTGGCGAACTTTACCAAGGTGCGTGGTACAATGTCGGCAATCCGTCGCAATTGGCTGAAGTTCAAATCCTCGCCTCTCCGGATTCACTCGCAACATCTTAATCGCATTATTTCTCCCTTTTTCTACTGAGGTTTCCCATGTCCTTAGCGATTGTTTACACTCGCGCATCGTCAGGCATTGATGCGCCTTTAGTCACCGTGGAAGTTCATTTATCCAAGGGGATGGTTGGTTTTAGTTTGGTTGGTCTGCCAGAAACGGCCGTGAAAGAAAGTAAAGAGCGCGTGCGTAGCGCGGTCTTGCAAATGATAGGCGATTTTCCGGGCAAGCGTATTACCGTGAATTTAGCGCCCGCCGATGTGCCTAAAGAAGGCGCGCGTTTTGATTTAGCCATCGCCATCGGCATTTTGGCAGCGGCGGGCTTGTTGCCTTTGCAGGCCTTGGAAGGCTATGAAATTTTAGGCGAGCTTGCTTTGTCGGGCGAGTTGCGTGCGGTGCAAGGCGTGTTGCCAGCGGTGCTGCAAGCAAAAGCGGCGGGCCGGCGTTTAATGGTGCCCACGGCCAATGCACAAGAAGCGGCGTTGGTGGAAGGTGTCGAAGTATTTCACGCTGCGCATTTGCAAGCCGTGTGTGCGCATTTACGCGGGGAATCCCTGCTGCCTTTATGCGTGCGTGAACAGGCCGGCGTGGTTGAAGCGGGGTTATTAGACATGGCTGATGTGAAAGGCCAGCCTTTAGCTAAGCGCGCACTTGAAGTGGCGGCCGCTGGCCAGCACAGTTTATTATTGATGGGCCCACCGGGCACGGGTAAAACCATGTTAGCGAGTCGTTTGCCGGGTTTGTTGCCGCCGCTCGATGATCAATCAGCCTTAGAGGTCGCAGCCATTGCATCCGTCAGTGGCCAGGGCCTCGATTTATCCGCTTGGCGTCGTTTGCCTTTTCGTGCGCCGCATCACACGTGTTCAAACGTTGCGATTGTGGGGGGTGGTCGGCCACCGCGTCCGGGTGAAATTTCGTTGGCGCATCACGGCGTTTTGTTTTTAGATGAGCTGCCTGAGTTTGGGCGTCATGTGCTTGAATCCCTGCGCGAGCCTTTAGAATCAGGCCACATCACCATTTCACGTGCGGCGTGTTCGGCCGTGTTTCCAGCGCGCTTTCAACTCATTGCTGCCATGAACCCTTGCCCTTGTGGTTATGCCACCGCCACGCATCGTGAATGCCGTTGTTCGCCCGAGCAAGTCGCGCGTTATCAATCTAAAATTTCCGGCCCTTTGTTGGATAGGTTAGACATGCACGTGGAAGTTGGGCAGTTGCCACCGGCCTTATTGCAACAAGCGGCCGACGCCCCGCAAGAAATCAGTGCGAGCGTGAAAGCGAGGGTGGTCGCGGCGCGTTCGCGGCAATATCAGCGTCAAGCCAAATCGAATGCGCAATTAACCGTGCCTGAATTGGAGCTGCATGCCGGTTTAACACCGGGTGCATCGGCTTTGTTGCTGCGGGTGATGGATCAACTGAAGCTGTCAGCCCGTGCTTACCACCGCATTGTGAAACTGGGGCGAACCCTGGCCGACCTGGCAGACACCGACCACCTCACCGAGGCGCACGTTGCTGAAGCCATGGCTTATCGTTGCCTCGATAAAAAAGCAGGCTTCTGTTAAACTAAGGGTAAGGTGACATTAACGTGAGGCTCTCTTATGCCATTAACCTTTTATCCGCACGCTGAAGACACGCAACGCGGCACCCTGCGCGAGCAAATCGACATTCTCATGGACGGCGCTGAGCGTTACCGTGTGTCGGTTCAAGATTCAAGCGCCAAGCCTGATGTGCCTGGTCGGCGCTTAGCCCCCAAAGACATGCAGGCTGCGTTTAACTGGGAGGCCATTGCGGCCGTCTTGCGCGATATTCGCGAGCTGCCCGAGGGCAACAAAGACGAGCGTCTTAAAAAAGCAGAATTGCTGAACAAATTAGCTGAAGTTTATGAAGTGCTGCGCTCGGCTAAAATGTCTAAACTTGAGGCGGTGCGTTTGGCTTTAATTGGCGAAGCCAATCACTTGCAGAGTGGGAATTAGGCCTTGTTGCGTCAATAATCAATAAATCGATAATTCACCGTGCTGGCTGAAAGCTGGCTTTTTCCCTATGGTTCGATGCTTGCAAGGCAGATTATGCTGTCGTTGGTGATAGCCGCCCCAAGAACGCTTTTCTAAGGGAAAAGGGAGGTCAGTGTCGACACTACTTAACAGCCAGTTACAGGATGCAGCTGGTTCGCGGTCGTAAAGTAAACTTTTTTCATGGCGTTGGTACCTTCTTTCCTCTTGATACTGCCCCCCCTGCGGGGCGTCCTGTTGGTGTAGGCCCGCTGCAGGCTTTGCACGATGGGTTGCTCGAGAAGGCCGGGTTAAAGCAGACTTCGTTATGGTTGTTCAGCTATGCCAATCAAAAAATCTTAACGTTGAAAAACTTACGCGAGAGTGCAATTCAAACCTTGAAACAAAACCGCATCACTTGAAGTAGCACGCCTGAATAAATCAGCAGCAATACCAGTGGCTGCTGGTATTTTGCAGGTGCGCACGAAGTCGTGCAGTAGTGCTTGATAAGACCACTCATTCGATGTTTTTTGCCGCCAAATAACAAAGCAGCAAGTGCCATGCTCATTGAAGGGTTTTGCAGGGTGTGTGCATGCCGGTCGCTTGCCTCCCCGGCCCTCCTGGAAGCCTGCCCTCATTCCATCGTCACTGACTGGGGCCAGGAGGGTGCCTTCTAAGCGGGCATTTGCACAAGCGAACTTAGGAAGTCACCCTCCTGGCCCGGAACCAGTATTCGAAGTGAGGTCAGGCTTCCAGGAGGGCCGGGGAGGCAAACGAGCTTCGTGCACGAACTAAAAACGGAGGCAAACATCTTGAAAAATAACCCGTTGTTAGTCTCACTTGCCATTTGCTCATTTTTTAACTAAAATTGCCCTGCCTAAAATAATAAAGATAAGGTGGGGAGTATGTTTACCGATGACGAGCTGATCGCCAAGTTACGCGTTTGCATTCTTAAAAACACCGCCATTGACGCATTTTATCAATCGTTCGATGTTGCGCCCGAGCGCCACCAACCCAAGCTTGATGCCCTGATGCACGCTGTTTCAGAAGGCAACCCAGACGCCGATATTTTTTCCGACCCCGATTGTTCTTCTTATCTCCTGTATTTAATAGAAAATAAAAAAATCCCGTTTTGGTCTGGCATGACCGTTTATGTTTATTGCATCGCATTGATGCAATTTACGAAAAAGCAATCTTTGCGTCCAGAGCATGAGCGTTATCAATTATCAGATCATGGCGTGAAGGTGACGAAATTCATGCTCAATCAAACGTTAACGCAAGAAGGTCGTGAGTATTTATCAGCGGTAAAAATAAAGTATGCTGCATTTCCGTGGTTGGCGTTTGATGAGGAAAAGATTTTGCAGGCGGCCGGTGATGGTGCTGCCGTTGATGCCTGGTTAATTCATATTAATGCTGGGCTAAATAGAGCCTTAGCAGGCGTTTATAATTTAATGCGGGCCCTCGTCAAGGATGTTGCTTATCTTGTAGGGTATCATGCGAATTTTATCATGCCGCCATTTGTGTTAATGAATGCTTTTCATGCACTGCAGTGTGATGAGCCCATGCAATTTCAACCGGGGTTTGGCATTCCAAGCATAGAGCGCCTGACCTGGTGGCATGAGGAAAATGCTCATTCTCTCGCGCTTTATTCGCTTTTAGTTGCTAATAATTTATTAGCAGTGCATGAATTTGATTGCGGGCCTTTGATGGCGTTGGTGCATGACATTGCCCATTGTTTTTGGGCGAATTTGTTGACGAAAGCGCAGCGTGATTTGATTTTAAAAGACCTCGTTCAGGTGTTGCTTCAAGCAGATAAAATACTCAGCATGGACATGGATGCGCGTTTAAAAACAGCCATTAATAAAATTGTTTTTGAGTGGCGTGATTTTAATTTTTCACCCTTGTCTGATTTTCCGAAGGAGAATCGTGCTGAGTTTTTCATGCATTTCTTGGTCAGTGCTTTTGGTCGGGGTGACAAACTGGCGGGGCTGTATGTTAAATCGGCGAAGTTTAAAGATACCGACACCTGGAGTGAAGTGCAAGATGATTTGTTGTATCTCTTAGGCCGATTGAAAAATGGCAGCGATCTTTGGATGGCCTTGTATGAAAACAATAAAAGCACAGCGATTGGCCAGAGAAATCCAGCGGTGATCGCAGCCATTGAAACTGCGGTTGAACAATCGATTCCACTTAGCGAAGCGCGCTGCACTTTGTTTGCAGCATCAATCAAAGCGGAGCCTCATGCATTAAAACTCGATGCGTGTTTAAAGCTTTAAGCCACCATGGTTTCTATGGCGGTTCTCAGTTTTTTCATGGCATTGTTTTCAAGCTGACGAACGCGCTCAGCAGACACACCCAAATCCGCGGCGAGTTCGTGCAAGGTGCGTTTGTTTTCATTTAACCAACGCGCACGAATGATAGCTTGGCTACGTTCATCTAAACTTTCCATGGCGGCGTGTATGTGTTCGGCGGATTGTTGCATGCCGTCGGTGTGTTCAAATTGCGTGGCGGGGTTGTAGCGATGGTCTTCCAGGTAAGTGGAAGGAGCGAGTGGCATGTTGTCATCGTCGTCATCGTGAGCGTCAAATGAGGCATCGGCACTCGCTAAGCGTTGTTCCATTTCACGCACGGTTTCCGGTTTCACGCCTAAATCTTTCGCGATATCATTCACTTCTTGATTATTCATCCAGCCTAAATTTTTCTTGAGGCCGCGTAAATTAAAAAACAATTTGCGTTGCGCTTTGGTGGTGGCGACTTTCACAATGCGCCAGTTCTTTAAAATGAATTCGTGAATTTCAGCTTTGATCCAGTGCATGGCGAAGGTGACCAAGCGCGCACCCACATTGGGGTTGAAACGACGCACGGCTTTCATTAAGCCCACGTTGCCTTCTTGAATTAAATCAGCGAGTGGCAAGCCGTAGCCTTGATAGCCTTTGGCGACTTTCACGACGTAACGCAGGTGAGACAACACCAATTTTTTAGCGGCCGGTAATTCATTTTGCATTTGAAGGCGGGTGGCCAAGTCGTGTTCTTCTTCGGCTGTCAGCATGGGCGCTTGATTCACATAACGGATGTAGGCATCCAGGCTGCCGGCAGCAAGGTCAGGCAGGGTGTTGGGCCGCGTGATCAGGGCTTTGCTTTCGTTATTGTCAGTCATGGCTTACCTCTGTTTTTTGGTAATTATAGCTCATTTTTTTGCCATTTTCTAATCTGAGAAGAGGGCCTCGACGAATTCATCGGCGTCAAATGGGCGTAAGTCGTTGATTTTTTCACCTATGCCTAAGTATTGAATGGGAATGCCGGTTTCTTTGGCGATGGCGAATAAAATGCCACCCTTGGCCGTGCCATCGAGCTTGGTGAGCACAATGCCGCTCACGCCTATGGCTTGGTGAAATTGTTTAACCTGCTGCAGTGCATTTTGCCCCAAGGAGGCATCGAGGACAATCAATACTTCGTGGGGGGCTGTTGGGTCTTGCTTGCCCATGACCCGTTTAACCTTTTGAAGTTCGGCCATGAGGTTGGTTTGCGTGTGTAGGCGGCCGGCGGTGTCAGCGAGAAGGATGTCCACCCCGCGTGCCGTGGCGGCTTGTAGCGCGTCGAAGACCACGGCGGCGGTGTCCGCCCCCGAACCCTGGGCAATGACAGGCACGTTGTTGCGCTCACCCCAGGCTTGCAATTGCTGAACGGCAGCAGCGCGGAAGGTGTCGCCGGCGGCCAGCAAGACTTTCTTGCCAAGGGATTGATAGTAATGCGTTAATTTGCCGATGGTGGTGGTTTTGCCCGAGCCATTGATGCCGACCATTAAAATGACGTGTGGTTTGGCACTGGTGAGTGCGGGGGCTTTTGGCAAGGCGTGCAGCAAGGCTTTCATTTCCGCCTTGAGGCAGGCGAAAGCGGCGTCACTGTCTTGCAGTTCCTTGCGCGCGAGCTTGTCAGTGAGGGTTTTAATGAGGGCTTGCGTGGTTTCAACGCCAACATCGGCGCCCAATAAAGCCGTTTCAATGTCGTCTAATAAGGCTTGGTTGAGTTCTTTTTTACCTAAAAAAAGGTTGGCAAGGCCACCCACTAATTGCCGGCGGGTTTTGCTTAAGCTGGTTTTTAAACGGGTAAAAAAAGAAACAGACGAGGTTTCCTCGGGGGTGTCTTCATCTTTTTTACGTTTGAGGAAATCAAACATTGTGCTCGCCTTTTAAAATGGATAGCGTGATGATACTCATTTTGAGCGAAGGGGCAAGGGGTATGGTGAAACCAGCGGGGCAAGTGAGGGTCATTGCCGGGCAATGGCGGGGGCGTAAGCTGGCCGTGCCCTTGGTGGAGGGCCTGCGCCCCACGCCTGATCGCGTCCGTGAAACCTTGTTTAATTGGTTGTCGGCGCACTTGCCGGGCGCGCGTTGCCTGGATTTATTTGCAGGCAGTGGGGCGCTTGGGTTTGAAGCCCTCTCGCGCGGGGCGAGGGTGGTTGAGATGGTCGACCAATCGCCACTCGTCGTGAAGCACTTAAAAGCGACGGCTGCTTTACTCAAAACCGAAGCCGCCATTATTTATCAAGCGAGCCTGCCGCAAGGCTTGCGTCCGGCTTCGGAGCCCTTTGACATTGTGTTTCTCGATCCACCGTATCAAGCCAACTTATTGCTGCCTTGCTGTCATTACCTTGAGCAACAACATTATTTATCAAATTCGGCTTATATCTATCTGGAAGCCGACGCCTCTATCAGCGATAATGAGCTTCCACCCACTTGGCGTTTGTTAAAGCGCGAGCAAGCCGGTGCGGTTCATTATCATTTAGCACAAAGAGTAAGTCATGACGAATAAACCAAGAATACTGACAGGCGACACCCCAACCGGCCGTTTGCACTTAGGGCATTGGGTGGGCTCGGTCGAAAACCGGGTGCAACTGCAAGATGCCTACGATTGTTTTTTTATTATTGCGAATATGCACGCGTTTACCACGCGCAGCGACCGCATTGACGACATCCATCAAAGCGTGATGGACATCACCCTCGATTATTTAGCAGTGGGCATAGACCCTAAAAAAAGCACCATTTTCGTGCAATCCGACATCCCGGCCATTCCTGAGCTCACTTTCTTTTTTAGCATGTTAATTAGCTACCCTCGTTTAATGCGCAACCCCACCATCAAAGATGAAATTCGCGATAAAGGCTTAGGCGACAATTACCCCTTTGGTTTTTTACTTTACCCAGTGGGGCAAGTCGCTGACATTTTATCGTTTCGTGCCGATGTGGTGCCTGTTGGCGAAGATCAAATTCCGCATTTAGAAATGACGCGCGAAGTGGCGCGTCGTTTTAATCAACTTTATTGCGGCGTTGATCCGCATGCGGAAGATCACCAGCACCTCGGTTTGGGTGGTTTGTTTCCGGTCGTTGATGTCATGCTGGGCCGAACCAAACGCTTGGTGGGCATAGGCGCGCCCAATGAACAAGGCCAATTATTGAAAATGTCTAAGTCCTTAAACAATGCCATTTTCTTAAGTGACGACGCAGACACGATCAAAAAGAAAGTCATGAGCATGTACACCGACCCCAATCGACTGAAGCCGACAGATAAAGGGCGCACTGAAAATAACCCACTCTGGATTTTTCACGACACCTTCAACACCAACACCGCTTGGGTGGAAGAAGCCAAGCAACGTTATCGTGATGGCGCGATAGGCGATGTGGAATGCAAGCGCCAATTGATTGATGTCTTGGTCGCTTTGATAGAGCCCATGCGTCAGCGTCGTTTGCAATATGAACAAGATTTGTCCTATGTTAAAACCGTGCTGCGCGAGGGGGCTGCCAAGGCGAATGCGGTCGCGGATGATACCTTGCGTTTAGCCAAAGAAAAAATGAAACAGATTTATTTTTAGGTGTGTCTTAAAACTAAACATTAGTTGCGGGTATGTTTAAAATATTTTTCATTCATCTTTTGCACTTGCGCTAATTTCAGATTAAGATAGCGTTTTTGTGGGGGCGGCAGCCCTCACTCGTTTTCATATTGCTTGAATTCGGGTATAATGCACATTTAGGCCTAAACATTAAGAAGGAAACTATCATGCGTAAGAATCTTTTAATTGCTGCTCTCGTTGGTTCGTGCGTTGTTGGTTTGTCTGCTTGCTCCAAAGGCAGCGACAACAGCCAACCCGCTGATGCTCAACAAGCGCCAACCACCGCCATGAACCAACCTAGCGACCAAGTTGCTCCTATGCAAACCGCTGACAACTCATCCATGAGCCAAACCTCAGCACCTGCAACCGACAGCAGCATGCCAGCCGCTTCCAGCAGCATGCCAGCTTCCAGCAGCATGCCAAGCAGCAGCATGCCAGCAGACAGCAGCAACTAAGTTTCCTGCTTGCTTTTTAAACAAGCCGCCTTTGGGATCCCGCTGGCGGCTTTGTTTTTTCCCCCAACTCAATTTTATGTTACCCTTACCGCCACTGAATTTAAGATGAGCGGTGCTGGTCATGAATTACACACTTCCACGGCGTGCCTTGGCATTATTATTAATTAGCCTGTTGTTTATCATGCCTGTCATGGCAGACCCCCTTACCGATGCGCCACCAGCCGAAGGCCGACTCTGGAATTTACAAGATGCGGACATTTTAAGCGTCATCAATGAAGTGTCGACAGAAACCGGTAAAAATTTTATCGTTGACCCGCGCGTGAGCGGCAAAATCTCTTTAGTGTCTAGCAAGCCCTTAAAAAGCAATCAAGTGTATCAAGTGTTTTTATCTGTGTTGGGGATGTTGGGTTATTCAGCCATTCCGAGCGGCAACATGATTAAAATTGTGCCCAACATGGAAAGTGGTGAAGCGGCAACGGCGGTTGCAACGAATGCAAGGCCCGGGCGTGGCGATGAAGTGGTGGTGCGTGTCATTCCGCTGGACAATGTTTCTGCCACGCAATTGTTGCCAGTGCTTCGCCCCATGATGCCGCAATGGAGCAATATTGCTTCTTATACGCCGGGGAATGTTTTAATTTTATTGGGCAGGGCTGCGAATTTAGAACGCATTATTAATGTGATTCAAGAAGTGGATAAAGCATCCGATAGCGGCATACAAATGATTTCCCTGCATTACGCGCAAGCGCAACAAGTGGCGCAAGTGTTAAATAATTTGCAAGCAGCCGCGCGCGCTTCGGGTGACACACCTGGCGTTTCCATTGCAGTGGATGATCGCAGCAATAGCATTTTATTAAGCGGCCCTAAAGCCATGCGTTTACGCATGCGAGTGTTAATCGCGCAACTGGATGCACCTTCAACCTCACCAACAGGCAACACGGAAGTGATTTACCTTCGTTATTTAGAAGCAAAAAACATGGCGGTGTTGTTAAATAAAGTGGCGGATAGCATTACGGGTAAGGGTGCCCCTGCGCGCACCGACAGCACGCCTAATAGCACAACAAGGGAAGTGAGTGACACGCAAACCATGATACAGGCAGAGCCTAACACCAATGCTTTAATTATCACGGCACCGCCTGCGTTAATGCAGGCCTTAAAAGCAGTGATTTCAAAATTAGACATACGCCCAGCGCAAGTGTTAGTCGAAGCGGTGATTGCTGAAATTGATGAAAGTAATTTATCGAGCTTGGGCATACAATGGGGGAGTGTGACACCTTCTGGTGAAGTGCAAACCATGCCAAGCAATCCAACGCAATTTCCACCTTTGGGGGCGGGGGTGGTCGGCATTATTCCTGGCACTGATATTCAAGCCATTTTAACGGCTTTGCAAAATCAAAATGGTGTCGATATTTTATCAACGCCATCCATCATGGTGTTAGACAATCAAAAGGCCACCATTGAAGTGGGGAAAGACGTGCCCATGCAAACGGGTTCTTATACCACGACTGCGGGCACAAGCACGGTGTCTCCGTTTACCACCGTCGATCAAAAACCCGTGACCTTAAAATTAGACGTCACACCGCAAATTAATTTATCGAATTCCGTTCGGCTTAAATTAAACTTAAAAAATGACACCTTGCAAAACCCACAAAACCCAGGATTAACGCCGATTGTGAACACCAGCAAAATTTCTAACATGGTGATTGTGAACAGTGATGACGTGTTAGTGTTGGGCGGCTTGATTAGCAATTCCAACATTGAAAACGTGAATAAAGTGCCTATTTTAGGGGATTTACCCATCATTGGCGCGGCATTTCAGCAAAAAAGCCAAAGCCAAGAAAAGAAAAACTTAATGGTATTTATTAAACCGATTATTTCTCAAACGGATGATAACGCCATGGTGATTTCTGAAATGAAATACAACACCGTTAGAAATGAGCAGGCGAATTTCCGTGACACCTTAACCAACATTGGTAAAACACCGCTGCCTTTGGTGTTGCCCGCGTGGAAAAACAAAAAAGATTTGCCTAAACCCTTTGCAGGTTAATGCATGAGCGAACTCGGCTTTTCGTATGCAAAACAACACGGCGTCTTGGTTGTTGACGAAGGCGACGTTTTGAGTGTGATTTATCACACTGAGCCTGCACTTTTCGTTTACACGGAATTACGCCGTCAATTTAAAAAGCCTTTGGTGTGTCGGCAAGTGAGTGGTGAGGCGTTTAATGCAGCACTTGTGAAAGCTTATGAAACCGATTCCACCACGGCCATGCAAATGGCAGAAGATTTTGGTGAGGCTTTGAATTTATCGGAATTAATGCAAAGCTTGCCTAAGCCCGAAGATTTGCTTGAAAAGCAAGATGACGCGCCCATCATTCGTTTATTAAATGCTTTGCTGAGTGAAGCGATTAAAGAAGGCGCTTCCGATGTTCACCTTGAAACTTTTGAAGACCGCATTGCCATTCGTTTTCGGGTGGATGGTGTGTTGCGAACGGTGTTAGAGCCGCCGCGCGTGTTGGCGCCCTTAATGGTTTCTCGCATTAAAGTGATGGCGAAATTAGACATTGCTGAAAAGCGTTTGCCGCAAGACGGGCGCATTACCTTGCGTTTGGGTGCGCATGCCGTTGATGTGCGTGTTTCCACCATGCCAACCAACCACGGCGAGCGCGCGGTGTTGCGTTTGCTCGATAAAAAAAATGCGCGCTTGGATTTGGCTGAGCTTGGCATGGACGCACCGCGTTTACAGTTATTCACCCAACTCATACAAAAACCACACGGTATTTTATTAGTGACAGGCCCAACGGGTTCGGGCAAAACCACAACGTTATATGCGGGTTTAACTTTATTAAATAATCATGAACGTAATATCTTAACCGTGGAAGACCCCATAGAATATGATTTAGCGGGCATAGGCCAAACGCAAGTGAACGCAAAAATTAACATGACCTTTGCCAAAGGCTTGCGCGCGATTTTGCGTCAAGACCCCGATGTCGTGATGGTCGGTGAAATTCGTGATCTTGAAACCGCACAAATTGCGATACAAGCGAGTTTAACCGGTCACTTGGTGTTATCAACACTGCACACCAATTCCGCCATTGGCGCGGTGACGCGTTTGAGCGACATGGGCGTTGAACCGTTTTTATTATCGTCCAGTTTAACCGGCGTGTTGGCGCAGCGTTTAGCGCGTTTATTGTGTTCCGCGTGTAAGCAATTTAAAAAAGCAACGCCTGCCGAATGTAAATTAATGGGCGTGCTTGAAGCGGATATTGCTCATCCGGTTGGTTGTTCGGCTTGTCGTCAAACCGGTTATGCCGGCCGAACCGGGATTTATGAACTCGTTGCCGTGGATGATGCTTTGCGTGCTTTGATTCACGATAAAGCAAGTGAGCAGCGCATGCGTGATTATTTGCGTGTGTCTTACCCGAGTTTGCGACAAGATGGTTATCGGCGGGTGTTGTTGGGTGACACCAGTTTGGCTGAAATCACGCGTGTGACGAGCGAGGATTAACATGCCGGCTTATCATTATGTTGCAGTCACATCGTTAGGCAAGCATCAAAAAGGGGTGATGGAAGCCGATCATGAAAAACACGTGCGTGATCAACTGCGTGCGCAACACCTGATTCCTCTTAAAGTGAGTGTGGCGCGTTCTATCAAATTAATGCAATTTAATGTCTCGGGTTTATCCGAGTGGTGGGCGGCGCGTGCTTTATCTGCGGGTGCTTTAGCTTTATTCACGCGTCAATTTGCGACTTTATTATCTGCCGGTTTGCCAGTGGAAGAGGCTTTATTAGCCGTTGCACAACAAACCGATGCCGTGCACGTGAAAGCCATGATTTTATCCGTGCGCGCGAGTGTGATGGAAGGCCACAGTTTGGCCGTGGCCATGGAAGCGCACCCGCAAGCCTTCTCCCATTTATTTTGTGCAACCATTGCAGCGGGTGAGCGCACGGGGCACCTTGATCACATTTTATTGCGCTTAGCCGATTACACCGAGCAGCAATCAAGGCTCCGCCAAAAATTAAAAGCGGCTTTAATTTACCCCAGCATGATAGTGTGTGTTTCCTTTGGCGTGGTGAGTTTTTTATTGGCTTACGTGGTGCCGAAAATGGTGGGTGTTTACGGGCATTTAAAACAAGCGTTGCCGTGGATGACGACGGTGTTAATTGCGCTTTCGCATGGCTTGCAAGCGGCTGGTTTATATTTATTATTTGCGTTTGCTTTATTTATTTTTTTATTGCATCGCGAGATGAAACGACGCCCCGCCTTTCGATACCGTGTGCAATCGGGGTTATTGCGTTTGCCTTTAGTGGGTTACGTGTTGAAAACCACAGACACCGCCCGTTTTGCACGCACTTTATCAATTTTATGCACGGCGGGTGTGCCGGCGCTGGATGCCATGCGTGTTGCTGCACAGCTGATGGTGTGCTTACCCATTCGTGAAGCGGTGGAAGCCGCGGTTTTGCGCGTGCGTGAAGGCGGTGCGATTCATTTGGCGCTAAAAAACACGGGTTATTTTACGCCCATGAGCACGCACATGATTGCAAGCGGCGAGGCCAGCGGCCAATTAGATCAATTGCTTGAGCGCGTTGCAAACCAGCAAGAGCAGGAAGTGACAAGCTTAATTGACGTTTCGCTCGCGCTCTTTGAACCCGCCATCATTTTATTGATGGGCGCTATCGTGCTTTTTATTGTCTTGGCCGTGTTGCTGCCAATTTTTCAGTTGAATGACATGGTGGGTTAGCTTATCGCAGTGCAGCTTCCACCGCCTTATGGTTTTTATCAATCACAACCAAATAAGCCCTGGCTGCGCCATCTGGCGTTCTGACACCTTGCTCCCACTTTTCTAGGGTGCGAACACTGAAGCCGTATCGATTGGCAAATTCAAGTCGCGTTAAATGCAGTTTATTTCGAATGCTTTTAACATCCACTTGTTTTGGCACATTTACCTTGTGAGTTTTTGCCTTCGATTTTTCACCGCGAGCATGTGCAAGGGCTTCATTCGCGCCTCTTAATAAGCTTTCACTGATTTTTGTCATGATAATTATCCTTTGCGTCTTTAAAAATGATACCTTTTTGGGGAGGTATTAGCAACCCCATTGGGGTTTTTAAGATGTGCTTGCAACTTGTAGCATATATGCTATAATTGATTCATGGAGTGGAAAATTGACTATTTTAATGCAACGGTTCAGGACGGAATTTATTCGCTCCCTGAAACGCTGCGGGCAAAATATATTAAAATAACTAATTTAATGATTAGTTATGGGCCGAATCTCGGCGAGCCAAACACCAAATATTTGGGCAATGGCTTATGTGAATTGAGGTTAATAGGTAAAGAAGGCATTGCAAGGGTTTTTTATTGCACGGTTGTAAAGAATAGAATAATTATGCTTCATGGCTTTATAAAGAAAACGCAAAAGATCCCAAAAAAGGAACTTGCTTTGGCTTTAAAGCGAATGAAAGAGGTGAAATATGACTAAATTAACACACGAACAATTTAAAAAGAAGCTGCTTAAAAATCCAGCGGTTAAAAAAGCATACGATGAATTGAAAGATGAATTTGATCTTTATGAAAAAATGATTAAGGCTCGAATGAAGTCAGGGAAATCGCAAAGTGATGTTGCAAAAGAAATGAAAACGTCTACTTCTGTTGTTGGGCGCCTAGAAACAGCTGGTGGCAAACAGAAGCATTCACCAACGATTGCAACATTATTAAATTATGCTCATGCGGTTGGTTGTGAACTTGAAATTAAATTTAAATCAGTAAAGCAAAGCCATAAATCTCAAAAATTCACTGAAAAACACGTTGTAAGATAGCGTGATGCTGTTGATTATTCTACAAGTGGGGTTGAGGCATCAATCCAAAATATCAATATCCATCCCACCAAACACCTGCTCCATGGTTTCATCCGCCGCATCGGCTAAGGAATAACCGATGTTGCCAAACCAACGGCGAATGGCAACGAGCTCGCGGCCGCGTAAGAAGATGTAAAAACCTAAAAAGGCGACATCCGGGTCGTGATTCGCTGGGGTGTTGAAGTGGTAACGCTCAGCATAGGGTAAGCGTTTTTCAGATTCATGCTTAGTGTATTCAGACAATATTTTTAAAGCTTCTTCAGGTGAGCTCGCTTGTTCGCATTGTTTTTGTGCTTTGGTGTAAGCACACGTGCGTTCTTCGATGATTTTTTCAAGTTCATCGTCGTTAAATAATTCAGCGAAACCGTGATGCAAGCGCTCATCCAGGCCAAACACTTTATTAATGAAATCTGCGCGTATGACGTGCGCTGTGTTGAAATCAATTAAGCGATCAAAGAAGGGCACGCATAAGCAAGCGCGTTTGAAGGAAGGCAGGTTGATATAAAGATGTTTGTCGCGAATGCTAAGGGTGCCAAGGCGGATGGGGCGGTCATCATTTTTTTGGTAACTGGCAACGGATTCAAAGTGCAAAGCGGCGGCTTCATCGCGCCACACCCAATGCCAAGCCAGGCCTGTGGGCGATTTTTCCAGGCACTTTAATTGGTTAAGGGTGTTGACCAAGGCGGTTTCTTGGGTGAGCTGATAAGTAAGCCGAATGGGCTGGTAGGCTTCACCGGTTTCCACGGTTAGGAAGGGCTTTTGCAAGCGTTCAAACATGGTCAACTCCAAACCCGCATCATCAATTTTTTGATTATACCTTATTTTTTCATGCGGGGGGTTGTTGAAATGTTAGCTTCTGGTTTGGCCTTGGTGGATTTGGTTTGCGCAGCTTGCGCTTCGTAGGTTGAGCCGAGTTTGCCATCCAGGGTTTTAATGGCTTTTTTAAGCGCAGGCAGAAGCGGCTTGGCGACCATCGGGTTGATTTGACCAGACAGCATGAGCTCTTGAAGGCCGTGTTTTAGATAGGCTTGTTGATAATGTTGGTTCCTGGCGGTGGCAGCCTTGACCAGGCTTGCTATTGTTTTTTCAATATTTACAAGGGCTTGTGTTGTTTGTTCGCCCACGCCATTGATAGCATTTCTGATATCATTCAGCGCTTTTTGTGTTTCTTTGATGTCTTGCATAACTGACTCCTCTTGTTCTTCTCATCATTAAAGTATAGCCTCCTTTCCTTAGGGTAATCTTAAATGGGAAGACTATCTTTCATCCGTAATTTGACCTATTTATTTACATTTTACGCGTATTTTGATAAATTTTCCACACGCGGATGTTAGTTCATTTCTCAAGACGGAATCATGCTATGAAAAGCCTCTTCAAATCAAGTTCTTATCGGCAAGTTACTGGTTTTACCCTCATTGAGGTCATGGTCGTCGTCGTTATTTTGGGCATTTTGGCGGCTTTCATTGTTCCCAAAATCATGAGCCGGCCTGAGCAAGCCCGCATGGTCAAGGTCAAGCAGGATATTTTAGCCATACAAAGCGCACTCGACCTTTATAAACTCGACAATGGGTTTTACCCCTCCACCGACCAAGGTTTGCAAGCCCTCGTGACCGAACCCACAGACCCGCCCCTGCCCAGCAATTGGAAGTCCGATGGCTACTTGGATGAGTTGCCGCTCGACCCCTGGGGCCAGCCTTATCAATATATTGATGAAGGTGAGAAGGCAAAAATTTACAGCGACGGCCCAGGCGGCAAAGACAGTGATCAGCCCATTGGTAATTGGAACATGAATACGGTGAAAGTTAGTGGTTAAGGCGCGGGGTTTTACCTTGATTGAAGTCTTGGTTGCGCTCGCCATCGTTGCCATTGCCATGACGGCTATCATTAAAGCGACGGGCGATAGCATACGAACCACGGCCTACCTTAAGCAAAAAACCACAGCGTATTGGGTGGCCATGAACGTGTTGAACGACACCTTGGCCGGAGCGCAACCCGGCGATGGCGAAACAAAAACAGGCAGCACCTTGATGTTAAATCATCAATGGCCTTGGGAATTAAGCGCCGAATCCACGGGCAATGCTCGCATACACAAATTATTTGTGCGTGTTTTTTCTGATGATGAGCCGCATCAACCCCGTGTTGTTTTGACATCGTATGCGTAAGTTAAACGCAGGGTTCACCTTGGTTGAAGTGTTGGTGGCCTTGTTTGTTTTTTCAATCTTGGCCATGATGATGGCGAATGGCTTGCATCGTTTATTGAGTGTGCAAGGCAAAATCAATCAGCAGGCAGAAAACTTGCATGATTTGCAAATGGCCGTGGTGTATTTAGCGCATGATTTTTCCTTGGCGATTGATAGGCCGATTACACTCGCTCATGGCCAGGAAGCGCCTTCGTTTGTCGGGCGACCTCATGAACTGCAATGCACGTGTTTGAATGCCTCAGGGGTGAACATGACACAGCAGCGTGTGGAATATCACATCACTGATCATGTGCTCACGCGTTGGGTTTGGCCGACGCTAGATCAAGCGGAAAATGCTCGGGCGTCAAAACGTATTTTATTAGATAAAATCAATGAGGCGCGTTTTGAATATTTAGATAAGCGCGGAAAATATCATCAAGGGTGGCCTTTGCAATCGGATATCACACAAGCCTTACCCAAAGCAGTGCGTATCACCTTGCAGTTATCAGGCGAAGGGCGTTTTGTGCAAACATTCAGGTTGATGGCTGAAAACCCCATTGCCGAGGTGTCGCATGCGGAGTAATGTTAGCCTTAAAAAACAATCAGGGGTGGTGATTATTCTTGCGATGTTGATGGTTGCGTTGATGGCAAGCCTCGCTTATTTAATGATGGAACAAGCCATGCATGATACAAAACGCACAACATTCATTATGCGTGATGGCTCAGCGAATTTAATAGCGAATGGCGCGGTTTTATGGGCGAAAGATGCGCTGGCGCAAGATTGGATGCATCAAAAGCCAACGCAGCGCGTGGATGTGATACCCATGCATTTGCCTGAGAGTGTGGTGCAGGGGTATCGTGTGAGTGCGGTGCTTTACGATGCGCAGGCAAAATATAATCTTAATAATTTAACCAATGAAGGTGCTGAGCGTGATTTTATCATTTTACTAAAATCAGTGGCACCGCAAATGAATGAATCTGAGGCGGCCTCGCTCACTAAAAATATCGTGTTATGGTTAAGGCCGGTGACCACCAACGATACCTTAGATCGTTATTACGCCGAATTGCCACGGCCTTATCGTGCGGGGCATCGATTAATGTCGCACGTGAGTGAATTAAAGTTAGTGAAAGGCATGACACCGGCTTTGTACGCCGCTTTATTGCCAGTGATGGTGGCTTTGCCAGAAACCACGGTGATTAACCCACAAACGGCAAGCGTGCCTGTGTTAATGACGCTCTCACCCAGCATGAGTGCAGAAACTGCGGCGGCGTTTGTTCGTTTGCGTGAGCGAACGCCCGTGTTAACGAATGAAGCATTTAAAACCTTACCCTTGATGGCTAATCATGCGATCAATGCGGATAAAGTTGGCATGGTGAGTGCTTATTTTCAACTGCAAACCACGGTGAGCGCAGATAATGCGCGGTGGGTGCAGTGTGCCTTGTTAGCGCGTGCGGTCGTGAATGGCCGGGCGGTGGTGCGTGTGCTTTATCAAAACAAAGGGGAATGTTAATGCCTGAAACCCTGGTGATGTTGTTACCCAATGAAAATGCAAACACCGTGCATTTTGCGGTGTTTGATGACGCTGGCAGTTTAATGCAGCAGCATTATCACGCTGATGTGACTTTATTATACGCACAAGCCTTAGCGCGCAAGGTGGTGGTTGTCGTTCCATCGATGGCCGTGTCTTGTTTGCGTGTGGTTTTACCTAAATTATCAGCGCGTGCCTTGGGTCGCGCTCTGCCTTATGCCCTCGAAGATCAACTCATCGCTAGCCCTGAATTTTTGCATTACACCTTATTGCCAGCGCAACCCAATGCACCGAGCGATGTGTTGGTGGTTGATAAGCAAGTGATGAGAGAATGGTTGGCTGTGTGTGATGTCTGGCAAGTGGTGCCTGATGTTTTTATTCCCAGTGCTTTTATGTTAAAGCCTGGGTTTGGCACTTGGGCTGTCGTTATGAAAGAAGGCGTTGACATACGGGTGAATGAAACCGTTGGTTTTTCGTGTGATGCAGGCAATCTGAATGCCGTGTTAAAACAAGCCATGCAAGTTTACGGCGCGCCCGAGGCTTTTCAGGTTTATTCAAGTCTGAATGAAGGCTTGGAAATCACGGTGCCTGTGCAAGCCACTAAACTCAGCCCATCAGCCATGATTGATTTATATTTGCATTACCCTGATAACGCCGCTGCATTTAATTTATTGCACGGTGAATATCAGTCACGTAAAAAATCCGTGGTGAAACAAGCACAACTCACGCAAACACTGCGTTTTGGTTTGAGTGTGTGGCTTATTTTTATTTTAATGATCCCCATGGTGTCTTGGGTGATGTTAACTTGGCGCGAGGCGGGTTTGCAGCGTGACATCAAAGCCATTGCTCGCCATTATTCCCCGGGTATCAATAGCGTGACCGCTTCACGTTTGTTATTACAAGATAAATTAAAAGAAATCGCGAGTGGCGGCGACGCGGCTTTGTTTCATGCCTTGGCCGGCATGGCTAAAAGCATGCAAACAGCGCCGGGCATACAAATTGATCGCCTGGATTTTCATGCGCCGCAATTCAGTGTGAGTGTGAGCGCGCAATCACCCACTGTTTTTTCGAATTGGATGCAGGCTTTATGGTCGCAAGGCTTGCAAGCGAAAGAATCTAACGCTGTCATTTCAGGAGGGCGTGTGCATGCTGTCGTCATTATTAGCAAAGTTTGAACCGGGCGTTGAAATGGTGCGTGCGTTTTATGCCTCGCGTGAATCACGAGAAAAGCGCGCTTTATGCGTGTTGGTTGGGGTGTTGGCTTGTGTTTTATTTTACGCTTTGTTGTTGGCTCCATTGAATAATCATTTGGGGCGCGTGCGTGCTAACATTCGGCATGATGAAGCAACGTTTGCTTGGATGCAAGCCGCTGATCGTGTGTTATCTTCACCCAATGCCGCTCATCCGGCATCATTAACACCGGTGGAAGCGTTGGCGGCATTGCAAACGGCCATTCAGCAATCCAGTTTTTCAGGGTCATTGAAAAGTTTAAAGCAGGGTGGTGATCAAGGCATTCGCTTGCAATTAGACGCCGTGTCTTTTGATCAGCTCATTGTTTTTTTAGGTGAGTTTGAAGCGAAATATGCATTGACGGTCAGTGCGCTGACGGTTGATCGTGTTGGCCTCACGCCTGGGTTGGTGAATGCGACTATCATGTTTGCTTATCCTGCCCATCAAAAATAATGATTGTCATCTGTTTTAAAATATCGTTACGATGGAAGTGTTACTTAACGGAGGTTGTATGAAAGCGATTAAATTAATCCCTTTATTTTTTCTGGTGTCTGGCTTGTCTTTTGCAGGTACGCTTACCGTTCCCATGAATTTCACCGGGGACAAAAGCCTGGGTGATGCTGCGGGCACGGTGGTCGTCACTGAAACTAAAAATGGTTTGTTGTTTACACCCAATTTGCACGGTTTAACGCCGGGCGGGCATGGTTTCCATTTGCATCAAAATGCGTCTTGTGAAGACAATGGCATGGCGGCTGGTGGTCATTTCGACCCTGAAAACACAGGCAAGCATCGCGGCCCTTATGATGACAGTGGTCACCTGGGTGATTTGCCTTTATTGACAGTGAAAGACGATGGCACGGTGAGCACGCCTGTGTTAGCGCCACGCTTGCATGATTTATCTCAAATTCAAAATCATGCCTTGATGGTGCATGCGGGCGGTGACAACTATGACGACACGCCTGAAAAATTAGGCGGCGGCGGTGCGCGCATGGTGTGCGGCGTGGTGGGTGCTTAGTGTTTCATGGCTGCGCTGATTTTTGCGGCCAAGTCTTTTAACACCACGGCTTTTGCCGAGTTTTTTCGTGAAAAAAGTGCAATGCGTCGATGCGGCGCATTGTTTGCAAAAGGAAGGTAGGCGAGTTCTTTGTGTGGCAAGCAAGCCAATTTTGGCATCAAGGTCATGCCAACGCCGGCGCCCACCATGTGCCTTAAGGTTTCTAAACTGGTGGCGCGAAAGTGTTGATTTTCGGTTGCGTGCATGCGATGGCAAACAGCCAAGGCTTGGTCGCGTAAGCAATGCCCTTCATCTAATAACAAAAGATTGGCTTCATCTAAATGTTGCGACTTTAAGCTTTTTAATTTGGCGAGTTCGTGATGTTTATGCGTGGCTAATAAAAACGGTTCTTCAAATAAAAAATGATGCGTGAAGCTTGGTTCGGTAACCGGTGTTGCTAAAATGGCGGCATGCAGTTCACCGGCTTTGAGTTGTTCAATGAGCGTCGGTGTCTTTTCTTCAATTAAATAAAAAGCCATTTTAGGGTAATGTTTTTTAAGCGTTGGCATGATGTGCGGCAGTAAATAAGGCGCGAGCGTTGGGAAAATGCCTAAACGAAACTCACCGCTGAAAGGGTCTTTGGCGGCATTGGCGATGGCTTTGACGTCGTCGACTTGCGAGAGAATGAGGCGAGCGCGCTCCACAATGGCATGGCCGTGGTCGGTGAGCTGCACGGATTTATTGCTGCGTTCTAGCAGCTGCACGCCTAAGCTTTCTTCGAGTTTCATGATTTGCATGGAAAGCGCAGGCTGGCTCACAAAGCAGGCTTCAGCCGCTTTGCCAAAGTGTTGGTGGGTGGCAACGGCCACCAAGTATGTTAAGTCTTTGAGTTTCATGGTGTTTTCACTATAATGTTTAATTATCGTTAATTATATATTAATCAATAAAAATTATCAATCCGGCGGGGCTGTCATCAATTATGCTGATCGTTGCCATAAAATCAATCTATTATTCTTATTCATTAAAACGGGCTACAGTAGGCTTATACCATCATCATTGATTAGGAGCAGCGTATGTTAACATTAGGCCAGGCATTTCCAAGTTTTCATTTAAAAGGCGTGGTGTCGTCTGACATTCAAACCGCTTTCACGGAAGTGACGAGCGACAACCCCAACAACCAATGGCGTGTGTATTTCTTCTGGCCTAAAGATTTTACTTTTGTGTGCCCGACTGAAATTGCCGAATTTGGTCGTTTAACGAAAGATTTTAAAGACAGGGATGCTGAAATTTTTGGTGTGAGCACTGATTCTGAATTTGTGCATTTAGCGTGGAAGCAGCACAATGACCAATTGCGTGATTTGCCTTTCCCCATGTTGTCAGACATCAAGCGGGAACTCACCACCAGCTTAGGCATTTTAGATCAAAACGAAGGGGTGGCTCAGCGTGCGACTTATGTGGTCGACCCGCAAGGCGTCATTCGTTTTGTCATGGTGACGGATTTAAACGTCGGCCGTAACCCGAGTGAAGTCTTGCGTGTGTTAGACGCACTGCAAACCGACGAACTTTGCCCTTGCAATTGGAAACAAGGCGAAGCCACGCTTAATGTTGCTTAATGAGGAGCACAGCATGAATTTAGACGCATTGAAAGAGAGCTTAGGTGATCACGCCAAAGACATTAAATTAAATTTGGCGTCGGTGATGAGTGAAGCCGGCGCACCAGAATTAAGCTTAAAGCAAATTCACGGCATTGCGTTAGCGTGTGCTTATAGCACGAAGCAAGCAGCAGTGATCACAGCACTCACGAGTGAGTTATTAAGTGATGCTGAGCGTCAGGCTGCAAAATCTGCAGCGACCATCATGGCCATGAACAATATTTATTATCGTTTTTGCCACATGGTGAGTGATAAATCTTACATGGGCATGCCTGCGAAATTACGCATGAATGTGATAGGCAACCCTGGCATTGATAAAGTGGATTTTGAATTGAATTGCTTAGCGGTATCAGCCATCAATGGGTGCGGCATGTGTGTGGATGCACACACGCATGAATTAAGCAAAGCCGGTGTCAGCAAATTAGCCATTCAATCCGCGGTGCGCATTGCGGCGGTTGTGAATGCAACGGCAATGGCGGTAACAGTTTAATAATTTTTAAAGATGCTGCTAATCGCCTGCCAGGGAAGGACGGTGATCTTGTCAGTAAGCTGATAAGCTTGTGGTGTACGTGAAATGATGTAACTCATTTTGACATCAGGGTATTCTTGCATAAATTTAATGAGGTGTTTTGCGTCACTCAAGTTCGGGTTTTCAGACCATTTGACTTCAATGGGAAGGTAGCGTTGTGAAATATCTAAAACGTAATCTATTTTTTGATTCTATGGCTCTTGATATATAGGTCATAAACCGGATTACCAATGATTTTTCGGTCATTGTAAAGGATTTTCAATGAAAATCCGGTTTTTGTGCAATTATTTACCCAATTTAGGCTGCATCAACCCCAACGCATCCACCGCCGGTTGAAATTTTTGATCGGCGGCGCGTTGTATCCAGAAGGTGCCGGTGTCTGTGTCTTGAATGGTGCCGTAGCCGTAATAATACATATAACCCACCGCATATTCCGCTTCCGCATTGCCATTCGCCGCGAGTGGCAGGAGTTGTTTCATGGCAGTTTTATAATAACCGCCGTCAAACAAGCGTTTGCCGTGTGCGAGTTCAGATTGCGTTGCCGGTGATGGGTTGCAACCACTTAACATCAATGCACACAATAATGAATAAACGAATTGTTTCATTGAAAAATTCCTGACGATGAACGTGGTTGAAAGACGAGGGTGGTTCTTGGCAGCGGTAATTTTTCGAGGCGGCCATCATTTTCAAGGATGACGGCATTGCTTTCAATGCCAACAATTTTCACGCCATCGGGCAGGGCGTCACCCACTTGGTAGCGTTTATCTGGGGCGCCAGCAATGGAAATGGTGGCGTGAGAAACATCACTGCCGTGCTCATTAAAGATTTTGGTAATGCCCGTAACGCGGCAATCGAGGTTGGTGACAGGCACGTCGCCATCGGCGCTTAAATTCCGCCCAAATAAATGCGCATCCGCAATGTGCTTTTGCAGGGTGTTGCTATTTTCGTGTGGAATGGCTGCAACCATCGGTGCTTGGTGTATGAGTGCCCAGTCGGAAACCCAGGTGTTTAGCCCTAAGCCCAGGGTGAGCAAGCACAATAACCCAAAGCCAAGGTGCAGGCTTGAGTTTAAAGACGGTGCTTTGTTTAGGTTGAATGTCATGGCGCTATCGTTTCGTTCAAATTTTGCATATTATAGCGAGTAAGCCGAGATAAACCCAGAAAAGGATGCACGCATGGGATACATCGATAGAAACCTCCTGCCAGATGAACAAATCGTGTTCAGAACCAAGAAGCACAAGATCATTTTTTTCTACCCCGTGGTCTGGGTTATCATTTCGATCTTCGCCACTATCTATATGAAAGATAACTTTATTTTATCTAAATTGGTTTGGCTGCCTTGGGTGGCGGGCGCGTTTTTTTGGGCTTCGGTGGCGCTTGATTATTTCTCCTCCGACTTTGCCATCACGAATAAACGCGTGATGATGCGCGAAGGCTTTTTTTATCGTCACGCCAATGAAATGCGCGTTTCCACCATTGCGCAGGTGAATGTCGACCAAAGCCCGCTCGGCCAAATCTTGGGTTACGGCATTGTGACCATTCACGCCTTTGGGGCGCAAGATGGCTACAATATGATCGCCCGCCCCTTTGAATTTCAGCGGTTTGCGCAGTTGGAAATGGATAAACAAAAATAGGCTGGGCACTTAGGCTGTATTTTGTTAAGCTTTTGCCCCCAGTATTTATTTAGCAAGGGTTGACCATGCCTCAGTCCAGCGAACATCGTTTCATTAAAACCATTTACGGCGAGCCCGTTGATCGCACGCCACTCTGGATCATGCGTCAGGCCGGGCGTTATCTGCCTGAATACCGCGCCACGCGTGAAAAGGCCGGCAGCTTCATGACCTTGTGCAAAACGCCTGAATTAGCCTGCGAAGTCACGTTGCAGCCACTGCGCCGCTACGACCTGGATGCTTCCATTATTTTTTCAGATATTTTAACCATCCCCGATGCCATGGGTTTGGGTTTGTCTTTTGTTGAAGGCAAGGGCCCGCAATTTGAGCATTATTTACAATCCGAACAAGCCATCATGAAATTGGCGCCGGCTGATCTTGGCCGCTTGACCTATGTTTACGATGCCATTCGTTTAGTCACGCATGAATTATCCGGCAAGCTGCCCCTCATTGGTTTTTGTGGCAGCCCGTGGACACTCGCGGCTTACATGGTAGACGGTGAATCAAAATCCGGTTTTCAAAAAGCCTTAGGCTTAATGCAAGAAAACCCGCGTTGCTTGCATCATTTGTTAGCCATCTTGGCTGCGTCTGTTAGCGCGCATTTAAACGCACAAATTGAAGCGGGTGCTTCAGCGGTGATGTTGTTTGACACCTGGGGTGGTTTGCTTTCAACAGAAAACTATCACGAATTTTCGTTGCGTTATTTAAAAATCATTATTGATGAGGTGAAGCGGGCAAACGCCCATCGCAAAATCCCCCTTATTTTATTTACCAAAGGCGGTGGCCGATGGTTGAATGCCATGGCTGAAACCGGCTGTGATATGCTGGGGCTAGACTGGGAAACCTCATTGCATGACGCGCGTGCCTTGGTCGGCGATAAAGTGGCTTTGCAGGGCAACATGAATCCTGCGTGTTTATTAACATCGCCTGACAACATTCGCAAGGAAGCCGCCGCTATTTTAGCAAGCTATGGTAAAGGCTCTGGGCATGTGTTTAATTTGGGGCATGGCATCACACCTGAGGTGCCACCTGAACACGTGCAAGTGTTAGTGGAAGCGGTGAAAGCATTTAGCCAAGGGTATCACTCATAAGGACGTGCTATGTTGAAACAATGTTTGGGTTGGTGGGTGTTGGTGTTTGCTTGCTTTTTAGGGTTGGCGTTTGCACAACCCTTGCCTCCTGACCAGGCATTTTCTGTGAAAGTTAGCGTGGCTGCGAATGGCCGCGATGTCGAAACGCATTGGCAGGTCGCGCCAGGTTACCATTTATATGCAAATAAAATGCAAGTGAATATTGTGCCCGCGGTGCCTTACCAACCAGCCTTTCCATCACCCACCACAGACGGTTTTTACGACGGGCAATTTGATATTCCTGTTGCTGTTTATCCAGATAAACCCGGTAATTATGCTTTCACGGTGCGTTATCAAGGGTGTGCGCTCGCTGGTTTTTGTTACCCACCCACGAATAAAACCGTCATGCTGCATTTAGCGCCCGATGCCACTTCTTCTGATATTTCTAATTTATTAATAAATCAATACACCGTGCAATCTGTGTTGTCGCAACAATCGCTATTCATGTTATTGCTTATCTTTTTTGGGTTGGGGGTGTTGTTAGCCTTCACGCCTTGTGTTTTGCCCATGTTGCCTATTTTAACCGGCATCATTGTCGGCCAGAAAAAACATGCCACCACTAAGCGCGCTTTTTTATTATCCTTAACTTATGTGTTAGGCATGGCCTTGGCTTATTCTTTTGCGGGGATGCTCGCAGCCGTTGCTGGCAGTTCCTTGCAAGTGATCGTGCAGCAGCCGATATTTATCATTGCGGGTAGTTTGTTGTTTGTTCTCTTGGCACTTTCTTTATTTGAATTTTACACCCTGCCCATTTCTTCACGATGGCAAACCTTGATCCAGCGCTGGAGCATGAAGCACGAAGGCGGCACTTACGTCGGTGTGTTTTTCATGGGTTTAATTGCAACCCTGTTGGTGTCGCCTTGCGTGACAGCCCCTTTGGTGGGCGTGCTTTTATACATTAGCCAAACGGGTAATGTGTTGTTAGGATCATTGGCTTTGTTTGTCTTGGGCTTAGGCATGGGGTTGCCTTTAATTTTAGTCGGCATGTCGGCCGGGCGGTGGATGCCTAAACGCGGCCCTTGGATGTTAGTCATCACCAAATGTTTTGGTTTATTAATGTTGGCCATGGCCATTTGGTTGGTCGACCGTATTTTACCTGAAATAGTGATTTACAGCTTGTGGCTGATCTACGCTGTTTTTGTCTTGGTTTTCTTTTTATTCTTCTTTCCGGCTGCTGCTTTAAAAAAACTAGGGCGCACGCGTCTTTGTTTAATATTGGTTTTAATTTTTACGGTGATGTTTTTAATGGGCGGTCTAGAAGGTGTTTCTACCTTTGTTGAGCAAGCCTTAGGCGTGAAGAAAATAACGCAGCCCAATCATTTGAAGTTCACCACCGTGAATAATCGCATGGAATTAAAAGCCACCATGGTGAAAGCCGCCGCAGAACATAAACCCGTTATTCTGGATTTTTACGCCGACTGGTGTGAATCTTGCATTGATATGGATAAAACGGTTTTTAGTAGCAATGCCGTGCGCCGTGCCTTGCATTCATTTGTTTTATTGCGCGTGGATCTCTCGGCCAACGGCGAAGCCTCTCACGCAATGATGAAAATGTTTGAAGTCATAGCACCACCCACCATTTTGTTTTTTAACCCGGCCGGGGTTGAGTTAACAAAAGACCGCATGGTGGGTGAGGTGAGTGAAGCTGAATTTTTAAATCGATTACCACGTTTTACACCACCTCAAGGTAACCCATAATGCCAACCACGCCTCACATTAGCGCGCCCTTACAGCCTTGCTTGCATGCACTGGAAGCGCACTTGCTCACGCAATGCCAAGCGATTGAAGCCTGGTTTGAATCGGAGTGGCGAAAAACACCGGCACCGGTGTATGGTTCCGTGGATTTGCGCAATGCAGGGTTTAAGCTCGCACCCATAGACATGAATTTATTTCCTGCGGGGTTTAATAATTTAAATCCGGATTTCCTACCCATTGCCGTTGCGGCCGCAGAACGTGCCATTCATCGCATTGTGCCGGCTGCTAAAAACATTTTAATTATTCCTGAAAGTCACACACGCAATCTTTTTTATTTTGAAAACATTGCCACGTTGAAACACATTTTAGCATCTGCTGGGTTTATTGTGCGTTTTGGCAGTTTATCGCTTGAACACGCACCGACAACCATCACCTTGCCTTCAACGCGCACACTCACCTTGGAACCCTTGTTGCGTGTTAATCATCAATTACAGCTTGAAGGGTTTCAACCCGATTTTATTTTACTGAATAATGATTTGTCTGAAGGCATTCCTGAGGTCTTGCAAGGCATCACACAAACCATGATTCCACCCGCTGAGCTTGGATGGAGTCATCGTTTAAAATCCGGGCATTTTCAAGTGTATGCGGAAGTGATAGACGATTTTGCAAAAGAGGTGAACGTTGATCCTTGGCTGTTGGCGCCTTTGTTTCGTCATTGCGGTGAAATTGATTTTATGCATCAAGAAGGCATGAGCTGCCTCATTGCGAATGCTGAAGCTTTATTTCAAGATTTGCAGGAAAAATATAATCATTACGGCATTACGCACAAACCATTTTTAATTGTGAAAGCCGATGCCGGCACTTACGGCATGGCGGTCATGACCGTGCGCCACCCCGATGAACTTAGAAGCATGAATCGCAAACAACGCACGAAAATGTCCACCACGAAAGGTGGCCAGCCGGTGCGGCGTGTCATCATTCAAGAAGGCGTTTATTCCTTTGAAACGGCAGGCGACGATCAATCCGTTGCTGAGCCTGTGGTTTATTTATGGGGTGATCGCGTGGTGGGTGGTTTTTATCGGGTTCACAAAGATCGCGCTTCCGATGAAAGCTTAAATGCGCCTGGCATGCATTTCGAGCCTATGCCTTTTTCCCACGGGTGTCATGAGCCTTGCAGTGATCACTCGCCTGCTGCCGCGCAAAATCAATTTTATATTTACGGTTTAGTTGCCAAATTAAGCATGTTAGCCGCCGCCCGTGAAATGAAGGAGCAACGCACATGAGCATACGCCTTGGGGTTGTGATGGATCCGCTTTCATCCATACACTTTAAAAAAGACAGTACGCTCGCTATGTTGTGGGAAGCAGAAAAACGCGGCTGGGTGATTTATTATTTTCAACCGCAAGATTTAAGCATCAGCAATGGCAAACCTTACGGCATGGCACGTGTTTTGCACTTAACGCACGATGAAGCGCATTGGCATCGCCTCGACGCACCCGCCTTCATGCCTTTGGCCGAACTCGATATCATTTTAATGCGTCAAGACCCGCCAGTAAATGATGTTTATCTCTACACCACTTACATTTTAGAACACGCAGAGCGTTTAGGGGTGTTCGTGGCAAACCGCCCGCAAGCCGTGCGTGATGCGAATGAAAAATTATTTGCAACGTTATTTCCTGAATGCACACCCACGCATTTAGCCACGGCGGATCGCGCGCAGTTGCACGCCTTTTTGAGTGAGCACAAAGACATTGTCTGCAAGCCTTTAAATAGCATGGGTGGCACTTCCATTTTTCGCGTGAAATCGGGTGATGTGAATGCAAATGTTATCTTCGACACCTTGACTTTTGGCGGGCAAATCACCATTATGGCACAAGTTTTCTTGCCGGCCATCAGTGCTGGCGATAAACGCATCTTAATGATCAATGGCGAGCCCATCCCTTATGCTTTAGCGCGCGTGCCGCAAGGCAATGAATGGCGTGGCAATTTGGCGGTGGGGGCAAAAGGTGTGGTTCAAGCCTTAAGTGACGCTGATCGTCGCATTGCAAGCATCGTTGGGCCCGAGTTGCGTGAGCGCGGCTTATATTTTGTCGGCCTCGACATCATTGGCGAGCATCTCACTGAAATTAATGTGACCAGCCCCACCGGTGTTCGCGACATTGAAGCCGCTACTCAGTTCAATGCAGCTAGCGCTTTGCTCGATTGCCTGATCAAACTCAAACACTAATTTTCCCCGGAGCTTTTATGTCTTCTTCCTTGGCCCACTGGCTAAAGGCGGCGCATTGGCCGCATTTTACGCCTAAACGTTTGTTACGATTGATACGCTGTTTTTCTAGCATCACTGATTTTATGCAAGCTGATGTTGATGTGTGGTTGCATCATGGCGCGAGCCCTGAGGATATTGCTGTTTTTAAAACACAAGACACTCGGCGTATTAATGCGTGTTTGGCTTGGGCTCAGCACGACAATCATCACATCATGACGATTGATGACCCCGCCTACCCGCACTTATTAAAAGAAACCGCTGATCCACCATTGGTGTTATACGTGCACGGCAATGTGGAGGCTCTCTCTTTGCCGCAATTGGCCTTGGTGGGGGCGCGTGCTGCCTCACCTTATGGTTTGGATAATGCCTTGCAGTTTGCGCGGGCTTTGGTTGCGCGTGGTTATGCGGTGACAAGCGGGCTGGCGCGCGGCATTGATGCCGCCGCACATAACGGTGCGCTCAAAGGCAAAGGGGTGACGGTGGCCGTCATGGGCTCGGGCATGAATGAGCTTTACCCTAAAAGCCATGCGAAGCTAGCAGCGGAGATCGTCGCGAATAACGGCGCGGTGATCACGGAGTTTTCAGTCGATGCGCCGCCCGTGTCCGATCATTTCCCGCGCCGTAATCGGGTGATCGCGGGTTTGAGTGTCGGGGTGTTGGTCGTGGAGGCCGCCGTTCGCAGTGGCTCGCTCATCACCGCGCGTTTGGCCATGGAGGCCAATCGCGAGGTCTTTGCCATCCCTGGCCCCATTCATCACCCACAGGCGAGGGGGTGTCATCATTTAATTAGAGAGGGGGCAACCCTGGTTGAAACCGTCGACGACATCCTCGCTCACCTGGGTGCGCTAACTTGTGCGGCGCAGGTCGATTTGCCGCTTTCCAGCAAGGCGCCGGCGCTCTCAGGCAAGGATAGACTAGTTTTTGATCAAATTGATTACGTGACAACCACGATTGATGCGATTATATTGCGCAGCGGATTGACTGCGAGCGAAGTTTCATCCATTCTTTTATCATTGGCGTTACAAGGGCGGGTTCAGCCGGTTGCTGGCGGGGTCGTTCGTTTGGTAGTGCATCATTAAAGGTGGCCACGCGTTTATGTTTGAAGTATTAATGTATCTCTTTGAAAACTATATGGATGGCAGTGTCGTCTTAAAGGCCGACCCTAACACCATTTTCTCCGAATTAGAGCAAGTGGGCTTTTCAGCCAATGAAATTGGCCGCGCCCTGGATTGGCTGGACGGCCTCAGCCGTGTTCAAGAATATGCCAAAGCAACGGCCCAATCCACCACCAATGCCGTTAGGCATTACACCCGCGACGAAAAAATTCGTTTGGGTAAAAAGGGGCATGGGTTTTTGTCTTACCTCGAGCAGCTCGGCATCCTCGATTCCATGACCCGTGAAATGGTGGTGGACAGGGTCATGGCGCTCGATCCGCGTGAGGTCACTTTAGGCCGCATTAAATGGATAGTCTTAATTTCACTCTTTAACCAGCCAGACAAAAAATCTGCGTTGTCCATGTTACAAGAAATGATACTCTCACAAGCCGTTGGCGTGTTGCACTAGGCGTCTCTTATTAATTCAGAAGGAAACAATGGTTGCATGGCTAATCCTAATCATCTTGTTATTGTTGAATCGCCTGCCAAGGCAAAAACCATTGGGAAATATTTAGGCCCCGATTTTCAAATCTTGGCTTCTTACGGTCACGTGCGTGATCTTCGCCCGAAAGAAGGCGCGGTCGATCCTGATCACGACTTTGAAATGCGTTATGAACTCATTGAAAAGAATGAAAAGCACGTCGCGGCCATTGTGAGCGCCATGAAAAAAGCGGACACGCTTTATCTCGCGACTGACCCTGATCGCGAAGGTGAGGCCATTTCTTGGCACATTTATTGTGTCTTAAAAGAGAAAAAAGCCCTGGGCAAAAAGAAAGTGCATCGCGTGGTGTTTCATGAAATCACCAAGTCGGCGGTGCAAGCGGCGGTTGCAGCGCCCCGTGACATTTCCATGGATTTAGTCAATGCACAGCAAGCAAGACGCGCGCTTGATTATTTGGTGGGGTTTAATTTATCGCCCTTGCTCTGGAAAAAAATTCGTTATGGTTTATCGGCTGGGCGCGTGCAAAGCCCGGCTTTACGCATGATTGTCGAGCGTGAAGAAGCCATTGAAAAATTTGTTTCACAAGAATATTGGGACTTGGAAGGTGGCATAGAGGCGAAAAAGAAAGCCTTCACTGCTAAATTATCCATTTACAACGGTGCCAAGCTCGAACAATTCACCATCACTAACGAAAAAGACGCTGAAAAAGCCAAAGACGCTGTCACAAAAGCAGCGAAAGGCAAATTGGTGGTTAGCGCCGTTGATAAAAAACAACGTAAGCGCAACCCAGCCGCACCGTTTATCACCTCCACGTTGCAACAAGAAGCGGCACGCAAGTGTGGCTTTGCCGTGCAGCGGACCATGCGTTTAGCGCAGCAACTTTATGAAGGGATAGACGTTGATAAATCCGGCCCAACGGGTTTAATCACTTACATGCGTACTGACTCGGTTAATTTAGCGCAAGACGCCATTGTTGAATTGCGTCATTTAATTGCTGAGCGTTACGGCAAAGACAATGTGCCTGATGAAGCGCGTGTCTATCGCACGAAATCTAAAAACGCACAAGAAGCGCATGAAGCCATACGCCCAACCTCGGCCTTGCGCACGCCTGAATCGGTGAAAAAGCATTTAACGCCTGATCAATTTAAATTATACGATTTAATCTGGAAGCGCACCGTTGCTTCACAAATGATTTCCGCAACCATCGACACCATGACGATTGACATGCAAGCCGGTAAAGACCACGCCTTCCATGCAACGGGTTCGGTGGTGGTTGACCCTGGCTACATGCGTGTTTATCAAGAAGGTTCTGACGATAAACCTGAAGAATTAGGCGAAGAGCATTTGTTGCCGCAAATGAAAGAAGGCGACGAAGTGAAGTTGAAAACGCTCACCGCGAATCAGCATTTCACTGAGCCGCCGCCGCGTTATTCTGAAGCCACTTTAATTAAAGCGCTAGAAGAGCACGGCATTGGTCGTCCTTCGACTTATGCAGCCATTGTTTCAACGTTGCAATCGCGTGACTACGTTGAGCTTGATAACAAGCGTTTCCACCCAACCGACATTGGTCGTGTGGTGAATCGTTTCTTAACGCAGTATTTCACTAACTACGTGGATTACGGCTTTACGGCTAACTTAGAAGACGAACTCGATGAAGTGTCTCGCGGTGAAAAAGAGTGGATTCCTTTATTAAAAGCATTCTGGGACCCATTCACACAGCAAGTCACGACCATTGGCGACACGGTCAAACGTAAAGATGTGACACAAGAAGCCATGGATGAAAAATGCCCGGATTGCGGCAAACCTTTATCCATCCGTTTAGGCAAGCGTGATCGTTTCATTGGTTGCACGGGTTACCCCGATTGCGGTTACACGCGTGCCATGAAAGAAAACGCCGAAGAAGCCGCGCAAGACAGCGAAGTGGTGGAAGGTCGCACGTGTTCCGATTGCGGCGGCGCCTTGAAAATCAAGCATGGTCGTTACGGCAAATTCATAGGCTGCGCAAACTACCCCAAATGTAAGCACATTGAGTCTTTAAACAAGCCGCAAGAAACTGGCGTGTGTTGCCCTGAGTGTAACGAAGGCAGCATTGTGAAGCGGCAATCGCGTCGTGGCCGTGTGTTTTATTCTTGTTTACGCTTCCCTAAGTGCAAATATGCGCTTTGGAATGAGCCTGTCAACAAGGCTTGCCCGAAATGCGCTTGGCCGATTTTAACCATCAAGCGCACTAAGCGTCGTGGCGCTGAGCTGGTTTGCCCCAAATCCACCTGTGGTTTTATTGAGCAGCTGCCGCCTGAGACTTAGTTTTTAACTTGAACTGGGGCTGGAATCCAGCTATGCTAGCCCCTGGTTTTTTGTATCAATTTTGAGCAGTAAAGAGGTAATGTTATGCCAAGAGGAAGAGGGCCGCACGGGCCAAAGAAGCTTAGAAAAGGTAAGCGACGATAACTAGTTGCCCAGTTGCACCTTCTGCGGCTGGGTTTATCGTGACACACGCATCATCCCCCCCCCATTTTCATGTTTTGTCAGCGGAGCATTTTTCATGACTCGTTACTGGCTATTCAAATCCGAGCCTGAAACCTTTGGTATTGACCATTTAGCGAAGTGCAAGGGTCAGACCGAGCCTTGGAATGGGGTCCGGAATTACCAGGTGCGTAACATGCTGCGTGATGACATCAAAACCGGCGATCTAGGCTTTTTTTATCACTCCAACTGCAACCCACCAGGGATTGCGGGCATTGTGCGCGTGGTGAAAGACGGTTACGGCGACGATGCGGCCTGGGACGTCAATTCCCCCTACTACGACCCCAAAAGCACGCCGCAAAACCCGCGTTGGTATATGGTGGATGTAAAACTGGTTGAGCGTTTCAAGCAGCTCATCCCCCTCTCCGCCATCAAACAAAACCGGGCGCTTGAAAGCATGCTGATTTTACGCACGGGCAATCGTTTATCCATCACGCCGGTGAGTGAGAAGGAATGGAAGGCGGTGTTGAGGATGGTGTGAGTGATGTTGAGTGTTTCATTGGGTGATAAATAGTTGATTTATTAATGTAGGTTTCAATGTTATAAAGCTAATCATCGTAAACATCTTTACGGTGCTTTATTGCGATGATGATAACGATTCGATGTTTGGGGTCGATGCGATAGACAATTCGATAATCACCCACCCTTAAGCGTCTATGGCCTTTTAAGCTGTAGCGTAAGGGTTTGCCAAAACCGATAGGGTCAATGGTTAGTCTTTCCTCAATCGCATTTTTGATGATGGCTTTGATTTTTTTCGGAAGTGATGGAATATCAACTTTAACAACGGTTTCTATATATTCGATCGTATAAAAATTATTTCCATGCATCGCTATGCTTGATCCTTTTCGTGTGTTCAGTGTCACGTTTTTCAGCAAGGGCTGAGAGTGACATGTCTTCGCGGCGTTCTAATGCTTCTAAGACAAGTTCTTTGGCCAAGCTGGAAATGGATTTATGCTCATGTTTGGCTAGGTTTGCTAGAAAACCAGCGGTCGATTCTTCTAGCGTAATGTTTATTCTTGGGTTTTTTGTTGGCATGTGTCCTCCGGTAAAACAATCAACCACAGCATAAAGTGTAACACTTTTGAGGCACTTTAGTCAATGGCTTGGCTCTGTTGATGGGGTTACTCCCCCTCCAACATCCGCGCAGCATGCCCTTCATCAATCACCAAAAACGCATCGGCCGAGGCTTCATATTGGCACACATCCGCGGTTTCAAGATCAAACCACCACGCATGCAGCGCCAAGGTGCCAGCTTGCACACCCGCTGCGACATCAGGGTAAGTCATTAAATGATCGAGCTGCTGCAACACATTAATTTGCGATAATTTATTGTGATCGCTTAAGTGCTCAAACCCAGCGTGGTGTTCTGCTTTTAAATAACGTTCGTAAGAAGGGTGGGCGTAATGCAACCACTGCGACACCTGCGGCAAAGCGGGCGTTGGGTTTTCTTTGCGCGTAAAAAACTGCATGGCTCCGCACTCGGAATGCCCGCACACAATCACGTGTTTCACTTTAAGCACATTCACGGCAAATTCTATCGTGGCCGAGCAAGAGGTATCGCCATTGGTGTGCGTTGCCTTGAGCGGCGGTACAATGTTGCCAATGTTACGGTGGACGAATAAATCGCCAGGGTCGCTGGAAGCAAAGGTGTTGGGCACGACGCGGCTGTCGCAGCAGGCGATGAAAAGCACATCAGGGTTTTGGCCCTTGACGAGTCGAGCGTATTTTTCTCGGTAGTCCGCTAAATGCGTTTCCCGGAAGGCGACAATGCCTTTGACGAGTTTTTTCATGGGGGTATTGTACCTGGGGTGGAGGGAGATGGCAAAAAAAAGGGCGGTACAAGGTACCGCCAAAGCTATGCTTAATTTCAGTTTGGCCAGTCCGTGCCACAAATACCATCCCTGACACACAAAACGAGGAGTGGTTGCATAAATCCATTTGCGCAGAGAGTAGCGTATCCTTGACTACGGGAACCATTATATCAAAAGATGGCCAAATAGGAGGGGTGTGCCCAGCCAGGGGATGAGTGGGTTAGGCGGGTATCAGGATAAGAGTTGTTTGATTAACAAGACATTATTTTATACTCATGTATAAAAAACGAACATATCCAGGCTTACAAGTGGCGAATATCCCAATCGCCTTGTGGGATATGTCTTACAAGGCTGTGGTCGATTACTTACAAATTGGGTTTTTGAATCAGCTCTTTCTTGCAACTTTGCCTCAACCAAGGATAATACAAGTAATTACTTTAAGGAAGCACGTTGTCTCATGAAACAGTCCATTGAACACCTCTTACAGAAGGCTTTAACCACCCTGCAAAGCAAGGGTGAGTTGCCCGCCATTGCCGATGTCATCCAGCTCGAACACACGAAAGACAAACAACACGGTGATTTTGCCACCAACCTCGCCCTGGTCCTGGCTAAGCCTGCCAAAAAGAGCCCTCGTGCGGTGGCTGAGATGCTGGTCGCCAACCTGGAAGCTTCGCCGTTTGTGGCCAAGGTGGAAATCGCCGGCCCCGGCTTCATTAATTTCTTTTTATCCCCCGAAGCCTTATGGCAGGTCGTGCCGACCATCTTGAAAGAGCAATCCCAATTTGGCCGCTCTAAAATGGGGCGCGAGAAAACGGTGTTGGTGGAGTTTGTTTCTTCTAATCCAACCGGGCCTTTGCACGTGGGGCATGGCCGGCATGCGGCTTATGGTTCCGTGGTTTGTGATTTACTGGATGCGGTTGGGTTTAAAGTTTACCGTGAATATTACGTGAACGATGCCGGCCGCCAGATGGACATTCTCACCGTTAGCGTTCTCCTGCGTTATTTGGGTTTGTGCGGCGAAAGTTTTGTGTTCCCAGCCAATGGTTATCAAGGTGACTATGTCTTAGACATTGCCAAAAAATTCAAAGCAGCACACGGCAATGATTACGTGGTTAGCACAGCGACGCTTTTTAACGATTTACCGAAAGACGAGCCCGAAGGCGGCGACAAAGAAATTTACATTGATGCTTTAATTCAGCGTGCAAAAGAACAGCTTGGCCCTCGTTATTTAGGCGTGTTTAACGCCGGGTTAAATGGCATCATGGACGACATCGAAGACGATCTCAAAGCCTTTGGCGTGCATTTCGATAATTATTTTTCCGAGCGTGAATTTGTCGCTTCAGATGTTGTGGATAAACTCTTAAAAAAACTGGAAGCCAACGGCCATGTTTATGAAAAAGAAGGCGCGCTTTGGTTTCGCTCGACTGATTTTGGTGATGACAAAGACCGCGTGCTCGTGCGTTCCAATGGCACGCGCACGTATTTTGCGAATGACGTCGCTTATCACTTAAATAAATTTGAACGCGGCTTTGATATCGCAATTGATATTTTTGGCTCCGATCACCACGGTTACGTGCCTCGCATGCGAGCGGCGGTTGAAGCCTCAGGCATTAACCCTGAACGCATGTTGTATTTATTGGGGCAGTTTGTCACCTTGTTCCGCGGTGATGTTCAATTACCCATGTCAACGCGCGGGGGGCAGTTTGTCACGTTAAGGGAATTACGCGAAGAAGTGGGTAAAGATGCGGCGCGTTATTTTTACGTCATGCGCCGTTACGATAACCACATCGATTTCGACCTGGAGTTAGCTAAATCTCAATCTAACGATAACCCCGTGTATTACCTTCAATACGCCCATGCCCGAATTTGTAGCGTGTTTAAGCAGGCTGTTGAGCGCCACATGCCTTATGAAGAAGCCGTGGGTTTGGCCCACCTTAATTTATTGGTGGAGGCGGAAGAACGCCAGTTATTGAATGCCTTAACGCGCTACCCTGAAGCGGTGGTGAGTGCGGCCTTGCAATATGAACCTCACCAGCTCACGAATTACTTGCGTGAAGTGGCCACTTTATTCCATGCTTATTACAACGCCCACCATTTTATGGTGGACGATGCCAATTGTCGCAATGCCCGTTTGACTTTATTAATGGCAACGCGTCAAATATTACGTAATGGGTTTCAATTATTGGGGCTAAGCGCACCTGAAGTCATGTAATGGTAAGGATGCCATGAAACAAAATAAACGACGTCGACAAACCAAAGAATGGAGTGCGCGCACCGCCGCGCCTTGGGCCTTGAGCTTTTTAGTGGTGTTTGGCTTGGGTTTGGGTTGGGTTTTTTATAAACAACGCCAACCAGCGGCCGAGCGCTTGGCTTTTACGGCTTACCTCACTGAGGTCAAAGACTGGATGGGCACGCGCAAGCAACGTTTGCAAAAAGAAGTGGCTGAGGTTAAGGCCATGGCCGCAGATTCCGACAATCCAGCGGCTAAAGTGCATTTTGAGTTTTACACCAGCTTGGGCAAAATGCAGGTGGGGGTGAATCCAGCGCCGAAGGTGGCTAGTTTATCCGACAAAATCATGAAACCTGAAAAACCAAAATTGATTGTGAGTCGAGCAGACGACCTTGAAAAAGACGTGCTCTCTGCTTTGCAATCCTACGACAATAATTAATAGCGAGAATTTCTTATGATTCATAGCATGACCGCTTTTGCGAGAGAACAAGCCGTGGGTGCGTTTGGGCAGTTAACGTGTGAAATACGTTCTATCAATCATCGTTATTTAGAAGTGAGTGTGCACTTGCCTGAATCTTTGCGTGGTGCTGAAATGATGGTGCGTGAAGTGTTACGTAAGCACGTTAAACGCGGTAAAATTGAATGTTATTTTCGTTTTCAGGCGGCGCTCGGGGTGAATACCGCGGTGAATGTTAATTTAATCTTAGCTCAAGAATTGTGTCGTGCAGCGGAAGGCATTTCAACCCTATTAAAAGCCCCTGCACCGGTGCAGCCGTGTGATATTTTAAAATTCCCTGGTGTGCTTGAGGGGGTGAATGCAGACCAACCCGCGCTCACTGACGAAGTGCTGCGTTTGGCTGAAAAAACCGTTAAAGATTTATTAGCCGCGCGTGGCCGTGAAGGCAGTGAATTGAAGCAATTGTTTGAAGGTCGTTTGGTTCGCATCAGTGAAGAAATGAAAAAAGTGCGCACGCGTTTACCTGACATCATGAAAGAAACGCACGACAAATTATTAAAGCGTTTTACCGATGCGAAAGTGGATCTCGACCCTGGCCGTTTAGAGCAAGAAATGGTGATGTTCGCGCAAAAAATTGATGTGGCGGAAGAAATTGAGCGCACGGAAACGCATGCCATTGAAGTGAGGCGCGTGTTAAATGAAGGTGGGTTGGTCGGCCGTCGTTTAGATTTTTTAATGCAAGAATTAAATCGTGAAGCGAACACGCTGGGTTCCAAATCCGTTGACCCGGTCATCACCCACGCCGCAGTTGAATTGAAAGTGATTATTGAACAAATGCGGGAACAGATACAAAATTTGGAGTAAAGGATAGCTTTATCTTTTAAACACCCTTGCCAACGCCCGCCGAATTTTCTGCTCCGGTCGTGCTTTAAATAAAGGGTTAAAGAAAATAGACGAAGCCCCAAAGAAATAAGGTTCACCCGTGGGTGAGTGTTCGGAAAAATAATAATTAAACACACAGCGGCGCGGTTTATCCACCAACACAGGGTTCACCGCGTGCCACGACCGCCCGTTGGTTTCCATGATCACCAAGCGATTAAACAAACAAGGAATGACTATGCGCTCAGTGACACGCTCATTCCATAATTCATAATTTCCGCCATTTTCCAGCTTCCAATCGGGCGAGATGTAATACAATAAATTCATCACACGATACTGTGATTTATTTAAATTATGAGAATTATCTAAGTGCGGATTTAAATAATGGCCTTTTAATAAGGTGCTAACACCACCGGCTTGTTTAGACATATCTGGCAATTGGTGCAAAATGCCAGTGATGCGCTCAATGCACGCCACCACGCGCGGGTCTTGTATGGCTTGATGCAAGGCTTGCAGCAAAGCATCGGTGTTTTTTACTGCGCAGTATTTCATTTTAATTTCACCGTAACTGTGCAACAACCGCATTTTTTTAGCTGGCGGAAACACTGAAACGAGTTGATGCGCTAAATCTGCGGGCAGCAAATCATCCACCACCACATGCCTTGCCACAGCCACGGCATGTTTTTGATGAAATTGCGCGCTTAAGTTAGCTTGATCACGCGTTAAGCGCTGTATGATTAAATCCACAAACGTTTCTTTCATGATTGACTCGCGACAGGTGAACTTGTTAATTGAAATGCCGTGTCTTTGCTGCGTGTCGCGACCGCTAATTTTAAAATAATGGCGCTAAACACCGCAATGACCGCAAAATCCCAACCAAACGGAATGACATTGATGCCACCAAAAGTGCCTAAATAAGAAAGAATCACCAAGCCCCCTAAATAAGGCACGACCCAGGTGGCTGATTTCAAACCCATGCGTTCGCGTGGTAATTTACCTTGTAAGCACGCTAATATAAAAAACACCAAGCCTATGCCTATCGCGATGGCTAATTTATAAATCGTGTCAAACCCACACCAATAGCTAATTAAATTACAAAAATAAAAAGCGAGTGGGCAGGTGATGTTCGCCAAGGGCAAACGAAAATCTCGTGCTTTATCTTTTAATTCATGACGCAAACACAACACGGCAATCGGCCCCATGGCGTAAGAGATCACCATGCCTGAAACTAAAAAGCTCACCATGGCTTGCCAGCCAGGTAAGGGTAAAAATAAAAACATGCCGATGACAAAATTTACCAAAATGGCCGCAACGGGCAATTGTTGTTTATTCACACGCATGATAAAACGCGGCACAAAGCCTATGTCGCTCATGGCGTAAAGAATGCGTGCGGTGGAAGTGACGTAAATTAAACCGGCACCCAAAGGTGAAACTGCGGCATCAATGTAAAGTAATTTTAATAGCCATGCCAAACCCAAAGCAGCAGCTAAACCTGCAAACGGCCCCACATCGCCTGCAAATGCAAGCTTAGCCCAGCCTTCAGAAATTAAAGCGGGTTCAAGCGCGCTAATAAAAGCAATTTGCAAGCCAAGGTATAGCAATAAACACGCAAACACAGAACCCACAATGGCCAAAGGAATGGCTAATTTCATTTGTTTGGCTTCACCGGCTAATTCCACACCGTGTTTAAACCCTGTGAAAGCAAAGGCAATGCCGCCCGTCGCCACGGCGGTTAAAATGGCGTGCCAGCCGCTGCCAGTGAAGCTGCTGGTGAAGCCTGTGAAATTTTCAGGGTGATAGCTGACATGCAATAATGTGGCAACGGTCAAGGCAATCACCACGACTTTAAATAAAAATAAGGCAAAATTAAATCGCACTAAGCCTGTGAAACTCACAATGTTTAACACGCACAGCCCAAGCATCAGCACGGCCGCCCACATTAAACCGTGCACGGTTAACACCGGCACGCCATTCACTAAATGAATGAGGGAGTGAAAATACGTGGAGGCATATTGCAACACAGCTTGCACTTCAATCGGGGCCATGGTGAGGGCTGAGAGCCAGGCTATCCAGGTGAGCATGAAGCTTGTGAAGCTGCCGTGGCTTAATTTGGGGATTTGAGCCGTGCCGCCCGCCACGGGCAATAAAACGGAGAGCTCAGCGAAGGTGAGGGCAATGAGTGCGGTGGCCAAGCCGCCAATTAACCAGGCGATGATAGAACCCACGCCCGCGATTTTGGCCGCATACAAGGGGGCGAACAACCACGCCGAGCCTATCATGCCATTGATGCTTAACATTAAGAGGGTGAGCGGCGTAAAGCGGCGGTTAAGTTCGGTGCTCATGGCACGGGTTCCTTGTCAGTGGTGCTTTGGCTTTCATGGGTTGATTATTCTTCGTGTTCTAACACTTTCATCATGAGGGCAATGCGCTCAGGGGAAAAGGCGCGCGAGAGCAGCCTTAAGCGTTCAAACACAATATTGCGGCGCAAGAAAAAGGTGGCCATGGGGTTGTCTGAGTTATTGTTTTCTTCGGCATACATTAATATTTTAGAAGCAGAACCGGGGTCGATGGTGTCGATGGTTTGCAAAAACCGCAAGATGCGCGAGGTTTTTAAATGGGCAGTGAGGCCGATGAATTCATCTTCCTTGCCCACTTCAAAGCTGTTTAAGGTGTCAAAGGCTTCACCCAGTTTGGTGATAACGGCTTCAAGCTCGGGGTTGCCATCCAGGGTCCATTCTTCAGCCGTTTCCATGAAAGCAATGACCCGATAGAGCGTTGGGTCGTCAAAGTTTTTCCAAAACTCGTTGGATGATTCTAAATCCAGTTTAGGCATGACATCCCCTTATCGGTTGGTGAGGCCTTGTGCTTTGCTGAGCATTTGGCCTTCTGTTGCTGCATTCGTCAAAATTAAAAGTGAGTTGTTCATCACTTGTGCGGTGAGTTGCTGTTTTTGAATTTGCAGCTGTTGCGTCAAGAGCACATAATTTTGCGATTCAAACAATAAAATTTGACGCAAGACCCGCCCGAGTTCTTCGGTGGCAATTTGAGCGAGCCAGGCTGAGCTCGTGGCTTGGTTGGTGAGTGTTGTTTGCAGGGTGCTGACCTGGTTGCCATTTTGAGCGTCGGCAGCAACGGCGCTGATGACATAGGCGTCGAAGGATTCAATGGAAACCACGGTGTTGTAGTAATTGTAGTAGGCGAATACGTCTGAGTTTTGGCCGCGCCATCGCAGGTTGGGGAGGGTGTGATTAAAATTGAGGGCTGATGCATTCGAGACGTAATTATAAGGAGTGCCACCGCCTTTGGGTGCGGGTGGGGCGCCTAACAGCATGCTGTAGGAGAGGTCGTTGATGTTGGGCAGCACATCTAGAATCCTGGGCGCGTTTGCAGGCATGGTGAAGTTTTCGAGTGGCTGGCCGGTGAGTGTTGCCATCACTTGCCGTTGCATGGTGTTTTGCATCAGTTTGTTTTGTTCTAACCAATAACCGAGCGAGGCAAAGTCGGCTTGGTTTTTGGTGATAAATGCGTTTTCGTCGGCATCGGTCGTGATCCAGCTGGCTGCCATCTCAGCGATGTTGCCAAGGTAGGTGGGCAGGTTGTTGATTTGCTCTAAAATATTGTAGGTGTTGGTTGCAATTTGGCTTAAGTAGCTGGAGCTGGTGGAAGGGGTTTCTGGGTCAGCAGCATGGGCCACACTGAGGCTTAGCGCACCCACGAAGGCAAGCAATGGTTTTAACGCGGTCTTGATTTGCATGATGTTGCACTCCTTACGTAAGCCTTAGTAGGTGACGCCCCAACCGCTGGATTTTGCGGGGGTGGTGTTGCCGGTGTTGTTGTTAGGGCTAACAAAGCCGGTGTAGCCGCTGCTTGGGGCGGCGGGTTTGGTGTTGGTGGGGGCAGTGGTTGGTGCAGTGGTTGGTGCGGGTGCCGGTGTTGGTGCAGGCGCAGGTGCAGGTGCAGCGCTCGGGGTTAGGCTGCTAGCGGCCGTTGGGGCGCTGCCAGGGGATGGCATGGGTTTTAATTTGGCATTAAATTCTTTTTGATATTGCGCTTCATTTTGGCTTTTGATGGCGCTCGCTTTTTTGGCGAAGTCGTCTTTGGTCCAGACTTGGTTAGGCGATGGCCGGGCGGGGGTGGCTGCAGGTACGGCAGTGGCTGCGTTGCTGCTGGCCCCGAAGAGGCTTGGGGTTTGAGCTTCGGCGCTCATGAACCAACCAACCGTCATGGCGCTGATGGCTGCCAAGGGTATTAATCGGGTGTGCATGCGTTAACTCCTTCTATCGCTCGTGGGTTGTCTTTAGGGACCATATAAGATAATAATACTTAATCAACCATTTTGTAAGGTAAGTTTCAATGGCCGTTCGAGACATCTTCAAAATTTCTCGCAAAACCTTTCTTAACCCCTCAGGCTGGTTAGATCTGAATGGCTTAATAGAGCAAAACAAAACAATTTGGTCTGTTTTAAAAAACTTATTCACTAAAGTCGAGCCCACCCGCCAAGAAACATTTGAGCAAGCCATGGTTAGGCAGGGCTTGGCTGAAGCTGACATCCCGCGGTTAATGAGCCGCTTTGCCCTATACGTGTGGTTGTTTTTAGGGTGTGGGTTGGCCGCTTTCGCTTATGCTTTTTATTTATTGTTCGCGCACCATTTGTTTTTGGGTTGGTTGCTCAGCATGTCGGTGAGTGCGTTTTTTGCCACGCAGGCGTTTCGTTACGACTTTTGGGGTTTGCAGCTGCGTCGCCGCACCTTGGGTTTATCATTTGCAGATTGGAAAAAATCACGCTTAGGTGAATAAGGAATCCGGTTATGATTAATCTTTTTCAGTTTGCATCAAATGATAGCAGCTTAATTTATTTAGCCAAAATTTTTGGTTACATGAATGGTGTTATCCCTATCCCTGGGTCTGATTCCACCACCGGGACGGGGCCTTCCATTACTTTGCTTGGCACCATGTTTCAAACCTTTAACTCGGTTATTTTAGCCGTGGCCGTGCTAGTGATTGTTTACACGACCGTGGTTGGTTTGTTAAACACGGCACATGAAGGCCAGTTCATGGGCAAGAACTGGAATAACCTCTGGATTCCTTTGCGCATGGTTTTTGGTATTGCACTCTTGGTGCCTACTTTGTCTGGTTATTGTATTTTACAAATGGTCATGATGTGGGCGATTGTGCAGGGGGTGGGTGCGGCAGACACACTCTGGAACACGGTTTTGTCTTACGTGGATTTTGCGGGGTCGCCTTATGCGCAAGTCACGGTGCCTTCTATCGGCTATAAAGAGGCGTTGACGGCGCTTTTTCGTGGTTTGGTGTGTGCAGAGTCAGCGCGGCAAACGAGCGGTGCATTTAACAGCTACCCGCCAGCGGGCAGCAACTATTGCGCAATGAATTCAAGAGCCTCGGCGTGTGCGGCATCTTCGGCGCCTTCTAATGCGGTTTCTTATATGGATACAGCAGGAAGCACGAGTTATTCATTGGGTCCGTATGGGTCTTGTGGCGTATTGTCTTGGTGTAATAGCCAGGTTTTGTCAGATGAAGAAGATGGCTACCCTTGCAGCGGCACCGATGGTTCGACGTCGCTTGCGTGTAAGGCGTGTAAGACTGAAATTACGTCCTTGAAGCAAATTTACCCAGTGTTAGATCAAGTCGCGACCTTGTTTGTGCGATATGATGCACAATACCGAGGGTTTATGATGGACGTCTATAATTCTCAAGACATCTCGGTTACCGACCCAAAAACGAATGTAACCACCGTTGTTAAAGGCAATGGCCGCAATGTGCCTGTGCCAGGGTGGGTGCAAAATTATTGCAATGACAAGAAAATAAACCCGTGTACACGTGATTTTAACACAGGTAATGGTTTGCCAGACCCTGGGTTAACCGCCTCTTCAGCGCCTAGCGATATTGTGAAAGACTTATACTGGAATTACGGCATGTCTAAAGACCCGGTCTTTCAAGGCATAGATCCTAATTTCATGCAAACCCTGACAGCGCAGTTTGGGGCGGGTATTAATGATCTTTTTAAAGAGATGATTGCGGAGGCTGTTCAAAGCCCTAGCTCACTAGAAAACACCGACCTTCAAGATGCAGCTGAAACGGGTTGGATGACGGCGGGGTCGTATTACTACACCATTGCTAAAATGAATCAAAACAATTTAAAAGACATGATGCCAGCATTGCAGGTGACCTTCCGTGATCCTGGCCCGCCGAATGTTTATGGCGGCACAATGTATAATTATCGCAATAATTACGATGCAGCGGGCAGCTTAATTGGCGCGAGTAGCCCATCTTCATCATCGGTGGAAGGCGCAGCTAGCTTGCCTAGTAGCACCTCGGAGTTAACGGCTTTAACTTCCAGTGTGACCATGGGTGTTCAATCCAGCACGGAAGAGAGCCTGAGTGGCGATGCCAACCCCTTGGTGCAAGCCCAAGCGGCAGGATATTCCATTTTAATGATTGCCCAAATTGGGTTTTTCTATCTCTTGGCCATCACCTTCACAGCGGCTTTAGTCGGTAACATCAGTGTCTATGTTTTGGGTACCGGTGTCACCAACCCGGTTGGGCCGGCTATGCAGCTGATGTTTATTGTGGTGATGCCGGCCATTGCGGCTTTGTTTGGCATTATGGTGTCTTTGGGCGCAACGCTGAGTGTTTACCTGCCCTTGGTGCCTTTTATCATTTTCACGTTTGGCGCCATTGGGTGGTTGACATCGACCATCGAAGCGATGGTGGCTGGGCCTTTGGTGGCCTTGGGCATCATTGCACCGGGTGGCCATCATGAATTATTGGGCAAGGCAGAGCCTGCATTGATGCTTTTATTTAATGTGTTTTTGCGGCCGAGCTTAATGATTTTTGGTTTAGTAGCGGCCATGTTGTTGGCGAGCGTGGTGGTTGGCATGATTAACGATGCCTTCTGGCGCGTGATGGTTAGCATCACGGGTGGCAGCTCCAGCGATTCCACTGTTGGTGAGTTTGCGACGGTGATATCGCCATTAACCATGATTTTATTCTTGTGTGCTTACGTGACCTTGGTTGTCGCGGCACTGAATAAATGCTTCGCAGCCATACACATCATCCCTGAGCGCGTGATGGCTTGGGTTAGTCATCAGGCCCAAGGTTACGGTGAAGGTGAAGCCCTCAGCGACATCAAAGGCGGCGTTGCTTCTGGTGCGAGGGGTGCGGGCAGTGCGGCTGATAAAAGTCAAGCTGCTGCGAAAGAAGGTGCTGGTGAACATCGTAAGGCTAAAGCGTTTGAGTTTCAGGAGAAAAAGGAAGCTGAAAAGAAAGAAGGTCAGCCTTCAGTTAAAGGCAGTGATGGCGGTTCATAAACGTAAAAAAAAGTTACAAAACACAAAAGCCGCATTTAAGCGGCTTTTGTGTTTTCTGCGTAAGGTTGATGATATTTTATTGTTACTGGATTGAGCAGCATTTACCTTTATTCTTTGTATTTTGAGGCTGAGGTGTGTTTTTTGTTTCGGGAGTTTTTGTAAAGAGTGTTCCTGTATTGCTTGATAGAGCAGTCATTTCAATCGAGTTGCGTTTTTGAGTATTTTTGATTGTTGGATCAATTTGATAGGTAGTATAAAACCAGGATAGATCTCTTCGAGTTGTGGAGGTGCCAATACAGTTTTCTTTTTTTGCGGCATTCCCGTTAAAGTATGTGGCTGAATATGAGCTGAGGTCTTGTCTAATGGTGGCGAACCCTATAGGGTTTTTTTTGTGAGTATCTTCCATGCTGAAGTAGTTTACCGCAGAGTAGCTATTGTCTTGTGCGCTAACAGAGCACCCAATTGGGTTTTTCGCGCCAACATCACTGGCATCGTAATAGTTAGTTGTTACAGTAATACCATCTTTTTTGCCGACAGAGTATGCAATTCGGTTGTTTGGGTCATCTTTAGAGAAGTAATCGGTTGTAAACCAGACGCCATCCATTTTTGTTTTTGCAGTGGCGGCTTCACGATTAAAAAAATGTATAGAGACAATTGAAACAATAGGGTTGAGAGGCATGGCTAAATCTCCGTATTAAGAATGTTGGTTTGATTGGTATCAAGATTGTATCAAGCGATTAATAATATAACAACTCACCCCGCCCTGATCACAAGATGATCTTTTTAGGTAGTCTAATGATTTAATTTAAATAAATTCAGAGTGGGATTATATAAGTTATTGATGAAATATTTTTTTTTGCATTAGGGCTAATTTAGAGGCTAAAAAAATTAGTTCATTTTTTTCATTGAGTTAAGTTTTTAGTCTGGATGCATGGCAACATGTTGAAAGAAAAATGGTTTATTTTTGAGCTCATCGCAACTCTATCATAGGTGTCGATGGATTAGGTTTGCGTGCTCTTCGCAAACCGTAATCCGCCTTATTTAGGTTTTTTCATGTGGCTTTGTTAAGCATTTGCCATGTTTAGTTTACATAATGGAGCAGCATTTATTTTTTTCGTTTTTAGGTTGAGCTATTTGTGGTTCAGGCGGTGCCTTGGGTTTTGCATGCAGGGTGTGCGGGTTTTCATGGAGCTTTATTTGAGGTGCTGGTTTATTTTTTTGAGCATTGATAGCTTCAGGGCTAAATTCATACTCTGTGGTGAACCAGGCGAAATCTCTTTTGGTTGTTGATGTGCCAAGTGGATGTTGTTTCTGTGTATCACTAGGATCGAAATAAGTAGCAATATAGGATTTATCGTAATGACTAATTTCAGCGATACCAATCGGTGTTGTTTTGTTGGTATCGTTGATATGATAATAAGTTATTTTAGAGCGGGCGTCGTCTTGTGTGCTGGTTGAGTATCCAATCGGGTGTTCTTTTTTGATGTCGCCAGGGTCAAAATAGTTGGTAAAGACATGACAGCCATCTTTTCTGCCCACAGAGGTTCCAATTGGAGTGTTTGGATCGTTTTTACCAAAGTAATCCGTTTTAAAAATTACGCCATCCATTTTTGTTACGGCTCTGACAGCCTCACGATTAAAGAAATGCATTGATACAATCGATACAACAGGGTTTTGGTTAATGGGCATGGCTCAATCTCCGTATTGAAAATGCTGTTTAAAAGCAGCATCAAGATTGTATCAAGCGTTGAATAATCTAACAACCTATAGCATGTGATGGCATATGATGATCGTAGGGTGGATTAGGTTTGCGTGCTTTTCGCAAACCGTAATCCACCTTATTTAGGTTTTTTCATGCGGCTTTGTTAAGCATTTGCCATGTTTAGTTTACATAATGGAGCAGCATTTATTTTTTTCGTTTTTAGGTTGAGCCATTTGTGGTTCAGGCGGTGCCTTGGGTTTTGCATGCAGGGTGTGCGGGTTTTCATGGAGCTTTATTTGAGGTGCTGGTTTATTTTTTTGAGCATTGATAGCTTCAGGGCTAAATTCATACTCTGTGGTGAACAAAACGACATCTCTTTTTGTTGTTGATGTGCCAAGCGGATGTTGCCTTTTTGTGTCGCTAGGATCGAAATAAGTGGCAGTATAAAATGGAACATTATGCCTAATTTCGGCGATGCCAATCGGTGTTGTCTTGTTGGTATCGCTGATATGATAATAATTTATTTCAGAGTAAGCATTATTTTGTGCGCTGGCTGAGTACCCAATCGGATTTTGTCTTTTTGTGTCGCTTGGATCAAAGTAGTTGGTATAGACATAAATCCCATTTTTTCTGCCTGCGGAGTACCCAATTGGGGTATCGGGATCATCTTTACCATAATAATCGGTTGTGAAAATCACACCATCCATTTTTGTTACTGCTCTCACAGCTTCACGATTAAAAAAATGCATTGATACAATTGATACAACAGGGTTTTGGTTAATGGGCATGGTTCAATCTCCGTATTAAAAGTGCTGGTTAAAAGCAGTGTCAAGATTGTATCAATGGATAAATCATATAACAATAAAAGCTCATAATTTTGCGCGCAAACCTGGTTTTTTATTCGGGGGAACTGCTTGCATAAAAGTGACCATTATTATGCTAATTCATTTAAAGAATAGCACAGTGTCGAGATCTTTTTTTAGCAGGCTGTTCTTGTTGTGGGGCCTGATCTTCCATTTTGGGTTTGTATAGTGTTGCTGATGAATTTGACGATATTGGTGGGTTCGTCTTTACAGGTGCTGGCACCCCATCGCGATAATTTGTTCTGAAGATAGACCCCATTTGCTCAGAATAAGAGTGTGAAAATTGATTGTCGTTGGCGTCAAAGTATTTTGTTTTGTAGATAGAGCTAATCTGCTCTGATCTAGCTGAGCCGACTTTGGATTGATTTGCGTTAAAGTATTCACTGGTATACCAAGAGCTATTTCGCTCTGTTCTGGCTGAGCCAAGTAAGTTATTGTTGTTGTCAAAAAATTTTGTGTTATAAAAAGAGATATTTTGGTTTGTGACAGATGTGCCGACGCAAACATCATTTGCGTCAAAATATTCCGTGTTGAACACGCTGATGTTTTGACGCATAACAGATCTAACTGCGTTTGGGATAAAAAAATTGATAGAAACGATAGCTGCTGGCATGGTTAATTTCCCCTATATTAAAAATTTTGTTTAAAAGAAGTATCAGGATTGTATCAAGCGTTGAATAACTTAACAACCCACGGCATGCTAATTACAAGTTAATTAAATCAATCGAATTTGATGGCATATGATGATCGTAGGGTGGATTAGGTTTGCGTGCTTTTCGCAAACCGTAATCCACCTTGTTTAGGCTGGGGTTGGCTATTATAAGATTAATCCATTTCCAGAATTGGTATCGCGTCAAATAGCGAGCCTGGAATTAACATAGCATCATTTTCGCGGATATATTTTTGTATAATTAAATTATTTGGATTATCCGAGATTAAGTAAAAATAAATGGTTTTCTCTAGTTTTATTGCTTTAATATTTTCTTCTTGAAGCATATTTTCTCCATTCATTGGCGCAGAATCAGAAAATAAGATTGTGTGGCGATTATTGGGAATTAACTTGATGGCGTTAAATGCGTGGAAATCCGATGAGTAAAATTTAAGATTAACAAAAAAAGGCCTTAATTTTTTTTGAAAGGCTATAAGTAAAGTGGGGTCGGTAATGTGGCAAATAATATCACAGTCATTTTTTACCCAGATTTTCTGGGGGTACCAAGTTGGTGGTTTTATTAGTGGCGCTGTAAGGATGATTTCTGTGCCTATTTTTTCAGCGCTATTAATCGTGAGAGTTCCATTGATTTGTTGCATAAATTTAACTGCGGTTGATAACCCTAAGCCATTTCCATGATGTTTTGTGCTTTTTCCTGATAGCACTGATTTAATCAAATGTAGTGGTATTCCAATGCCGTTATCTTTAATGCTAATCATGATGTTATCAGTTGTTTGAGTTGCAATTATCTCTATAATACCATTTCCAGATGTCGCTTCAAATGAATTATTTAGCAAGTTTGACAATACACGCTTTAAGCCAATGAATGGTACATTCAAAAGGCACAGTAAGGCACCGGTTAGATTTTTTTCTACTTTAACATTAGCCAAATTCCATTCATTTAATTTTTCATTTACAATATCGTTAATTAATGGTTGTATTGCGACAATTCGATTTTCTAGCTCATCTTCTCCCTCGAAGAGGAGATTATTTTTTTCAGCACCATTGGCTTGATTTTGATAACGATGGAGTAAGTTTTTCGCAACAGCCCGAATGTCTTCCACTGCTTTTTTTAATTGCTCTAGGTTTTTTTCTTGGTTGGTTAGTTGAATTTTATTTAAATGCATTTCCATGACGGCTAATGGAGATCGTATGTCGTGCGCTACAGAAGCTGCTGTTTCGGCCAGTGCTTTTTGCCTTAAAAGCTTTTCATTTTCATTTTTCGCAAAAATAATTTTATCTGCTAATAATTGATATTCGCCAATATCAAGATCGAGCGGATTTTTTGAATTACTTGGTGAGATTGCAGCGTCGATAACTTGGGAGGTATTTCTTAAAATTCTATTTTTCAAGGAAAGAAACAAAAATATAAAATTAAGTATAAATGCAATGCAGGCGGTTACTAAAACCAAGAAAAGATCGTATGATATAGATCCTCGAGCATGGTCAGTATATTGCTTTTTTGTAATGATATACCCCAATTTTTCACCGCGATATTTTATAACAGTCACACCTTGAAATTCATTTTTTGATAGCTCGGAAACGTAATTTTCATCCTTGCGAGCAATTTTTTTTGATTTTTCGCCGCTAAATTTTGGTGGGTTATGGCTGAATTTAATAAAGTCAAGTTTTCTCATATCTCCAATATCATGTAATTCTAGTTGCAAAGTATAATTTTCACCTAGCTCAATGTCGCTTGCGATAAGGTCGGTTGTGTATTCGTCTGAAATTAATAATGTCTCAGAGAGGTTATTTAATATATTTTCTTTCATGTAGTATCTGACGGTAATCATGACGAGACTAATAAAAAAAAGCTGAATAAGCAGCGAAAACAACATTCTTTTTATAAACAACGTTTTAATTGTGCTTATTTTTTGTCGCATAGTTCAAATCCATTTTTTCCCATTGAAAGAAGGGCTGTTTGGTTTGAGCGATAAAATCTACCGTTATGAATTCTTGCCCCGGTAATCCCATTAATATTTAGCCTTAATACGCTATTGGAATCGACCCCGCCAAATTTTTTGAATGAGCGAATAATAATATTCATTGCATCGTACGTATAAATGGATAATGGGCCTGCGTTAACTCCAAATCTATTTTGATATCGCTGTTCAAGGGCTTGCATGGCAGGTGTTTTTGCTAAAAAATCGATATTACGAATGGTGAATGCGCGTATTAATTTATCATGTAACCGTGGAAATACGCTTTGATTGCTTGAAGACCCAAAATTTTCAGTCCCAACAAAAATGGTTTTATGATTATTCATTATGTTTAGCGCTTTAGTTGCTCCAACTGCTCCAGTTAAAACAAAAACAAATCGGTATGCCTTATTTTTAGAAAATGAGATAAGGTTTTTTTCAAATGTTGCGTCATTTTGTAGGTAGTCAAAAGAGTCGAATGTTGAATTATTTTCACGAAGTATTTTTTCATAAGATATTTTATATCTGGCTAAGTCTGGCCTATCAATTTCAGTAATAATTAATATCTTATCTAGCTTTCCAAAGCGCTTTTTCAGAAATTTTATCATTATATTAGAGGTGGTATCATAGTAGGGCATAAACATGAATATATTGTTTGAAATGCTTTCATGGCTGAGTGAGCTAGCATAGGAGGTGAAGATGGGGATTTCACTTTTGTTGTTTATTTTTGAAACAAGGAGTAGGTCGGATAGGTATTCATATCCAATAATAGCAGAGCAATGATTACCAATCATTTGGTCGTATGCGCGTATGGCGGAAAGAGGTTTGTTGTCAAAAAAGTAATAAGCAATATGGATGTGTTGATTCTGGCCGTTTTCTTCCCAGGCAAGGTTGGCTGCATTGCTTATGAATGTTTTGTATACCGGAAGGCTTTCTGCCAATTTTCCCGTTAAACAAATATTAATGCTTGGTTGGGATGCAAATAGACTGCAAGAATAAAAAGTGAGAATAGCAAATATAATTCTTTTTAGCATACTATTTTAAATATAGGGCAATAATGGATTCAGTATTTGCCTTGATGAGAGGCATGCAACTTAGCAGTATTTCTTGTGGGATGGCATTTTTGCTTAGGCTTAATAGGTAGTCGACAGTTTTAATTATATCAGATAATTGTATCATTTCATCCGTTGAAAATTTTCGACCTTTAGCCATTTCTGTCGCAATCATGGACGGGCAAATAGCCGTCACTTTCACACCATAGAGAGACATTTCTTTTGTTAAGGCTTCGCTGTATCCTGATAAGCCAAATTTTGAAGCGGCATAGACTCCAGAAAATGGCATTGCGGTTTTCCCGCCTAAGGATGAAATGTTGATAATATATCCTTCGCGTGCATTTTTCATATGAAGCGAAACATATTTAGCAACATGTATGGCGCCAGTTAGATTAATGTTTATTTGTTCAGAAATATCAAGATCAGATATTTCCGTTGTGCCACGTTTTAAAATAGCGGCATTGTTTATAAGAAGATCAATTTTACCGTATTTTTTGATGACAGACTCAATGCAGTTTTGAACGCTCACCGCATCACTGATATCTATTGCGTAATAAGAAGCGTCATGATTGTTGCACGTCATTTGATCGCATATTTTTTTCAGGTCATTTTCATTTCTGGAGATACAAATGATTTTGTATTTCAAAGAGGCTAAGTGGAATGATAGCGCCTTTCCAACCCCGCGGCTTGCGCCTGTTATGACGGCGACTTTTTCTTCTTTTTTACGCATAAAAATCCTCTGGTTTTATTTGCAAAATTGATTAACAACGGAACAGAAGCGCGCAGGTTCTTCAACATGAGGGTAATGTGCCGACTTTTGAAACAGCGTTACTTTGCTGTTGGAGAGCGTTTCGGGTGAATTCATGATGTAATCTTGAAAGCCATTAATCCACAAAGTTTCGTTTGGCAGGCTTTGTATGTCGACACTTGGGTTGCTGTTTTTGCTGTAAAGTTCTTTTCTCACGCTGTGAAACACAGCTTTATTGATAGGTAAGTCGATGGCGGTTAGTAATTCTTGCCAAAGTTTCATTGCCTCAAGATTGGCCCAATAATAGTATATTCTATCTTTATTTGTAAAAAATAATGGCGCTAGTTCTTCTGATATTTCCCAAAGGTTTTCGGCTGTTAATTTTTCAACAGTTAAAAATGCTTTTTGATATAGAAGAAGATCATTTCGTTTTAGGTAGTTTAAATCGAGTATAAGGTTATTTAGGCGTGGCGCGGTGGTTGTGGTTGCTGTTGATATAAAAATACCCGGAATTTTGCTCTTGGTTTCGCAATAAAAATCATATAATAATTTAGCGCCATAACTGTGACCAATCATTGCAATAGGCGTAATGTTATTTTCTTTCCCAAGAAAATTAATTATATTGATTAAATCAACAATATTTTGGCGATGAGTCACTTCTTTGCTTTGTGGTTTTGATCGGCCACAGGCGCGTTGATCATAGATAATAATGTTATAATTTAATGTGTCATAAAGCCCGTTATTTAATATTAAATGCTCAATGACACCACCATTTAGCCCGGGTCCACCATGCAGATAAAGCAGAAATGGCGCATGAGGGTCGAGTATCAGTTTGGCAACATAAAAATCATTATGCGGTATAATTTCTTTTTGAAATTTAGGCATTTTGACCCCAGTAATAGCGGCATCGCCCTTCTAGCGTGTTTGGTTTAATAAAATAATTATCCCAAATTGTTGTTTCGAATTCCCATGCTTCTTTACCAATGCCAAAGAATGGAATTCTTTCTCTGTTTCTTACTTGCAGCAAAAGCTCATTTTTATCGATATCATCGTGTAAGTTGGTGAATGAGTCTAATGTTTTGTCTGTGTGGATGATTAAAAACTGCGTTTTATTCTTGGTGTCAATACCAACAAAGCTGCCATTTTTATCAATAAGATAGTGCTCGAGAATGTCGTTGGATTTTTTCCAGTGGTTAAAAAAATTAATGAATGCATTGTCAGTAAGAGGTGACTTTTCTTCACACTCTAAATGAGCAAGCATTGGCTTTGTGATATCAGAAAAATATTCTTGTGTTAGTTTCTCGATAAAATATTCGAGATCATTAATCATGTTTGGTGAGTCTTTTTGAAGAAAACAATCTATTATTCCTTCGTTAAACGCTTCAATCGCGTTTCGTTGATCCATTTCACCTGTGAGTAAGATTTTTTTAATAGGGGAATCTCGTAACGCTTTGCAAAAATCTAAGCCGTTCATGTTGGGCATGTTGTAGTCAACCACGATTACGCTTACATCTTCGCTTTTTTTTGGGTGTTTCAGTAGTTCTGATAGGCTTAATAAATGAAGGTCGGTTGGAACATGGTGGTTTAAGCCATAATCATTGTGGTTGGTGTAGGCGCTAAATTGTGGCAGGCCTCCTAGCGCAGGTTTTTGGTTTTTTAGATACGATAGGGATTCTTTTGGTGATGTTGAGGCCTGTAATGTATGGATGGTTTTAACTGATGTTGTCACTGAGTTTAAAAAAAGAGGGTTATCGTCAATCCAGTGGATTGTTGTGGGGTAATAGGCAAGCGGTACTGATTTCATTTGCGACTCCTTAATGCTTGAATAAGCGGCCGTTAGATGGCCGATCCTAAAATTGTCTGAATTATAGGGATTTAAATATCAAATAACAATATAATTTTCATTAAACACATACAAATAAGTATTTGTTTTTTTGTTTGATCAAAATAAACTCGATTTTTATGAGTCTTAAATGATAGAGGGTTGCGCTTGATTTTTTATTGGCCAATGTTTTTGGCGCTTATTGCCACTGTGTGCGTGGTGAAATTAATGGCATGGTTTATTAGTTATTCTTTAGATGTAGCTTAAGATAAATCTTCATTCTTCGGACAGGCATGTGTAAACAGAAAACAATCCTGCGGTGATGAAGCTAATGCGGGTAGTATTAAATGATTTTTCAGTATTCCTTCCCGCTTAAACCCGAGATTTTTTAGCACAGCCTGAGACCCGAGGTTCTCTAAAGCACAGTGAGCATATATCTTGTTCACTTTGTTTTGCTTGGAAAGCCATTGGACGACCGCTAGTCCCGCCTCACTCATTAAGCCTTGATTTTCAAATTTCTTGCTAATACCGTAATGAATTTCTATGCCGTGGTTGTTGTCACATTCGACTAAAAACAACCCAATCGCTTCATTTTTATTGGCAATAACCCATGCAAATTTATTTTGCTCACTTTCCCAGGGAAGATCACACCATGATTTTATGAAGTCCCTGGTTTGGCTGATGTCTGCATGTGGTTTTCTGCACAAAAAATGTGATCTTTCAGGTGAGGAAAGATAATTGATAAAAAGGGCATCGGCATCTTGTTCCTGCGAGCGCCTTAAAATTAAACGCTTTGTTTTCAAAGTGATTGGTTTCATAAACGCCTTTCTTAATGTCAGTTTAACTGAACAATACAACCAGTATTATTCTAACATAATATGGGTTGATGTCGTTTAACATGGCAGCCCCCTCCATTTTATTCAACAAATGAAAAGAAACCCTCTCCCAGCGAGCGTTTTATTGAGGGCAATTCAGTGTTAATTTTTGAATCATAAGTTGAAAACAAACTCATGAGTTTTAAACACATAGCAGATAACGATGGCGCAGCTGTTAAGCTTGGAACAAAACCGAGTGCTTTATAATCGCTCAAGTCGGCAAGGTGCATGGTATCAAGCACACCAAAATGAATGCGTTTAACCCCTAAGCTTTTAATTAATTCAGCGCAAGACGCTTCACGCCTGTATTTAAGATCTTTTACACAGGGGGAAAGTGTTGTGATGAAGGCAGCATCAGCGCTGGGCTCGCCGTGGCTTCGTTTAAATTTATCATAAGCGTTTCTTTCAGCATGCTTCCAGTGGTTGCCATGTTTAGTGCTGGTTGCAAAGGTGACATGCTGTTTGTCTTTTAAGCAGCATGCGACGATGCCGGTTTCGCCGTCATGCCAATGCTCGGCAAGGTAGTGCAATGTTTTAAAAAGATATTTATCAAAAGTGGCGACATCTTCCATAGGGATACCATTCATAAGTTAACTTAGCAATGCATGCTCTCAGTTTTTTTGTCAACTGGCAAGCCGGGTTTTAAGCATTTAGTCGTTGGTTATGGGGCGGCATTCTTGCACCTAAGGAAAAATAGTGTAATATGCAAACTAGGGTTTTTCTTTAAAGAGATATTCAGATTTTACCGGTTCAGTAGGCTAAGTTCAAACTGAACCGTATAAGCGGCATCTTCATGCGCAAAAAATGGAAGCTTTTTTAGAAAGCAGCTTAGGTAAGTTGAGCATTGAAAATAAAACTAAATTAGGTATTTCGATTGGGAAATCGATGGCGAAGAATTTAACCATTTTATTTGGTGGAACGGAACTGAATCAAGGAAAATGACATGCAAAGAGAGCTCTCTATATCAGGTGGCTTTGAGGCCAGGCCGAATTATTTATGGTTTTTAACACTGTCGTATTCGATGGTCATTGTTTTGGCAAATTGGTTCGACCCCCGTTTAATTAGTTTGTTTGGCTTAGATACCGATGCAGGAACGTTAATTTTCCCCTTCACTTTTCTATTGTCCGATCTCATTACCGAAGTTTATGGCTATAAATTCGCAAGGCAAGCCATTTGGTGTGGTTTTTTATTTAATGCTTTGTTTGTTGTTTATGGCCAAATCGTTGTTCATATGCCTAGCCCGTCTTATCAAACTAATAATGAAATGTTTGACGCATTATTAGCAATGAATGTGCGCATTATCATTGCATCAGCCATTAGTTATTTAATTTCTGAGCCGATGAACTCATTGGTGATGGCCAAGCTTAAAATCAAGATGCGTGGGCGTTATTTAGGCATTCGGTTTGTGTTATCAACCGTGTTTGCATCTTGTATTGATAGTTTCATGTTTGGAACCATCGCATTTTACGGCGTGATGAGCAACGAAAATTTGATTAGTTTGATATTAACCATGTGGTTTATTAAAGTGATTATTGAGTGTTTGGGCTTGCCGATATCGGTGAGGTTGGCTAAACGGCTAAAAAATGCCGAGCGCATGGATATTTACGATAAGAAAACCAAATTTACCTTATTCAGCTTGGATACGGATTATCCTGCAAAGGCTAATGAATTTAAACATGAGTAATTATTACATTTCCAGCGACCATAACAAGCTTGATATTGAGCGAGTTTGGTTATTATTGAAAGACTGTTTTTTGTCAAAAAACATTCCCATTGAGTGTGTTGAAAAATTTGTCCAACATTCCTTGTGCTTTGGTGCTTATATGGCGGTGAATGATCAGCTGGTTGGGTTTGGTCGAGTCATTTCTGATTTCACAACGTATGCTTATGTTTGTGATGTTATTATTGATGAGGGTCATCGCCATCATGGGCTGGCAACGAAAATACTGGATGCCATGTTTTTGCACCCTTCGCTGCAAAACCTTAAAACCTGGTCATTAAAAACAACGGATGAGGCTAGAAAAATATATCAAAAGAAAGGGTTTCGTGTGGTAGCGCCTGCAGAGAGCCAGTTAGAGCTTGATGATTTGGGTATTTATTTTAAGGGTAAATAGGCAGGCAGATAAGGGGTGAGCTTGTGGTGTTGAAAAAATTTTATGAAAATCAGTGGGGTCGAGTGATGGCGGGCATGGTTGATCATCAAAACCTGGAAGATGTTTTTACTTCACGTTTGTCAGCGTTAATGAACAGCACTCATGGCGATGAAAAAATAAAAATTGCGGCGCTGGACTATCTTAAAAAAACATCAGTTAGCGGCCAATTTCATGACGAAGAAGGTGCAATGAAATTGAGCGGTTGCGAGCATCCAGAAATTAAAGCGATGCGTGTTAGCGATAACTTGAATGCCGTTGTTTATAAAATTAAAAATAAAAACAACCCTGAAATACACGAAATTGCTTTTTTTGAGAAGTCAAAAGAAGGGGCGTTTTTGTATAGCCATAAAGAAGATTTGGTTAAATTATATAATCAATTTTGTTTGGAAAATAATGTTGATTGTAAAATCCGCCAAATTGGCGATGAGGTTTTGCACCGAGCTGCTCGAGATGTGCTTAATTTTTCTGGCGAAGAAAGGGCTGAGCTTGAAAGCCAATTAAAAATTTTATCGCGTAATTTGTTTGTGACGGGTGGGGTTGGCATTGCGGCTAACCAATGCGGTGAAATTGAAAACCCATTGAAATTAATTGTATCAGGTGTGAATTACAACAACCCTGAGCACGTTGTTAAGGCCATTACGCGTTATCAAACGGCGCTCTTCCCACCCATGAAGGTGCTGGTTAACCCCGAAATTGTCAGCATGGATAGCGAGGAGACTGAATTCACCGAAGGGTGTTTGAGTGTTCGCGGTTCCTTGAGGGGGGTTGTTAAGCGACCAAAATCGGTGACAGTGAAATACCGTGATTTGGATGGCGGTCATCATGAAGAAGCTTATGCCGGCACTGATGCGAGGGTAATGCTGCATGAGTTAGATCATATATTAAATGGTTTTGTATATATGCAGCGCTTAATTTCCGAGTTTTCTTATGATCAGTGTTGTGTGTTGCAGGGGATCATTGAGCAGGTTCTCGTGATGGAAAGAGCATTAACGCCAACGGCCTTATTCTTGTCGCCGATAACTGTTTTTAGCCGAGGTGAGGATGGAAAGCTCGTATTTGATCAAGCATTAGCAAAAAACATTTTCTTGAGCATGTCAAATGAGACCTTGCAGGGGTTATCTGACAAGTTATCAGAGAAAATATGCCTGCATAGGCCTAAAATAATTTAAATAAGTTTTGTTATAGGGGCTATCATTTTAAGTTGTAACTTCCTGTGGGTGTTTATGCCTTATTTCAATGATGCAGTAATTTTTTGAAAACGCATCCAGCATCGCTGATATTTGTTCTTTATTTTTAGCGTCTAAATTAGCATCCCATTCGTCTAGCAGCAGTATTTGTCTTGGTGTTTTATCGCTGTTACTAGAATCAAGCAGCATGGCTTTTAATTCATCCAAATGAGATTTTACTTTTTGCCCGGTAGAGTGCGTGTTATCAAGTGTTTTTTCAAAAGCTAAGCGCGAATTGGTTGGCAAATAGAAGGCGCGATCATGAAATTCGGCTTTTATGAGGTTAATTAAGGTGGTTTTGCCTGAGCCATTCGCACCTTGAAGTGTGATTCTTCCTGATTTCATGCCAGCAATCGTTTTGATAAATTGATCAAATGAGGTGTAATTAAAAGGCTTATTTTCAAGCATTATGTCTATTTCGTTTTCTTTTATTCTATTGAGGGTGCTTGTTTTTTCATAGGTTGGCGCGGTGATACTTGAAAGTAGTTCCTTAACGCGAGCATAGACTCCATGCCAGTGCATGGTATAAGCAGATAAAATTTGAAAGTGTTGAATAATTTGAATTTGTCGTGGTAGTGTCGCAACTAATGCTATCATCTTTGCTGTGTTTGATGTTGTCACAAATAACCAGATAAAGGTAGCTGCAACGGGGATTAAGGATAAACCCACGGTAAAGGTGCTGGACAGCTGGGTTAAAAGAACGGCGTTTGTCGCAGATTCATTATAAGCCCCCCATTTTTTAGTAAACTGCTTCCACCAGATAGAGAAATTATATTGATTGCCAACAAGAATGTTATCCCACCCGGATAACAACACCTGTGATACGCCTTTTCTGTCATTTTGAAGTAAAATAGCCGCTTCTGTAAGTTTATTTTTATAAACGCTAGACATTAAAATGAGAACAAAAAAGCTTAACAGGTAACCAAGCATGACTTTTGTGCTGATGGCTAAGCAGAGTGCCGCGATATTTAAAATGGTATTTAAGCCTGTAGCGATGCTGTCATAGGCAACGCTGTATGTTTCTTCTATGACTTTGGCGCTTTCAGTGGTTAGCCAGGGCTCTTTTTCGTGTTGAAATTCTTTTTCAGTTAAGCGGGTTGGTGTGCATTGATAAGTTTCAGAAAATGCATGCGTGTACTCACGGATGGATTTTGATTTTGCTCTTTCTAAGTTAAGCGCAGAAATGATCCCGGGGATGTAGACGATAAACAAAGAGCTTATGAATAGCGTTAAATAGAGTGTAATGTTTTTTCCTTCAACAACGGATTCGCCTAAATTTGAAATCCAAAGGGTTGAGGATGCAACAATGATTTGTTGCATTAACAGGAAAAAAATAGCCAAAAATGTAAATTTACTCCAGAAGATTTTCTTTGCCATTCCTGCTGTGCCCTAAATAGTCCGATTAAAAATATATACACATATTAAATAATCTAGATTATGTTAAGTCAATGATTATCTGTACTATGAAATTGCCCTCAATAAATTTCACTTCTGACTAAAATGAAGTTTCTCAATATTAAACGCAATCGTTTGATGTTTATCAACAGGAATGGATTTTCTTGCTTGATGAACGGCCGTTAAATCAATATCGGCGTAAATAACGCCAGGTTCCACCCCATCCATTTTGCTAATAACCCGCCCCCAAGGGTCGATAATCACCGAGTGCCCATAGGTTTTTCGGCCGTTCGAATGCAGGCCGCCCTGACACGCACCTATCACATAAGAAAAATTCTCAACCGCACGCGCTCTTGCCAACAACTCCCAATGTGCCTCACCGGTCGGAACGGTAAACGCCGAAGGAATGACAAAAATTTCCGCGCCGTGGTTGAACATTGTTCTGAACAATTCCGGGAAGCGCACATCGTAACAAACTGACATGCCAAGTTTCCCGAAAGGAGTATCAGCTAAGACAATGGTATCCCCGTGTTTGGTGGTGTCAGATTCGCAGTAAATTTCAGTGGGTGAGAGTTCAACATCGAATAAATGAATTTTGTCATAAGCAGCGACAACTTCGCCTTTATCGTTAATGAGCAGTGACGTGGCTAGTATTTTATTTGGAATATCACACGCAATGGGAATGGTGCCACCGACAATCCAAGCGTGATTGCGTTTAGCCTGTTCTTGCAAAAATGTTTGTATTTTCCCTTCGCCTAACACTTCTTTCTGCGACACTTTATCGTCGGGCGTGATGCCAAAAATTGCAAACATTTCCGGCAGCACGATAAGCTTTGCGCCATTGCTGGCCGCTTCTTGAATGAGCGCAGCTGCAGCATTGAGGTTGTCATCAATGAGGTGGGATGAGCGCATTTGTATGGCGGCGATTTTGTGCATGGGTGGGGCCTTTGTATTTAAGGTTTGATAATGCTATCATGTTTTTTTTGGCGAAAAATGCAGTTTATTTTATCGCAAAGATAATGCCTCCACCCAAGCCACCACTATTTAGTTTGTTTAAAATATCAGTAAATGCTTTTTCAACTTTTTCATAAACATCAAGCGTGAATGTTTTTAGAATAACTGGCTTTGATGTTTTGAGCTTTTCTAAAAAGCCGCTATACCACCGACGATAATGATCATCTAAATCGATTAATTTTACTAGCTTCCATGAGGCATCGTTAAGTGTTTTCTCTATGCCCGACAGCGCGATGGGGTGCATTGGTTTATCAGCTAAATCCAACAGATGGATGTTTGTTTTATCTGTGGTGCAGTAATCAGAAATAATTAACAACCCACCCGGTTTTGCGATGGATGCTAACAAATGCAACACCTCAGTTTTATTTGAAAAAGCATAAAGCACATTAAACAAATAAGTGATATTGAACTGTTGCGGTGAATAATGATTAAGAATATTTAAGATGTTATCATGGGTAAATGAAACATTGGGGTAATGTTTGCTTGCATGTTCAATAGAGGTGGCGTCTAGGTCTATGCCGCTGACATGATAGTGTTTTTTAAGCTGAATATAATTCGCTGTCCCACCCAGCCCGCAGCCTGCATCTAGCACGTTTATATTTTCAGGCGGCAAGGTGATGAGTGCATCCAGCTCCTTGAGAATAAGCTCAATCGCTTCTTCCTCGCCCGGGTGGGCGTAGTCGCCGTTTCTGATGGCCGAGAGTAGTCTGCGAGGTGTGTTTTTTATTTTTTCATCAGCCATTAATGTTTACCTGAAATTTCTTTTTTAAAAGTAGGATGTATCGAGCGTTTTATCAGCCTGGCATGTATGCGCTTTTACTGAGGGCTACTTTTTTATTTGATGTGTCGGGCTTATTGTGCCTTCACGCACTACACCAATACAAAGCCAGCACTTTCCACTGAAGTTCATATTGGTCAACAAACTCTCGTGGTAAAGCGCCAAGCAGCACTCGGTCTAATCGGCAAATGCCCGCTAACCATGTTAAGGCTTCAATGGGGTCAAGGATGGAGTAGGGGGTATCGTCTTTTGAATTGAATTTCCAGTGGGATAAACTGGTATCGTGGACGCGCATTAAATGGAATTTTAAGCTATCCAATGGCTGGCTTGCGAGCGAAAGCAAGTTTTTTAACCACCAAGGTTTGTCGTCTTTTGCTAATTCAACTAAAGCGGAGGTAATTCTTTGGATGTCCAATTCAAGATTGTCGATGGTTAAATTATTTTCAGCGCTTGCTGTATTTTTGTTCATGACTATCTTTCCATTTATATTTAAAAAATGCTAAAGTTTTCAGCATTAATCTATTAATCCATAATCATAAATATTAAACGCTTTTCGGGTTAAGTCAACATTATTTTAATTTACCCTGGCTAAAATAAACCCATTTTTTAGGGCTTGATGAATGAAGTGTTTAGCTATTTCAAAGCATTCGGGTTAGAATGTCGCGAAAATCCTGAATTAAATGGTTGCGGCGATGGGGCTCGGTGAACTTTATGGATATAAAAAAGAGTGAAGCAACATCAGTGACCCCAGTGAGCGTCATCATTAAACAATTGATGAAAGAATCCGGCATCATTGAGGCGGAGTTAGCCAGGCAAACCGAGCTGCCTCAAACCACCATTAATAGGTTGTTGATTGGGGAAACGCTGGACCCAAGAGCCAACACCTTAATTCCTATCGCTAAATTTTTTGGCATCACCATTGGCCAGCTTGTTGGTCAAGAGCCGCTTAACCCTAACAGAATTAACGGGGTGTACAACCCAACCAATAAAGCTGCATGGGCGGTGGTGCCCCTCATTGAATGGCATGATGTATCGGCTTGGATATTTCAAAAAAACAGCGTGACGCCTGCGACTTATACACAATGGATCATCAGTGAAAGTGACATTGGCGAAGGTTCATTCGCACTGAAAACCTTGGGTTTCATGGAGCCGCGATTTAGAAAAGGCTCAACCATTATTGTCGACCCTCATTGCGATTATAAAGATGGAAATTTCGTTGTCATTTCACTGAATAATGCAGAGCCGACGGTCAGGCGCGTTTTAAAAGACGGCGCCGATGTTTATTTGAAAAAATTATATGGCTCGGACGAGCCTGTCAAAAAGTTACCGGGCGACACGATTATTGGAACCATCGTGGAAACCCGGATTAACGAAAAATAAGCCATCAGTCAGAAAGACGAAGAGAAAATGGGTTAAATTTAGTGTGGAAGTCGTAGTGATCGACTTGATCTATTTTCTTTAAAAAGTTAGTGATGGTGTAGGTTGCTGGAAGCATGATGATTTCATAAGACAGTTTGAATAAGTATTGCGTTAGCACCATGCTCCAAATAATGGAAGAAGGCATTATTCCAAAGAAGGCAATGTTAGAGAAAATAATGCTGTCTATGCCAACGCCGATGGCCGTGCTGCCAATCACCCTTAAGAAAAAATGCTTTCCTGAGGTTAATATTTTTAACTTGGCTAATATGATCGAGTTAAGAAATTCGCCGAAAAAATAGCCCAATATGGATGCTAAAAATATACGCGATGAGCCTTTAAAAATTAATTCATAAGCGCTTGCACCATGATGCGTGTTTGCATCCCAAACAGGTGAAGCGGGCAAGTATACCGTGGCCCATGCAAGCAATGTAAAAATGCTGCTGCAAATAAGGCCGCCCCAAATAATTAAACGGCTTACTTTAAACCCGTAAACTTCTGTCAGTGTGTCATCGAAAAAATAAGTGAGCGGGAAGAAAATAAGCGCGGCAGGAAAGTTAATTGATAAGGGCTGGCTGAAAGACCACCCAAAGAAATGGGAAAATTTCAATTCTACGATTTTAAAAGCGGCCAAGTTGGATAGAATTAAAAAGCTCACGAATAGCATGCCAAGCACAATAACGCTTTTTGTCACATAGCGTTTTTTGCGCGGGAAGTAGTCAACCAGTGGAAGGTTGCCTGAGCCTTCGGCGGCATATAAAAAACCGATGTAGGCCACATCTTCCCTTGAGAATTCATCCAACCATTGTTTTTGATATAATTCTTTAACCGATTTGGTGAAGGTTTTCGCTGTTCCTTTCACTTGCACGGTGACATACACTTCTTTCGTGTCTTGATAGCTATCGTTGATGCTAGCTATTTCATAGATGATACCGCGAGACGTTTGTTCTTTTTCAAAAACATCAGTCACTTTTCCAAATAAGCCAACGACTTTTTCCATCATGGTGATTACTGCCTGTATAATCTTAAGTTTTTCATGTCGGGAGTGCTATTTTTTGTTGAGCGATAAGGGTTGATGTCTAAGCCCCCGCGCCTTGTGTATCGACCATACACGGTTAATGCTTCTGGTTGACAGTGTTTCATGATGTCCATGAAAATTCGTTCAATGCACTGCTCGTGAAATTCATTGTGGTTTCTGAAGGAGACGATGTAACGCAGCAGGCCTTCTCTGTTTATTTTTTTTCCTGTGTAAGTTATTTGTACGCTGCCCCAATCCGGTTGGTTGGTCACTAAACAGTTAGATTTAAGGAGATTGGAAAACAGGGTTTCTTCCACGATGTTGTCTTCAGCGCTTAGCAATGAGGGTTCTACCAGGTAAGACGAGCATTCAATGTCTAGGTTGTCTAAACACTCGCCACTGAATGTTGCGTAAAGCGTGTCATTATTGAGCTGATTCAAGGTAATGATTTTTACAGAAGTTGCACCACCAACGCGCGCCTCAATGTCTTTTTTAACAATGGCTTGCACAGCCGCTTCGTCTTTAAATTTTGTATTGTTGAAGGAGTTAAAATAAAGCTTCATGGATTTGGATTCAATAATACACGGGGTTTCGCATCCGTAGCTGATTTCAGCGAGCGCAACAACGGGTTTGCCTTTTTCATTTAGCCAAGACACTTCATAATGGTTCCATAGGTCAAAGCCAAAAAAAGGCAAATGATCAGGAACGCCAATTTCGTCTCGCTTGCCTTTTCTGGGGATGGGGAAAAGTTTGTCGGGGTTATAGTGTGGGTCGTATTCGGCTTTTTTGCCCAGTTCAGAGTGTTCAGGGCTTGAGTGTTTTTCTTTCATTTGATTAATCCTTTAGATGACCACCTATTTTGTCGCCAATTATATCGTTTATGGGTCATTAATCCATATTTTTTTGATAGTGCGATCACTCATGAATTATCAAGATTTAGTCTGTTTGTTATAATTTTCATTGCGATAGAGTGTTCGTGCGCACATGTCGCCCTCTTTGGGTGTCACAAGAAATTCCTTAAGTTGCTTAATTCTCTCGTCGGTCAGTGTTTGATAGGCTGTGTTATCACAAACCGGTTGGAATGACCCATACCAGCCGGCTGGTCTTGGTGGGTAGAGCATGGCCAATTGTGCATCACGATATTTTATCCAGGCTTGTTCCGCTTCGCGGGTTTTTTGAGTGGCAATGGGGTCGTCTTTTACTAAATTAAGCACTTTGTTATAGATGCGGTTTAATTCAACATCTGATTTGTTAGCCTCTGATTTTGAGCAAATATTCATGTCATATTGCGTGACGGCTTGTTGAAGGCAGTCTGAGGCGAATGTGAAGTTTGATAGGGTGAGGGCGGTTAGTGTGATTAGGTGTTTTTTCATGGTATTCCTTGGGTTTAAAGGTTTTGTTTTTTTCTGGGGTTATTGTGCGGTCATCCGGATGAATGGCGCAAGATTATATTAAGCTGACATTATGAGGTTGAGCAAATAGGGAGAATATTACATCCATGTGTTGCAAGAGGATAGTCAGGGGAATGCCGAATAATAAGGTTATAACGTTACCAGAAAAAACAATTTTTGAAATTTCTGAAAATGTTTGCGCGCCATGCATTTTACCCACCATGATGCTGACTGAATAAAGCATTGACATTATGAGCATGATGATGAACCCGTAGGTGCTCGTAATTAATGCACCAGATGCAAGTGCGGTGGTGTTTATGTTTGACAGCATAAGCATCGTGATAATGCTTGCCGCGGCATTGACAAGATTTGTAAGCATGAGTGGTATTGCTAATTTAAGAAGGTTGTTTAGTGGGTGGTGAGAATTTGGCATGGTCGTATTCCTTTTAGAGGCCCATCAGCATGATTCGGTTGCTTGATTATAAATCGGCATTAACTTAGCTCAATTAAAAGTCTTATACACGAAAACACAAACAATTTAAATATAAATTTATTTGAAATATGTATGCGCGTGCTATATTATTATTGTCTTCATGTCACCACTTTTGCTCGAGGTTATTTTGCAGTCTTTTCAAATCATTCCCATGACGCAAGACCACATCGAAAGCTATGCGCTAGCGCTTGGCTCGGTCGCGCGTGAGCGTATTTACATTGGCTTTTTAGAGGCGCCAGGGCTTGAATGGGTTAGGCAATTTGTGAATAACGCATTGGCATCGGGCTGGGTGTATTACATTGCTGTGGTGGACGAGCGGGTTGTTGGTTGGTGCAATATTGGCAAACACAACCGCCCAATCTTTGAGCATTCCGGAGTGTTGGGCATGGGTGTTGTTGCTGATTATCGGGGTCAGGGCATTGGCAAGGCGTTGATTCGTGCGGCGTTGACGAAAGCAAAAGAAAAAGGCTTAACGCGAGTTTCGCTCACTCTGCGCGAGCCAAATAAGCGTGCAATTGCGCTGTATGATGCGTTTGGTTTTGTGCGTGAGGGTGTGCATAAACGTGCAATTTGCGTGGATGGCGTTTATGAGGATCAAATTTCAATGGCTTTGTTGTTTGATTAATTGGTTAATTCAATGAATATTAGTTCATTTAGCGGCTTTATAGTTGAAAGGATCATTTCAGGCGGTCAAACAGGTGTTGATCGTGCTGCATTAGATGTCTGTTTTAAATTGAATGTTGCGCATGGCGGTTGGTGCCCTCGGGGAAGGAGGGCGGAAGACGGTGTTATAGCAGCATGCTATCAATTGGTTGAGACAAAAAGTGATGATTATAGCGAAAGAACAAAGCTAAATATTCAGGATTCTACTGGTACACTGATTATTGTTCCCTCTTTGCCTCTCATGGTTAATGATGGGACGGTGTTGACAATGGAGCATGTTAAAAAGTTAAATAAGCCGCATTATATTTTGGATTTATCTAAGGCCGACCAGCAAGAAAGTCAGTTATTGGCGTGGTTGCATGCTCATAAGATTGTAGTGTTAAATGTCGCTGGCCCAAGAGAATCGCAAGCCAATGGCATTTATGATGGCGCTTTTGGTTTTTTAGAAAAATTCATCATTAATTATTTTAGGGTGCTGTGAAATGAAGTTGTTTAATATCGCTTTAATACCAGAATCAAAAAGCATGGACGTTATTAACTGCGCTAAGCATTTCTCAGGTATTGCTGGCCAGTATTTACTCGGCGATTTATCTTTGCCGCACGTAACGGTATATCAATTTAAAGCTCGGGAGTCTGAGATTGATAGTGTGTTGAATAAGGTAAAATCAGCCAATATTGAGCATGCTATCAATTTATCATTTGAAACATTCAGCTGCATTACTTTCGACAATAAAACCCACTGGGCATCTTTAATGCCAGATAACGTTGATGAATTGAATCATATGCACAAAACCATTGCGAGCGCCATTAACCGCCCGGTAAAATCCAATTATGATCCGCACATGACACTCATGAGCACGCAGCAAAGTGATTATGAGTTGTTGGTTGATAGTGTTAAGCAAAATTATCGACCAATATCGGATAAATTTGTTTTATCCGTGGGTGAGTCGGATGAGGTTGGGCAGTATTTGAAGGTTATTCATACATTTTAAAGTGGGAAATATAATATGATTAAGGAAATTCTACAGCTAGATGACAGCGAAACCACCCTCCGCGCCACATGCCGTGAGCTCACCCAGCAAGACATTTTAAGCGAAGAAATTCAGCACTTGATCACCGAAATGAAAGAAACAATGAGAGCGGCGCCGGGGGTTGGTTTGGCGGCGCCTCAGATAGGCGTTAATATTAAGTTAGCCGTCATTGAAGACCCAGAAGAACGATTGAAGCTCCTCCCCGCGGACGTTTTAAAAGACAGGGGGCGGGTTCCGGTTAATTTTCATGTGATTATTAATCCAGCGATCATCAAAAAACACGGTAAAACCAAACATTTTTTTGAGGGTTGCCTCAGCGTGCAAGGCAAGGTTAGGGTCACGCCTAGGCACGAGTGCGTCACGGTGGCTTGCCTTGATGAGCATGGCCGTGAAAAAATCATTGAAGCCTCTGGTTGGTATGCGCGGATATTGCAGCATGAAATTGACCATTTGAATGGCGCTTTGTATATTGACGTGGCTGATGAAAAAACAGAAATGCTGGTCGACGAAGTTTATAAAAACACATGGATGAACGCGAGCAGTGAGCAAATTGCGAGTTTGTGCAAATAAACCATGTTTTTAATCAGGGGAAATGATGAAAGCAAAAATCCGCGGCACAGAAATTTATTTTGATGTGGCTGGCATGCAAATGGCACCCGAAGCTAACAATACGCTCGTTGAAAAACCTGTGTTATTTCTGATTCACGGCGGCCCGGGTGGCAACCACACACGTTTTAAATTTAATTCGATCGATTTACAAAAATACGCACAACTTATATTCATTGATCAGCGCGGTTGTGGCTGGAGCAAGAAAACCAAGCCGTCTGATTATACGCTTGAAAATAATATAGAAGACATTGAAGCCTTGCGTGAATACCTGGGGTTCAAAAAAATATCTATTTTAGGTGTTTCTTACGGTGGCATGGTCGCTCAAGGGTATGCCATTAAATATGCTAAAAACATCGATAAACTTATTTTAGTGGTCACTGCACCTAGCTATCATTTTATGGAAGAATCTAAAAATAACCTTCAAAAAATTGGCACCAAGCAACAAATTGAAATTTGTGATAAATTTTTATGGAATGGAACATTTAAAAATAATAAAGATGCTGAAGATTATTTTCGTGTCCTTGATCCGCTGTATTTTTATAAAAAACCTAAAAAACGAGACATCAAAGCTAAATATTTAACGGGCAACGTTGGTCAGTTGAATGTATTGTCTTACGAAGTTTTAAATGTGGGGTTTGGTACGTTTCTTAGAAAATTTAATTTTATTCCTAAACTTCATAAAATTACCTGCCCCACTTTAATTTTGGCAGGGAAAAATGATTGGATATGCAGCGCTAATCAGTCAAAAATCCTTGCTAAGGGGATTAAAGGCTCTATCCTAAAAATTTTCCCAAATTGCGGGCATGCCATTGCCTCTGATGCGAATAAGGCTTATCTAAAGGCTGTTACTCATTTTCTGAAGCAAAAAGCCTGATAGTTTTTTCGCTAAGCCACCATGCTGCCGTTACGCTTGGTGGCGCCTTATGTGTTTTCTGTTTAATTCACTTCATAAACAAGCGTCACGCCAGCGCTAACGTCTTGCGAGCCTGGTTCTATGGTGTTGATAGCGTTAGTCGCCATTTTAGCCGTTGAGTGATAAGCCATGGGTTGAATGGGCATTTCATCGGTTGATGGGATGATGTTAATCAATTTCCCAAGGTTTAACCCAGCTTCATCGGTTAAAATAGCCGCATTTTTCTTGGCTTTCTCAATGGCTTGTTTGGTGGCTGCTTGTTTTAAGGCATCGTCATTAGAGAAGCTAAAATTAACGCTCTGAATGGTGTTTGCCCCTTGTTGAATGACGCCATCCAGTGTTTCTTCCAGTTGTTTGGGGGAGGTGTCTATGTGCCTAAAGATGACAGTCACGGTTTGATCGGATTGATAACCGATGATGGTGTTTTTGCCGGATTGATATTGGTAGCGAGGTGAGGTATTGAATCGGTTGGTTTGTATGTCTTTGTCAGGGATGTTCATTTGTTTTAAATAGGCAATCACTGCATTCATTTTTTCTGTGTTATTGGTTTTAACGTCCAGCGGTGTTGCGCCTTCAGTAACGACACCCAGCGTTGCTGTTGCTGTATCAGGAACAGCGCTTATTTTGCCTGTGGCGGTGACATTTAAGTGCTGTGCTGGGCCTTGGTATGCTTTAATTTGATTAAGCGTTAACACAACAATCAAAACAGACAACAATACGCCTAAGATTTTTTTTAAACCTTCCATGGTTATCTCCTAAAGGGTTATCGCTTAGAAAGCAAATTTGTATTGTAACGGTGGAAAAGATTCAGCTTGCAATGCTTTTGTGTTATGCAGTGGCCAGTAAGGGTCGCGAAGCAATTCCCGAGCTAGCAAGACCATGTCAGCATCGCCTGCTTCAATAATGGCATTGGCTTGCGTGGCTTCGGTAATTAAACCAACCGCTGCAGTGAGAATGTTCGCTTCTTGCCGAATGCGTGAGGCAAAGGGCACTTGATAGCCTGGTTGTAAAGGGATTTTAGCATCGGGCACCATGCCGCCTGAGCTGCAATCGATTAAATCAACGCCTAGCTGTTTTAATTGTTTAGCGAGCTCGATGGATTCATCAAGCGTCCAACCGCCTTCCACCCAGTCGGTGGCTGAGATGCGAACAAACAAAGGGTGTGATTCAGGCCAGGTTTCCCTTACGGCCTGCGTGAGTTCTAATAAAAACCGAATGCGATTGTCAAAAGACCCGCCGTAAGTATCATCGCGCTTGTTGGAAAGCGGGGACAAAAATGAATGTGCTAAATAACCATGAGCCGCATGTATTTCAAGCACATCGTATTCAGCAGCCAAGGCCCTTACCGTTGCTGATTTAAAGTGGGCGATCACGGATTGGATGTCGGCGATGGTCATGGCCCTGGGTGTTGGGTAGGTGCCAGAAAAGGGAATGCTTGAGGGGGCAATGACTTCCCAGCCGCCTTCTTCAATCGAGACCATCTCGCCTAAACCTTGCGCTTTTCGAGGGTGGTATTCCCAGGGGCGGCAGGTGCTTGCTTTGCGGCCAGCATGGGCGAGTTGTATGCCGCTTTTTGCGCCCATGGAATGGATAAAGCGATTGATGCGTAGCAAGGGTTCAATGTGCCCATCATGCCATAAGCCGGCATCACCCGGTGAAATGCGACCAATGGCTTCAACGGCGGTTGCTTCGCAGATGACAAGCCCAGCACCGCCCACAGCGCGAGCGCCGAGGTGAGCCATGTGCCAATCGGTGGCCATGCCGTCGATGGATGAATATTGGCACATGGGGGAGACCCCGATGCGGTTGCGGAAAGTGGTGTTGCGAATGGTCAGTTCTGAAAAAAGGCTCATGGGATTGATGTTCTTTGTCTTAGTTGGATAGTAAGAGTTTAACATCAGGTGGAGGGATATCAAGTCCCGTCAAGAAGATAGTGAAGCCTTGCGAAAACACCCCGGGCTAAAAACCACACACCCGATCAAAAAAAACACGAAGCATTTATGCTGGGTCAAGTCATCACAATAGGCGGGCGTTGTCTAAATAAACACAGAGGGTGAAACGCCAAATCTTGCTGATAATTTTTTGATATGATCAATTCAGCGTGCATGATTTGTTTATTAGGCATTTGGAGGCGCATTTTTTCTTTGGCTTTGAAAGCTTTTTTGTAAAACTCAAGCGCTGCCGCTGCTTCACCGCTGATGACGAGGTAAGGCGTCACACTGTGATAGCCCCGAGGAATAGCTAACACTTTTTTCTTTTTAACTGCGGGTTTTTTTCGCGGTTTTTTTCATCGTTCTCTTAACGGGTTTTTTAACTTTGTTGTTTTTTTACGCTTGACATGGTTGGTTGCCCTTTTGGTTTAAGTTAAAGTTTTTACAATCTGGTTCGCTGCAATGTTAGCAGTTAATTGGTATATGGCGCGAAGTTTTTCTGGATGAGCAAGTAATTCATCTTCGCTTGTGCTTGGTGTGTTTTTGCTGAGATCAGAGATGTATGACCATTGTATCCAGATGATTTGATCTTTTTTGTTGGCCAGCATGGCCACAACATTAAGTTCGGGCTTGATTGTTTTGGTGAGGCCGAAGGGCGGCGCGATAAAACCATAAGATCTAATGATGATAGTCATGGTGGCATCTGCATCGCCATTGACAACGCGGTAATGTGTTTTGCTGAGTGCGTTTTTAAATGCTGTTACATTGATGGCTTTGAGTTCAGCAGGAGGGGCTTCTTTGTCTAATTGCTCGCGGGCGGAAATCTCTGTGAGCATGCCAATGTTGCCTAACAATGCGGCACTTCGGCCGTAGTAAAACATGCCATCGGGGGCGGTAACATTTTCACTAATTTTGATGGTTTTAATCTTGGATTTCGCTTCAGGAGGAAGGTTTACTGTCGAAGCACAGCCAACCAGTAATGCTAACATAGGGAATAATAAAATATTTTTTAACATGTCGTGCTGCCTCGTGTGTTGAAAATCGCCGGCAGGCTACACTAAGATTTTGCTTATTGCAAGGGTGCTGGCTTTTGCCCTTGATTGACATATACCAAAATGCATACTATAATTAGTATTAAATAAAGTATTGAGGTTGGTATGACAACGCTATCCATTAATTTGCCTGATCAGCTAGCAAAAGCCAGCCAGATAGTGGCAGGCTCTATGGGTATTTCGCGGTCTGAATTTATTAGGCTGGCAGTTGTCCATGAATTAAAGGCGTATCAAGCCCGCATTGAAGAAAAAGCGGTGGTGGATAGCATGTTAGCCATGAAGTTATCAAAAGCATATCAAAAAGAAATTGAGCAGTTGATGGGTGATGTTGGTTCGGATTTGCCTGATGATAAGGATGCATGGTGGAAGAAGAAATAATTTTAACGCGAGGCGGTGTTTATTTGGCGCGTCTTGATCTTGAAAAGGGCGCTGAAATTGGAAAAATACGACCGGTGGTGGTGTTAACAGCGCAATCTGTTTTAGATATCAAGCCGCCCATTGCTTTTGTTTGTCCGTTAAGCTGCCAGTCCCAACCTGCATTCAGTGCGCTTCATGTTTTTTTACCATCCAGGGATAATCTTGAAGTAGATAGTTATGCCTTGGTTGAGCATACACGCGCACTGAGTCTGCAGCGTTTATCCTTTCCAAGAATAGCTCAGTTAACATCAGCGGAAATTCATCTAGTATTAAAACGACTTCAACAGTTAATTGGTGTCTCAACCATTTGAACCAAGGTTTAAAAAATTAAAGCAAATTTTTCTCTTTTTTAAAAATCTAACCCTCTTTTTCTTCCCGCTTCGTTTGTTCTGCAATAATGGCATATTGCCTTTCGGTAATGACGCCGGCTTTAAATTTAGCCAAGGCATCGGATTCCATGGTTTGCCCATATTCACGCACGAGTTTGCGAACCACATTGGTGATGTTTAAAATGTCGGTTTCCAGCAAAATATCCCGAATTTTTTCATCGAAAATTAAATATTCACGCAAGGCAACGCGCTTGCCATCCACGGTGGGCGCCAAGCGTTGAGAAATAACGACACGCACGGTTTCAATGATGTCCACCGTTCGGCCTTGGCGTTCTTCGGGCGGGAAGGTGATGACCAAACGGCGTATGGTTTCTGCCACGCCATTACTGTGTAAAGTGGTGTAAACCGGGTGGCCGGTCATGGCGGCTTCCATCACCGCGCCTATGGTTTCCGTGTCGCGCGCTTCACCCACTAAAATTAAACGGGGTTTACGGCGTAACGCATTGCGCACACCTGAGGCAAAGCTTGGTAAGTGGCGCGGAATTTCAGATTGGCTCACGACGCTGGAAATTTTTTCCACGCTGTCGAAGACAAATTCAATGGGGGATTCGTAGGTTAAAATTTTACGGTTGCTGTCTGCGTCTTCGGTGATGCTGCGGATGATAGAAGCAAGCAGCGTGCTTTTACCCGAACCCGTAGCACCGGTGACATACACCACGCCTTGTTCTGGTGTGATGGCGTCAATCAATACTTGTGGCAAGTTCATGCTAGCAAGCGTGGGTGGGTCGGTTGGAATGGTACGCGCCGTGATTTGTATGCCGTCGTGACCTTCCACTTGGCAGCCCGTGCCATTAATACGAAAGCGGTAGCGATCAGAGCGGTTGGGCCGAATTTCATAGTGGGTGTCTATGTCTTTGCCTGACATAATAATGGTGGTGGCGTTAGGGCCGTACATCGCGTTAATGACATCGCCCACTTCCGTGTTACCAATTTTTCGGCGTGTAATTTTTTTCAAGCGGCCGAACACTTCAGCAATGATGGGTTCGTTGGTTTGTATGGTGACATCCGAGGCACCCAGTTGCACGCAATGCATAAGAATTTCATTCACGTTATCAATCGTGAGGCGTATGGGTTCTTGCGGGAATAAAAACTCATTGGTCATTGTGATTCACCACAATGGCTTTCCAGCCATTGCCATTGGTTTGAAGTTTAGGATGCGCAACAATACGCAGCACTTGATCATTCACGCGCATGTCGGTGCCATCGCCGGTGATGCCAAGGTCGGTGGTGGCCACATAAGGTGGTGAAATCATGCGGGCTTGCAGTAATTTGCGATAAATGATCATGCCCGTGTAATCGCGTTTTAAGCGCGCTAAATTTTGCTGGAAAATGCTATAAGATTGTGCGATGCCTTTGTCCCAGCCCTTAGCCACCGCATCACTCCAGACTTTTTGTTCTTCAGCGGAACGCGGCAATAAGGATTTATCAGGCAGCGTGGGTTTGGGATAGCTCATGGTTAAATATTCACGCCAGTTAGGTGGGGTGGTGACAAAGCGCGCTTGTTGTATGATTTTGTAAGAGCGATCAGCCACACGAATGGTGTCGGGGTCGTCTTGATTGAGGTTGTTGGTGCTTGCTTCTAAAACGGGTGGCAGCACGCCGTGGCTTAAGAGCATGGCATTGAAGTTGTAAATGGTTTCTAAATATTTTCGGTCGGCTTCCAGTTTAATGTTAATGCGTTCCGACGCCCAAGAAAGGCCGCCCTGCGCACCGACACTGAGTGCGGTGTCTTCCAGCATTTTTGCCCGCATGGGGCTCACATCCGTGCCGTTGTTGGTGGTGTTTGCACGAACCGGGTCATTACGCACACTTTGCAGTTGGGATAAGTTGGCGGTGTCGATGTTGCCTGAGTTACTGGCGGAACGCATGGAAGCACAAGCGCACAAGATGGCAGCTGCGCTGATGTAAAGTGCCATGCGGATGAGGCTGCGTTTAGTTTTTTGCATAACGAAGCTCGATAACGCGGCTGCCAGGGAAAACCACCAAGCGTGCGCGTCGGCCGCATTGATAACCCACATCGCGAAGAATGTCGCCCAACATGGCGTTTTGCGTGTAGACCGTTACCATGACAGGAATGGCGGGTTGGGTGCCAAGCACGCGAACGCGGTAATTGGAAGCACGCGCAATTTGTTGCACTAAGGGTTCCACCGGGCCCGACCAGTCAATGGAGGTGAGGCCGCCCATGCCATAAGTGGCGGGGCTGGGCGGTGGGGCGATGTCGTGTTGGGGGTGGTTGGCTTCAGCGGTTTCCGCTAAATCAACAACCGAGCGGCTGACGGAATAAGAAGCTTCGGCCAATGAGGATTGGGTTGCGCTTAAGTCGTAGCCTGGCGGCGTTTTTGGGGTGGTTGAGCAGCCAATTAAGGCCAAACACAACAGAACCGAAAGAGACAAAATTCGTTTCATGCGCCTTCCCTTGAGGAGTGGTGAATCATTAACTTAAGATGTTACAACACAATGGCAATCAGTGTCACCTTTCCTGATGTTTCTAGCGTGTGGCTTTAAAATTGAGTAAACTGAAATGAGTATTTAAAAGGAGTTGTCATGGCGCATTGGCGAGATTCCGCAAGAAACGTTCGCTTCTGGATAGTCGACTATCGTGCGACCTTCCCTTTGCTGATTCTTTTATTCCACATTCGCCTCTGGACCTTCATTTTTGCCGTTGTCGCCACGATTTTCTTTTCTTTATTGGAGCGTTACGGCTTTACGCCCATTGTGTTTCTTCGATGGATGCGGGCTTATGTGGCGGGGCCTCGAAAAATCGCTCAACCTTGGTGGAAGAATTAATCATGGCAAAACTCAATATGACCGACCTCATGATCAAAGCGGCTCGCGTGATGAATGGTCGTTATTCCTTAAACGGCCGCCCACTCACGATGGAAGAAGCCTTTGCTCCCACGGGCATTTTGCCGGGCATTGCAAAGCGCGCCGATCAATTGGCTTCTTTGTGCTTGGGGTATGGCTTGGGGGTTACGTTTGAAGACGCTGAAGGTGCTTTATTAGGCATCAGCGTAACATTTGACGAATTAACACCCAATGCTTTGCGTTTGCTTTGCATGATTGATGTGTTGAATGAACTCATGCGCGGCACGCGTAAGGGTGATTTATCGCCGATGGATCAGCTGTTGTACGATTAAATCCTTTAAACACTCCCTCTCCAGCGCAGCTGGAGAGGGCAGGGGTGAGGCTTCAAACGTTGCCCCACGGTCCTATCTAAACCGCGCGTTCGCTCTTCGTTTCTCTCGCCAGCAACCTATCCACCCCATCACGCGTCGCCAATTTTCCTTGCAAAATATCCCACACGGTTTCGCAAATTGGCATTTCAACATTGTATTTTTGGGCTAGGCGTAAAACCAACTCTGCATTGCGCTTGCCTTCCACCACTTGCCCAATGGCCGCTTCGGCGTCAGCAATGTCTTTGCCTTGGCCGAGCGCCAACCCCATGCGACGATTGCGAGATTGGTTGTCAGAACACGTGAGGATTAAGTCGCCCATGCCAGATAAGCCAATGAAGGTTTCAATTTTGCCACCCATGGCCGTGCCAAGGCGGATGATTTCAGCCAAGCCGCGTGTGATTAAGGCGCTGCGTGCATTAGCGCCAAGTTCCATGCCATCTGAAATGCCAGTGGCGATGGCAATGACGTTTTTAACCACGCCGCCTAATTCAACGCCCATGACATCGTCGCTTGGGTAAATGCGGAAATGGTTGCAGTTAAAGCGTTCAGTTAAATCAGCTAACAGGGCTTTATTGTGGCTAGCAATCACGACAGCAGCAGGCAACCCAGCCGCCACTTCGCGCGCAAAGGAAGGGCCAGAAAGCACCGCAAAGGGTCGGGTTTTGCCGAGTATGTCTTCGGCCATTTCGTTTAAGAGTTCGCCGGTGTCTTCATCCAGGCCTTTGCTGGCACACGTGATGCGTGTGTTTTGACCGAGTAATGGTTTTAACATGGTTAAGGTGTCACGAAACCCAACAGAAGGCACGACCACCAGCACGTCGTCGACGTCTTTGACAGCTTCCGCCAAATTAGCCGTGGGATGAATGGTGTCAGGGAAGGGGAAGCCCGGTAAGAAGCGGTTATTGGTTCGCTCAGCTAATAAAGCGGCGATTTCAGAAATTTCATAGCTCCAGAGCCTAACGGTTTGCCCACGACGAGCGAGTGTTAAGGCAAGCGCCGTTCCCCAAGAGCCTGCACCGAGTATGGTGATGGGTTTCATTGGTTGACCGGTCATGTTGGTGTCCTTGTGTTGGTTGAGGTGTTATGGGGGAGTATACATTAAAATCTTTTGTAAGCGATTAAGTTAAGGCGTAGGGTGGATTAGAAAAACGCGTCTTTTGCGTTTTTCGTAATCCACC
>DASTZQ010000043.1:0-16974 GCA_035764205.1 Gammaproteobacteria bacterium
AAACCCAACAACAACACATCCGCCACCCGATGCGCAAAAATGCCACTCTCAACCACACCAACCATGGCCTTTAATTTATCTTCCATCACCCGCGGCTCTAACAACTTCAAACCATACACATCTAAAACCACATTGCCATTATCCGTAACAACCCCATCACGATAAACCGGGTCGCCGCCCAATTGCACGATTTGCCGTGCAACGTAACTGCGCGCCATCGGGATCACTTCAACCGCCACCGGAAACTCACCCAACAATTCGACACGCTTAGACGCATCCGCAATGCACACAAATTTTTTCGCGACCGTTGCAATGATTTTTTCACGCGTGAGTGCGGCACCGCCGCCCTTGATCATTTGTTTCGCGTGATTAATTTCATCCGCGCCATCGACATATAAAGGTAATTCACGCACATTATTTAAATCAATCACGGGAATATTGAGCGCCTTCAATTGATTGGCGGTTGACACCGAGCTCGCCACCGCCCCTTCAATGCGCCCTTTCACGCGCGCGAGTGCTTGAATAAAATAAGCAACCGTGGAACCACTGCCCACACCAACCACCGTGTCGTCTTGCACATATTGCAATGCCGCTTCGGCTGCTGCGCGTTTTAAAGCTTCTTTATCCATGAGCTTATCCTTAAAGAATGTAACTGGTTAAGTCTTCGTCTTTCACTAAATGCTTTAAACGCTCATCCACATAGTCCGCCGTGATGTCTATCGTTTTACCTGAATTTTCACTGGCTGAAAATGAAATTTCTTCAAGCAAACGCTCAAGCACCGTGTGCAAACGACGCGCGCCTATGTTTTCAATGCGCTCATTCACATGCCAAGCAATTTCTGCAATGCGCCTAACGCCGTCTTGCTTAAATTCAATCTTCACCCCTTCCGTGCCTAACAAAGCCGTGTATTGTTCGGTTAATGAAGCTTCGGGCTCCGTGAGAATGCGAACAAAATCATCGGTGCTTAATGATTTTAATTCAACCCGTATGGGCAAACGGCCTTGCAATTCTGGAATTAAATCTGAAGGTTTCGAATAATGAAACGCGCCGGAAGCCACAAATAAAATGTGATCCGTTTTCACCATGCCATGCTTGGTTGAAACCGTTGAGCCTTCAATTAAAGGTAATAAATCACGCTGCACCCCTTCACGCGACACATCAGCACCCGCATATTCGGAACGCTTTGCAATTTTGTCAATTTCATCAACAAACACAATGCCGTTTTGTTCAACGCTTTCGATGGCGCGTGCCTTCACGTCTTCATGATCCACCAAACGCGCAGCTTCTTCTTCACGCAGAATTTTTTTCGCATCATGAATTTTCATTTTGCGTGATTTTTTACGATCTTGATTCATGTGTTGAAACATGGTTGATAATTGGCTGGTCATTTCTTCCATGCCGGGTGGCGTGATGATTTCAACACCAAAAGGGCTCGCTGCCACTTCCATTTCAATTTCAGTGTCGTCTAATTCGCCAGCACGCAATTTGGTGCGAAATGAGGAACGCGCTGCGCTATCGTCACGAAACGGTTCGCGCGGCTCACCCACAAAGCTTGGGCGCGGTGGTGGCAACAAAGCATTTAAAATGCGATCTTCCGCGGCAATTTCTGCGGCTTCTTGCACCTTAACCACCGCTTTTTCACGCACCATTTTAATCGCCATGTCCACCAAATCACGAATGATGGATTCAACATCACGACCCACATAACCCACTTCCGTGAATTTGGTTGCTTCAACTTTAATAAAAGGCGCATCGGCTAATTTTGCTAAACGACGCGCAATTTCGGTTTTACCCACGCCGGTTGGCCCTATCATTAAAATGTTTTTAGGCATGATTTCATCGCGCAAGGGTGAACTTAATTGCATACGACGCCAACGATTGCGCAATGCAACAGCCACAGCACGCTTCGCATCCGCTTGACCGATGATGTGTTTATCGAGTTCCGCCACGATGTTTTGTGGTGTGAGTGTGAGGGATTCAGTCATGATTTAATTCCAGAGTTTCGATAGTGAAAGAACGATTGGTATAAATGCAAATGGAAGCAGCAATACCGAGGGATTTTTCAGTGATGTCTTTTGCGCTTAATTGTGTGTTATCTAATAAAGCAAGCGCTGCGGATTTAGCATAAGCGCCGCCCGAACCAATCGCAATTAAGCCGTTTTCAGGTTCAATGACATCGCCATTACCCGAAATAATTAAAGAAGCTTTTTCATCGGCCACGACCAACATGGCCTCTAAACGCCTTAGCATTCTATCCGTGCGCCAGTCTTTCGCCAGCTCGACGGCTGAGCGCACTAAATTACCTTGATGCGTTTCAAGTTTATTTTCAAAACGCTCAAATAAAGTAAACGCATCGGCCGTGCCGCCCGCAAAGCCTGCGAGAATTTTGTTATGATACAAGCGCCTAACTTTACGCGCATTGGATTTCATGATGGTGTGGCCGAGCGTGACTTGCCCGTCGCCGCCGACCACCACTTGGTTGCCGCGCCGCACTGAAACAATCGTGGTGCCGTGCATTTCTATCATGACTTTCTCCCAATAATTTTTTTATATATTAGGGTCGCGCCTATCATTTGCAAGGTCTATAATGGTTTTCTTTTTGATGAGACCCGCCATGCGACCCAGCAACCGCCCTGCACAACAATTGCGCGACATCACCCTGACTTTAGGTTTCACTAAGCACGCCGAAGGCTCGGTGTTGGTTTGCTTCGGCGACACCAAGGTCATCTGCACCGCGAGCCTGACCTCAGGCGTGCCGCCGTTTTTAAAAGACAGCGGCCAAGGTTGGGTCACCGCCGAATACGGCATGCTGCCCCGCTCCACCCACGACCGCATGCCAAGAGAAGCCGCCAAGGGCAAACAAAGCGGGCGCACGCAAGAAATTCAACGCCTCATTGGGCGGTCGTTGCGCGCTGCCGTTGATTTAAAAGCCATGGGTGAAAACACCATTACAATCGATTGCGATGTCATTCAAGCCGATGGCGGCACGCGCACGGCTTCGATCACGGGCGGCTGTGTGGCTTTATATTTGGCGGTGCAGCGCTTGGTTGAAAAGAAAAAGTTGGCCGTGAATCCGTTTAAACAATTTGTGGCCTCGGTGTCAGTTGGGGTTTATGAAGGCACGCCGGTCCTCGATTTGGATTATGCGGAAGATTCCAATGCCGAAACAGACATGAATGTCGTGATGACAGAAGGTGGGGAATTCATTGAAGTGCAAGGGACAGGCGAGAAAACCACGTTCAGCGAGGCGGAATTGACTAGCATGTTGGGTTTGGCGAAGCAGGGGATTGCGGCCTTGGTGAGGGCGCAGAAGGGTGTGGTTGGTTAAAAAATGTGAGCGCTTGTAGCCCGGACGCGCTTCACAGCGGCCGGGGCTGTCGTTGAGCGATGGCACGAAAAAGTAAGTGGTTTTATTGAGGTATTGGATGATTGTGATAGCGTGATATTCGGGGCTTCGCTTGACGACAGTTCCCGGCCGCTGTGAAACGCGTCCGGGCTACATCGAGCTATTGCTTTTTAGTTGGGGTCGAAGCGCTAGACGGCGAAGACGATGTCGGTTTTTTATCACCACCAAACATGCCAAATGCATTCAAGGCACCCTTCTTAGGCCCTGCATCCAACGCCGGCTTACGCACCGCTTGCTGCAACAAAGCTAGCTGCTTCTCACGCGGATAAGCAGGCACATTACCAGAAATGGTTCCCGGCAATAATTCATCTTTACGCCAAGCCGCGTTCACATCTTCAATATTCGGATTATTTTCTTTAAGCTCTTCTTTAGTCATCTTAGACATAACATTAACTCCTATTCATACCCGCTGCAGCGCTCTTTCTCGCCACACTTTTCCCATAAGAAATCCGCAATGACCGCTTTAATAGCCATGGTCATCGGGCGACCTTGTAAATCACAATACCAGAAGTGATAAGGCTTTTCGCTGGTATCCACTTTGATAACCGATTCCTGCGAGCCAAATTTATATAAAATGTAGTGAGGCGTTCTTGCAAAAGCTTCATCCGCATCCGCCTGCACCAAATAAGCATTCAGCAAAGTCATCAAGCCTTCCGGGCCGGCGGCCAGGTCGTATTCAAACGGTAGCTTGTGATCACCTGATATACTCATTTTTTATCACTCCCTACTTCCAGCTTAGACGCCCAACCTTAAGGAAACCTTAAATGGAGACTATTTATTAATTTTAACTGAAAATGAGGCAAAATGGCTTAAATATCATAGTCCATAACCAAAGGTGCATGGTCGGAAAAGAATTCATCCTTATAAATGTGGGCATATTTTATGCAATTTGAGAGATTAGGGGTCACCATTTGGTAGTCTATCCGCCAACCCACGTTCTTAGCCCTGGCCTGGCCACGGTGCGACCACCAGGTGTATTGCTCGGCTTCTTGGTTGATGACTCGGAAGGCATCCACAAAACCCAGCTCGCCAAACAGCTTGTCTAGCCACGCCCGCTCGGCTGGCAAAAACCCTGAATTCTTTTGGTTGGTTTTCCAGTTTTTAAGGTCGATGGGCTTATGCGCAATATTCCAATCACCACACAAAATATAAGAAGACGTGTTGGTGTCTAATTGCTTTAAATATTTTTCGTAATGATCTAAGAATTCGTATTTGACCGTTTGGCGCTCTTCACTGGAAGTGCCTGAAGGCAAGTATAAAGAAGCCACCCACACACCACCCAAATCAACGGCCACATAACGGCCTTCGGTATCAGCCACCGCCCAACCCAAACCCGTGATGACTTTTTTAGGTTGATGCTTAGTGTAAATGCCAACGCCGCTGTAACCCTTTTTTTCAGCGCAATGAAAATAAAAGTGATAACCCGGCAAACTCAAGGCCGGGTCTTTCATGTCATTTTCTTGGGCTTTTAATTCTTGCACGCAAATGACATCAGCCGCTTGAGTTTTCACCCATTCAAAAAAACCTTTGCGGGCGGCTGAACGTATGCCATTTAAATTTGCAGTGATAACTCGCATTATTGCCCCATTAAACGCTTCATGAAGGCATCAGCCTTGCCCGACAAATCTTTCACTTTTTCTTGCACCTTGGTTTTCACGCGCTCAAGCTGTTGCTTTGCAACCATTTGATTGATGCTCGCCATATCAAGCTGCACATTCGGGTTCACGACCGTGCCCGTGACCAACACGGGAATGGTGAATTGTGTTTTTAAAGCCTGCGTGGATTGAATGTTTAAACGCAAATCAATGTCACGATTTTGCAAGCCTAAATTTAAATCACCACGCGCCGTGAAAGTGGCTGCATTTAATTCAATGCCATTTGACGTTAAAACACCCTTTTGCAAATTAACACTGCCGGTTAAACGGTCGAAGGTGGTTTCTTTCAGGTTTTGAGGCGGCGCGATGGTTTGCTTATTTAATAAGGCATCAGCGGTTTGCAATAAATAATTAATGTCGATAGCACTCAGCTTGCCTTGCTTTAAAGAATAAACACCGCTGCCCGTGACATTTTGCATTAAGGCTTCACCGGTTTGACCATGCGTTTCACCGCGGAAACGAAGGCTGCCATCGGCACTCAAAGTGAGCTTTGCCTCTTTGCCATTCACATCGGCTAATAAATCTTGGATATTGGCATTTGTCACTGTCATGTCCCACTTCCAAGCAGGAATGGTGGAAAATTGCGAGCCCGACACCGTGCCACTTAACTCACCACGATATAAATCAGCCGTCAATGGGTTAATGGTTAAGACACCTTGATCAAATTGCATGACCGCATGAACACCCGTGAGACGCAACTTCATTAAAGTGGTATCGCCTATGTACAGATCACCCGTCAATTGATGCTGGCCTTGCAAGAGCGAGCGCAAGTTAAGCGCCAAATGAATGTTGCTGGCTTTCACAAAGGGTTGCGAGGCATTGGGGGCAGTCAAGGTTAAATCAGCCATTTTCACGCCCAATTCAGGGTAAAACGACCAAGATAGCGAGCCATTCATGCTTAGGTTGTAGCCCGTTTGGGTTTTAACGGTTTTTTCGATCACGGGTTTTAATTGATTAGGGTCTGCAAACATAAACAATGCAGCAACGGCTAAAGCAAGAACCACAATGAGCAAAACGACGATGGATAAAGTGGTGCGGAGGATTTTCATGGTGTCTCCATTGAATTAAACCGATGATAACAAATGACGCGCCTTCCTTGCGATAACATTTATTGAGCGGGTGATGGGAATCGAACCCACACCAAGAGCTTGGGAAGCTCCTATTCTACCATTGAACTACACCCGCTTAGTCAGTGGCGGGTATTCTAAGGGGAAATGGGGGCAAATACTAGCGATTCCTAACGCTTGCTTAATTAATAACCTCATTCAAGCCTTCAATCACACTATTTAACTCACCCATGCTAACACGACCCATTTTTTTACCCAAACGTAAAACAGATAATGCACGAATTTGGCTAATCTTCACCCAACCCAAGATCTGCTAATTCCTGCTCTGCAGAAACATCCAATTTGGCACACTCCCTTTCTAAACGTGAGTGGTCTAAACGCTCCAGTGTCGCAGCCAAAGCCATTTGAAAGGCTTGACTGCGGTTTTTAAAAACATGGCGCTTTACATAAAAATCTATTTTTTTTCAGTTGATTAGCATCGACTGATATGGCAATTTTGGCGAGATTCATAGACCCTCCGAGAGTCATGCTTTAGTTATACTTTTGTTATGGTATGAAAAAAGTATGACCACAAGCCCGCCCTCAACAACTCAGCAGCCTTAAACCCACCGCCTTAAACGCAGCGACAACTGCCTGATCATTCTCGCCCGCTTCTTTCGTTGCGGCCAAAACCCCGCAAGCTCCCTCTTCAAAGTTAGTGCTGGATGTCCAATAATTTCGGTTGGCATCCACCATCACGCCAAAAGCTTTTTTCACATCCCAACCAGGCGAGGTGGCCAATAAATAAAACGCGCGATTATAAACCCCACTGGAATAATGCACATTGATACCTTCTTTATATTGGCTAGCATTATCAATCGAACAAAAATTGCCGGGCGTGCCCTTATAACAATCGCGCGATGGCTGGTCCATGAAACGCAGGGCATCCATCGGCGATTTAGTGACTTCTCGACCGATGCTCCAATCATTCACCGACCCGTAAGCAAACATTTCAGCGGCTTTCGCTGCCATGTCAGAGAAGGCCTCATTGATCGCACCTGATTGAAAATCGTAATATAAATTTGAGTTTTGCTCGGTGAAGCCATGACTAATTTCATGCGCTGCAATACCTATGGATGTGAGCGGATAAAATTCCGTGATACCATCACCAAACACCATGGCCTCACCATTCCAAGCAGCATTATCCCAGGGCTTATGCACGATCATTTCTAAACGCATGGGCCGACCGGATTCGGTTACCAAGGCTTCTAAGCCATACCAAGATTTATAAAGTCTTTTAATGACGCCACCAGCAAATAAAGCATCGTTCTCAGGAGAATAACCGCCATTCACCTGACCCAAGGCACCATCCCAATACAAGCCCTGATGTTGCTCGCTCTGTTTTTCACAAGGAAAACTAATGATGCGGCTAGTGTCGTTAGACCTAATAGTCACGTCTTTATTAGTTAATGAACAAACGCCGGTTTCTGAATCACGCGTGATTTCAAGTGGGTGATAATGCAAGTTAGCATTAAGACCATCGTAATCAAGCTCACCCATTTTTTCATTACCACCGTAACCACCCGCTAAAACCGCTTCTTTACTTTCAGTCATCATGAGATTAACTGAGCGATAGATGGAAAAATTCGTTGCATCAACGACAAAATTCATGCGCGCGGGCAAAGCATTCCCCTGCCATGCTTCTGCAAAAAATGTGATGTCATACACATAGTGTGCTTTTTGCGTGTTAGGCTCAATGTAAATAGAAGGCCGTGCTTTTTCACGAGTTATTTTAATTTGTTTGCCCGCGCTCACTTCATAGGCCGCCACCGCAGCAGCCATGGCTCTCGATTCATTGGCCGCATTAAAACTATTTAAATTAGCGGGTAAGTCTGCTGCCACGCCTTGATAAATTTGACCGCTCAAGGTGGCACTTGTATTGGGTGTTTGAATTAAGGTTTGCAATGAAGCTGATGATTGCTTGGGTAGATGCATAACACCATCAGCGCCCAACACATTTAAACCGCGGTATTGCTGCTGAAACCGAACATGCCATAAACCATGCCGGCCTGCGTGAGCTGAGGTTTGCTTTAACGTTTCGGCTTGAGCTAAAGCCGACAAAGAAGACGACCCTGAAAAAGTATTTAACACCGCAAGAGATTGATGATTTAATTGAACCAGATTCGCAGCCAAGGCAGATGCCGCGCTCAACAAAAGGAAAGTAAAAACAAAGATGCGCTTCATGCGACGCTCCTAATCAAGGTGGAAGCGGTCACTGTAATGATCACCCACACGAAAGTAAAGCGCGAAAACTACAACTTGACATTTTAGTTAGTTAAAAAAATTAATGCGCTTGCAACCAAGCAAGGATGCTGTCACACACATCGCGTATGGAGTAATGGTCAGTGATGATTGTGAAATCAGCAATGCCTTCATAAATGGGTTCACGCTCTTCCCATAAACGAATTAACACGGCCTGCGGATTTTCCCCTTGCAATTGCGGCCGACGCTTATCTTTTTTGAGTCGCGCTAATTGCGTGGGCAATGTTACCTCCATGAAAATAACGAGGCCACGTTCACGCAAATAATCACGCACTTCGGGTGTTTCAACACAACCACCACCGGTTGAGAGCACAATGCCGTCCAGCTGGCTTAGTTGATCAATGACACTGCGCTCACGCTCGCGATAGCCCGCCATGCCTTCCAAGTCAAAAATCCAGCTGAGGCTCACCCCCATTTGCTTTTCAATTTCTTCGTCGGAATCGTAAAATGTTTTACCGAGTTGTTTAGCCAAATGCCTAGCCACGCTGGTTTTTCCAGCGCCCATCGGCCCCACTAAAAATAAGTTACGCTTTTTTTCTTTCATGGCGACTGCGCTATTAGTCTCGGTGTGACAAAAATCAGTAGTTCTCGTTTACGGTTTGCTTCAGTTTTGACTTGAAACAAACCACCCAGCACCGGCAGGGCGCTTAAATAAGGCAAGCGCTTGACTTCGGTTTCATGATCATCTTCATAGATACCACCCAAAACGACGGTTTGTCCATGCTTAACTAACACTTCTGTCGTGATGGCCCGGGTGTCTATTAAAGGTGCTCCATTTTGAGACAAAGCCGTGCTTGGCCGGTCTTGGGTGATTTTTAAGGCCAGCATTACCCGCCCCCCGGGCAGCAATTGCGGCACCACGTCCAAGCTTAACACAGCTTTTTTAAAAGTGACCGTGGTTCCGCCGCTTTCACTTTCTTGTTGATAAGGCACCTCTTGGCCCGATTCTATTGAAGCGGGCTGCAAATTCACGGTGAATAAACGAGGGCTCGCGATCAGATCAGCCTTGCCTTCTTTCAGCAGGGCGGCCAATTTCACATCAAGCATGCTGCCATCCGGTAAGTGGGCGATGGCGATATTATAAAAACCTGGCGCTGCGGCCGAGGGTTTGCCCGCCACGCTGGCAAAATCAATGCCCAAGGCAGATTCAGCGGATTGATCGACGCTCGCCAAGCGCGCTTCAATCATGATTTGCTTCACCGGCACATCCAAGCGGCGCACCCAAGCATCCATCAAGGCCAAACGCGAAGCGATGTCGGTCACCGCCAAGCCATTGGTGCGCTCATCAAACCGCCACAACCCCCGCTTCGATAATAAGGTTTGTTTGCTCGATTCAAGAAACGAAGCGAGATTTTTTGCATTCGCGTAACGCAATGAATAACTATGCGTGACCAAGGGCTGCGCTGCCTCATTTGCCGCCTGCCATTTTTCTTGACGACCCGCGGTTTGAATAAATTCATCGGCCGTTGCCACATACCACAGGCCGTGATATGACTCGCGCATTAAACCATTCATCATTAATAACACACTCAATGCCGCTTCAGGGTCGACTTGCTGCCAATGCACACTCACACTGCCCCGCACACGCGGGCTAACAGTCAAAGACAAATGCGCCGCCTTCCCTAAAAACAAAATAACGTCGGGCAAGCTCGCTGACTCGACATTTAAGCTCAATTTTTCTTGCGCCATCACCGCTTCACTCAAACACAAGCACACGCATAACACAAAAAACCACCGCATTTAATTACCTCGCTCTTGTTTTAATGTCCTGACTTGCCCATCCGGCAACCGCAAAGTGATGGTGTCACGGCTCAGACCCACAACACGCGCTCGCGCCTCACCAATGAAATCACCTCGACTCACACTCACCGTCACACCTCCGGGCAAGGCCAGCAAAACATAAGGCACACGGCCAAGCTTGGCCCGGCCTATCCAGTGAATATCAGACAAAGGATAACGCTGTATGGGTGGCACTGCTGCTTCAGCAAGCGCCTCTTGCAAGCTTGCTGTGTGGCAAAACGGATTACCCAAGGGCCAAGGGTGATACACCGCGAGCGACGAAGCCTCCCCGACTTCTGAAGCAAGCAACACAAAATGAAGGCGGCCATCCGCTTGAACGCTTAAATCCACTTTGGATAAAGTCACCCCAGTGTCGGCTTCTGATAATAATTGCAGCCACGCAGCAAAAGCACTCACGCTTGCTTCCCCGCTCAGTTGATACCCCCCTGCTTTTGCATCATCGACATTCACCGAAGCCAAACCCGCCTGCCTCGCCGCGCGCAACAAAACATCAGGGCCTAAAAACAAAACTTGCGCCCGCACCGGCAACCCCCCGGGTGCTGCACTGCGTTGCAGTAATGCCAAATGACTGGCTTGCTGATGAATGTCTGCGGCAAGGGAATCACAGGTTTGCATCGCGGGCATTAACACACCCACCACCAACCCTAACCAAACCAACAACAAACCACCCAAGATGGCTTCTGGTTTATGCATCCACGTCGTCATTATTTTCACTCGCTGCTTCCGCTAACGCCCCTGATATTTCAAACACGGTGACACCACGCGCTGCATCGTCATTCATGCTTTGTAAATGCAGGCTAGAAAAAAACGGGCCCACCGGCCAAGCTGGCAAAAAGTGAGAAACCGCGACGTCGTTGGGTGCCTCCCCGTGCAAAATCACAGCTGTGCCACTCGTGTGCAGGGAAGTCACACACACTTGATCGGCCATGCCAAAAAATAATTGATGCAATAATTCACGCAAGCCTGCCGGTGTGTGCACTGAGATCATTGCCACCCCCGCTGGCGCCCTTGCTCGCTTCGCCTTGGCCGCATTCATCGCGACACTCAGTGCTTGCGCTTCGGCCGACAAAGCCCTCGCGCGTTGATGAAAAATAATAATGGCGACCATCACCCCCAAAAATGCCAAAAACACCCCAACGCGCAGCGCCCACGCGCGATATAAGCGCTGCTTTAATGCCTGCGACTCCCGCCAAGGCAATAAGTTATAATTCATCGGCGTGTCACTCCTCGCAATGCCAAACCCCAGGCTAAAAACGCATGCGCCAAGGCTTGATGCGAATGCCCGTAAGGCATTAAATCGAGGAAAGCGGGCGTTAAGCCTGCTTGACGCGAAGCGGCAATCACCGCGTCCGCGGATTCACGGCTGGCTGCACACACCTCCCAGCTTGCAAGCTCATGCGCACGCACTTGGTTTGCGCACGCCTCAACAAACGCATGGAGTGATAAAGGCAAATCGTGAGACCACGCTAAAGAAACAACAACGACTTCTTTTTGATAAAGCGCAAACACAGCCGACGCTTGACCTACCCACAACAAAGCCACGCGCTCTCGGCGCACCAAATGCGGCATCACTGTCAAGCTGGCTCGCCAGAGCGCAAAGACGTCAAGGTCGAGCGCCGCGAGCTTGAAACCCGCTCGCTGAAAATAATTGGCAATGGCCGACACTTCCGACTGCCTGGCTGCAACATAAGTGACCCGCCGCTGCAAAGCCTGCGGCTCGGTTTGATAATCCAAGGCTAGGTTTTGCTGCAAAGGCACGGCCTGCTGAATTTGCAGACGAACCTCGGCATGGGATTCTGCTTGATAGACCGGCAAGGTTAAGGCACCAAAATAAGCCGTTTTAGCGGACAAACACGTGGATAAAGGCCGAGGTGGCCGACCACGTCTCGCCTTCAACCAAGCCTGCAACACACCCAGCACCGCCTCGCCGTAAACCGGCTGCCCGGCCTGCCACGCCTCGGGCCCCACCGGCAACACGGTGATGTCAGGCAGCAAAGGCCGCCCTTGTTGCTGCAATAAACGAACAAAATAAATAGCCTCAGGCCGTAAAACCAAACCACCGCCACTGTAACGCAACCCTATTCGATAAAGCACGTAAGCCTCCTGATGATGAAAAAAGAGAATTCATGGGATAAACCCGACCCACCGTGCCGAATGGACAGATTGTGGTCGCTTGAGGGGAAAAAGCTGATATATTGGAGGCTGACGATAAAGGCGGGTTGCGCCCATGAAGGACTTATCACTATACTGTCACTTCCTCAAAATGCAAGCACGTAAACTACTATGAATCGTTTTTTTAGCTTAGCCAGAAAGTTGATTATTATCGGATTAGTGGCCTTCGCCCTCATCGCCATTGCGGTTCTCTATTACATGGAGTTTGAACTCCCTGACATTGACGCCTTAAACACGGTGCAACTCCAGGTGCCGCTGCAAATTTACACCAGCGACCACAAACTCATTGCGGCTTTCGGCGAAAAGCGCCGCATCCCCATTCCTTATACCCAAATCCCAAAACCCCTCATTCAGGCTGTGCTTGCCACTGAAGACCAACGCTATTTTCAACACAGCGGCGTCGACCTGCCCGGCCTTGGCCGCGCAGCCGTGGCGCTCGTGCTCACCGGCAAAAAATTGCAGGGCGGCAGCACCATCACCATGCAAGTCGCGCGCAGCTTTTATTTATCACGCCACAAAACCTTCGGGCGCAAACTGCGTGAAATTTTATTGGCTATCAAAATCGAACACAAACTCTCAAAAGAAAAAATCTTAGAGCTCTATTTAAACAAAGTGTTTTTAGGCAACCGCGCTTACGGCGTCGGGGCTGCTGCTGAAATTTATTACGGCAAAACCTTAAACGATTTAAGCATTGACGAATATGCAATGATTGCAGGCTTGCCAAAAGCCCCCTCCACCCTCAACCCGCTCGCCAACCCCGATGCCGCGCTAAAACGCCGCAACCACGTGCTTGACCGCATGCACGAAGAAAAATACATAGACACACCCACTTATCAAGCCGCCATCGCCGCCCCCTTAAATGCGAGCTATCACGACTTAAAAACCGAGGTGAAGGCTCCTTACGTGGCCGAACTCGCACGCAGCCAACTCGAGCAAATGTACGGCGACAGCATTTACACCGACGGCTTCAAAGTTACCACCACGGTCGACAGCCACTTGCAAGCCCTGGCCGATGCCGCCCTGCGCGACAACCTGATTGCCTATGATCAGCGTCACGGCTACCGCGGGCCCATCACACACTTTGGCGCACCTGATCTCGACAAAATGGACGAATGGGAAGCAAAACTCGCAACCATCCCCACCATTAACAATCTTGAACCGGCTGCTGTCATTGAAATGACAGATAAAACCATCACCGTGTTGCGCGCAAATGGCAAACTCGTGACTATCGGCTGGAGTGGTTTGAGCTGGGCGCGCAAACAAGTGAACGCTGATTTCTTAGGCCCCCGCCCACGCAGTGCGCAAGACATCGTCCATTTAGGCGATGTGGTTTACATCATCCAAACTGCCAATGGTTATGTCTTAGCCCAAAAACCGAAGGCCGAAGCCGGCATCGTGACCTTAAACCCGACCAACGGCGCCATTTTGGCCATGACGGGCGGCTTTGATTATGCTGTCAGTAAATTTAACCGCATCACCAATGCCGAACGCCAACCGGGCTCGAGCTTTAAACCCTTTATTTATTCAGCGGCACTGGACAAGGGCTACACCCTAGCAACCGTGATTAACGACGCCCCCATTGTGGTTGAAAACCCCACCGATAACAGCCTCTGGCGCCCGCAAAACGACACCCACCGTTTTTACGGCCCAACGCGTTTACGCACGGCTATCATTGAATCGCGCAACCTGGTTTCCATTCGTTTGCTGGCCTTAATGGGCTTGCCTTACACCCTGGAATATTTACAAAAATTTGGCTTTGCCGCTTCGCAACTGCCGCAAGGCTTATCACTTGCCCTTGGCACTGCGTTAGTGACCCCTTTGCAATTAGCGCAAGCTTACGCTATTTTTGCAAATCACGGCATGAAGGTGACACCTTACATCATCGACAGCATTCAAAATTCTCAAAACCAAATTATTTATCAAGCACGGCCCTTGGTTGCCTGCACGGATAATTGCCCACCCAACACCACCCCAGCACCACGCGTGCTTTCTGCTGAAAATGCGTTTTTAATTACTTCAGCTTTGCACGATGTCATCGAAAAAGGCACGGCTTCTGAAGCCAAATCCATGGATAGAAACGACGTAGCTGGTAAAACGGGGACAACGCAAAATCAAGTCGATGCGTGGTTTGCAGGTTACAACCCCAATTACGTCACGGTTGCGTGGATGGGCTTTGATCAACCGCAATCGTTACACGAATACGGCGCGCAGGCCGCATTGCCTATGTGGGTTTCTTTCATGGAAGCAGCACTTCGCAATGTGCCCGACCAACCCATTAACCAACCGGCTGGCATCGTCAGCATGCGCATTAACCCAAACTCAGGCAAACGCGCAGCCTCCACCGACCCCAACACCATGTTTGAATATTTCATGCAGCCGTTTGTGCCTGATAAAGAAACCAACTTGCCTATGCCGGGGTTGGATAATGGCAGCGGGGATGATGAGGCGGGTGATAAGCCGGCGGAGTCGATTTATTAAAGCTTTTATTGAACCTCAAAAAAATCAGCCACCTCAACATAATGATGGAAATATTCAAGCTCACGTAAATGTTTTTCAGGGCCCATGCGCGAAATCAATGCCTTTTCTAAAGTGTATCCTTTGGGCACATTTAATAAATCACATTTTCGACCGACCTCATGCACAACCGCAATAGGAACGGGCTTGTCATAAAACTTTATTTCACACATCGTCATCACACGATCACTTCTAAGAAAAATAAGATCCACTTGGAAACCCTCATCGCCACGCTTGAAATATGGGCCAAAATGCACCACTTGTGACTCAAACCCCATTATTCTTGCTAACTGCATCGCATGAGTGACACAATAATTTTCAAACGCAAACCCTAACCATGCTTGCCAATGTGGCTTCACCAATTCCGTGAATAAATTTCGAGTGCGATTAGCGGCAATAAGCTTACGATGAGGCTCAACGTATTTAAAATAAAAACGAAGGTAAGGATCCGTTAGTTTATATTTAATGAGCCTTGAAGAAGGAGGCTTGTCATAAGGCGTAAACCCCGTCACAAAAGAAGCCTTCTCTAAATTACGCAAATAAGACCTCATGCCACCGCCCGAAGTCATTTTGAGTTGGCCAGCAATCTCTTCTAAGGTGAGCGGCTGCACCCTCAAGCACTGTACGATCGCTTCATAGGTTTGATATTCTTTAAATTGACTATAAAATACTTTTTGGTAATCATTAACCAAAAACCCACCCTCAATAAATAACATTGCATTAATATTTTGGTCAAATGATCGTCGTACATCAATTTCATTAATGTATTTAGGTATTCCGCCGAAGGTTAACAAATACATTAACACCTCATCCCTATCCCGACGCTTATCCAGTAAAGTATAAGCCTCATGCGGGGTTAATGGCGCTAGGCAAAGCTCCCAATCAATGCGACCGTATAGCGCCTTAGAATCAATAACGCGTTTTGTCATGAATGAACAACCCGAGCCACATAAAATCAACATGACATTTTGCTTGCTCCAATGCTGATCCCATGTTTTTTTAATCAAACTAACCAGCTTGCTTTGCCCAAGCGACAACCACTGAAACTCATCGAGAAAGATGACTGTTTTTTCTTTTTTGGTTGAAATGATCTTTGTAAGATAATCTAGAACAGGTAACCAAGAATCCACTTTAACCTGCTTTAACAAAGCATCGTTCGTTTGCTCACCCAAATCATAAATAAATTGTGATAATTGCACCTTTGTGTTGCCTTGCTCTAACCCCTCAAAACGAAGATGCGTTTTATCTTTCATGAAATGGTCTATCAGCGCGCTTTTACCAATGCGTCGCCGGCCATAAATGACAACCAGCTTGCCACCCTTCGCCTGGTATAAGCGATTCAATGCCGCCAATTCGTGCGTTCGCCCAATGAATGTCATGTTGTTTACTACCCCTTATCCGCTAACAGAGTATAACACACTCTATTAGCGGATAATCAATAAATTTTGCGATCATCCGCTAATAGAGTTATATCAACTCTGTTAGCGGATAAAAAAACTGAAGGATTTATTTAGTCTATACAATAAGATATAAGGTCGTTATCCGCGCGGGTTTTTTAAGACCCGGCCTGGCAGGCCCGCCCATTCAAGGCCGAATAATAGCCACAACCACAGGGGAGACGGCAACAATAATCTCACCAATCTCACCAATCTCACCAATCTCACCACACCGCCTAACTTGGCCCGACGGGTTGCATGGCTGAAAACCGGCTACGCATTCCAAGGTTTAATGATGGGCGACCGTCATTCCAAGCCCCTGAACCACCGCCAAATCTGACGCTGTCACATTAACGCCGGCAATGTTCGTAAAACCAAACTCATGTCGATACGTGAATTCATTACGTAATTGATCGAATATTTTGGCAGGGTGATCAGACGATAATAATTGCTCACGCATTAAAGTGGTCATGATCACCGGATTAAACACTCCCAACACCACCTCCGCCCAGGTGTGATTTTCACCCGCGAAAGTTAAGGTTTGCTCTGGCATGGTGAGCGGCGCCGGCGCATCAGGCACTAATTTTAATTGAATCATTTCACGATAAAGCATATCCATGCC
>DASTZQ010000044.1:0-12986 GCA_035764205.1 Gammaproteobacteria bacterium
TCAGCCAACGTTGTAATTTTGCGTCTATCCCTCAGGGCTTAGCCACTGGCGTGATTGCTTTCTTAGCGTCGTCAGCATAAATAATCCGGTGTATACTACACACATTGTTTAGCAGGGACATCAACCGCATGACGCAACACATACCCTCCCCTTTATTCGATAACCTCGATAATTTAGCAGAAACCCTGCTCATTCAGAAACCGGCGATTGAAAAAGCGAATGCTGATTATCAACAAACCCTGCAATTTTTACAGGCTTATCGCGGTAGCGCTGAAACCTTTAAATCCTATCGCCGTGAAATTGAGCGTTTGTTGCAATGGGCTTGGTTTGTGCGTGAAAAACGGCTGCCTGAATTGCGCCGAACCGACATTGAAGCTTATCTTGAATTTTGCCAAGCACCGCCCAAGCACTGGATAGGCTTAAAACAAGTGCCCCGATTTATTGAACAACAGGGTGCCAGGGTGGTTAATCCGGCGTGGCGGCCGTTTGTGGCAAGTGTGAGTAAAAAAGCCCACAAAGATGGCTTTGAGCCTAACGTAAAAAATTACACCTTATCGCAAAGTGCGCTGCAAGCCATTTTTGCTATTTTAAGCAGTTATTTTAATTATTTAACGCAAGAAGAATATACTTTCGGCAACCCGGTCGCGCAAATTCGGCAAAAAAGTAAATTTTTGCGTAAACATCAAGGCAAGCGAGCCATTCGGCGTTTGTCTGAGCTGCAATGGGCTTATATTATCGAAACCGCTGAATTATTGGCCGAAGCGAATCCCGCTTTGCACGAGCGTACTTTGTTCATCATGAATGCCTTGTTTGCCATGTATTTACGAATTTCAGAATTGGCTGCCAGTGACCGCTGGGTGCCGCAAATGGGGCATTTTTATAAAGACATGGACGGCAATTGGTGGTTTAAAACCGTGGGCAAAGGCAACAAAGAGCGCGACATCAGCGTCAGCAATGCCATGCTCGCCGCCTTGAAGCGTTATCGCACGAGTTTGGGTTTAAGCGCCCTGCCATCACCTGGCGAGCAAACCCCGCTTATTTCAAAAGCGAGGGGCGTTGGGCCGGTGGAAGGCACTCGCCACATTCGTAAAATTGTGCAGTTTTGTTTTGATGAGGCCGTCGCCCGCATGAAAACCGATGGTTTTAAAGACGATGCGGAAACCCTCATGGCTGCCACCGTTCACTGGCTGCGCCACACGGGCATTTCTGAAGATGTGAAAATTCGGCCACGGGAACACGTGCGCGATGATGCCGGCCACAGTTCCAGCGCCATTACAGACCAATACATTGACATTGAATTGCGTGCAAGGCATGCGTCCGCTAAGAAAAAACCCATACGCCTGGATGAGGCTTAGGGCTGCACGTATTCAGGGCTATAAGCCGACGGCACGTTTAAATAATCGGGCTGCTCTTCTGGCCCTTGATATTCTTGCGGTCGTTGGCGTGGCTGATTAAGCGCTTTACCGAATAAGCAAAACTTCATTGCTTTTTTTAAGGTGCCCGTTTCTTTTTCTTTTCGCGTGGTGGTTCCTGTTCGGATGATGGTGCGCATCGGTGATTTTCTTGCAAGGCTTTTGCTTATTTCTTCAGAGAAAAGCCCCCTGATCGCTCGGCTGTTTTCTAATGCACTGAGGCAGTTTATTTTAAGCTTCTTCATTTCTTTATCATTTAAGTAATTTTTTAATAAGCGCTCAAAGTTTCGCTCTGCTGCTTGGTCGAGGGTTTCTTTTTTTAAAACGAGGTGTTTTTTGAAAAGCTCATAATCTGCTTTTTCTGAAAAGTCGTAATAAGCAAAATATAACCCAGCTAATGCTTGATTGCGCTTTTCATTGGCATCTAATTGTAATCGCATTTTAGCAACATCATCTTCCCTGAGTGTGTGGTCTTTTAAGATGGTTTGCAGTTGTTGAAATTCTTTTGTGTCTTGGATGATGGAGTCGTGGTTGGTTTTAAGAAAGTTAACGACAGGATTTTCTTTTCCGAAAACCAAATCAATTTTTAAATGTGATTTATAGTTTCGATTGTGTTTAATGATATCAAGGTAGATAGATTTAAGGCGATTCTTTAACAAAGCGCATCGATCCACTTCTTGAGAATAAGCATCAATTGCTTTATCAAAGTCAGCTTGAGACATCTCATCAGGCCTTAACCCCAACAGGATGTTTTCAAACCGCAAGCCAAAGCAATGTTCATGTATGGCTTCAAATTTTTCAAGTTGGCGGTCGCCTGGGTTATCAAAAACAGCAAGCAAAGCGGGGTATTTTTCATCATCGTGATATTTTTTGTTTTCCATGCAGTATTGCAAGAGCGAAAGCGGTGCATTCATGGCAACTAAGTATTTAAAGGCCTGAAACCCTCGAATGTCGTTGGTTGCTCCATGTTCATATAAAAACTGAATGCGGTTAAATAAAGAACGACTGATAGCAAATTGAAGCGGGTAAACAGAATGTTTTTTATTCTGCATGAGGTAAGGCAGGCAGTCGTTGATGGTCTCTGAATAAATAACACCGCTTGGGGAGGCGCTTTGAAAATACGCGCTAAATTCCTCGGGAGTATAAGATGCTGTCCCTTCGAGCAAATCGAGTAAGTTACAGTATTTTTTTCTGGCTGCTTGGTTAGGCATGGCACCCTCCCTGGTCGTGATTTAAATGTATTTGCTTATTATAATCTTTATTTTTAAGCGACTATATAGTCAATATCTCATGCGATTGCCTTCAATTTGACCAGCATTAACCCCATGAATTTGCGATAAATCTTAAAATAGTACTTAATGGATGCGTTGTAATGTGTTGTTTTTATTAACCATAGTATTATCCCTAACCCCCCGTTTTTGAAATACCCGCTACACTGTAGGCATAAGAAATGAAAGGGAGTGTGGGAAATGAAAAAATCATTGCAATGGACGGCCTTGGCGTTGGTGTCAGTGATGACGCTGACCGGTTGCGTTTCAGCCAGACATCAACCCGATTATTACGTGGTTGATAACAAGCGTTTTAGCAAGGATTACAGCTCACGTTTACCCTCTCAATTGGACACGGGTGGCAAAAAAACGGTGTTAGTTGATCCGGATGCTCACGCGTGGGGCGCTTATGATGCGAATGGCAATTTAGTGAAATCAGGGCTTGCTACGGCTGGCGGCACGCAATGCCCACCCGACGATGCTGGCACCCCGAGCTGCAAAACAGGCATTGGTAAATTTAAAATTACACGCATGGGGGATGGCTCTTGCGTTTCTAAAGTGTACCCACGACCTCAGGGCGGCGGTTTAATGCCTTATTGCATGTTCTTTAATAATGGTGAAGCCTTGCACGGCGCACCGGATAACACGGTCATTGAAGCGAATGTTAGCCACGGCTGCGTGAGAATGCGCGTTCAAGATGCGGAATGGATGCGTAAGAATTTCGCGGAAGTGGGGACGACGGTGATTGTGTTGCCTTATTAACAAAAATAAAACGCACCTTCAGCGAGGGCTGAAAGTGCGTTTTTTTAGTTTGTGTTAGTTGTCTGCATTTATAGTTTATACTCAGCTTGATGTTCAGGATAGGCATTTCCAGGTTGTTGCGGTTTTTCCACCTGCGCTTCGCGAGCTTCCTGCTTAAATAAACCAAACTGGTCACGCAAGGCTCGGTATGTTTTGCCCTTGTCCTCACCGCGCATTCTGAGCTGGGTGCAAACAATGGTCGTGAATGGTGAAAGATGATTAACTTTAAGGTGTTGCTGGCCATGTTCTTTTACTGTTTCATTAAATTCCACGGCATTAAAAAGATGTTTCTTTAGGCGCGCCAGTTCATCCTTGGTTAAATGTGTTTTGACTAAATTTTCTAAACACTCTTTATTAGCTGGTGTATAGTCTGGGATGGTAATCATCAGGTGATTTTTTAATATTGTGTAGTCATCCTCGCCGTCGGGGGCTTGGAATGTGAAATACAAGGCGGCAAAGGCAGGCTTTGGTTTGAAATTGCCATCGGTTATATTTTCCATGAGTTTTTGTTTTAATATGTTCATATCATGATTGACTAATGGATGCTTTTTTAGTATTTCAATGAGCGCTTTGTAATGCTTAGTATCTTTTTCAATAACATGCTTTTGGCTTGCCCTTAAGAATTTAATAAATGGACTTTCAACGCCTAACGCTAAACCCATTTTTAAAATTGATTTTAATTCAGGGCTGTTTTTTATTTTTTCAAGATAGACTGCTTTAAGATTTTTCCTGCAAAAGTTATCGCTTATTAATGCGTTGAAGAATTCAACGTTTTGACTTTTATCAGATAAAAAATCTTCTATTAACATTTCGTTAAATGTCTTGTTGCTCTCTCTAAAATGTTTATGTATTAAGTCGAAAGTCGTTTCATTCCTTGAGCTCGCACGAGCAAGGTTTTTCGGTTTAATCGTAGAATCCACTTTTTCAATTATGAATTTTATATCGCTGTCCGAGCAACCACTTTTTAGCGCATGGCCGACCAGTGTCTTTCCCCCATAAAAACAAACTCCCTTTTGCATTAAAAAGGCAGTGGCTATCTTTGCTTTGTTTAGAGAGATCGCGTAATAAATTGGGCGCTCGACTGTAATGACCCAGTAATATTTCTTATGATAATCACCATAACAATATTCAATACTATCATAAGTTAACTCTTTGTTTATATCAGCATTCCATTTATCTTCCCACCTTTCTTCAAGTTCTTCTGTGGAGGTTATTTTTTGGAGAAGCGCCATCATAGGATGGATTTTTGACTGGCTTTTTTCATGTGTTTTATAGCATTTCATTGTGTTACCCCCCCCTGTTTTTTATCAGAATAGCATAGATAACTTAAGGATTCCTTAAGGCCACTTTTTTGACCCTCACCGGTTTCGAAAAAGTCGTATGGTGGATTAGGAGAGCGCGCCCTTTGCGCTCGACGTAATCCACCAACCTTAAAAGAAAAGCTTGGTGATTTGAAGGGCTTAGCCATTCGTTTGGGTGTTTTTTTAAAGGTTGGTGGATTACGAATCGCGAAAAGCACGCGATTCTAATCCACCCTACGCCTTATTCGGGGGGCTTAAACGGTTTTTAATCGCTTGTATTTTACACGATGCGGTTGCAACGCCGCATCCCCCAAACGACGCACGCGGTCTTCTTCATATTCCGTGTAGTTGCCGTGGAAGAACTCAACATTGCCACTGTCTTCAAACGCTAAAATGTGCGTGGCCACGCGGTCTAAGAACCAACGATCGTGCGAAATAATTAAGGCACAACCCGGGAAGTTTTGCACCGCTTCTTCCAGCGCACGTAAGGTTTCAACGTCTAAATCGTTGGTTGGTTCGTCAAGTAACAAGACATTACCACCACTGCTCAGCAATTTCGCCAAGTGAACACGATTACGCTCACCACCCGATAAATCTTTAATGATTTTTTGTTGGTCCGTGCCTTTGAAGTTAAACTTACCGCAGTAACTGCGAGAAGCCATTTCAAACGCGCCGATTTTCATGATGTCGAGGCCACCGGAAATTTCTTGCCACACGGTGTTCGCGCCATTTAAAGAATCACGGCTTTGATCAACGTAAGCTAATTTAACCGTGTCACCTAAGCGCAAGCTGCCACCATCGGGTTTTTCTTGGCCGTTAATGATTTTAAACAGCGTGGATTTACCCACACCATTAGGGCCAATAATGCCGACTACCGCTGCCGGTGGAATTAAGAAATTCATGTTGCTAAATAATTCACGATCACCAAAACATTTCATTAGGTCTTTGGCTTCGATGACCACATCGCCTAAACGAGGGCCAGGTGGAATGTAAAGCTCATTGGTTTCATTCCGCGATTGGAATTCTTTAGAGTTAAGTTCTTCAAAGCGAGCCAAGCGCGCCTTGCTTTTCGCTTGACGGCCTTTAGGATTGGTGCGAACCCATTCCAATTCGGCTTTCATGGCTTTGCGGTGTGCGTCTTCCGTGCGTTCTTCTTGCTCTAAACGTTTTTCTTTTTGTTCCAACCAAGACGAATAATTGCCTTCGTAAGGAATGCCGTGCCCGCGGTCGAGTTCTAAAATCCAACCGGCCACGTTATCTAAGAAGTAACGATCGTGAGTGACGGCCACCACCGTGCCAGAATATTCATGCAAGAAGTGTTCAAGCCAAGCCACACTTTCAGCGTCTAAGTGGTTAGTGGGTTCGTCTAATAATAGGATGTCGGGTTTGGATAATAATAAACGACAGAGCGCAATACGGCGGCGCTCACCACCAGACAATTTGGTGACATCCGCATCCCAAGGCGGCAAACGCAAAGCATCGGCTGCAATTTCAAGCGTGTGTTCAATGTCCCACAAGTTTTCAGCGTCTATGCGTTCTTGTAATTTGGCTTGCTCTTCAAGCAGCTTAGTCATTTCATCGTCGGACATGGGTTCTGCAAATTTATCGCTGATGGCATTATAGCGTTTTAATAATTGCCCAGATTCGCCTAAGCCCTCTTCCACGTTTTCTTTGACGTTTTTTGTTGGGTCGAGTTGAGGTTCTTGCGGCAGATAGCCAATTTTAATGCCATTGGCGGCGCGCGCTTCACCGGTGTGTTCTTTGTCAAGGCCGGCCATGATTTTTAATAAAGTGGATTTACCAGAACCATTTAAACCCAAGACACCAATTTTGGCGCCGTGATAGAACGATAACCAGATTTTTTTTAAAATTTCGCGTTTCGGGGGGACGGTTTTGCCCACATCTTGCATGGTGTAAATGTATTGTGCCACGGGTTGCTCCTCAATCTAGCCAGGGCGCCATGGTATTACATTAACCAAAAAAATTCATCAAAAACCGCCCTTTTCTCGTAAAAAGGACGGTCGATTTGATTAAAATTTAAGCGATTTCTTCCCAGCGTTCGAGGGTGAGTTTATCCCCGCCCCGAGCTTTGGCTTGCAAGACAAATTGTTGATACAGGGTTTGTATGCCTTGGGATTTGGCGTAATGGATGGGGCCGCCACGGAAAGGCGCAAAGCCCGTGCCAAAAATCATGCCGGCGTCGAGTAAATCGCCGCTTGCCACCACGCCCTCACGCAAGCAAGCAAAGGCTTCGTTCAGCATGCGTAGCACCAGGCGGTCAGCCAGCGCCTGCAGGGGTTGATGATAAGGCGCAAATTCAGGCTTCACTTGTTTGCCCGCTTTATCGTATTTATAAAACCCTTGCCCCGTTTTACGGCCCAATTGTTTGGCTTCGACCATTTTGGTGAGTTGCGTTGGGATGGTCGTGCTTGGGTAGTATTGCGATAAGTTTTTTGCAACAGAGAGGCAAATATCTAAACCCACGGTATCTGCCAAGGTGATGGGCCCCATGGGCATGCCGAAGTCTGTCATGGCTTTATCAATGACAGGTGCTGGCACGCCTTCATTCAAGAGCTCAACACTCTCAAGTAAATAAGGCATTAAGATGCGGTTGACTAAAAATCCAGGACTGCTTTTCACAGGCAAAGGCAGGCGATCGAGTTGGCGCACAAAGGCCGTGGCTTGATCCACGGTGGTTTGGCTCGTTTTTTCGCCCTTCACAATTTCAACCAATTGCATTTTTGCAACGGGGTTAAAGAAGTGGATGCCGACCAAACGCTCAGGGTTTTGAAGCACCGTGTTAATTTCATCTAAAGGAATACTTGAAGTGTTGGTTGCTAAAATGGCCGTTGGTTTGGCTTTTTCTTCCAGCATTTTAAAGATTTTTTGCTTCACGCTTAAATCTTCAACCACGGCTTCAATGATGACATCAGCACGCGCAATGCCCGTGCCCGTGATGTCTGGAATCAGCCTGTCCATGGCGCGTGTGGCCAAGAAGCCTTCTTTGAATTTTTCTTGATACAGTTTGCTCGCGCGTTTAATGGCCGGGGCAATGAGTTTGGGTTCTAAATCTTGGAGTGTGACATGAAAACCTTGGGCTGCACACCAAGCGGCAATGTCGCCACCCATGGTGCCTGCGCCAATGACATGCACGTGTTTAGGTTTGAAATTGGCTTCTTTTCCTAAACTTTTTAAGGTTTCTTGTAAGAAGAAAACGCGTACTAAGTTTTGGCACGTGTCGCTGAAAAATAATTTGCCGCAGCTTTTGGCTTCTCTTTCATAAGGGGCTAAGCCTTCCACACCCATCCATTCCCAGTTGTCCAGGGCATGAAAAGGCGCGGGATAATGATGCACGCTGATTTTTTGCGATAATTTTTTACGTAAAAAATAAGCGATGATTTGACGCGCCCATTTTTTATTGCTTAAATTTTGCAAATACGTTGCTTGATGACGCGGTGGTTTATTTAAGATGTAATATTTCGCGGCGGTGATCAAATGGCGTCTTGGCACGGCTGCATCGACAAAGCCTAATTTTGCTGCCACTTTACCGCTCACGGTGTGCGCAGAGAGCACCATGTTTAAGCCTTGCAAGGCGCCAATCAACTTAGGCATTCTCACCGTGCCGCCCCACCCTGGGTGTATGCCAAGCTTCACTTCAGGCAAACCCAAGCGGGTTTTGTTGCTTTCTTCGGCAACGCGGTAATGTGCGGCTAAGGCCAATTCCATCCCGCCGCCTAAACAAAAGCCGTCAATCATGGCCACGTTTGGCAAGTGACAATTTTCGAGCTTTGCTAAAATTTGTTGGCCTAATAGCAAAACATCGGTGGCTGCATTGATGTCTTTGAATTTTGTGAATTGCGAAATGTCAGCACCCGCAATAAAACCCGTTGTTTTGCCTGAGGCAATGATAATGCCTTTGTGGGTGCGGTCATTGGCAACCTCATCGAGCAAGCTTGAAAATTCTTCCATCACTTCTCTATCAATGGTGTTAACGCTTGCGTTTTGTTTGTCGAAAATAAACCATAAAATGTTGTCGCTGTCGGTTTCTGTGCGCCAATGTTTTAATGTGTGATTAACCATGGAAATCGCCTCCTTCAATTAACATCGCACCGCCCTGCCCGCCGCCTATGCAAATGGTTGCAATGCCGCGTTTTGCTTTTTCCCGTTTTAACACTTCCGCTAAATGCAAGGTGATGCGCGCGCCGCTTGCCCCCACGGGGTGGCCAAGCGCAATGGCGCCGCCGTCCACGTTTAAACGGTTGGGGTCAATGCTGCCCAAGGGGGAAGATTCGCCTAAATAGTGTTGGCAATAATCTTTGCTTTCCCAGGCTTTTAAACAGCCTAAGACTTGTGCAGCAAAGGCTTCATTGATTTCCCAGAAATCGATGTCGCTTATTTTCAGTTGTTGGCGTTTTAATAATTGATGCGTGGCATAGACTGGCCCTAAGCCCATTTCAGCGGGGTCAAGCGCCGCCCATTCAATGTCAATGATTTTACCTAAAACAGGCAGGCGATATTTTTCAACCGCTTCTTTGCTGGCTAACAACACTAACGCTGCGCCATCTGACACTTGCGAGCTATTGCCAGCCGTGACTGCCCCAAATTTTTTATCGAAAAATGGTTTGAGTGCGGCTAATTTTTCCAGGGTGGAGTCTCGTCGTAAGCCGTCATCTGCGGTGGTAAAAGTGCCATTGCTAGCGTAAACGGTTTCAACTTCATTGTAATGTTTTTCATCTTGGCCGCGTGCCACACGTTGTTGGCTGGTGAGTGCGTATTCGTCCATTTGTTTGCGTGTGATACCAAAACGATGCGCGACAATTTCAGCGGTTTGACCCATGTTTAAATTGACCATGGGGTCGGTTAAGCCGCGCAATAAAGCAATGATGGGTTTTAAATACCAGGGGCGAAATTGGGCGTAGGCTTTTAGTTTGGCGCCAAACCCTTTGGCGCTAGAGAGGCCAGCCATCCAGTTCACCATGTTGTCGCTTAATAACAAAGGTGAACGGCTCATGGCTTCGGTGCCGCCCGCTAACACTAAGTCGTGGCGACCGCTTGCAATGTCTTTCGCGGCGCTATCAATCGCTTGCATGCCTGAAGCGCAGTTGCGTTGCACGGTCCAGGCGGGCACGCTTTTGCCGCAACCCAAACGCATGGCGATGAGTCTTGCAATGTTGGCTTCATCTGGGCTAGGCATCATGCAACCGATGATCACTTCTTCAATGTCTGTGGGTGAAAACGCGTGACGAGCCAACAATTGTTTGCCGGCACTCACCGCTAAATCAGAGGCCGAAAAAGGCCCGGGTTTACCGCGTGCTTTTAAAAATGGGGTGCGAGCACCATCCACCAGGTAAACGTCGCGCATGAAAGTTGGGGTTGTCATACTCATTTCCTTTCGTTAGGCCAACACTTGTTCGAGGTCAAATGAAAATTCGTTTACTTTAATAATTTCTTGGCGAAGCGCTTCAAAATCACTTAATTGATGCGCTTCTTCAGCACTGATGAGCGCGGCTTCTAGTGCTGCATTTATGCGTGATGGGTAATCTAGGTGTTTAGCGATCACGCCATTTTTTATGCCAGCGCTGATTTTTTTCTGTGAGGCTTCAACGCCATCAATCATGGTTAAAGCCAGGTCTAAACGATGCGATAATTCTGTTTGATTTTCGCTGATGAAGCAATGCTTTGTTAAGCGATCACGCAAGGGTGAGTTGCTTAACATGGGCGCAACGATGGCTTTATTGAGCGCATCATTGGGCACGCGATAAGCAGCACCCCAAGGGAAAATCAAGCAACGTAATAATTTACCTAAGGCACGTTGAGGGAAATTTTGTGTGACTTCATTCATGGCAACTTGCACGCGATAGAGTGATTGTTTAACGCTCCAAGTGACGGTGTCTATGTCGTTCAGCGGCTCTTTGGTGTCATTAAAATATTTTAACACTGCCGACGCTAAATAAAGTTGGCTGAGCACATCACCTAAGCGCGCAGATAAACGCTCGCGGCGTTTTAAGCTGCCGCCCAATAAAATTAAGCTGGTGTCAGACAATAAAGCCAAAGCGGCACTCATGCGTGTGAGTTGACGCTCGAGTTTTTTAATTTGATGCACGTGGCTGGTGGTGTTAATGAAGCGGCCGCCGGTGATGCCGTAAAATAAGCTGCGCATCGCGTTGCTGACAAAATAACCGATGTGTGACATCAAGACCTTATCAAGCGCGTTAATATCGGTTTTTTCTGCGGTGATTAATTCCACTTCTTTTAATAAATACGGGTGGCAACGCACGGCCCCCTGCCCAAAAATAATTAAATTACGCGTGAGAATGTTGGCGCCTTCAACCGTAATGCTAATGGGAATGGCTAAGTGCATATTTGCCAAGAAGTTGCGCGGGCCGACTTGGATCATGTGGCCGGCGTGAATATCCATGGCGGCTTCCACCACCTTTCTGGCCATTTCCGTCATGTGGTATTTCGCAATGGCTGAAGCAATGGAGGGTTTTACTTTGAGATCAACGGCGCCGGCAGTGAAAATACGAGCGGCTTCGAGGGTGTAGGTGTAACCCGCAATGGTGCCGAGTGCTTCTTCTATGCCTTCAAAGCTTGAAATGCTGGAATTAAATTGCCGACGGATGCGTGCATAGGCGCCGGTTAAGCGATACGTTATTTTGCCGCAGGCGGTTGCGAGTGCTGGCAAGGAAATGGAGCGACCGATGGATAAGCATTCCATCAGCATGCGCCACCCCTGCCCCGCCATGGCTTGGCCGCCGATGATCCAATCCAGCGGGATGAAGACATCTTTCCCGCGGGTGGGGCCGTTCATGAACGCCAATTGCAAGGGGAAATGGCGGCTGCCAATCTCAACGCCTGGGTGGTTGGTGGGAATTAAGCAAAGCGTGATGCCAGGTTCTTTATTTTGACTGAGGAGTTGATCGGGGTCGCTTAGTTTGAATGCGAGGCCTAGCAAGGTGGCAATGGGTGCGAGGGTAATATAGCGTTTATCCCAGTTTAAACGAATGCCAACGATCTCTTTGCCTTCGTGCACGCCTTTACACACCACGCCGCTATCAGGCATGGCGCCGGCATCAGAGCCTGCTTCGGGGGCGGTTAAGGCAAAGCATGGGATGTCTTGGCCGCGCGCCAAACGAGGCAGGTAATGGTTTTTTTGTTCGTCTGTGCCGTAATGCAACAGGAGCTCGGCTGGCCCAAGTGAATTGGGCACCATGGTGTTAACGGCCGTGCTCATGCTACGCGTGGCAATTTTGGTGACGATGGTGGAATGGGCTAACGCAGAGAAATCATGCCCGCCAAATTGTTGCGGGATGACCAAACCAAAGAAGCGGTGTTCTTTTAGGTAATCCCAGACGGCTTTGGGGAGGTCGCGATCACGGTTGACGATGTCGAAATCGTTTAGCATGTTGCAAAGTGTTTCGACTTCGTTGTCTAAGAAGGATTGTTCTTCCGGGGTTAAGCCCGGTGGTTTCATGTTGAATAAACGTTTCCATTGCGGGCGGCCGCAGAATAATTCTTTTTCCCACCACGTGTTGCCGGCTTCGAGGGCTTCACGTTCGGTGTCGCTGATGGCGGGCATTTTTTGTTTAAGCGTGCTTAAGGCGGGTTGAATGATGGTTTGCTGGCGCCAGTGCTTGGCATTGGCTAGGAAAGCGGCGCCTAAATAAAGTGGCCAGGCGATGATTAAAAGTAAAATGGGAAGCAAGCCGTAGGCGGTTAGTAAGACTAAAGTGACGCCGATGAATGCAGACCAGGCGATGGTGGATAATTGAAAGAAGGCGACAGAAAAAATGGAACCCAGTAATAAAATAGAACCGAGAATATGCAACATATCCGTGTGTCATCCTTTCCGAGGTCTAGCAAATGAGTATAGGGGTTTTTGGGGTGTCTATCAATGTTAGCGTGGTTATTTAAAAGCAAGGGCTTCTCAAAAAAGCCTACGCACCGGCTCTACAAAGAAAAGCCTGGTTATTAAGAGCCTCTCAAAAAAAGCCTACGCACCGGCTCGGCACTGCTTTTTCCTCGCTGACTTCGCGGCGCAAAAGGCGCGCTACCCTCGCGATGAATTTTTTTTGCCGTCGCTCAAACGCGCTCCCGGCGCGGTTTCGCTCTGCGGGTTCAAGGCGCGCAGACGGCAAAAAAAGAAAACCCCTCGGCGCTCGTCTTTATGCTCGAAAAAAATCAGAGCTCCCTCACGCTTCGGT
>DASTZQ010000045.1:0-55691 GCA_035764205.1 Gammaproteobacteria bacterium
TTACCCAAAAAGTCCACAGCCTGTGGACCAAATTCCATGGGGGCATATTTCATATATAATTCAATCAGTTACAGATGAGTCGGGTCGTCAATGGTATGTTCAGCAAACAGTACAAAATGGCTGGTCTAGAGCTGTATTGCAGATGCAGATTGATAGCGATCTTTATGCTCGGCAAGGGGATGCCAGTAAAAAGGTTACCAACTACGAACAACGCTTGCCAGCGGTACAATCTGGGCTAGCTAATGACCTTATCAAAGACCCATATAATTTTGATTTTTTGACCGTTCACGATCAAGCGCAAGAAAGAGATATTGAAGAAGGCTTGATAGCTCACATGCGTAAATTTTTATTGGAATTAGGTAAAGGGTTTGCGTTTGTTGGTTCTCAAGTACCACTTACATTTGATGATCAGGAATTTTTTATTGATTTGCTTTTTTATCATCTGCATTTGCGTTGTTATGTAGTTATTGAGCTTAAAGCAACAAAATTTAAACCTGAACATACAGGACAGCTAAGTTTTTATCTTGCTGCTGTTGATGGTCAGATGAAAAAAGATATCGATAACCCTACGATTGGGATATTGCTATGCCAGTCCAAAAATAAGGTAGTGGCTGAATACGCACTAAAGAATATTCAAGCACCCATTGGTGTATCAGACTATAAGCTTGCAAAAGCATTACCCAAGGAACTGATAGGCGATTTTCCAACGATTGAAGAAATTGAAACTGAACTTACGGAAACTGCTAAAGCAACGATGGTTGATGCAGTGAAAAAGTAAATAAACCACATGTCTCGGTAATTTAAAAATTCCAATTTTGATAGAAGAGAATAGTATGTTTAAAGAAGATACGTTACTTATTTTGGGCGCAGGTGCGAGCACATGTTATGGGTATCCGCTTAGGAAAGAGCTTATCGAGCAAATCGTAGACTGTGTTACAAACGATATTGTATATATACGATTACAGCAATATATAGGCAACAAACAAAGCGCAGATCAAATTGATAGGTTGAAGTTTAAATTATCATGTGTGATTGAGAATAGCGTTAGATTGAATGAAAATGATCTTGGGGAGTCAAATGAAAAAATTGTAAATGTTCCTTCTTCAGCTGGATATTATAGCTGTGCTGCTGTGCCCCTCCGAAATATTGAAGAACTTTGTGATTTATCTGAAGCATTGCAGCAATTTGACCCTGTCTCAATTGATGCATTCCTAAATAATCACCCATCCCATGCTCTTGCGGGAAAAATAAAAAAGAGAGGGGTCAAGTCTGGACATTTGACATCTGGCCTCCTAGCCTCTTTAAATTTTCTAATTGCCAAAAAGTAATTTGCTTTTTCTAAAACGGGTTTAAGTATGTCAAATGTCCAGACTTGACCCCTTCTTCTTTCTTTCTAAATGATATAAAATGCCACTTATTGGGTGTGGCTCGATAAGGTGCGGTTAGTGACACTAACTGTATGGAAAAAAGACACCCCAATCTGGTCAAAATCGGCAAGCTTATACGTGAAGCACGTAAGGCAAACGGCTTCTCGCAAGAGACCTTTGCTGCTGAGGCTGGGCTTGGCCGTACTTATATGGGGCGAGTAGAGCGGGGTGAGCAAAATATTTCAATACAGAACCTTATTAGGATTGCTTTAACTCTGCATGTTGAAGTATGTGATTTAATTCCTCCTCTACGACTACTCAAGGCCAATTAATTCAAGCTTTGCACGAAAGATCAATAGGGATGCGGGATGGCTGATCGTCGGATAAAAGAGATTTTACTGATTCCTGAGATACCTGCGGGTCTTAGAAGCGCACATTTAATTGGCGGCAAGATTGTTCCGTTTATCGGGGCTGGTTTATCGAAATTGGCTGGTTGTCCAACATGGAGTGAACTAGCTAATATATGCCTGCATCATTTTATAAAAACTGGCGAGTTAAATTATTGTGCGGTGGAACAATTAAAGCACTTATCGCCACGCGTAAAACTCACACTTGCAATGCGTCTTAATAAGCAGAGCCAGCAAAAAATTAATTTTGAAGAAATTTTTTCTCGAAGCAAAGAACCTGAGTCGCTAGGGTCACGAGCTTATTGTGCAATTCAGCAAATAGCTAATATTTTTCTTACGACAAATTATGATAGTTGTTTAAAATACAAAGATACAGGTGGTGTAATGCGCGCAGGCGATTCTGTTGGTAGTACTCTTGAGGTGATTGAGCGCAATAGAATATATAAGAAGGAAGATTTTCGCCCAGATGTTTTAACTAAAAGTGATACTGTGATACATCTGCATGGTTCTGAGCATGATCCTGAAAGTATGATAATTACTACCCAAGATTATGCGACACATTATGCGCGTGATCGTGATGGCGACGAAAATCCAGTTTTAACATTTCTGGCCTATTTATTTAGTCAAAAAACCACCTTGTTCGTTGGTTATGGTCTCGAAGAGCTAGAGATTCTTGAGTATATTTGTAAGGGGCAGACTGCTAGGCAAGATCCCCAGCCAAGTCATTATCTTATTCAGGGCTTTTTTAGCCATGAGCTATATTTGGCAAATGAAATGTATTCATACTATAACGACCTCGGTATTGAACTTATACCTTTTGCGCGGGATGACCATGATTGGGCGCAAATGACCTTTGTGTTGGAAGCGTTTTCTAAGCAGATTCCCGCGCAACCCATACTAGCAATCGAGAAGCGTGCCGAAATGGGGAGGTTGCTTGAAAATGAGTAAATTATCTAAAAGACAAGAATCATTTGTGGAGTTAATGCTTGAAAATGAAGACCAGGCGCGTTATGGATTTAGTCTAATTAATAGTAAGGATAATTTGCTCGATTTTTACGATGCTTTGGATGCAAAGGGATTCTTCGATTACGAAAGAGTAATTACTACTGGCGCTCACGATTATTTGCAAAAAGCGATGTCTAAGTCCGCTTTAATTAATAATGACAAAATTATAAAGAAGATAGTTTCCCGTTTACATAAATACACTGAAGAAGCCGAATTAAAAAAGCAAGACGCTATCCATGAAAATTATTGGATAGTGTTTGCTAAAGTATTTTCTGAAGTACCTCCTTCATATTTGTTAGAGAAGGATATTCAGTTAGTTGGGAAGTGGCTGGCTATGATTAGCTCGACTTTAACAGACGGTGGAATAATAACAAAATTAATCCCAAGCCTACTTGCAAGCGCAGTGCCTGCCGACCATTATAAAGCATGTATGCTTCTCAATTACTGTATTGATGTTAAATTTGTAGAAGACAAGTTTACAAAAAAGAAAGAGCCCAAGTTTAAGCTATCGGATTATTGCGTGGAATCCTTATTTAAAAATCTTTCTAAGGAGTTTGGCCTAAAATGTGGAAAAGAAGTATCCAATGTTCTAATTAACAAATTGAAAAAATTGATTTCAGATGAAAATGGGAGAGAGAGCTGGGTTTGGTTGCCTGCAATTGAGGATCATCGTCAAAATGAATACCACGATGAGTGTAAGCCTGTATTAACTTTAGGATTGCGTGATATTATTGCTGCATGGTTTTCATCTTCGATTGATTCTGAATTCGTTGTTGGTTTGCTAGAGAGTAATGTGGAAGTATTCGAGAGGCTAGCTATTTTTATATTCGCAGAAAATTTTGTTGATTTAAATTCATTGTTTGAGAGGATAATAAATCCGAATTTCATAAAAAGAAATCACATACATGAGATTTATCACTTATTGAATCGAAGATTTACCTTATTTACCGAAGAGCAAAGAGAATCCCTAATTAATTGCATAATGAATCTACCGCTTCCTCAAGGTAGCAAAGACCCTGCTGCAAGCAAAACTTGCCTACAGCAAAGAATGCTGCATGCAGCCTATCAGAAAGGTTCACAAAGGGTAGATGAATTATATTTACTCTTAGAGTCTGAAATTGGGCCTGTACCATCTCACCCTGATTTCTATGTATATCTTGAGACATGGCAATCAAATGATTCATCTCCATATGACGTAAAAGAATTAATTAATTTTCTTGATAAGGGTATGTTGGTTGATCAATTAAATACTTTCAATATAAAAGATGAATTTCGCGGCCCTAATATTTATGGGCTTGTTCGTGTACTAGAAGAGGCTATCAAATCATACCCAGATAAATTTTTGATGTGCAAGGATGGTTTTTTACGTGCGAATCCTGCTTATCAATATGGTTATATAAAGGGTTATTTTGAGCTATGGACGTCAAAACAAAAGCCCTTGAATCAATATCCTAGTTTATGGATAGATATTTGGGCGATTTTATTCGATTATTTTGATGAACTGGTTCTTGGATCATATTTATGGAATGAAATAGAGGAAGATAAAGGTGATCTTATACCGAAAAAATCTTGGATACCTCGTTTAATTGCTGATTTCTTACGCTCAGGAATGCATGCTGATGATAATGCGTTTTCTGAGGATTTGCTCCCAAGAGCTAAAGTTTTAATTTGTAATTTTTTAAGTAACTTGCCTTCCGAGTCTCGCTGGCATGAAAAAGATTCTATGACAATCGCTATAAATTCTTCTAAAGGTAAGGCTATAGAGGCACTAGTATATTACGCTTTGCGTACTAGTCGTTTATCACAACAGAAAGTCGGTAGTCACAATTCAGTTTGGTTGGATATTGAACCTGTTTTCAATGAGGAATTATCGAAGTGTAAAAGTGATAATTTTGAGTTTTCAACATTGATGGCGTCATATATTGAGAACCTCAGATATTTAAGTAATGAATGGCTTGTTGACAATCTAGCTTGGCTATTTCCTACAGATCATATACAGAATTTTTCATCTGCTATTCAGGGCTTGGCTTATACTAATGGCGCAAGTCCTGAGGTGTATTGTCTGCTTCGTGACCAAGGAGTGTTTGAGTTTGCGATAAAAGAACATATCGCAAATGGTCAAATTAAAAAGCAACTTATTGATCGTATTGCGTTGGCTTATTTGTGGGATTTGGAGAAGCTCGATTCTGGGTTGTTTGCATTTCTTTACGAGAATAATTACTCGGAGGAATTAGGGCTGATCGCGCGCTTTTATTGGAGTATCCAAAATCAAAAAATTACAAATGACGATAAAAGTAAGATTATAAATTTTTGGCGTCAAAGCATAAATTGGTGTAAATCCAAGCAAGCTGATTGTTCATCATTGTTATCATCGCTTGGAATGCTTGCTTGCTATTTGGATGAACTAGACGAAGAAAAAAAGCAATGGATGCTTTTGTCCGCGAAACATATTGTGTCCGCCAATAATGAAATGCATTTTTTAGAAGATTTACATCATTTGACTGATAAAAGCCCAGGGTATGTGTTGGATGTTTTGGAAGAAATGCTCAAATATCGTGCTCCGCATTATGATATTGGTAATCATCTCAAAAATATATTAACTAAAATGGGAGATGCAGATGATGAAGATATTCGACGCCGAAATTTAGTAATTTGCGATAAGTTACGCAACCTGCCTGGATTTCAGAAGTTATATGAGAGTTTGACTGCAGGCATTTAAGTTTTGAAATCCAATTTAGTCTTCACAGTGTTCTTATGCGGCTGCATGTCATTCTTCTACATGAAATTCGCCCCGATTCGGGCATGACTCTCAACTATTTGATTCTATTGCTGGGCCCACTAGGACTTGAACCTAGGACCAAAGGATTATGAGTCCTCTGCTCTAACCAACTGAGCTATGGGCCCGCGTGGTATTGCGGTTTCAAGAGGGAATGATATCGGGATTAGGGGGGAAGTTCAAGGTGGAAAATAGGATCAAAAACACCCCTCCTAAGAAGCAGGCGTAGGGTGGATTAGGAGAGCGCGCCTTTTGCGTTCGACGTAATCCACCAACGTTAGAAAAAAAGCCCGAATAAATGAAGGTTGTTGCCGTTGGTTTGGACATTTTTTAAAGGATGGTGGTGGTGGATTACGTGGCGAAGAGCACGCCACTAATCCACCCTACGCCCCCACCTGATGCAAAGCATGCATAAGCATGGCATTCATGTAAAAAGGAAAGCGCCGCAGGGGGGCGGGGTGTTTTTCGTTGAGCGTGAGCCAAGCAGGCACATAAGGCGAAAGCGGCGAGCGGCTCGTGGTTTGTATCATTCGCTCACCCCAGGCATTTTCTTCCGACATCGCAATCGCATACGGGATGTAACGGTCTAAAAGATCAGAGGTCATCTCCGGTGGCGCAAGCGCCGCAAAACGCGGTTTTTCCGTCGTGTGGAAAAACAGCTTGAACCCTTCAATTTGATTCAAAAGATCACACCCAGCGGACGTGGGGCTGCGCATCAGGTGATAAAACAAAACATTAATCACTAATAAAAAGCCCAACAACACCAAGGTGGTGGGCGGAATGTTATCCGTGAACAGGTTCAGGGTGTAAATGGAAAGGCCCAAAGCCACCAGCAAAATCACGCCTTTTATCACCGCAATGATGACATAGTTAGGCTTAGGAATGTGGTTAGCATGCACGGCGCTCCGCCAGAATGTTTTACCCAAGCGATATAAGGCATAACCAAACAAACACAAACCCGTCACCGCCATTAAGGTGTGAAAATGGTAAATGGAACTAATAACAGGCGCAATGAAAGCGAGGGTGCTGAGTAAAATGCCCAGTCGAACAATGCCGCGATTGCTCGCAAAATAAAGTTCTTCGTAAGTGTTTTTTAAAGCAGACCGAAAGGTCGCTTTCACTGTTTGTAAGCGAGCACGATTTTCTTTCGTTAAGGTAATGGTGTCGCCATCTTTAAATAAGGCTTTTAATAAAACATCTTCTTCATCGTTTAGCTTGGCGGTCGCATTTTTATTTTGTATTAATGTGATGGCCCCATCTTTTTCGGTGATGGCGCAATAATGTTTAGTCGCAAGGCTTAAAATGCCTATGCTCAGCACTTTGTCGTTGAAACGCATTTGCAGTAAATAATTGGCCGCAGCGGCAGAAACCGTGGCCGGTGGCTGAAACAAAGGCATGAGGTGAGGGTCGTGCAAGTTGCGCCCCAGCCGAAACCAAAAAAATAAATAATAAGCGAGTACGGCAAGCATAATGCCTAATTCCCACTCATTCACACGGTTGGCGGCTAAATCAGCTTCCAGGGTTTTGGGGTAGCTCTTAACGCGCACGATGCCCTTAGGCCAGCTAATGAAAACACTGAGGGCTTGGTGTGGCGCCAGTGCGCGCTGCGTGCTAACACTGAACACGCCATCGCTTGCTTGTGTCACGCGGATGTCGTTGACGGTTTGCATGTTGTTGATGTAGGTGTCGTATTGCAAAATTTTAGCGGCATCAGGCAGGGTGACTGTCACCGATGCTTTTTGTATGGGTAAATTCCAATGACTGCTATTCACATTCCAGCGCAGCTCATCAGCGGCAGCACCAAAATGCACGGCATTGTTCACGTGGTAGTTGATGTTGTAAGTGTAAGTGCCTGGCGGCAGCAGCTTGCTGGCTTCGCCAATATCGAGGTTAATTTGGCTGGGTTTCACATTAACGTGGTAGGAAACCGGCACGCCATCGACGGTCACACTGCGAATTTCATAATCTTTAGGAGAGGCAAAGTCGAATTGTCGCGTTAAGCCGTGTTGAAAATAATGTTGGTTTGCTAGAATTTGTATGGTTTCGCTGACATCGATGGAGGTGTCTTGGTTAACGATCACTTGGCTGTCAAACGCGGGGATGGATTCTTGCTGATTGGCTGCAAACAGCGGCCCAGCCGCAAAACTTAAAACACTTGCAATGATGATAGTGTAAAAACGCATCTTCACCTCCGTGTTAAAAAACCCGCACCCATATCAAGGTGCGGGCATTGGTTTACTCTTGTTCTTCGAGGAAGCTGCGTAATTGTTCCGCGCGTGATGGGTGGCGCAGTTTACGCAAGGCTTTGGCTTCAATTTGACGAATACGTTCACGTGTCACATCAAACTGTTTGCCCACTTCTTCAAGGGTGTGGTCGGTGTTCATGTTGATACCGAAACGCATGCGCAACACTTTGGCTTCACGCGGGGTGAGCGAGCCCAATACTTTTTGCACGGCTTCTGATAAACCAAAGTTGGTGGCAGCATCGATGGGTGACATGGTGTTGTTGTCTTCGATGAAATCACCTAAGTGAGAGTCTTCATCGTCGCCAATCGGGGTTTCCATGGAGATAGGTTCTTTCGCAATTTTCATGATCTTGCGAATTTTATCTTCTGGAATGTTCATTTTACGGCTGAGTTCTTCAGGGGTTGGTTCTTGCCCCGTTTCTTGCAGCAATTGCCGTGAAATGCGATTGAGTTTGTTGATGGTTTCTATCATGTGCACCGGAATACGGATGGTGCGCGCTTGGTCGGCGATAGAGCGTGTGATGGCTTGACGTATCCACCACGTTGCATAGGTTGAGAATTTATAACCGCGTTGATATTCAAATTTATCAACCGCTTTCATCAAACCAATGTTGCCTTCCTGAATTAAATCGAGGAATTGCAAACCACGGTTGGTGTATTTTTTAGCGATAGAAATCACCAAACGCAAGTTAGCTTCCACCATTTCTTTTTTCGCACGACGTGCTTTTGCTTCACCGATGGATAAACGGCGGTTCACTTCTTTGATTTCAGCAATGGTCATGTGCATTTGGTTTTCAAGCGTGATCAGCTTGTTTTGAGCACGATGAATGTCAGGCACGTAGGTGTCAAAGTCAGCGTCGCTGATTTTGCCTTTGATGGCGTCAACCCAATTTAAATTGGTTTCGTTGTTAACGAAGGCGGTGATGAAGGCTTTGCGTGGTAATTTGCTTTTGTTAACGCAATAATCAAGGATGGCCCTTTCTTGCATGCGGATTTCATCAAGCATGTGACGCATTTTTTTTGATAATTTGTTGAACTGGCGAGGTGACAGCTTGATGTCCATGAAAAACTTAGCAAGTTCTTCACGCTTCGCAGCGGATTTTTTATTTTTCTGACCGTGTTTTTTTTCAGTGGCGATGACGTCGTCGTAAATAACGCGCAAGGCCGTGAATTTTTCACGCGCTTTTTCAGGGTCGAGGCCGGCGTCGTCGTCGAAAGGGTCAGCGGCTTCGCCGCCTTCTTCTTCTTCGTCAACGGAGGGCGTCGCTTCTTTGGCCGTGGCTTCGGTGCTGCCACCTTCTTCGTCGTCGTCTTCAGCGCCAGCCAAATCTGGTTCGATGTAGCCGCTGATTAAATCGCTTAAACGTAGCTCGCCTTTTTCAACGCGCACAAAATCAGCCAAGACATCGGCGATCATTTGGGGTTGGTAGGCAAGCGTGGTGAGCATTTGGTTCATGCCTTCTTCAATGCGCTTGGCAATCGCAATTTCACCTTCGCGAGAAAGCAGCTCAACCCGGCCCATTTCACGCATGTACATGCGCACGGGGTCGGTGGTGCGGCCAAGTTCGCCGTCGGCGGACATGACAGCTAAGGCGGCATTGGCGGCTTCTTCCACCACCACTTCATCTTCAGCGGCTTCATTTTCAGAAAGCAGCAATTCGCCCATTTCGGGGGCTTCTTCAGAGACACGGATGCCCATGTCGTTGATCATGCTGATGATGTCTTCAATTTGTTCTGGGTCGGTGATGTCGGGCGGAAGGTGATCGTTCACCTCGGCGTAAGTGAGGTAGCCTTGTTCTTTGCCGCGTGTAATGAGTTCTTTGAGGCGAGATTTTGAATCTTGAGCCATAGGGTGACCTGCCAATTTTTAGGTAGAGACAAATGGAGTCGGTATTATCCACTATTTTCTTTGAAAAGTCATGAAATTAAATCAAGGGGAGCTTGTGGCTAAGGTGCTGTTTTATAGCACATTTATTTAGGCTGGCAGGGCTTTTCGTTTGGCAATGGATTGGGTGAGCGCTTGGCGCTCTTCTTCGGACAAGGAAGACTGCGCCGCCTTGGCCATGAGGGCTTGAATGCCTTGGTCCATCCCAAGCGCATGAACTTGCCGCATGGCTCCTTGAAAAGCGACCTCAATTTTTTCATCGGGCACGCAGTGGTCGAATTGTAAGCATTGGGTGATTAAGGCTTCGTCGTCGCTGCCTCGGAATAGCTCCAGCAGGGCGCCGGCGGTGAGGCTCGCTTTGGCTTTCAGTTGGTTGATCAAGCGGATTAAAAATGCGTAACCCGGCAAGGTGTAGTCGGGCAGGGGCTCTAAGTTTTGCGCGAGCGTGGGTGCTTGCAGCAATAAAGCGGCGGCTAATTGCAGGGGTGCCGGTAATTTAATTTTTTCGGGTGCGGGAGCTGTTGTTGCGTCGGGTATTTTTTTATCCGATTTTAAAGTGGTGACATCAATGCGCGCGCGTTTGGCAAGCGCATCTAGCATCATGTTGTGAAAGAGGCTAGGCGGCAATTGTTTAATGTGATTTAACGCAAGTGACGCAAAGCGCGCGCGGCCTTCCATGGTGTTCATGTCGGCTTGCTGTGCAATGCTTTGAAAGAAAAAGTCTGAAAGCGATAAGCTGGTGTCTATGCGTTTTTCAAACGCTTCTTTCCCTTCTTTATGCACTAACGAATCCGGGTCTTCGCCATCAGGTAAAAACAAAAAACGCACTTGCAGGCTGTCATGCATGAGCGGGAAAATCACTTGCAGTGCGCGCCAAGCGGCGGTGCGGCCAGCGTTATCGCCATCAAAGCAAAATATCAATTCATTCGTGTAACGAAACAAGCGTTGTAAATGATGCGGTGTGGTGGCGGTGCCAAGCGTTGCCACGGCATAGGTGATGCCGTGTTGAAAGAGTGCAATCACGTCAAGGTAGCCTTCCACAATCATGACGCGCTTTAATTCACGGTTGGCTTTTAAGCCTTGAAATAAGCCGTAAAGTTCATGCCCTTTTTGAAAAATGGGGGTTTCAGGTGAATTTAAATATTTGGGTTCGCCTTCGCCCAGCACGCGCCCACCAAAGCCAATGATGCGGCCGCGGTGATCAAGGATGGGGAACATAATGCGGTCGCGAAAGCGGTCGTAATAACCGCCTTCGTCTTTTTTAATGATTAAGCCGGTGTCGAGTAATTTCTTTTTATCCAACTCCGTGAGGCCAAATTTATCCAGCGCGTGGCTCCAGCCATTCGGCGCATAACCAATTTGAAATTGTTTGGCAATGTTGCCGGTGATGCCGCGTTTTTTTAAATAATCAATGGCGCGGGTGGAGTTGCACATGTGTTCGTAAAAATAAGCGCTCACTTGTTGTGTGAGTTCGTAAAGCGCGGGCAGGCTGTCGTCTTTTTTGGGGGCGGGTGCGTTGTTGGTGCGCGGCACTTCCATGTTGGCGGTGCGGGCTAAGTTTTCAACGGCTTCAGGAAAACTTAAGTGATCGTGGTTCATTAAAAAATCAATGGCGTTGCCGTGGGCGCCGCAACCAAAGCAATAATAAAACTGTTTGGTTTGGCTAACTGAGAAAGAAGCGCTTTTTTCTTGGTGAAAAGGGCAGCGGGCAAAATAATTGCTGCCTGTCTTTTTTTTGAGCGGAACGAGTTGGCCGATGAAATCCACCAAATCAATCCTGGCTAATAAAAGCTCTATAAAATCGCGTGGAATGCTCACGTGTGCCCTATGGGTATGGATGTTGATAAGCATCAGTTATAGCACGAGGAGGGGGGGTGGGTGAAGTGGGGCTTGTTTTGGGGAGGGGGAGCGGTGTAGAGTACCGCCGCATTCAAAAATAACACTAGAGAGGGTAGTCAAATGCAGTTTATCTTGAGCTTGGGCGATGAGCAAAAAACATACGAGATTGGTGATAGTGAAGATGCTAGACGGGCCATAGAGTCTTATGAGGCTTATTTGAAGTCAGGTGAGCACGCTCATGTTGTGCAGGTTTACGACCATTTCTTTTCGATTATTGCAGCAAAAGAAACAACAGTAATGATGACTGCTTCGATTCGTGAGGCGATGGCTTTGGTTGCCCGATATATGCTGGATTACAATGATGATGCAGAACAGGCATCCTGGTTTGTAAATCAGGCGAATGCGGTTTATACCCGGTTTAATATTTTCCCTACCCAAGACATTATGAATTTACAAGGTCAAGCGATTGCTAAAATGATGAAAGCAGGGGTGGGGATGTTTGCACCGGCGATGCAATCGAGGATACAAGATTTTTTGCAAAACAGGGATAGTTGGGTTCAGCACCCCCTTGTCCGCCACAGCCATGAAGCGCTGTATGATTTCGCTTTACCCGCTAATACGCAAAAGAGGCTTTCAGCCTATACAAAAAAGTTTTTTGATAAACATCGTGAAGCGCTGCCTCAAGGTGGTGATGAAGGGTGGAAGCCGTATCCTAAGCACTTGATAAAAATAGAAGCGATGAAAAACGATACGATGAATGTTATTAAGCTTGATCCTGCGAAGGATGATCTTGCAGCGGTGTTTGCTAGAAAGCTAGAAACTCACGGTTTCTGGGCAAAAGTGTTACCAAAAACACAAACTGGCATTTTTGTGACAGCCAATTTGACTCGGTCAACGGGGATGAAAAAGTCAAAATAAGTGGTTGTAGCCCGGACTTCCATTTAAGCCCCCTCTCCAAGCTGTTCTTTAGCTTGGAGAGGGTTAGGGTGAGGTTTCAATGAGCGGCCGGGAACTGCAGCCGAACGGAGCCCCGAAAAAACTCGTCGCTTCGTTGAGATATTTGATGATTGTTTGGGTATGGTTTCGGGGCTTCGTTCAAGGACAGCCCCGGCCGTAAAAAACACGTCCGGGCTACAAGGCCAAGCTTACTCAGCCAAACGCGTTTTAACTTTTGCGCTCACCGCCGTCATTTCCGCTTTGCCAGCGAGGGTCGCTTTCAGCAAGCCCATGACTTTACCCATGTCTTTGGCCGAACTTGCGCCTGAGGATTGAATGGCAGCCTCAATGGCGGCTTCAATTTCAGCGTCAGTTAGTTGAGCGGGTAGGTAATGTTGAATGATAGCGACTTCAGCCAGCTCTTTATCAGCCAAATCTTGGCGAGCACCAGCTTGAAATTGCGCGATGGAATCGCGGCGCTGTTTGATCATTTTGTTGAGAATGGCAAGCACGTCTTCGTCGGTGAGCTCAATGCGTTCATCGACTTCGCGCTGCTTCATGGCGGCCATGATGAGGCGTATGGTGGCCAAGCGCTCTTTTTCTTGAGAGCGCATGGCGGCTTTCATATCCTCAAGGATTCGGTCCTTGATGGTGGTCATGGCTTAGGCTTCTTCTCTTCTGCCGGTGCCGATGGGCTGGCGATCACGTTCCATAGCCATTTTTTCACGCAAAATTTTCTTCTGGTAGCGCTTTTTAGCAGCAGCTTTTTTACGCTTACGTTCCCAGGTGGGTTTTTCGTAGAATTCGTGGCGGCGCAAGTCGGCTAAGATACCGGCTTTTTCGCAGAGGCGTTTAAAGCGGCGCAGGCTTAATTCGAAGTTTTCGTTGTCTCTTACACGTACGGTTGGCATATGGAAAACACACCCTTTTTAGTCAGTTAGATATGGGAAAGCGGCCATTCTAATCGCAGGCGAGCCAAAATGCAAAGACTTGTCGCGGGTAATGGGTGGTTAGTCGGGTAAAGTCCGGTTATGATAGGGGACTTTTTTTGAGGGTGGGTGATGCGAGTATTAGGCATAGAAACATCGTGCGACGAAACGGGCGTGGCCATTTACGATTCCCGTGATGGCCTCATCGCGGATGCACTATATAGTCAAGTCGCCTTGCACGCGCCCTTTGGTGGGGTGATGCCCGAGGTGGCCTCGCGTGATCATGTCCGTAAAATCATACCCTTAATCGAACAAGTGCTGGCAGAAGCTGGCATGCGCGGCCAAGATTTAGACGGCGTTGCTTACACCCGAGGCCCGGGCTTAGTGGGGGCTTTGATGGTCGGTGCCATGCTCGGGCGAACGCTCGCTTATGCTTGGAACCTGCCGGCCATAGGCGTTCATCATTTAGAAGGCCACCTTTTGGCGCCCTGCCTTGAACCCACGCCGCCGGCCTTTCCCTTTTTAGCTTTAATTGTGTCGGGCGGGCACACGGAGTTGGTGGAAGTGTTGGGGGTGGGTCGCTATCAAGTGATAGGCGACACCCTGGACGACGCCGCTGGCGAAGCCTTCGACAAAACGGCCAAATTATTGGGCTTGGGTTACCCGGGTGGCGCGGCCTTGGCGAAATTGGCGGAATTGGGCCGGCCGGGTTTGTTTGACTTCCCGCGCCCGATGACAGATAGGCCGGGTTTAGATTTTAGTTTCAGTGGATTGAAGACGGCAGCCTTGCATGCGATTAAGGGCAGTGAGTTGAATGACCAAACCAAAGCGGACATTGCGCGCGGGTTTCAAGAAGCGGTGGTGGAAACTTTAACGATCAAATGTAAGCGTGCCTTGCTGCAAACGGGGTTGAAGCGCTTGGTGGTTGCGGGTGGCGTGGGTGCGAATTTAGCCTTGCGTGAAAGTTTGGAAGCAATGACAGCCGCAATGAGTGCGAGTGTTTATTTTCCGCGTTTAGCGTTTTGCACAGACAACGGCGCGATGATTGCTTACGCCGGTTGCCAGCGTTTGTTAGCGGGCGAGCGGGATGATTTAGCCTTGAATGTGCGGGCACGGTGGCCGTTGGGCGAGTGAGTTTTTTATTTAACAACAGAGGAGAGAAAAAATGAAGTTGAAATTAGTGATGGGTTTGGTTGAAAAGGAATATGAGATTGGTAATAGTGGAGACGCGGCGCGAGCGATTAATGCTTATCAACGTTATCTTGTAACGCAAGATCACGAGGATATGTTTGCGACTAATGAAGCGTTGTGGAATATTTTATGCAGCGGTAATACGCTTAAGAAGAATGTTTGTTCTGCTATTTCAGATTATTCAGCGTATAAATTAACCGTAGAAAAAGATATCTTTAAAAGAATTTATTTTGCCAATGTGGCTTGCAGTTGTTATACGCAAGCAGGGTTGCCTGTTCCGGCCGAAAATAGGCAAGTGCTTCAATTGGCGACGATGGCGTGCCAACAGTATGCTGATACCAATCCGGATGGCATGATTGATGCTTTAGATGCTGCGGGGATGCTTATTGGTAAGGTGCAAGTGATCAACGATGAAAAAACACAAACAGCTTTGCTGAATTATACAAAGAAGGTTTTATCTAAGCATGCACCAGATTTAGAAAGTAACACGTGGAAGGTTTATCCTAAGGATAAAATAAATATTCCAGAAATGAAAAATGATGATCTGCGATGCATGAAAATGGCGCTTGATAAAGGGCAAGTTGCAGATAAATTTTTTCATAAGTTGAAGAAGCATGGTTTTTGGGCGCAAAAACAGGCAACCCCGACAGGTATTTTTATCACAACCAACTTAACGCTTTCTGTGCCGATCTTTAAAAAGTAAGGGTTAAAGGCGGTGTTTTTTTAAAAAATGCCGCCCCTTTATGTTCAGGGATGATGCTCTTGAAAAACCTTAAACTCATGCTCTTAATCAGCATCCTCTTGATGGACGTGTTGTCTGGCATGGAGTTTGATTTATTTGTGCCAAGTTTCCCTGAGCTGCAAGCGCAATTTAGTCTCACGCCTTTTTGGGTTGAAACACTGATTAGTCTTAATTTTATCGGTTACTGTTTAAGCATATTTTTAGTGGGTGGTTTGGCGGATCGTTACGGGCGTAAACCCATTATTGTTTTGGGTTTGGTAATATTTGTTGCTGCCAGTTTGCTTTGTCTTTTTGCGGGTGGATACCCAGCGTTAGCACTTGGACGTTTTTTCCAAGGCGTGGGCATTGCGGCACCTTCTATTTTAAGTTTTTTAATTGTTGCAGATATGTATCCGCTTAAAGAGCAACAATTTTTATATGCCATGTTAAATGGCTCACGCAATATTGCTTGTGCCCTTGCGCCAGTGGTGGGTAGTTATCTAACGCTTGCATTTCATTGGCATGGTAATTTCATTGCATTGTGTTTGTTGGGTTTTTTTACCTTAATGGTTACCTTGATATTTGTTCCTGGGCATCCAACACCCAAGGGGGTGGGTGCCGTGCAAGCCGGGCGATATTTGCCTATCTTTCAATCGAGCACACTCATGCTTTATATCAGTGAAATTGTGGTGAATTGCGCACCTTATTGGATTTTCGTTGGCATATCTCCTTTGCTTTACATGAATGAATTGAGTGTGAGCTTGCATCATTTTGGGTTATATCAAGGGTCGTTGGCATTCACGTTTGCCTTAGGCAGTGTTGTTTACGGCCTTATGATTAAAAATATTTCATATTCACAGCGTCAAATGTTAGTGGTCGGTGTGAAGCTGCAATTAATTAGCATTTTCACGCTTTTGTTCGCGTTGTTTTTTTATACGAGTGATCCATTGGTGATTACGCTGTCATTTATTCCATTTATTATTGCGCAAATTATACCTGGCACCATTCTGTATCCATTGAGTCTTCATGCTATTCCTGAATCCAAGGGGCGAGTGGCTGCGGTTATTTCTGCGGGGAATTATATTGTTTCAGCCATTGGTTTGCAGATTGCCGGGTATTTTTACGAGGGTTCATTTTTTAGTTTGGGCTCGATTTTAATTACCTTTATCGTGGGTGCTGCTGTTTTGTTGTGTTTGGTGATTAGGCGGGTGTAGGGTGGATTAGAAACGCGTGCTTTTCGCGTTTCGTAATCCACCAACATTAAATTGCACTTTCAGAAGAGAAGTATTATTTTTTTGACGTCCATTCGAAGTGAGGTTTTTTGTTTTTTTGAATGCAGTCGCGTAAATACAAATTAATGAGAGATTGATAGGGGATGTCGTTGCTAGCCGAAAGATTTTTGAAGTATTTAATAACTTCTGAATCTAAGCGAATAGTGACCTGCTTTTTTATTTTCGCAACATAGGGGTTTTTCTTTGCGTTGGAAAAATCGTATTCATTTTTCATGGTTAGTCTCCGTAATAGTGATATGTTTCTTTTTTAGTGGCCTTGCTGGCTGATATTATGTGGCTGTCAACAAGGCTACTATAAATATTATGGGTATTCATGATGAATAGGTTATTATTAAGGTATCATGTTTTTTGGGTTTGTTGGGAGGTGTATGTCTGTATATCTCATTAGTGAGGCAGAAGCAAAGCGATCATTGTCTTTAATATTTCATCGCGTTAACACGGAAGGTGTTTCTTATGAAATCAAAAGAGGCAAGGTGAGTGTTGCTAGCATTATACCGGCGGAACGAAAAAAACCTGGTTTAACTGTGGGTGAGTTGAAGGGTTTTTTTGAGCATTTGCCAAAACTGGATGATGGGGATGCCTTAAATTTTGAGAGTGGTATTCATCAAATAAGATCACAGATTAGCTGAAAGGATATGGCTATGCGTAGGGTGGATTAGAAACGCGTGCTTTTCGCGTTTCGTAATCCACCAACATTTCATTAAAAGGCTGAGTTTAAAATGAGTAACAAATTATTTTCTTTTTTAGTTTTAGTGTGGTTCTCAAGCCTGGCTTTAGCGGCACCCGAAAAGCTCCCAGATTTTACTCTATATGAAGCAAGCTACATACTCTTTCATCATTTCAATGAAGAGCATCAAGTTTCCGTTTGGCAACATATTCCATTTCCCTCAAAGAAAGAACAAAAAGATTTTTGGGGTGCTGAAACGGGGTTGGTTAGCGCAGTATTTTTTTCACCATTCGTCGAGGATGGTAAAAACAAATATTTCCTGTTAACAAAAACGGTTCCGGTTGGTGAGCCATTTGAGTGCCATGCGTGTTTGCCGTTACTGAGCGCAGTTATTTTTTCAGAAAAAAATCATCGTTGGGTAGTTGAATCAAAAAATTTATTTTTAATGTATGCGGGTGAATATTCAGCCTCGCCAAAAGTTAAGTTGGTGGATTTGCCAGGGCATAGGCATGGTTTATTATTAACATTTACGCATTATGGTTCTGGTGAGGAACGGTATGAGAATATAATGGTTTCTGCGGCTAATCATTCCGTTCATTATGATCGTTTGTAAGGCTATCTATTTTAAAAGTGAGAGATAATGCAATGAACCACGATGTTTATCAAAGAGCCGAAGCATTTTTGCCTTGGAATTTATACAAGTGTATTTATAATTCAGCTATTTTCCCTTATTGGGGTAACTGTGCACTTTATTATTTTCAAGGGGCGCCAAGTGGGTATCATTTGCTTGAGGTTGAATTGGAATCTGGCCAAAAAAACATCTTGTTTGAATTGAAAAAAATAGCGAATGCAATCTCTGCTTGCTTGCAGAGGGTGATTGATCCAGATGATCTTTCCTTGCAGTGGTTTTCTTTTGATAGCCAAAAAAATGAATTGTTTCTTGCCTATGATCGGTTAAATTGGTTTTTTACTCTTCAGGGTGAGTTAATAAAAAAAGAAAATCAATATGTTGATTCTTCGTTTTCGCCTAATAAATCTTGGTCTTTGAGTGCAGAAAATCATAATTTAATATTGAAAAACCTAGACCAAAATACGGTTGAAAAAATAACAAATGATGGTCAGCCTTATTATGATTATGCATCATCGCCCGAAACAAACACACGTGCAGTTAGTGATAAATTGTCCGAGGTGAAAAGATATCCGATTGTGCGTTGGTCAAAAAATTCAAATAAATTTATTACGCATCGTGTGGATCAACGGAAGGTTGAAAAACTTTATCTGCTTCAAGGTGCCCCTGAAGGTAAACAGCGGCCGGTATTGCATGAATATCGAATGTCTTTCTCGGGTGATGAACATTTACCAAAAACCGAATTAATTATTTTTGATGTGGTTAATAAAACCACAATACCGGTGAAGCGTGAAGCAACTTTTTCTCCTTACTTGACACCGATTGAGTATGATTGGGTTTGGTGGAGTGATAATAGCAGTAAAGTCTATTTTCTTGAAGAGACACGGGGTTCAAAAAAATTGTCATTATGCGTTGCGGATGCCGAAACTGGCATTGTAACGGTTCTTATTGAAGAGTGTGCTGACACATATGCTGAACCTTGTGAGTTTTTCTTGTGGAAAACACATATTCTGGTATTAGAAGAAAAAAATGGAATTATCTGGATGTCTATGCGTGATGGGCATCCGCATCTGTACTATTATAAAATAGGTAAAAATGAAGCAGAGTATGCCATTACTCAGGGTTCGTGGAATGTCAGAGAATTAATATCTTATGATGAAAAATCCGATTGGTTATATTTCACTGCAGCAGGATATCATTCAGATATTGACCCCTATTACAAACAGCTTTTTCGTTGTCATTTAGATGGCTCGGGTTTGATGTGTTTAACTAAAGAAGCAGCGGACCATGCCATTGCTTTGTCACCAACGAATGATTATTTTATAGATACCAGCTCAACGATAGATACCGCACCTGTTATTACATTAAAAAAGATAGACGGATCAATGGTTGGTGTTTTAGAGAAAACGAATATAGAGCAACTAAAGGAAATGAACTGGGTTCCGCCATTGCGATTTCATGAAAAAGGAAGGGATGGAAAAACGGATATCTATGGTAATCTTTATTTCCCATCTAATTTTGATAAAAATAAAAAATACCCATTGATTGATCATGTTTATCCTGGTCCACAAGTGTCTCGCACCGTTTCAAATTTCACATTATATACAGCGATATTTCGTTCGCCTTGGGTGGCGCAGGCTTTGGCCGAGCTCGGATTTATTGTGGTTCAAATGGACGGGTTTGGTACGCCGGGCCGCTCAGTTGAGTTTCATCATGCAACTTATGGAAATATGGCTGACTGTGGCTTGCCAGATCATGCGGTTGTTATTCGGGCATTATCAAAAAAATATCCTTATATTGATTTAGATCGTGTTGGTATTACAGGCTATTCAGGCGGTGGATATGCTGCTGCGCGTGGGATGTTGATGTATCCTGAATTATATAAAGTGGGTGTTGCTGCTGCAGGGAACCATGATTTGCGCTGTTATCCGGCAAGTTATGGAGAAAAATATAATGGATTAGACGTGAGAAGTTATGAGCAAGAGAGTAATGTTTTTTTAGCAGAAAAGTTAACTGGAAAATTGTTGTTAATACACGGTGAGATGGATGATAATGTTCACCCATGCGCGACGATGCAGTTTGTTGACGCATTAATTAAGCATAATAAAAATTTTGATATGTTGCTTATGCCAAATATGAATCATCGAACAACATTCGATCATCCTTATTATTGGCGTAAACACTGGGACTATTTAGTCAGAAATTTGTTGGGGATTAATCCGCCCGAACATTATGTCTTTGGCGAAATCATGCCAGAAAATTTTCCGCAGGTGTATGATTTTTAGGTGGTGGTTATGTCGTTTAAGGGGCAAAGGTAGTCATTGGGTAGAGGTAATGCGCGACCCACAAATTACCTAACTCTTTGTTTTTAATAAAAACCACAACAACCTATCCGGAGCATACTCCGAATAAGTTGTCTAAATCGGGAGTAAGCTCCTTTTAAGTTGTCTAAATCCGGAGTATACTCCTAATTAGTTAGCCTAAATTGAGGTGGGTATGAGCTTTCAGCGATATTTAAAAATGGCTTTGCCAGCCGGGCAATCGGCTTTTTTGTGGGGGGCGAGGAAAACAGGTAAGTCCACTTTGCTGGCTTCCGAATTCAGTGATTCCATTTTTTACGATCTCTTAAAAACGGATGAATATGCTCGGTTGTTGGCATCCCCACACTTGTTGCGTGAAGAGTTATTAGCGGCTTCAAGCGATGATTTAAAAAAGCCAGTGATCATTGATGAAGTTCAAAAAATTCCTGCTTTGTTAAATGAAGTGCATTGGCTCATTGAAAATAAAAAAATTGCCTTTATTTTATGTGGTTCAAGCGCCAGAAAATTAAAACGAGGTGCCGCTAATTTATTGGGCGGTCGTGCGTGGAAATATCATTTCTATCCGCTGGTTTATCCTGAAGTGCCTAATTTAGATTTGCTACGTGTATTTAAACATGGGTTGTTACCGTCGCATTATTTATCAGAACACCCGGATAAAATGTTAAGAGCCTACACAACCGATTATTTAGCAGAAGAAATTCAAGCAGAAGGCTTAGTCAGAAACTTGCCGAAGTTTGCAAAGTTTATGGAGTTAGTGGGTTACACGAATGGCCAAATGTTGAATTATAGTAATATCGCTAGAGATGTTGGTGTCGATGCAAAAACCATTAAAGAATATTATCAAATTTTAGCCGATACACTCATTGGCTATTATTTAGAGCCTTTCCATAAAAAAGTAAAACGAGATTTAATTCAAGCAACGCCAAAGTTTTATTTATTTGACGTTGGTGTTGCGAACTACCTTCAACATCGTCAGGTTAATGTTTTAAAAGGCGATGAGGCCGGGTTATCGTTTGAGCATTACTTGTGTATGGAGTTAACGGCTTATTTAGGCTTAAATGATATCAATACACCTTTGCAGTATTGGCGCAGTAAAACAGGCCTCGAGGTTGATTTTGTGCTGCATCAGGGAAGGATGGCAGTCGAAGCTAAATTAAGTGCGGATGTCACTTTGGGTGATGTGCCGGGGTTGGTTGCCTTCGTTGAAGATTATCAACCTACGTATGCTTTTGTTGTGTGCCAAGCACCACGCAAACGTTTACTCACGACTATTGGAAAAACCGATATTATCGTCTTGCCTTGGCAGGAGTTTCTTGCGGAATTGTGGGGGAAACGTTATGCCTAAACCCACCCTCATCCTCCTCCCGGGCCTAGTCTGCGATAAAACCGTTTGGCAAGCGCAAATACAGGCATTTTCACCCACTCACAACATTATTATTCCTGATTTATCCAATGCGAGCACACCGGAAGCCATGGTCGAAGCTGCATTAAAAAACGCACCCGATTCGTTTGCGTTAGCCGGCCATTCCATGGGCGGTTGGGTGGCGTTAATGGTGATGGGGGCAGCAGGTGAGCGCGTGAATAAGCTCGCTTTATTAAATACATGCGCAACGAAAGACACCAAAGAAAAAACGGAATCACGTTTGAACATGATCGCCATGCTGCAAGCCGGTGAAGTGGATGCATTAGTGCAGCGGTTGTTGAGCGTTTATATTTATAAACAAAGTTGTGAAGTTGTCGTTAAGCAAATGATTCTTCGTAACATGAATGCATTTATCAATGAAGAAAAAGCCATGCTCGTGCGTGAATCATGCGAACTGATTTTGCCACACATCCAGTGTAAAACATTAATCATTCACGCTAACCAAGATAAAATATTTAATTTTGAAGATGCAAAAATCATGTGTGACAACATCGCCCATTCAGCATTAGCCAGCATTGATCAATGCGGCCACCTAAGCCCCATGGAAGCGCCAGCGGCCGTGAATGATTATTTGGCACGTTGGCTGTCTGGATAGCGCCATTTTTATCAATTGCTAACCCAGAAAAAATCATACATACTCTTTTCCAAAAGACGTCATGATGAGGGTGGTTAAGATGCAACGTATTGAATTTACTGTCGAAGGCATGGTGTGTGTCGCCTGCCATTCCACGGTGAAAACTGCCTTATTGAATTCAGTCGAAACATTGCCTATTGAAAAACCACCCGTTGTTACCGCTAATTTCCTCGAAAATCGTGCTGCCATTTGCTTTGATGAAGCAATGGATGTCGATAAAAACGTGATCGTTGATGGGGCCATCCGTGGGCTTGCTGATCTCGGTTTTACGGCGAGTGAGTTTACCGATGAAACAGAAAAAGCCAACGAACTCAGTTTGGCTAAAACCAAGCGCCGAGCATTTTTAAAGAATTTAATTTTAGGCATCATAGGCACACTCGTGGGTGCTGGTTTAATCGCGATTTCACTCTCAGGCTTGGCGCTGCCCTTGATTGCACTTTATGCCTTGGTGGGTGGCGGCTCGTTGTTAACCTTAATATTGGGGGCGGGCGCTTATCGCGATGCCGCTAAAAAATTAGTGAAAGCACGCACGCTCACCATGGATAGTTTGTTTGTGGTGAGCACGCTCACCATTATCGGCGTTTCCATCGCTGGTTTTTTTGTGCCTTGGTTGCCCATGATGTTGGAATCCGGTGTTTTAATTTTTGGGTTCAGGCATTTGGGCAAAGCGATTGAAGAATCATTAAAAAGCAAAGTCACTAAGAAGGTTTCTTACGCAGATAGCGCTTGTAAAAAAGTGCAGCGTAAAATTCCAAACACTGATGAGTGGGAAGTGTGTTTAACGAAAGATATTCAAGTGGGTGACACCATTCGCGTCATCGAGCACGACACCATTCCAGTCGATGGCACTTGTTTGATGCCATCCGTTGATGTCGGAACCGAGTGCATTAACGGGCAAACCACCCCTGCACAACTATCGCAAGGCAGCGCTATTTATGCAGGCATGACGGTGCCTGACGGTGTTGACTTCATCGAAATTCAAGTGACTAAAATAGCCGCAGATTCTTATTTGGCCGAGCAAGAAAAGCAGCGTCATCGTTATGCGAGCGAGCAAGCCCCCATTCAACACATTGCGGATAAAATTCAAAATTATTTTATTCCGGCCATGTTTGTGTTGGCGGCGGTTGCAGGCACCTTGATCGGTATTTTTTTAAACCCGGCATTAGCGATTCAATGCGTGACTTCGTTGTTGGTGTCTGCTTGCCCGTGTACCTTGGGTTTTATCACCCCTTTAGCGGTTAAAATTGGGTTAGAGAAAGCAAAGCAAAAAGAGCACGGCATTCATTTTCGCAGTGCGGAATCCATGCAATCCGCTTCAAACATTGATGTTGTTGTTTTTGATTTAAACGGCACGTTGACAATGGGCACGCCAGAAGTGACTCAGCATGTGTTGCTTGATCGCAGCATCAATGAAGAAATGTTGTTTCGTATTATTCATGCGATGGAATCTCAGTCCACGGAAGAAAACAGGCCAAAACACGCAGTTGCTGCTGCATTAGAGCGTTATGCAGAAACACAATGTAATAAAACAACCGCTATTCAGCTAGAACACAAAGATGTGTCACATCACGCCGGCATGGCAGCAACCATTCAAGGCGAACAATACCTCATTGGTAATGGCAGTTTTTTAAGGGATCACGGCATTCCTTTTGAGGTCATTGAAACGGCGCCCATTGAACAAATCACCTACATCGTTAAAAATGGTGTGGTGGTTAGTTATTTTAAGCTGAAAGAAACCTTGAGACCCGATGCGAAATTCACGATTGATGAACTAAAGCGCATGGGTAAAGAGGTTCACCTTTGCACGGGCGCAAGCGCTGAAACGGCGGCGGCTTATGCGCGTGAGTTGGGCGTTGCTTTAGAAAATATTAAAGCAAATTGTGATGAGCGAACACCAGAAAATTCAAAAGCAAATTACATTCAATCCTTAAAACAAAATGGTAAGCGCCGTGTGGCGATGGTTGGTGATGCAGGGAATGATGGTTTAGCGATTGCTAGAAGTGATTTCGGCGTTGCGATGAAAAAGTCAGCTTCATTGCACCCCGTGGTGGAATCGGCAGCGGGTGCGGTGTTGCATCGTGAATCGTTGTTGCCGGTGGTTAGCACGTTTGCCATTGCGCAACAGGCTATCACTAACATTAAGCGCAATTTGATTATTAGTTTAAGTTATAACCTCGCTATTGTGGTGGTGACAGCCACTTTGTTAGCGACCATTGGTTTTGTGTTAAACCCGGCCATAGGTGTTGCCTTGATGGTGCTGCAATCATCCATTATTTTGGGCATTAATTTATACATGAAAAAGCGGCAAGGGTTGCCGCACATGGATCGTTATCATGAAATGCAAAAGAAAAATGAAAAGTCACCCAGCTCGAGTTATCGTCGGTTTCATGAGCATGGCTTGGCTTCAAAAAAGGGTGTCGAAAATCAAAAGCAGCCTTCTCAGCAGGGTGCTTTGGTGGTTGCGCCTGAGTTGAGCATGAATCATCAGGAAAATTTAAATATAACCCCTGTGGCGCCAGGCTTAAAGGTGGGCAGCCGCTCCATGAAGTGTTAATCCTTGAGCTTTGTTATGTTGTATATAATCAACATAAAGGCCATATAAGTTGGTTATATACAACATTAATCGGTGAGGGTGGATTAGCATTGCGCGCTTTTCGTGATTCGTCACCCACCAACTTTTTTCAATTTTAAAGTGTTTCAATGGTGTCAACTTTCGCTGCACAGATAAAATCGTTTTTGGTTAAGCCATCGACCGCATGTGTGGTGAAGGTAATGTGGCAATAATTAAAACCCACCGCCATGTCGGGGTGATGGCCTTCTTGGTTGGCAACCCAGGCCACCGCATTCACAAACGCCATGGTTTTATAAAACCCTTTGAAGGTATATTTTTTTTGGATGGATTTTTGGTCGGCGCTGACTGCCCAGTCGCGCACCTGCGGTAAATACGTATTAATTTCATCGGAAGTCAGTGCTGGAATGCCGCCTTCGCAGCCGACGCATTTGATGGTGTTAAGTGCTGTCATGGGAACCTCATTGATTAGATTGCATGATTTAAGCATGAACTTTTGATACTGGCAAGAATATTGCACTCGTACAAATACGATCGTATTTTTCTTTCTGGAGTTGTTTGATAAATCCTTTGATAATGAAAGCATTAATTTTTGGCTAATATCTTATTAAGTATATTGTATTTTTATTTATTAGCCTTGTTGCCTTGCAAAATATATAAAATATTGTATAATTGAAGTGTGGAGTTGTGGGTAGATGAAGCAGGTTATTTGGTTGGAGAATACTCACGGGGTGATAAAGAGTTACTAAGGAGGGCAATAAAATGAAACGTCACACCACCAAAGGCAGTGTGTTTGATGATCTGGGTTTTGAACCCATTGAGGCTGCGAATCTTAAAATTCGTGCTGTGTTAATGCACGCGGTTGAAGAAGAATTAGATAAGCTGAATCTTACTCAAATTCAAGCAGCAAAACGCTTAGGCATCACGCAACCCCGCGTGAGTGATTTGAAGCGGGGTAAGCTGCATCTTTTTACGATAGATGTTTTGGTGAATATGTTGGCTAAATTGGGTAAGCCGGTGGCCTTGGTGATTGATGATAGAATTGCGGCTTAATCACGCCACCACCGCCACACATTCAATCTCAACCAAGGCCCCGCGCGGCAACCCAGCCACGGCCACGGTTGAGCGTGCAGGGCGGTGTTGGCCTAAGAATAATTCGTAATATTTATTCACCACCGCAAAATCATTCATGTCTTTTAAAAAGATCACCACTTTAATAATTGAAGCAGCGTCAGCACCACCGGCTTTTAAAACCGCTTTCAAATTTTTTAAGCATTGTTCGGTTTGCGCGCCAATGCCACCCATGATCATTTCACCCGTTTCAGGCACTAAACCAATTTGCCCGGATGAAAACAATAAGCCGTTGTGAACCATGGCTTGGGAATAAGGGCCAATCGCGGCGGGGGCGGCATCGGTGTGTATGGATTGCATGGGTTTTATCCTCTTAAAAATTATTTACCAATTTTACCTTCCGTGCCCGACATTAATTTTGTGATATTTTCTTTGTGACGATAAATTAATATTAAACAAATCACAGCCATGACGCCGGTTGCGCCAGCATCCAGCGTAAAGAACCAAAAAAACAAGGGCGTTAAGACAGAAGCTGTGATGGCTGATAAAGAAGAATAACGAAAAAACGCAGCCATGATCATCCAAACGGCCACCCATGCCACACCCACCGGCCAACACAATACCAATAGTGTCCCAATGAAAGTCGCGACACCCTTGCCACCCTCAAACCCAAAAAACACAGGGAATAAATGGCCGATGAAGGCAAAAAACGCCACTAAGGTGAGCATGAGTTCATCCAGGCCGAGCAAGCGGCCAATGACCACAGGCACCACGCCTTTTAACGCATCACCTAATAAAGTGATGATGGCCGCTCGCTTGCCACCCAAGCGCAGCACATTGGTGGCGCCGGGATTTTTTGAGCCGTGTGATCGTGGGTCGGGCAGGTGCATGAGCCGGCAAACCACGATGGCACTGGAGATGGAGCCGAATAAATAGGCGATAAGCATGGCAAGCAAAGCAGTGGTCATTTTTCATACTCAACGATAATGAAGAATCTAGCTAATCTACATGATAAACTAGTTTTTTTGAACAAAAAGGCGAGCCCATCATGACAAAATCAAGCACAAATTTAGTTTGGATAGACTTAGAGATGACGGGCTTGGATCCTAACCACGACCACATCATTGAAATCGCCACCATCGTGACCGACAGTGACTTAAACGTGATTGCCGAAGGGCCAGTGTTTGCCATTAATCAACCCGATGCCTTATTAAACGGCATGGATGAATGGAACACCAAGCAACACAATCAATCGGGTTTGGTGCAGCGCGTGCGTGACAGCAACGTCAGCGAAGCAGAAGCCGAAGCCGCGACCATTGCCTTTCTAGAAAAACACATTGATGCCGGTTTATCACCCATGTGTGGTAACAGCATTTGGCAAGACCGTCGATTTTTAACAAAATACATGCCTAAGCTTGAGCAATATTTTCATTACCGCATGATTGATGTCAGTACCTTAAAAGAGTTAGCGAAACGCTGGGCGCCTGAGGTGGCTGCGGGTGTAAAAAAAGACTCTAGTCATTTAGCGTTAAGCGACATTCGTGATTCCATCAACGAACTCTCGCATTACCGCATGCATTTTTTAAAGCACGCTTAAAGCCCATTGCACGTGTTCTTGCACTAAGTCAGAAGGGTGGTTCAAGCGTGATTGCAGCGCTTGAATCACCGCTTCCGATTTGGGTGCATTGCCAAGGGCGACCGCAATGTTACGCAACCAACGTTCGTGCCCAATGCGCCTAATGGCTGAGCCTTCAGTTTTTTTCAAGAAAGTTGTTTCATCCCACGCAAATAAATCAATGAGGGTGGAAGCTGCTAAATCGTGGCGTGGTTTGAAATCATCTTCTTGTGTGCTTTTTGCAAATTTATTCCAAGGGCAAAACAATTGGCAATCATCGCAACCGTAAATGCGGTTGCCTATCATTTTACGAAATTCCAGTGGAATGCTGCCGTGTAATTCTATGGTTAAATAAGAGATACAGCGTCTTGCATCCAATTGATAAGGTGCAACAATCGCAGCCGTTGGGCAAACATCAATGCAAGCACGACAAGAACCGCAATGGCTCACGGTTTGCGGTGCATCCATGGGCAAAGGCAAATTCGTAAAGATTTCACCTAAAAAAAAGTAAGAACCCGCTTTGCTGTTAATTAAATTCGTGTGCTTGCCTATCCACCCTAGCCCTGCTTTTTCAGCCAAGGCTTTTTCCATCACCGGTGCGCTGTCAGTGAAAGCGCGGTATTCGGTTTCTTTGATTTCCAACTGAATGCGCTCGGCCAATTGCGTCAAACGCTTACGCATGAGTTTGTGATAATCGCGCCCGAGTGCATAACGCGACACATACCCCAAGCTGGGGTTTTCTAGCACACCCAGTGCATTGGCGTCTTCGGGGAAATAATCCATGCGCGCGGAAATGACGCGAATGGTGCCGGGGATGAGTTCCTCTGGGTGGCTGCGTTTGCTGCCGTGTTTTTCCATGTAGTGCATTTCACCGTGAAAACCAGCAGCGAGCCATTCGAGGAGTTTCGGTTCATAGGCAGAAAGATCGATGTCAGTGATACCGATTTGTTGAAAGCCCAAGTCTTTGCCCCAGGCTTTGATGTTGTCGACCAGTGTTTGCATGCCTGAAATAATGATTAAAAACTAGACATAAGTCAATGCCATTGCACTTTAAGGGATAATCAGGTAAAAATTGAAGATTCTGTATTGCTTAGGCACATTCGAGGATAACTAACATGGATTTCAAATTATTAGGCAGCGTTTTGCTCATTGTTGGCACCTCTATTGGCGGAGGCATGTTAGCCTTACCCATTGCAACGGCCCAACTTGGATTTTTGGGCACGCTTGGTATGTTGATCGTGTGTTGGTTTGTCATGACCATGGGCGCGTTCTTGGTGTTGGAAGTTAATTTGTGGCTAGGCCAAAACAGCAATTTAATTTCCATGGCCAAAGCCACCACCGGCCGCGTGGGGCAATTCATCGCTTGGGCGGTTTATATCCTTTTACTTTATTCTTTGCTCTGCGCTTACATTTCCGGCGGCAGTGATTTATTCCAGCATTTATTAGCAAGCTTGGGGCTCACCTTGCCTCGTTCGCTCGCAGCCATGGCCTTTACGGTTGTGTTCGGTGGCGTGGTTTATTTAGGCATACGCGCCGTTGACTATGTGAATCGCGGGTTAATGTTCATTAAATTATTGGCTTATGTTTTATTAATCGGTTCTTTATTGCCTTTGGTGAGCGCTGCGCACTTAGAAGCCGGCCAGTTATTAGAAGGTGCCACCTCCAGCACGGCTTGGATGGTCACCATGACCTCCTTTGGCTTTGCCACCATCGTTCCTAGTTTGCGCATTTACTACGCGGGTAATGTGCGTAAACTGAGGCAAGCCATTGTGCTTGGCAGTTTAGTGCCGCTGTTTTGCTACATTGCGTGGGTGTTTGTCATCATGGGCATTATCCCTTTGAGTGGTGACCACAGCCTCACCTCCATTTTGCACTCTAGCAATTCCACCAGTGATTTGGTCACCATTTTAAGCACGGGTGCAGGTTCCACCTCGGTGTCTTTGCTAACCAGCATTTTCACCTCGGTGTGCGTGTTAACCTCTTTCTTGGGTGTGGCTTTGTGCTTAACCGATTTCTTGGCCGATGGCTTGCATCTTGAAAAGGTAGGGCATTGGAGTGTCGCCATTTCCCTGCTCACCTTTTTGCCGCCGCTTGTCATCGTGCTTTTCTGGCCGCATATTTTCATTCAAGCCTTGGCCCACGCCGGTTTTTACTGTGTGGTCTTGTTGATCGTCTTGCCGGCCTGGATGGCCTTGGCGGGTCGCCGTCGTTTTGCAAAACCAGGCAGTTACACGGTTTGGGGGGGGGCTTTGTTGCCCTTGTTTTTATTGGTGTTTTCTTTATTTTTAACCTTGGTATTGGGGTTTGGCCGCTAGCCGGCCCCGAAATGCCTTTACACACTGGCTTAAAGTTTATATGATCACTCGATTATGACAAACACAAACACGTTACGCCAAGCAGTCTCCACCCCTGCCTCCAGCATGGCAGCGATGCTTATGGTGTGCGTTATTCGTGCGGGTTGCCTGTCCGGGCAATTATAATCTCTAGAAAATACATAGCATTACCGTTAGCCCCCCGAAGGGCTAAGCTTCCCTTAATATTACACTGGTATAGTGTATAAATTGATCAACAAAACAGAGGTTGATTTTATGAATTCAAAATTATTTGGCGGTATCTTGTTAGTCGTCGGCACAACCATCGGTGCCGGGATGTTGGCCTTGCCTGTGGCAACGGCCGAGTTGGGTTTTTGGGGTTCCACTTTTCTTTTAGTGGGTTGCTGGGCGATCATGACGCTTTGCGCCTTCCTTTTCTTGGAGGTGAATTTATGGCTGCCGCCTAACACCAACCTCATTTCCATGGCCGGGGCAACCCTTGGTCGATGGGGGCAGGTGGTGGCGTGGTCGGTTTACCTCTTGCTGCTTTATTCCATCTTGTCGGCTTACATTGCAGGCGGTGGTGACTTATTCCATTATCTTTTAACCACCAGCGGCATCACTTTGCCTTTGTGGGTGGCTTCCGTCATTTTCACCGGCTTATTTGGCTTGGTGGTGTATTTCGGCATTCGCTTGGTTGACTATGTGAATCGCGGTTTAATGTTTGGCAAAATGGGCGCTTACTTTTTGTTAGTTGTCTTGATTGTGCCTTTCATTCAAGGTGCTAATTTAAGCGTGGGTGAGTTTAAGCAAATTGTTGCGCCAACCAGTTTAAGTGTGACCGTTTTGGCTTTCACTTGCGCCATGGTTATTCCTAGCTTGCGCACGTATTTTGGCGAAGACATCGGTTCCTTGCGTAAGGCCATTTTTTACGGCACGCTCATTCCTTTGGTTTGCTACATCGCCTGGGATTTGGTCATCATGGGGGTGGTGCCTTTAAGCGGTTCTTATGGCTTAGCTGGCATGTTGCATTCATCCAGCGCTAACAGCGATTTAGTCTCAGCCTTAACCGGCTTGCTGCAAAAAGACGATATCACGCGTTTGGCTAAGTTCTTTACTTCCATTTGCATGGCAACGTCTTTCTTGAGCATTTCACTGTGCTTGTCTGACTTTTTGTCTGACGGCTTGCGCATTGCTAAGCAAGGTTTTGGCAGCATTGTGGTATTCGTGGCGACCTTTGCTCCGCCTTTGTTGATTGTGTTGCTTTACCCTGACGCTTTCATTCAAGGCTTGCGTTACGCCGGCATCAGCTGCTTTGTCTTGATGTTGTTATTCCCGCCTTTAATGGTGTGGAGCGGTCGCTACCGCAGAGCCTTAGCCGCGACGGGCAACTCCGTTTATCAAGTCGCGATTGGCAAACCCATCTTGGGTTTCTTGGTCGTGTTTGGCTTAGTAATGATAGCAGTTGGCCTGCAAGGCGTGATCTAGTACATTAGTGAGTAAGGCATGCCGCGTTGTTTGGGGTGGCCCAAAGCGCGGCATAGTCACATCTAAGGGAAGGGAATCGCATGCACTCAATCGCCAACGGATGGATCTGGTTAGGTTTTTCACTCTTTTTGGTGGCCGCGCTGGTCGCTGACACCGTTTTAATCGGAAAAGTGAGTCGCCGCTCGGCAGGCTTGGTGCGCACTGCGCTTGCTTGGACCTTGTTCTGGATTAGCTGCGCTTTAATTTTTAATTTCGGTATTTGGGTTTACCTTTATCAAACCACCACCCCAGCTTTTGCTCACGTTAAAGCCTTGGAGTTTTTCACAGGGTATGTGATTGAAAAATCACTTTCTGTCGATAATCTTTTTGCATTCTACATGGTGTTTCAGCAATTTCATGTGCCGCAACAATACCAGCACCGCGTCTTTTCTTACGGTGTGTGGGGCGCCATCATCATGCGCTTGGCTTTGATTTTGGTTGGCGTGTGGTTAGTGTCAGAATTTCATTGGTTGCTTTATGTGATGGGTGCGTTTTTGTTTTTCACCGGCCTTAAAATGATGTTTTCCAATGAAAAAGAAAAAGACTTAGCAGAAACATTAGTCATTCGTTTGGCTAAAAAGTTTTTTAATGTCACAACCGAATTTCACGAAGAGCATTTTTTCATTAAGCAAGGCGTGAAGTGGGTGGCAACGCCTTTGTTTTTAGCCCTTATTTTTATTGAGTTCAGTGATTTGGTGTTTGCCATGGACAGCATCCCTGCCATTTTTGCCATCACGCAAGACCCTTTCATTGTGTGGTCTTCCAATATTTTTGCGATTTTAGGTTTGCGTGCTTTGTATTTTGTGTTAGCACGCATGATAGAACGTTTCCATTTATTAAAAGTCGGCATTGCCCTCATTTTGGTTTTCGTTGGTGTGAAGATGATGATAGAGCCTTTGTATAAAATGCCGGTGTCTTTATCTTTATTGGCGATCACAAGCATCATTGTTTTATTTACAGGCTTGAGTGTGTGGCAATCATCCAAAAAAGGAGTTTAAGCCATGTTAGCCATGACGTCGCCGATTTATCAAACCGAACAAATTCGTGAGTTTGAACGTTTGGCCGCGGAACGTTATTCTTTGGGTGATGAAAGATTGATGCAAAAAGCAGGCAAAGCAGCGCTTGATTTTATGTTAAGGCGTTGGGGGCAGGCGGAAACCATCGTGGTGTTTTGTGGTGGTGGGCACAATGGCGGCGATGGTTATGTGTTAGCAGCGCTTGCCAAAGAGCGTGGATTGAAAGTGAAAGTGCATCACGTCGGCGATTTGGCTAACATGAAGCCCCTAACCAAGCGCATGCACGATGCTGCAAAAAACGCAGGCGTTTCCATTGTTGCGTTTGAAGAAAAATCAGAAATTCATGCAGATCTCATTGTCGATGCTTTGTGCGGCATTGGGGTCAACACCGTGTTGCGAGACGACATGGTGCAAGCCATTCGTTGCATTCAGCGTTCACAAACCCCCATTTTTTCCTTAGACATTCCAAGCGGCATTGATGCGGATACGGGCAATGTGTTAGGGGTGGCGGTGCACGCAAATGCAACGCTCACTTTCATTGGTTATAAACTCGGGTTATTAACCGGCAGTGGCGCTGCTTACACCGGTGAATTAGCCATGCATGATTTGCAATTGCCGGCTGAGCTGCACACGTATGTTGCGCCCATCGCTGAAAAAGATCACTTCTCATTATTTTCACATTATTTAAAACCACGTGCGCGTGATTGGCACAAAGGCTTATCGGGGCATGTGTTGGTTGTGGGTGGCGGTGAAGGTTTTGCGGGTGCCGCGCGTTTGGCGGCAGAAGCCGCTTTGCGTGTCGGGGCGGGGCGCGTCACCTTGGCCGTGTGGCCGGGCAATGCTGATTTAATGAATGTGCACTACCCTGAATTAATGTGTCAGGGGGTGGCAACACCCGATGCACTCAAGCTTTTATTAGAGCGGGTGGATGTGGTTGTGTTGGGCCCGGGCTTAACGCAAACCGATTGGGGTCAGGCTTTGTGGCAGGCGGTCATTGAAACCGAATTGCCCTTGGTCTTGGATGCCGACGGTTTAAATTTATTAGTGGGAACATCTTTAAACAAAGAAAATTGGGTGATGACGCCTCACCCGGGTGAAGCGGCCCGTTTGCTGGGTGTGTCCGTGCCCGATGTGCAATCCGACCGTTTGAGCTCTGCCAAGGCCTTGGCCAATCAGTTTGGTGGGGTGGCTGTTTTAAAAGGCGCTGGCACGGTGGTGGTCGCGCCAAATAGCCTGCCCATGATTTGCGATAAGGGTAACCCGGGCATGGCCACGGCCGGCATGGGGGATGTGCTTTCCGGGGTGATAGGCGGTTTGATGGCGCAATCCATCCCCTTGAGCGAGGCAGCCAAGTTGGGGGTGTTGGTGCACGCCATGGCCGGCGATTTGGCGGCGAAAGAAGGTGAACGTGGCATGATCGCGAGCGATTTGCTACCTTACCTCCGTCGACTAATGAACCACAGCAGCGGGGCGGCATGACCACAGAAACACGAATTATTTTAAACGATGAAGCGGCCACCCTGGCTGCGGGCGCGGCCTTGGCTAAGGCCATGCCGGCTGGGGCCATTATTTATCTGCACGGCGATTTAGGCGCTGGAAAAACCACGCTCATGCGCGGCGTTTTGCGCGGGCTTGGGCATCAAGGCAAGGTGAAAAGCCCAACTTACACCTTGGTTGAGCCTTACGCGTTTGGCACGCAGCATGTTTATCACTTTGATTTATATCGTTTAAAATCACCTAGCGAATTGCAAGCCTTGGGCATGCAAGACTATGCCGACGGCCAGGCGGTGTGTTGGATAGAATGGCCGGAGAAGGGCGAGGGTTATCTACCAGCCGCGGATTTGGCGTGTTTTTTGAGTGATGAAGGTGAAGCACGCTTGCTGGTGTTGGTCGCTAAAACGCCTAAAGCACTGACGTGGCTGGGCAAGGGCTTTGGGTGATGGTATAAAGACAAGATCAAACCCCAGGAATTAAAGCCATGGCAACACGCATTCATCAGCTAACCCCTTTATTAGCCAACCAAATCGCCGCCGGTGAGGTGGTTGAACGCCCGGCTTCAGTTGTTAAAGAATTGCTCGAAAATAGCTTGGACGCAGGCGCCACGCAAATAGACATCGAAATTGAGCAAGGTGGTGTTAAATTAATACGCATTCGTGACAATGGCATAGGCATTGAGCCTGACGATCTAACCCTCGCCCTCGCGCGTCACGCCACCAGCAAAATTATTGAAACAGAAGATTTAGCACAAATTGCAACGCTTGGGTTTCGCGGCGAAGCCTTGGCGAGTATCGGCTCGATTGCGCGTTTAACCTTAACATCAGCAGTGACGAAAGGCGGTGGTGCAAGTATTGCGGTTGAAGGTGACACACAAGCGTCCGTGCAACCGGCAGCACACCCCATTGGCACCACTGTTGAAGTGCGCGATTTATTTTTTAACACACCTGCACGCCGTAAATTTTTACGCGCAGAAAAAACGGAATTTGATCACATTGATGAATTGGTCAAGCGCATTGCTTTATCAGCGTTTGATGTTGGCATCACGCTGAAACACAATCAAAAAATCATTCGACAATATTTGCCCGCGCAATCACCACTCGCTGTCAGTGAGCGTTTGAGTGCTTTGTGCGGCGAAGCCTTTGTTGAAAATGCACTGAGCATTGAAGCGGAAGGTGCCGGCATGCAATTGTCCGGTTGGGTGGCTTTGCCCACGTTTTCACGCTCACAAGCGGACACGCAATATTTTTACGTGAATGGGCGTTTGGTGCGCGATAAAGTCATCATTCATGCTTTACGTCAAGCCTATCACGATGTTTTATATCGTGACCGTCACCCCGCTTGTGTTTTATTTTTAGCGGTGCCAGCCACACAAGTCGATGTGAATGTGCACCCAACAAAACACGAAGTGCGTTTTCGTGAAAGCCGTGTCGTGCATGATTTTATTTTCAGAAGTGTGCACGATGCCATTTCACAGTGTCAACACGCAACACCGGAAGCGGCAACTGTCCCATCGAATGTCACGCCCATACACACGCCTTGTGCACATGAACATAAACCGCACGTGCACACACCCGCGCCGGTGTATCATCGTCGTGAAACGAATCACGTTTCACCTGCTGTCATGCAATCTGAATTAAAGTTATATCAAACACTGCACGCACCCTTAGTCGAACCTGAACCCATTCAGCAGCCACCACTTGGGTTTGCGATAGGCCAAGTGCATAATGTGTTTATTCTTGCTGAAAATGAAAGTGGTTTAGTGATGATAGACATGCACGCAGCGCACGAACGTGTGGTGTATGAAAAAATGAAAACGGCAATGGCGGCGAAGCAGTTATCCATACAAACTTTATTAGTGCCTTTGTCTTTAAACTTGAGTGAACGCGAAGCGGATGCCGCCGAACAAGCACACACTTTATTTTCACAATTTGGTTTTTCGGTTGAGCGCGTGAGTCAAACCAGTGTGGCGGTGCGTGAAGTGCCTTCCTTATTAGCCGATGGCCCCATTGAGCAATTGATACGCGACATGATCAGTGATTGGTTAACGAATGGTGACAGCACGCGCGCTGAAGAGCGTATTAATGCTTTGTTAGGTACCATCGCTTGTCACGCTGCCGTTCGTGCAAAACGTCGTTTAAGCATTCCTGAAATGAATGCCTTATTGCGTGAAATGGAAAAGACGGATCACAGCGGGCAATGCAATCACGGCCGTCCAACCACTTTAAATTTATCCATGCCTGAGCTCGATAAATTATTCATGCGAGGCCGTTAACATGCAGCCCTTGGTGTGTTTAATGGGCCCAACCGCATCGGGTAAAACGCCTTTGGCCATTGAGCTCGTTCAGCGTTTTCCCATGGATATTGTTAGTGTGGATTCCGCAATGGTGTATCGCGGCATGGATATCGGCACGGCCAAACCCGATGTTGACACCTTAAAACGTGCGCCGCATCGCTTGATCGACATCCTCGACCCGAGTGAGGCTTATTCCGCCGGCCGTTTCCGCGAAGATGCCTTGCGTGAAATCGCCGCCATTCATGCGGCTCACCGCATTCCTTTGTTGGTGGGTGGCACCATGTTGTATTTTCGTGCTTTGCTGCAAGGCATTGCTGGTATGCCAACGGCCGATGCAAACATTCGTGCGAATTTAGAAGCGCGTGCGAGCGTGGAAGGGTGGGAAGCTTTGCATGCTGAATTAGCGATTATTGATAAAACGGCGGCTGATCGTATTCATCCTAACGACAGCCAGCGCATACAACGCGCCCTAGAGGTCTATTTATTAAGCGGGAAAACCATCACTGCTTGGCAAGCCACAGACACGAATGCGCTTTCAGGCATGCGCGTCTTTTCATTCGCCATTGCCCCCACTGAGCGTGCCTTACTGCACGCCCGCATTGCCGAGCGTTTTGATTTGATGCTCGCTCAGGGTTTCATGGAGGAGGTGAAGGGCCTGATGAATCGGGGTGATTTAAGCGAGGCCTTGCCTTCCATTCGTTCGGTTGGCTACCGACAAGCCTGGGCACACTTGTCTGGTGAGGTGGGTTTTGAAATCATGCGTGAGCAAGCCATAGCAGCAACGCGTCAATTGGCCAAGCGGCAATTAACCTGGCTTAGAACCTGGCCGGGGGTGCAGTGGTTGGCGAGTGAAGATGAGGGGCGCTTAGCTAAAGCGGGTGTGCAGCTGCAAGCATGGTTAGCGGGCGCCGCTAAGTAGGTGGCGGCGCGCCTTGCCAAGGGGTTATTCGTCGTCTTTGGCGCTTTCTTGTGATTCTTCACCCTGTATGGCGCTTGGGGGAAGGGGGATTTCGTCGTCTAGTTCATCGTCGTCGTGATCGTCGATGATGACGGGGATGCTAGCGTGCAAGCTGGGGGCTTCAGGGGCGTGGTCGTCGGTGGCATCAACGTTGGTGTAGCCGGCAGCAATTTCACGCAAGGCAACCACGGTTGCTTTGTCGTTATCCCATTCGACTTTGGGGTCTTGTCCGCGCATGAGTTGGCGGGCGCGTTTGGCTGCAATTAAGACAAGCTCAAAGCGGTTTTTGACATTTTTTAAGCAATCTTCAACGGTGACTCTGGCCATTTGACCCTACTCCAGTAACAATTTTAGACGAATGCGACATCATACGCGAATTCACGGCGTTTTGGTATGCTTCTTGCGCGGAATCTAATCCCGACTGCTTTGCATGCAAAAGCGAGTGCTTGGCTGGTCGTTTTCGAGGGTGCTTGGGTTTTTGGGGGCTGCTTTAAAGAGGTTATGCAGCTGGATGCTGTGTTTGGTTTCATTGGGGTCGCGTTCGGTGTTAAATAAGTGGCGGCGGGTGTTGATGATTTGCGTATAAGCACATTGATTTTGTTCGAGTGTTTCCTCGTTTAAGAGTGTGGGGTTTGTTTCAACAGCCTTGATTAGCGCATCTTTTTTGTCGGTGGTGAGGAAGAAATCCAGGATGTCTCGTTCATGTTTGGTTAACTTCGGCATCATGATCAAAAAATAAGCGCAAAGTTTGGCTTTTTCTTGGTTGGTTGATATGGCACTTCGCCCGTTAATTAAATTTCTTAACAAGCTTGGGGCGTGGGTAGCCCAATCAAAGTCTTGAAAGAAATCGTGTGTTTGGTGCTTAGTGAGTTCTTCAGTGCTGTTGGCATTGGAATTCATCAGCTTGTTGATCAAGCTATGAGCAACGATGGCTTGTAGTGTTTTGATTTCGTCGGTTTTTTCTTGGGGGAGGCGGCCAAGTGTTTCTTTTATTTCATCAATAGATTTAAAGAAGTAAGCAGAGGTGTGTTTGCTTTTTTTAGAGGCGTATATAGAGTAGTTTGGCTCAAACTTACCCCAAGTGGTGTTTGTGAGTGTCGCGCCTGTAAAGTCAGCCTCGGTTAGATCAGCGCCTTCAAAAGACTGGTCTGTTAGGTCTTTTTCTTTGTAGGGTGCATTTTCGGGCGTAGCGGAGGGGTAGTTTCTGGTTTTCATGGTGGCCTTATCAATAATAAGATGGGTGAATGACTTAGTATTTTATAGGCCAATCCTTAAGGTAATCTTAAGAGGGTGAAATTATAGTTTTTTGATTCCTTCAACCAAATGAGCGTAACGCACTGCCTGCACCGGCGTGCGTAAGCGCTCAGCGATCAAAATGGCAGAAAGTTCAGCCAAGGCGGTGTTGAAGTCGTCGTTCATCACGACATATTCAAAGGAAGGCAGGTGGGAAACGGCTTCTTTGGCGTCGGCCAGGCGGGCGGCAATGACTTCAGCGGAATCTTGTTTGCGCGAGGTAAGGCGTTCACGCAGGGCTTCCATCGAAGGCGGTAAAATAAAGATGCCAATTGAGCTTGGGAACAGTTGTTTGATTTGCTCGTGCCCTTGCCAGTCAATTTCAAGGATAACATCGCGGCCGGCGGCGAGGGTTTGCTCAACAAAGGTGCGCGAGGTGCCGTAATAATTGGTGAAAACAGTGGCGTGCTCAAGAAAGGCGCCTTGGGCAATCAGGGCTTCAAACTCAGGCTTGGTGGTGAAAAAATAGTGAACGCCGTTTTCTTCACCCGGGCGGATAGCGCGGGTGGTGTGTGAAATGGACAATTGAACCTGAGGCACGGCTTTGATTAAGGCATTCACTAATGAGGTTTTGCCTGCTCCTGAGGGTGCGGCGACAACATAAAGACGACCTTGGCACGTCATAAAGGGGGAATCCTGAGTTAAGAGTCTTGCATGCGTTCGAGAATGTGTGAGCTGGAGGTGCGTATGCCGTGATTCATGATGCGCACTTCGCCGCCGTAGCTCGTGACAATGTCAGCACCCACCACTTGGTCAATGCGATAATCGCCGCCTTTCACGAGTAGATCAGGCTGGATTAAGCGCAGTAAACGTTCGGGGGTGTCGTCACTGAAGGGAACAACGCAGTCCACCATGCCGAGGCTGGCTAGCACGGTCATGCGTTGATCGAGGTTATTGATGGGGCGATTGGGGCCTTTCAATTGCTTGATGGAGGCGTCGGAGTTAACTGCCACCACCAAGAAATCGCCTAAATCTTTCGCCATTTGCAAAGACATGACGTGGCCGGCATGCAGGATGTCGTAGCAGCCATTGGTGAACACCACTTTTTTACCTTGCGCACGGACTTCTTTGACGGCTTGCACTAATTGTTCATCATTCACAATGCCGCTTGAAAACGTGGTGCGGCCAGTGAGCGCCACTTGCAATTCGGGGGTGCTGACTGTGGCTGCGCCCAATTTATTGACGACCAAGCTTGCGCCCAAGTTGGCAAGCGCCACGGCGTCGCCGGGGGTGCTGCCAGCAGCCAGTGCTGCGCCTAAGACGGCAATCACGGTGTCGCCAGCGCCCGTGACATCAAACACTTCTTTGGCGTAAGCAGGCAAGTGGGTGTGGTGCTCGGGCTCAATGAGGGTCATGCCGTGTTCACCGCGAGTGACCAGCAATTTGCTGATGTGGTGAGCATTCATGAGGGCACGGCCTTGCGTTAAGATGGCGTGTTCGTTTTTGCAGGTGCCTGCCACCATTTCAAATTCTTTGAAGTTGGGGGTGATGATGTCTGCGTGTTCGTAAATGCTGAAGTCGTCGCTTTTGGGGTCGACAATCACCATCACGCCAGCGGCTTTGGCTAGCTGAATCAGCGCGCTTGGGTTTTGCAGCGTGCCTTTTTTGTAATCGGATAAAATTAAAACTTGCGTGTTGGCTAAGTGTGCTTTCAAGCGAGCTTCTAGCAATTCGCTGTTGGCTAAAATAAGTTGGTCTTCAAAGTCGAGGCGTATGAGTTGTTGATGTCGGCTCAAAACGCGCAGTTTGACGATGGTGGCTAATTCAGGGAGTTCAACCAGGTCATGCTTAACATTGGCGGCATTGAGTTGGTCTTTTAGGTGACGGCTAGCTTCGTCTTGCCCTGTGACCCCGATGAGGGTGACATTCGCGCCAAGTGCGGCAATGTTTAAGGCCACGTTGCCAGCGCCGCCCGGGCGGTTATCAGCGGCATTGATTTTAACGACAGGCACGGGCGCTTCAGGTGAGATGCGTGAGGTGTCGCCAAACCAGTAGCGGTCAAGCATCACGTCGCCAACGACCAATACATTGGCTTGGCTAAAATCGGGCAGGGCTTGTGGTAAGCGTTGCATGCATGCACTCTCGGGCTAGGGTTTAAACCGGCCAAATTCTAACACGGGCAGCGGGTGAGGTCACGAATTTGTTGATAAAGCGACCATGCGGAGTTGCAAAACCAGGGGGGATGTAGCAAGATGGGCGACCTTGATTTTGGCGAGGATCCTTCGTGCGTTATTTATATATTGCTTTATTAACCATGGCCTTGCCTTTTATTCTGCTTCGTCAATGGTGGCGCGCGCGCCGCCAGCCTGGGGCCTTTGCTCGTTTGGGCGAGCGCATTGGGCGTTATCCCTTTAAAATGGAAGGCGCCGTTTGGGTGCACGCTGTTTCGGTTGGCGAGGTCATTGCCGCCATCCCCCTCATTAAAGCCTTGCAAGCCGCCTATGCCGGCCACCCGGTGGTTGTCACCACCATGACAACCACGGGTGCGGCGCGTGTGAAAGCCGCCTTTGGTGAGACGGTGAAGCATGCTTATTTACCTTATGACACCCCAGGTGCGGCACACCGTTTTTTAGCTGCCATTCAGCCGATGTTAGGCGTGATCATGGAAACGGAAATTTGGCCGAATTTGCTTTTGGCGTGTGAGCAAAAAAGTGTGCCTGTGTGTTTGGTGAATGCGCGTTTATCTGAAAAATCTGCTAAAGGCTACGCTCGTTTTGGTCACTTAACTCGCGAAACCTTGCATCGTTTTGCTTTCATTGCTTGTGCGGCTGAAAGCGACGCTAAGCGTTTTATTGCATTAGGCGCGAACCCTAAGCGTTTGAGCGTGTCTGGTAATATTAAATATGATTTAGTGGTCTCACCCAATTTCATTGCAGAAGCGATTCAGTGGCGCGATCGCGGCGGTAAACGGTCGTTTGTGTGGGTGGCGGCTAGCACGCACGAGGGCGAAGAAACCCTTATTTTAGCAGCCCATCAGCGTTTGCGTGCGCATTACCCTGATGCTTTATTAATTTTAGTGCCTCGTCATCCGGATCGTTTTAGCACTGTTTTTGCAAAAGTAGAGGCTGTCTTTAAAACAGAGCGTCGTTCTTTGAGTGCGCAATGTCATCGCGACTCAGCCGTTTATTTGGGCGACACCATGGGTGAGCTTTTATTTTTTTACGCCGTGGCTGATGTGGCGTTTGTGGGTGGCAGCTTAATACCGCGTGGTGGTCACAATATTTTAGAGCCTGCGGCTTTAGCAAAACCCATTATTTCCGGCCCGCATGTGTTTAACTTTGAAACCATTGTTGCTGATTTTATTGAAGCAAAAGCACTGAGTTTTGTAAATCATACCGATGATTTGGCTGAAACGTTAATAACCTTTGCCGGCCATGCTGAACAAAGACAGCAGCAAGGTGAGCGTGCTTTTCAATTAATGGAGGCAAAGCGCGGTGTTTTACAGCGACAGCTTGGATTAATTAAACAATTGGTTGCACCAACCGTATAAGGGTCGTTATGAAGTTTGCATTTTGTTTATTTAATTATTTTCCTTTTGGCGGTTTGCAACGTGATTTCATGCGCATTGCAAAAGCGTGTGTTCTGGCTGGCCATGAAGTGCATGTGTTCACCGGGCAATGGGAGGGGGAGTGTGACCCTGCTTTTCATTTGCATATCTTGCCCACCAAGGCGTGGACAAATCACGGACGAGCGCTTGCGTTTGCGCGTGCGTTTAAAAAAGTTTTAAAGAATGAAACCTTTGATGCCGTGCTCGGGTTTAATAAAATGCCCGGCCTTGATTTTTATTACGCGGCCGATGTGTGTTATCAAGCGCGTGTGCGTGAAACGCGCCCGTGGTGGGTGCGATTAACACCGCGTTATCGTGCGTGGGTGAGCCTTGAGCGTGCTGTCTTTGATGCGGCCTCTCACACTAACATTTTGCTCATTTCACCCGCGCAACAAGCGGCTTATGAAGCTTGTTATCACACGCAGGCTAATCGTTTTCATTGCTTGCCGCCAGGCATTACAAAAGATCGCATCCCGACAGAGGGTGCTGTTTCGCTTCGCGAACAAATGCGGTCGGTTAATTCCATTCCTAAAGATCATTTTGTGTTATTGATGGTCGCTTCTAGTTTTAAAACCAAAGGCCTTGATCGCGCGATCGCGAGTTTTGCAGCCTTGCCTAATGCGCTTCGTGCGCGTGCGCATTTGTGGGTGGTGGGGCAAGACGACCCGCAACCTTATCAAAAACAAGCCATGGCGTTAGGTGTGCATTCGCGCTTGCGTTTTTTTGGCGGCAGGCATGATGTGCCGCGGTTTTTGTTAGCAGCGGATGGGTTGGTGCACCCGGCTTATCATGAAAACACTGGCACGGTTTTATTAGAAGCGATGGTAGCGGGTTTGCCAGTCATCACCGTTGCCGCTTGTGGTTATGCGCATTACATCACCGAGAGCCAGGCGGGGGTGGTGGTGCCTGCGCCATTTAATCAACTTGTTTGGAATGAGGCCTTAATTCAATTTTTAAGAGCGCTGCCAACGAGTGAATGGCGAGCCAATGCACGGGCTTATTCACAATCGGCTGATTTATATAGCATGCCCGAGCGTGTGTTGGAAAAACTTCAAGCGTATAAACCTAAGCTTTTAAGCACGATGTAAGTTTCGCGTTTTAAGCTAGGGTTTTCAGCGAGTTGCGCGAGGCTATGGGTGTGCGTGGTGGGAAGGTCGGTTTGCACAGGGGTGTTGCCGAAAATAAGCAATTGTTCGGGTTGTTGGGTGTTAATGTCGTCGTTCACGGTTTCAAGTGTGGTGATGTATAAGTTGTGAGCGGGCAAGTGAAAACTGGCTTGCATGGTTTGCAATAAAGGGTGATTTTTATCTTCCGAAGGCACGGCAATCATGAGGTGTATGCGGGGTGCAGCGGTTTCAATGCATTCACGACGCTGCCAGGGGATGATCCCCAAGGCCGCAGCAGTGCTTGTTTGTTTGCGTGTGTTCATGCCGAAAGTATCTCACGAATTATGCCTTTCGATAAGGCAAATATCGCGGTTCCCACATCATTTTTTTAATGACTTGTTTTAAATCAATGTCTTTCGCTAAGCCAGATAAACCTTCTTTGCGCGCTTGTTCGGCGACAGCCAGCGCTACTTTATAGCTCACCATGCGCGCTTCAGCGAGCTTGGGTAATAAGGGCGCCATTTTATCTTGCATGACGGGCGAGCATTCTGCGAGGGCTTGTGTTGCGGCCCAAAGCATGTCATCCGTCAGGTGTCGTGCTTTTGAAGCAATGGTGCCAAGGCCGATGCCAGGAAAGGCGAGGGCATTATTGCTTTGTGCAATGCGTATGCGTTGGCCTTCGTGCATCACATCGGGGAAGGGGCTGCCGGTTGCAATGATGGCTTTGCCATCTGTCCAGCGTAAAATGTCTTCGGGTTTTGCTTCAGCTAACGAAGTGGGGTTGGATAAAGGCATGATAATCGGGCGTTCACTCACGCTTTGCATGAGTTGCACAATTTCTTGATTAAACGCACCGGCCACGGTCGAGCAACCAATTAAGATGGTGGGCTTTGCATTTTTCACAACGTCAATGAGTGCAATGCCATTGTTGTTTTGTGTATTCCAACCAGCAACATCGCTGTGCTTGCGTGCATAACGAGTTTGAAAGGGTAGGCAATTTGTTTGATCAGTGAGTAAGCCAGGTTTATCAATTAACCAAAAGCGCGATAAAGCGTCTGCTTCAGATAAGCCATCGCGTTGCATGGCACTCGCAATTTGATCGGCGATGCCAACACCGGCCGTGCCTGCACCCATGATAAGCACGCGGTGATCGCGTAGCGGAATGCCGCTTGCCATCACGCCGGCTAATACGCAGCTTAAGGCGACAACACCGGTTGCTTGCATGTCACCGTTGATGGTGCAAATTTTATCGCGATAATGCGTTAAAATGCGCCTTGCATTGTCACGACCAACATCTTCCCAATGTAATAATAAATGAGGAAAACGTTTCGTGATGGCGGTGACAAATTGATCGATGAAATCATGATAGGCTTGCCCGCTGATGCGTTCATGTCGCCAACCTAAATACATGGGGTCGTTTAACAAGTGTTCGTTATTCGTGCCCACATCCAGTTGAATGGGCAACACGCGGTGCGGGCTGATGCCGCCGCACAAAGTGTAAACCATGAGTTTCGCAATGGAAATGTTAATGCCGCCTATGCCTTGGTCGCCAATGCCAAGCACCGCTTCACCATCGGTGACAACGCTTAAATCAATGTCTTGGCAAAGACGATGATCGAGTAATTCATCTAAACGATGCCTGTCTTCATAAGCGATGGTTAAACCCTTGGGTTTGCGGTGTTCAGAGCTAAAGCGTTGCACGGCTTCACCAACCGTGGGTGTGTAAATGATGGGGAGCATTTCTTCTAGGTGTTGGCTGACGAGTTTATAAAATAAGGTTTCGTTGTAATCGTGTAAGACATTGAGATAAATGTTTTTACTTAAATTGCTCGTGTGTTCGTTGAATTGCGCATACATGCGCGCGGCTTGTTGTTCTAGGGTTTCCACTTGATGTGGTAGCAAGCCCAAGAGTTCGAATTGTTCGCGTTCTTCCAGGGGGAAGGCGCAGCCTTTGTTAAGTTTAGGCGTGTTTAAGAGGTCGTAGCCGGTGAGGTGGGTTTCAATCGCGGCTGTCGCTGGGTTGTCATTTTCTATCACTTTGAATTTTAACATAATCCACTCTTTTAGTCGCTGTGTTGTTGGTTTCGTTATATAATTATACCTGTTTTTAGTGCGCGCATTGTAACTGCATCACTGGTAAATGAGAACCCTTATGAAAAATAGAGCAATTTACGCCGGCACGTTTGACCCCATTACCTTGGGGCACCTGGATTTAATCGAGCGCGCTTCGTCCCTTGTTGAAAAAGTGGTCATCGGTGTGGCGGCCAGTGTGGGTAAACACCCTTTGTTTTCCTTGGAAGAAAGGGTGGGTTTAGTGAAGCAAGCGTTGGCGCATTGTTCGAATGTTGAGGTGTTTGGATTTTCGGGCTTATTAATTGATTTTGCAAAAGAACAAAAAGCCAATGTTATTTTGCGCGGCATCCGTGCGGTGGCTGACGTTGACTACGAATTCCAATTGGCGAGCATGAACCGCCAAATGAATGCGAGCATTGAAACCTTGTTTTTAATGCCAGCAGAAAAATACATGTATGTGTCGGCGAGCATTGTCAGAGAAATTGCAACCATGGGTGGTGATGTTACGGGTTTTGTGCCGCCAGTGGTTGTTGAAGCATTAAAACGAAAACTGAGGTCTTAAGCGGTGGCGTTAAAAATTATTGATGAATGTATTAATTGCGATGTGTGTGAACCCGCCTGCCCGAATGAAGCCATTTATCAGGGCGAAATTATTTATGAAATCGACCCTAAAAAATGCACGGAATGTGTTGGGCATTTTGACGAACCGCAATGCATGGTAGTTTGCCCTGTTGATTGCATTATCAAAGACCCTGCGCATGTGGAGTCGGTGGATGATTTAATGGAAAAGTATCAGTCTCTGACGGGTGATGCGTTAATCAAATAGGTCGGCGTGTGATCCTGTTCTGGTGAAGATAACCATTTTTTCTGTGGGAATTAGCTTGTAAATAAGTAGCCAGTCGGGCTCAATGTGACATTCTCGGTGGCCATGCCAATATCCAATGAGGGTATGGTCTTTGTATTTTTTGTCTAGGGATTTTTCTGCTTCAATTTGTTTCATGATGTCTTTGAGTGCCAGAAGGTTTTTATTTCTTCGTTTGGCAAGTTTTAAATCCCGTTTAAACTGCGTTGTGATTTCTACCCGTAACATTATTAGTCCAAATTTTTAAATAGTTCATCCACATTTTTGACTTTCTTGGTGTTGCGTTTATCGGCATCGTCCATTGCGTGTGAGGTTTCTTCATTTGGGATTTTGACTTCAAAAGGTAAACCTTTGTGTAGGCAAATTTGTTTGTAAAATAGACGAACAGCTTCAGCAGAACTTAAGCCAACTTTGTGTAAAATAAGTTCGGCTTGATTTTTCAATTTAGGCTCTATTCGAGCGTTGATGGTCGCAATTTTATGCATAATAGTCACCTCTAGCTATATGTATAGCACACGTTATACAAAAAATCAAGGGCTGCTTTAAGCCTTTTGATGGGCTATATGGGTGGGGTGTTTCTTTGTTTGGTGCGTTAACTGCTTGTTTTTTTGTTTATTTTTTCCGCTCACTTTTTTCGGTTGAATGTGATTATGTTTAAATAAATTGCGTTCAACCGCCGCCACATCGGTTGGGGTTTTATCGTAAAGCCAGGCATTAATTGCGCGTAAATCATCGAAGCTTAAGGTGCCGGCCGCTTGTTTTAAGGCAAGCACGTTGTTCACAAAGGCGTAGCGATCAGTCGCGTATTGGGTTTGTGCTTGAAACACTTTTTGCTGTTGGTTTAAGACGTCGACCAAGGTTTCCGTGCCGACTTTATAGCTTTCTTCCATGCCTTGCAGCGAGCTGATGGACGATTTAATGGCTTGCCTGTCAGCGTCAATTTGGCTGATGCCGGCAATGATGCCTAAGTAACTTTGACGCGTGGTGTTAATGGTATTGCGCAGCGTGAGTTCAAATTGTTGTTGTGAGGCTTCGTAGTTGTAAACCGCTTGTTTGGTTTGTGCCACCGTGCCGCCGCCTTCAACGATGGGCATGTTGAAGGTGAGCATGACGGTTCTATCGGTTTGGGTGGAAGGCCCGTTGCGTTGGTCAAGGTTGCGATAACCGTTGATGTTCATGTCGTATTGCCTGTCGAGGGTGCCTTGCAAGGTAGCGGTGGGTAAGTTGCCGCCAAATTGTTGGTGGATGGTGGCGCGATTGGCGTCCACGGCGTAAGCCGCTGAGCGCACTTGCCAGTTTTGTTGTTGTGCGGTTTTCACCCAGGCTTCAATGTCTTGGGGTTTGGGGGTGACAAGGGGGAAATCTTCTTTCAATGACGCCAATTGGTTGTAATAAGTGCCGGTGATGACGCGTAAATTTTCGCGATCGTTGTTGAGTGTGGTTTGTGAGGCAATGAAATTGGCGAGCGCGGAGTCGTAAGAAGCCTGCGCGGTGTAGACATCAGTGATGGTTTTGAGGCCGACATCGTATTGCTGCTTTACTTGGTCGAGTTGCTCAGCATAAGCCATTTTGGAGGCTTCGCTGTAAGAAAGATTATCTTCATCTTTTAACACATTAAAATAAGCGGTAGCGACGCGGGTCATGAGGCTTTGCAGGGCGGCATTCAGCGTGGCTTCTGCGCCTTTTGAAGTGGAGAGGGCGTTAGACAAGTTTGCAAATTGCGCGTAATTAAACACCGTTTGGTTTAAAGACAGCGCCAGGTCGTAATTTTTAGAGGTGTTATTGCGCGGTGTGTTGAGGAAGGCAACATTGACACCGGCATAAGCGGTGCGCGTGACACTTGGGTTGAAGCTGGCCGCAATGTTAGGCAGCAAAGAAGCAAGGCTGATGGGCACCCCTTCTTTGGTGGAAAGTTCTTGTGAGATGGCTTGTTGGTAAGTGGGGTCGCTGCTTAGGGCTTGTTGATAAACCTCAACCAAATCGGCCGCATGGGCATTCAGGGCAAGGCAAGCCAGGGTGAGGGTGGCAGCGAATTTTGTGTTCATTGTGGGTGTTTCCTTTTTAACCATCTCGACTCGTAATATTAAAGTATTATACGCTTTTTGCTTGTAAAATCACCCTTAAAAATGTCAATTCTGGTAAAATGAAATGAAGGTGAGGGAGAACCGACGTGCCAGAAATTCAATTTCGTGAAGATGCCAGCAAGCATCGTTTTTCATCAGACGAATTAACCAGCCTGATACGCATCACCACCTTAAAACATTGGGTGGTTTTGGCTTTCATTTATATTTTTTTAATCACTTTATTGCTTTGGGCTTGTTTTGGCGCTATCCCCACGCGGGTGATTGGGCAGGGCCTCTTGTTGTCTAACAAGGGCACGATAGAAGACATCATCATGCCGGCGGGTTCGGGGCGCGTGAAGGCTTTGTTGGTGTCGGTGGGGCAAACCATTCAGCCCGGGGACGTGGTGGCCCGCCTCGATAACCAAGATGTCACGAATCGCATTGTTAGCATGACAACGTATTACAATCACTCCAATCATCAATATCAACAATTAAAAACCACGGCAGCGAAAGACATTGCCGATAGAAAAGCGACATTTGAAGCGCAAATGAAACTGAATCAAGCCACCTTAGAAACCGAGCGCGTGCACCTTGCGCAAGTCGATGACTTATTAAAACGAAAAGAAGACATGGCAGCGAAAGGGTTGGTGAATAAAGAACAATTATTAAGTTCTTACAATGACCATTATGCCGTGAGCAGCAAAATTGATTCGCTAAAAAATCAGATGATACAAGATAAATTGTCTTATGACATGTTTGTGCAAGATTATGAAACCAAATTGCGGGAATTAAATTTAACCGTTGCCAATGCAAAACGTGAATTGGACGATTTAGAAGCGCGAAAAAACATGGTGACAGAAATTAAGAGCACGGTGAGTGGTGTGGTAACGCATGTTCAAGTGGCGATTGGTGATGATGTGAAAGAAGGTGAGCCTTTAGTGAGTGTGGCGAGTGTCGGGCCAGGGTTGGATGCCGTGGTGTTTGTGCCTGCGCAATTGGGGCAGCGCATTAAACCCGGTGCTGAAGTGTTAGTGTCACCTGCCACGATTAAAAAAGCTGAATACGGCAGCATGATCGCAAGTGCTGATGCCGTGGGTCGTTTCCCTAGCACCAAAGAGAGTATGTTAGCGGTGCTGCATAACCCTGATTTGGTAGAGGCGTTTTTAAAAGCTGGCACGCCGATTGAGCTTCGCAGCGTGATTGAAACTGACAAAAACACACCCAGTGGTTATCGCTGGACAACGGGCAGTGGCCCTGATCAAGCCATGGTGCCTGGCATGTTAGTGACCGCCATGGTAACAGTTAAAACGCAAGCACCCGTTACTTTAATCATTCCATTTTTAAGGCATTTATTCTACGGTGATCCTTTATGAGCCGTGTGAAAACACCAACGGTTTTGCAAATGGAAGCAACCGAATGCGGCGCAGCAGCCTTAGGGATTGTGCTTGGTTATTACGGTTGTTTTGTTTCATTAGCCACTTTGCGTGAAGCTTGCGATGTGTCTCGTGATGGTAGCAAAGCCATTAATGTGTTGAAAGTGGCGCGTCAATACGGCATGGAAGCCGATGCTTATGAAGTCAGCGAATTATCTGAATTAACGACACTCACCACCCCTTCCATTGTGTTTTGGGCGTTTAATCATTTCATTGTGTTTGAAGGGTGTGACGATCATTTTGTTTATGTGAATGACCCGGCTGCTGGGCATTGCATGCTCGATAAAAAAACGTTTAGTGAAGGCTTCACGGGATTGGTGTTGGTGATGAAACCCACCGCGGCTTTTAAAACGCAAGGGGTCTCCACAAACCTGTGGGAGATGTTTAAGCGTCGTTTAGGTAACACGCAAGACACGTTATTGTTAACCATTGCCTTGGGGTTTGCATTGGTTGTGCCGGGTGTGTTAATTCCTGGGTTTAGTCGCATTTTTATCGACGATATTTTAGTGAAAGAAACGCAAAATTGGCTAGTGCCTTTTTTAGTGGGCATGGGCATCACGGCTATTTTTAGGGCAGGCGTCACTTATTTTCAGCAGTGGCAATTATTAAAATGGCAAACACAGCGTTTAGCGATTTCATCCATGCAATTTGTTTGGCATTTAATGCAATTGCCTTTGCGTTTTTTTATGGAAAGGTATGTGGGCGACATTCAAGAGCGCGTGGCTGCCAATGAGCGTGTGGCGCAATGGCTGTCCATGGGTTTAACCAGCAGCTGTGTTGAATTAACCACGCTGATATTTTATGCCTTGATGATGTTGTTATTTAACGTATGGCTAGGCAGCTTAGGCCTGCTCATTTTGCTGATCAATGCTGGTTTTCTTTATGTGGTGGTCATAGCCATTGCAGATACCTCTTATCAATATTTACAAAAACACGGTCGACTCACCGGGTTGCAAGTGAGCGGTTTAATGCGTTTAGAAACCATCAAATCACGCGGTTCAGAATCGGCATTTTTTTCGCGATGGGCTGGCATGCATGCCGGTGTGATCAATGCCGAGCACAACATTGCCATGGCATCACTTAGCTTGCAGTGGTTGCCGAAAGCACTCATTGGTTTTGCGAATGCGTTATTCATTGGTTTGGGTGGTGTGTTTGTGATGCGCGGTCAGTTATCGCTCGGGTCTTTGGTTGCATTGCAAAGTTTGTTTGTAACCATGCAAGGCCCCATACAAGCTTTAATTGGCATGGCAAATGCCTTGCCGAGAATCAAAGGGGATTTTGCGCGTATTGATGATGTGTTAAATAATCACCTTGATTGCCGTTATCAACAAGCGCAAACACTAAGCACCACTGCGCCTCGAGGTGAAGTGCGTTTAATGAATGTGTCGTTTGGTTATGCCAAGCTTGAAGATCCACTGATTCAAAGCCTTAATTTAAGCATTAAAGCGGGCTTGCGCGTGTCTGTGGTGGGCGCGACAGGCAGTGGTAAATCCACGCTCGGTAAACTGGTGGCAGGTTTGTTGCAACCTTGGTCGGGTGATGTGTTGGTGGATGAGCTTAACACGCAAACCAGTGGAGCGGAGGCCTTGACTCGCAGGGTGGCTTTGGTTGAGCAAGAAAACTTTTTATTCGAAGGCACGGTGCGTGAGAATTTAACCTTGTGGGATGATGGCGTCACTGTCGAGGCCATGAACGCTGTTTTGCATGAAGTGGGTTTGTTTGATTTAATTCAGTCGCGTGGTGGTTTGGACGCAGCCGTGAAAGAAGGTGGCATTAATTTCAGTGGTGGCGAGCGCCAGCGGTTTGAGTTGGCTCGTGCTTTGTTGCGTGACCCGGTTATTTTAATTTTAGACGAAGCCACCTCTGCATTGAGTGAAGATTCAGAAAAACAAGTGTTTAATGCCATTTTAAAGCGACCCTGCACTTTAATTAACATCGCGCATCGGCTGGCCACCGTGAGGCTCACGGATCATATTATTGTGTTAGATCAAGGCCGCATAGTGCAAGCGGGCACACACGATGTTTTAATTCAAGAAGCGGGGTTATATCAACGCTTATATCAAGCGGAAAGCCAAGGAGACTTGCCATGAGCACCAAGTTACCTTTGCCGACCGATGCGTTATTGTCTTTGAGCCAATTAGTGAATGAAGGGCAACCCACGGGTTTGATGGCAAACACCGGGCTGCCATTATTAACCGCCGCGCGTTATGTGGCGGAAGCAACAGGCATTGCGGTGTCGGTGAGTTTGGCTTCCAATGCCAGTTTGCAAGACATTGCGAGTGGCTTTGATTGCCGCATGCGTCAAGTGCATTTGAATGGCCGTTGGTGGTTAAATGACAATGGTCCTTTGTTGGCCTTTGATCAAGCAGGCATGCCATTTGCTTTATTGCCGAATGCTGCGGGTTCTTATGTGGTGAAAGCGGGTGAAGATAGCAAAACCTTTGCATTAACCCCTGCGTTTGCTAAAAATTTACAACCCTTAGCCGTGATGTTTTATCGAAGCTTGGGTTCGGGCGAGGTTAGTTTTCAAACGTTTCGTGATTTGGCTTTGTTTCTTGGTGGCGCAAGCATTTTAAAGCTATTCATGACACAAGCCTTCATGGGTTTGGTGAGTTTGTTAATCCCCATTGCCATGGGTCGTTTATTTAGCGACGTGATTCCCAATGCAGAATATTATTTATTGTCGCAGTGGACGTGGTTGTTGATCGTTGGCGTGGTGTTAACCGGGTTTTTGAGTTATCACCAGGCTTTATTATTTATTCGTTTACGTTTTCGTTTGAACATTGCTTTTCAATCCTCTTTGTGGGACCGTTTGTTGCGCTTGCCTTTAACTTTCTTGCACCGATATGCCATTGGTGATTTAACCTTACGAAGTTTGGCCTTTGATCAATGCCAACAAGCCTTGAGTGCAGCCGTGGTGCAGGGTGCTTTGAGTTTGGTTTTTGCTGTTTTTCCTTTGATACTCATGTTTTATTACGTGTGGTCTTTGGCTTTGATCGCCTTGGCAAGCATGTTGCTGACGTTTTTATTTTATTGTGTGGTTTTTATAGCCTTTGTTAATTACGAGCGTCGTTTATTAGAGCAACGCAGTCGCTTAACGAGCTGGATAGTGCAGCTCATTGAAAACGTGAGCCGCATTCGCAGCAATGGTGCAGAAGAACGCATGTATCATGTGTGGGTGCGGCAATTCATGGCGAGTGTTGCTACCTTTTTTAATTTAAATCGGTGGTCGGTGTGGTTGTCAGTGTGGAATGCCGGTGTGAGCATTGCGGTGACCATGCTGTTGTTTGCCTTTGCGGCCACGCGTGACCCGGCCATTGATTTTGGTCATTTTATTGGGTTTATCACGGCGTTTGGTTTATTTTCCAGTTCGATTTATTCCTTGAATCAACTGTTGTTATCCTTAGCACCCATCATGCCTTGGTTAGAGCGCGTTAAACCCTTGTTGTTAGCGACGCCTGAAAATAGTGAAGTGGGCAGCACCGTGCCTTTGCAAGGCCGCATTGCGTTTGAAGCTGTTTCTTTTGGTTATGAATCGCAATCCTTAATTTTAGATCAAGTGTCATTTGAGGTGGAGCCGGGTGAATGCATAGGCATCATTGGGGCCTCGGGTGCAGGAAAATCAACACTCATTCGTTTATTATTAGGATTTTTAACACCGAATCACGGTGAAATTTTGATAGATCAACATTCGTTGTCGCATCTTAATTTATCAGCCTACCGTCGTCAGTTGGGGGTGGTGTTGCAACAAGATGCTTTGATTTCTGGCACGATTTTAGATAATTTAACCGATGGTTTATTCGTGGATGAAGCAAACATTCACGCGGCCTTAGCGCGTGTGTCACTCACCGACATGATCGCCAGTTTGCCCATGGGTTTGCAAACCATGTTAACCGACAATGGCTTGAGTTTATCAGCCGGTGAGCGGCAACGTTTATTAATTGCGCGTGCGTTAATACACCAACCTAAAATTTTATTACTCGATGAAGCGTCGAGTGCATTAGATAATGTGACACAAGCGAACATTCATCAAGCCTTGCTTGAAACCAAACAAACCACCATTTTGATTGCACAACGGCTATCAACGCTGAAACATGCCAATCGCATTTATCAGTTACAGACGGGCAAGTTACTGCCCGCCTAAGGTTGGGTTTAGCTGGTTTACTATGGGGCGAGTAATGCATTCGCAACGGAAACAGCAAATCTAAATAGTCCTAGTAACCCGCCTTCTTGGTAAGCAGCAATGCCCCCAGCAATAATTAATTGAGGTGAGCTATATTCAATAGCTGTTGCACCTCCGGCAATGCTTTTGACTGACGAATCGTTTAGTTTGGTAATCATGTTCGCGCTCCTCCAATTAAGATCACTGTGGTAATCTCTTGATTATCAAAATGATCTTTAAGGTTTATTGCAGTTACACGTTCAGTATAGTACATATTTTGAACAATGTAATGTTTTATGAAAAATAAGGATTCAGTCATGGCCATTTGGAAGCGGGAAGTCTCTATTGAATTGATTACACAGCGAAACTTAAACACCATGGCCCACCATTTAGGCATTGAATATCAAGGGCTTACGGACGACAGCCTCGCGGCCACCATGCCGGTGGACGAGCGCACGCGCCAGCCCTTGGGTATTATGCACGGCGGGGCGTCTTGTGTGTTGGCGGAAACGGTGGGCAGCGTGGCGGCGAATTATTGTGTGGATGAAGGGCATTATTGTGTTGGCTTAGACATTAATACCAACCATATTCGCTCGGTGCGGGAGGGGCGCGTTGTTGCCGTGGCCAAGCCGTTTCATTTAGGCAAGAGCACGCAAGTGTGGGGCATTGAAATTTGCAATGAGGCGGGGCAGTTGGTGTCGGTGAATCGTTTGACGATGGCAGTGTTGGCGCGTGCTTAGAAATCTGGAGTGTGATTCCGAGAAATCATGAAATTTCATGGAGTCAGACTCCTTGAAATCAATGTATTTTGTGGAGTATCAGGAATAGTGTTTTTGTTAAATAAGGGTAATGTGATGTTTAGACTTGATTTTTTAAGCTTAGCGCATTAGTTTGATGGTGGCGGCATATTTGTTTTATTGAAAAAGGATGGTGTGATGCATAGATTAACTTTATTTAAAAGACAAATTCGGGTCATTGCCACCTCGACGATGCAGAATGACACATTGACAACGCCTCGTCAGCATCAAGAGCAGCAAGCGCATCAACCTGCATCTTGCGCTAGTGAATATAGAGCGTTTGAGCTTGCTTTAAATGATGGGCGAATCGCGAAAAGCGCGCGATAGGCTCGAATTTTGCAAAATGAATGCTGCGCATGAAGGCAAGGGTGGATTAGAAAAACGCGCCCTTTGCGTTTTTCGTCATCCACCAACCTTAATTAATGCTATAAAAACAAGGTGTTAATGCGTTGCTAGGGGGGGGGTAATGTTTAGTATTTTGATAATTAAAGAATTTTTCTGAAAAGAGCATTTCAATAGCCTAATGTATTTTTTAACGGATGCAAAGCCTCGCTTTAAGGTTGTCTTAATAATAGTTTGATAAAATGACTCATCACTAACAGATTAGCTAAATAAAAGCACAATTTCCGGGAGGATTTTTTATGACGAAGAGCGCTGTGAAGAGTGGAAAGTTTTATGCGGATATGAGTCCGAAGGAACACATCAAGTATCTTGATAAGAATATACCCGTAAATATGTCTTGGAGGGAAAGACGCCGGCGTATAGCTAGTAATAATAATCTAGGCCCTGTCAACCGCCATGCTGGGAGCCTGTTTGCTTATTTTAAAAGATTTGAAGAATCCACATCGTATCCCTCCCGCCCGGAAACAACAGGTATTGTTTCGGAATTTCTTTGGCAATATGAGAGGTATAGCCTAGCCCTTAATTACTCCGTTAGACCGCACGATCATGTGGATACTTATTTTGACTTTCACAAGGGCGATTTGATGCCTTTATATGAAGACCTTGTTCGTCAATTGAGAATCGGTGAATTTGTTCCAGATGACTATAATCAAAAAGCTTTAAAAGAATTAACTTGCTATCTGGATACGATCTATAAAGACCTTAGCCAAGGTATTTGCAGCCATCGAAGAGTTTCTTCGGGCAAACCCTCACAAAAATATATTACTGAATTGGACAATCTATTAAAGTCTATAAATTCGCCTGAGCGCTTATCTCCTCCTATTAAAG
>DASTZQ010000046.1:0-2137 GCA_035764205.1 Gammaproteobacteria bacterium
ACAAGAAGATTAAACGCTTGTTCATCACGCTCCTCAAACAATGCTTTTTTTATTTTTTCGTTAAGATGATCAATGAAAATACGAAGAAACACTTTTTTGGACTTTTTGTCTTGAATCTTTTGCTCCCAATCCAAATAATGGGGTGTCACTCCAACTTCGAGCAAATACTGAATATTTTCTTTATTGCCGCCCCGGATTGCGGAAATAAGGGTGTCAGGATGAACTTGAGCACCCTGACTCACGAGAAGCTCAAGGCTACTTTTATCAGGCAATTGAGCTACATCACTCAGCAGTGAAGCACAGCGCCCCACCTCAGCCCTATGCTCGACCAATAGCGTAATTATGGATCCATATCCATCAGGGCACGCGTTCGCATGTTTCACCGCTAATACAATCGGTACATTAGGACTAGTAAGGTCCGATGATATCACCGGCTCCAAAACCTTGTCGTGATAGCTCTCCGATGTTACTTTATAGACATATGTCATATATCTACCACGCGAAGAATCATAGCACGTATTTTCGCCATATTTATTCACTTTCCTCCTTTTAAGCTCCCACTCCCCTAAATGCACCTGGTCTAAAGGTAAACTAACATTAACCCCTTGCTCAATAAACCTTTTAACACCAATTAAATCCCCACGAATAACAGCCTGTTGCAAATCATGGCACAACTTAAAATACTCATGAAAAACACGTATCTTAGCCAAACCATAAGCGTATTGGATATCCTCAAGCGTAAGGCGTGAACCCTGATGATGACGCAGCAATGCGGCAATATAAGAAGTTTTATTTCTCTTAACCGCCAGAGTCAACGGGGATTCTCCTTTTTTATTTTTCACAGCCACATTCGCCTTTTTTTCTAATAAAAAATTAAACGTTTCCTCGTCACGTAAAAAATCGGCTGCCATAATAAGCGGTGTATTGCCATCTCCGTCGCTAACATTAACCTCAGCATTCTTTTCGAGTAAAAACCGAGCAGTCCAACTCTTTCCGCTGAAAATGGCAAGCATAAGCGGCGTTTTTCCCCACGCATTGGGTGCATTCAGATTATCCACCCCCCACAACATTAAAAAATGCTCCATCATCGTGCGATTATCTTGCTCAGCAGCGATGTCAAGAAATGCGCGCGCTTCAGTAACGATGTTGAAATCGTTAACATGTTTCTGCGCTTCACCCCATAAAAATTTAAGTATAGGAAGGTTCGATTGTTTTAATGCAAAACACAATAACTTATTAAAAGCCTCTCTGGTTTTCTCTTGTTTTTCAAGCAAGGCAGATACGACTGGCGTGACTGCCTTTTGCCCACACGAATGCTGCATTTGAATGACATACATCAATGCAGTGTAATCTTGCCGATCAACTGCATTTGGATTCGCATCATGCTGTAATAAAAAATTCACCGCCCCTTCATTGCCGTTTTCTGCTGCAAACATCAACGCTGTTTTGTTTTGATTATTGGGTATATTAATTAACTCCCGAGATATTTTTATGAACTGCTCCATCATCTCAAGACGGCCATCACTAGCCGCATAAAGAAAAGCATTCATTCCCGCTGCATCTTTTTCTTCGACACGCAAACCGCAATCGAGCAACCGCGTTACAAAATCTTGGCGGTTATATATAACAGCCAACATTAATAACGACCGCCCCTGAGAATCAAGCGTATTCAGTGCTGCTTTTCCCTCTTCAAATAAAAAATTAAATAATGCCTCATTGTTTTTTTCTATGGCCCAGGTGATGGGGGGTTTATCATTCCCACCTGGGTAGTTAACATCAATACCGCGATATCGAAACAAAAGCTTGACCATTTCAATTTGACCGAACTCACAGGCGACTAGGAAGGCTTCATTCTTTTCGTCAGGGGTCACGCGATTGGCCATGGCAGCCATGGCAACTTTGACTTTTGACTCATCTCCGGATTTGACCGCCAAGATAAGGGGAGTATCAAGAGTGGTATGGTGACTATGCATATGCCCGCCTCGCTTTTAGTTTGATTATTAGAGGTTAGTATACACAAATGAGCTTAAGGAAATATTAACGACAAAGCCTTAAATTTAACATAAAAATCAAAAGGATGGAGCCGCCACCCAGCGAAACCCCATCAAATAAGCTTACATCCAATCCTCTTCCTCAT
>DASTZQ010000047.1:0-18635 GCA_035764205.1 Gammaproteobacteria bacterium
ATGTTCTTAAAGCATTAACTTAATGGCGGCCCGGGGTTTCCCGGATAAAAATATATTTTTTTATATATAAATCAACAAGTTAAATTTTTGCAATTTCGAAAAGATGGCCTATACTGAAATCATAGGGGTTTGCTTTTAACCCAAGTATGGGAGATAAGCTTATGTTGCCATTACAAATAACGTTCAGAGACATTGCAGATTCACCCGCCTTAAAAGAACGCATTCGAGAGCTCACAGACAAACTCACGCATTATTACGATCGTATCAATCGTGTGCAAGTGGTGGTTGAGTGGGCTGATAAAAATAAGCACCACGGCAAGCTTTATAATGCGCGCATTGATTTATCCGTGCCAGGCAAAACCTTCGCTGTCACGCATAAAATGGACGAAGATGCGTTTGTGGCGGTGAGGGATGCATTTGATGCCATGACACGTCAGCTTGAAGAACATGCAAGAAAGCGCAATGGCCATGTCAAAACCCATGCAGAGCCGCATCACGGCGTTGTTTCGCGTTTGGTGCCTGAGGAAGGGTTTGGTTTCATTGATGGCACTGACGGGCATGAATATTATTTCAGTGTTACCAATGTGGTTCATCCGAGTTTTGAGCAAATCATGATTGGTGATTATGTGGAGTATACGCCAGAATTGTTAAAGCAAGGCTGGCAGGCGCAGCACGTCACTCGCAAAAAGGACGCGGTGACTATTTAATTGATTGCTTGATAATCGACGCGGGAGGTTAGATAATTCTTTACTCATGAAAGGAGTAAAGCCATGTCGATTATTGCTCAATTAAATGCCGCTTTAGAAGAACTCAGCTTATTGAAGCACGAATATTACCAAGCGTGGTCCGCGGGCCGTCTCACCTCAGAAAATTTACGAGATTATGCTAGCCAATATTATAACCAAGTCACCTCTTTCCCCCGTTTTATTTCTCGCGTGCACACGCAATGCCCAGAAATTGAGGCGCGCAAGGTATTATTAAGCAATTTGGTCGACGAAGAAATTCATGGCACCGACCATCCCGCACTCTGGATGCAATTTGCTGAAGGCATGGGTGCAACGCGTGAGGCAGTTTTAAATGATCAAGCTTTGCCTGAAACCAAAGCCATGGTTGACACTTTTTATGAATTGGCTGAAAGCGATTGGCGTGATGGTTTATGTGCGCTTTACGCGTATGAATATCAAGTGCCGGCGGTGTCTGCTTCCAAAATTGATGGTTTAAAACGTTTTTATCATATCAACGATGAACGCACCTTAGCCTTTTTTGAAGCGCATCAAGTTTACGATGTGGAGCATTCCAAACAAGTGGCGGATTTAATCGAAAAATACGCTGAACCCGAGCAAGCCTTGAAAGCCACCAAGGTTGCTGCGAAGGCTTTATTAGGGTTTTTAGATGGCATGTGTCGCACGCAGGGTGTGGTTTGTTGAGGTTATACACCCACACCCACAACTTATTCCACAAGTTATCCACCGAAACTGGGGATAAGTCTCAAGAGCTTCCATTGGGTGAGAATGGCGCCAGCGGCCACGCCGACAATTAAGCCTAGCCAGACCCCAGCCCCGCCTAAGGTGGTATAAAAGCCAAGGAAATAGGCGGCTGGGGCGCCAACCACCCAAAAGGCAAAGAAGGTGGCAATGAGGGGGAATCGGTTTTCTTTGAGCCCACGCAAGGCCCCCATGCCGACAATGCGAAAGTTATCAATGAATAATAGCAGGCCAGACAAGGCCAAGAGGGTGGAGGCGTCATCAATGAGCAGTAAATTGTGCGGATTCGCCGCATTGATATCCACCGCCAGAAAAAGGCGTGGCATTTTAAGATAGAGCAAAGCCAAGCAAGCAATCACTAACGTGTTTAGCCCCAAACCAACGTAAGAGGCAGAATAAAGTGTATTGCGTTGGCCGCTGCTTAGCACATGGCTAACGCGTATCATGACGGCCTGCGACATGCTAAACACCAAGGTGACAAAAAAGCTGAGGTATTGCATGGTGATTTGATGGGCGGCTAGCACCACGGTGCCAAAATGCCCCAACCAGAAAGTCATGAGTGAAAAGGTGCTGATTTCGATGATTTGAATAAACCCAAACGGAAAGCCGATGTTCAGCAAAGATTTTAAAATGGGCCAATCCATGTGAAAAGCGTGTTGACTGATTTGATAGGCGCGATAATGTTTAGCTAAGAGTAAATATAAACTTAAAACCAACGCAGTGATGGTATAGCTGATGGCTAAACCGATGCCTATGCCTTCCACACCAAACGCAGGCAAACCGCATTTACCAAACATTAAAATATAAATCAGTGGAATTTCAATGGGCACGACCAACATGCTGATGCGTAGCACGAGTTTGCTGCGATTAATGCCTGCTAAGAATTGTTCGAGCGTGATTAATAACACAAGCGCCGGCACTAACCAAATGAGTGAGGCATTATAAGCTTTAGCCAAGGCAAGCACGGCCGGGGGTTGCGCGCTTAAGTGAATGAAAAACGGAATGCTTGATAAGGCCGCGCAAACACACACAGCGATGATTAAGCTCAAAATGAGGGATTGGCCCATGATGCGGCTGATGGCTTCGTAGTTTCGTTGGCCGTATTCTCTTGCCACCAAGGCGCTGGTGGCGTTTAAAATGCCGAAGAAAAAAACGGATAAACACATCCAAATCATGTTAACCAGCACCGTTGCCGCAAGCGCTTCTTTGCCTAACACCGCCACCATGGCCGTTGAAACAAAACTGCTGCTCGCATAAACCAATTGCGAGCTCACCAAAGGCAGGCTGATGGCTAGGGTGTCGCGAATTTCATGTGTTTTGTTAATGCTTTCCATGCTTCAGTATAACCCATTAGCGAATGTCGTTTAAATAATCTTTAATGCTTTTGGCAATGCGTGCAATGTGTTTAATGGAGTGCGGTGCCGCGAAAATGGTGTCATCACCGGCAACGGTGCCAATGATGCCCAGTTCTTTCATTTTATGGTCCATCAAACGCGCAATGACAGAGGCCGAGCCCGGGTTAGTGTAAATGATAATGAGGCTTTCATTGTGCAGCACATCCATCACGAGATAAGACAAAATGTGTTTTGCACTGATGGGGGCGGGGTCGCGTGGCAAGGTATAAATAATTTGGCCGGATTCATTGGCCATTTTGACGGCGCCAATTTTTCGTAATAAGCGAGATATTTTAGATTGATTGACATCAAAGCCGCGTTTGCGTAGCGCAGCAATGATGTCTTCTTGGGTGTGGGCTGAGCCTGTTTGTAAAATGGATTTTAGGGTGCTCAGTAAATCGTGTGTTTGATCAGTCATGGCATTCCTTGGCTTGACAAGCTCGGCTAGGTATGATTAAATATTCACATAAAGTGAATAAAAAATCAAGGCCCATTATGCCCCTGATCTTAGATAACATCCATAAGTCATTTAAAAGTAACAAAATTTTAAATGGTGTCTCTTTAACCGCCGCCGAGGGCGAAGTGATTGCTTTGCTCGGCAGCAGTGGCTCGGGCAAGAGCACCTTGCTGCGTTGCGTTAATTTATTAACCGTGCCTGATGAAGGCCGCATTCAATTGGGCGAGCAAGCCCTGGCCTTTCACAACGGGCGCATGCCTTTATCGTCGGTTCAATTGGCGCATTGGCGAACCAACATCGGCATGGTGTTTCAGCAATTTAATTTGTGGTCGCATTTCAGTTTGTTGCAAAACTTAATTGAAGCACCGGTGCATGTGTTAAAGCAACCGCGTGAACAAGCCATTGAAAAGGCCATGGCCTTATTAGAAAAAGTCGGTTTAAAAGATCGTGTTCATCACTACCCTGATCAATTGTCGGGTGGTCAGCAGCAGCGTGGTGCCATTGCGCGTGCACTCATGATGGAACCGGAAATCATGTTGTTTGACGAACCCACTTCAGCACTCGACCCTGAAAGCGTGCGCGATGTGTTGGCGGTTATTAAACAATTAGCGCAAGACGGCATGACCATGATCATTGCCACGCATGAAATGTCGTTTGCTGAGCGTGTGGCGAGCCGTGTTATTTTCCTTCATCAAGGGGTGATTGCCGAAGAAGGCAGTGTCGACACCATTTTTAAATCCCCTAAAACCGATCGTTTGCGCAACTTTTTAGAAGCACAATAATGGGAGTGTCTCATGATTAAAAAAATCATTGCGAGTTTACTGTGTGTTTTTTCTTGTAACGTGATGGCTGCGCCCTTAACCATACGCTTTGTCATGGAAGCCACTTACCCTCCCTTTGAATACATGGATGCCAATGGCCAAATTCAAGGCTTTGACGTCGATTTAGCGAAAGCCATTTGTGCTTCCATTAAAGCGGAATGCACGTTTAGTAATCAAGCCTTCAATGGCTTAATTCCTAGCATACAAATCGGTAAATTTGATGCGATTATCTCAGCCCTGAGTGTGACCGACGAACGCAAGCAACAAGTGAATTTCACCAACAGTTATTATGAACCGAGCGCGGCCTTTGTTGCCCCTTTAAAAGCAAAAGAAAGCTTAAATGCAATCAATGGCAAAGTGATAGGCGTTCAACAAGGTTCGACGCATGAAAGTTATTTAAAAGATAAATACGCTGATAAAGTGACGATCAAAAATTACGCGAGCATTCAAGATGCATTTTTAGATTTACTGTCCGGCCGTGTTGATATGGTCTTGGCCGATACTCCCATTGCTAATGATTGGTTGAAAAAAGCGAATCACGCTGATCAATTTGGGGTTGTTGGAAAACCTATTATTGATCACGCGTATTTTGGTTCAGGTTACGCGATTGCGGTTAATAAAAACAACACCGATTTACTCGAGATGTTAAATCAAGGCTTGGCGGCCGTTAAAAAAGATGGCACGCTTAATCAATTGTATCAAACTTATTTTGGGCATGTTGCTAACCAATGAATGGCTATTATTTACAATTAGTGTATGGCTTGGAAGTCACCTTAAGCTTGGCGGCCGCTGCTTTATTATTGGGCGTGACGCTTGGCTTGTTGGGCGCGGCACTTGGTTTATCACGTTTTGCATTCGTAAGAAACAGTGTCGGTGTGTTGGTGTCTTTCATTCGTGCCTTGCCAGAATTGCTCATTTTATTTTTTATTTATTACGGCGGCGCGGAGCTCATTAATGCCTTGGTTGGCCACTACGTCAATATTAGCCCGTTTGTGGCGGGTGTCATTGCCTTGGGTGTGGTGTTTGGTGCTTATGCAACGCAAGTGTTTCACGGAGCCTTAATGGCCGTGAGCCATCATCAAATTGAAGCGGCCGCGGCGCTCGGTTTTTCCAATAAACAAATTTTCTTTTTAATTTATTTACCCCAAGCGTGGCGACATGCCTTGCCAGGGCTTGGCAATTTGTGGGTGACCTTGTTAAAAGACACCTCCATTGTTACCCTCATTGGTTTAACTGACATGATGAATGCCACCAAGCTTGCGGCTGCGGCAACGGGCCAACCTTTTAATTGGTATTTGCTGGTCTCAGGCATTTACTTATTCATTACCAGCACATCGGAATGGTTGTTAAAACGTTATACCAGCACGGAGTCACGATCATGTTAGTGCTTGATCATCTGCCTGCTTTATTGAACGGCGTTCTCATGACCCTGAGTTTAACTGGGGTGGCTTTAATCGCCGGCTTACTCATCGCTTTTGGTTTATCCCTTTGCAATGAATCGCATTCCCGTGTTTTAAAATCATTGGTGGGTGTGTTGTTATTGTTTGTGCGCGGCACGCCGGTTTTAGTGCAATTATTTTTAGTGTATTACGGGCTGGGGCAATTTGATGCCTTGCGTGCTTCATCGTGGTGGGTGTTGTTTCAGCAGCCTGTGTTTTGTGCGATGTTGGTTTTATCTATCAACACCGGGTGTTACACCAGCGTCATTTTAAGCGGGGCCATTCGTGCTGTGCCAGACACCTACCGCCAAGCAGCGGCTGCCTTAGGCATGGGGCCGTGGCTGACCTTAAGGCGCATTATTTTGCCGCGTGCATGGCAGCTTGCCTTGCCTGCTTATTCTAACGAAGCCTTGATTGTCTTGAAAACCACGTCACTCGCGAGCGTCATTACCTTGATGGATATCATGGGTGTGACGCAAGACCTGATCTCAGAAACCTACGACACACTCTATTGGTACGCCGTTGCGGCGGTGCTGTATTTAGCCCTGAATTCCGTGTTGATTCTGCTGTTTCAAGTGCTTAAACGCAGTGCTCAGCCATTGTCTCGTCATTCGTAAAATCAAAGCTTGTAATCCTTCGCGAACTTAGCGAGGATAGAGGTTCTTTTAGTTTATAGAAAAAAGGGGGATGTTCCGTGGCTGCACTCAGGTATTTTTTGATCACTATGATTATTGTGTTCGGTTTTTGTAATGCCTCCCTGGTTTATGCAGACCCCGTCGATGAAATCATTGTGTTTGGTGACAGCTTGTCCGACACAGGCAATCTTTATAGCTTCACACAAAAAGCGCATCAAGTGATTGCTTCCATCCCTATTATCCCTAAAAACCCTTATTATCAAGGCCGATTTACCAATGGGCCCAATTGGATAGATGACTTGCACGCGGCTTATCAAGTCCCTGTCGACAACTACGCTTACGGTGGCTCTTGGGCAGAACCCTTAATGGACTCTAAGCTTAACATTCCTTTTGGTTTAGACATGCAAATGGATGATTATTTTTTGCATCATCCGTTTGACATGCACCGAGATAAGCACCTTTACATTATTTGGTCGGGCTCTAACGATTACGCACACGGCCGTGATAACCCAGATTATGCCACCACCAATGCGGTGAATAGCATACGTCGGCAAATTGAATGGCTAGCCGATTACGGTGCGAAAAATATTTTTGTGATAGGCGTGCCAGATTTAAGCTTGGTGCCAGAAGTGCGAGTTCAAGGGGCTGATGTCATGCAGGCAGCACATGCCATCTCGACCATGCACAATCAAAAGTTAGCCACCATGATTAAAGAAGTGCAAGGGGAATACCCCAATTTAAATTTATTAATCTATGACATTATTGATGATTTTAACGACATTTTTAATCACCCTGAAAAATATAATTTAAAAACAACCTTATCAGCTTGTTACAATGGCAGTTTTTATTTGGCGGGTGCTGCTATGAATGCCACGGAAGTGGAAGCCGCAAAATCGGTTCACTTGGATTTGCTCACTAACCCTTCTTTGCGCGCGGCTTATACCACGTCCCTTGCTGCGGCAGCCGGTGACATGATGTGTTCTAATCCAGATGATTATTTATTCTTTGATACCATACACCCAACCCGTGGTGTGCACCAATTAATTGCAGACAAGGCTTTTGCCTTTTTACAAACGCGTGGTTTAACGCCACCCACGCTTCGTGCCAACAACCTTTAATTAAGGAAGTTTTTATGTGGTTTAAGCAAATTCAAGTGTTTCAATTGACATCACCCATTAAATACACAGCCATGGGTTTACACGAGCGTTTGTTGCCCTTTGCTTTTACGCCGTGCTCACCTTCCATGGCGCAAAGCAGTGGTTGGGTGAGCCCCGTTGATGAGCCTGATGCGCCTTTGTCGCGTGGCTTAAATGGCTGCTTTTTAATTCAGCTTCAAATAGAAGAAAAAATCTTACCCGCCAGTGTGGTCAACCATGCGCTTAAAGAAAAAGTGAAGCAAATTTCCGCAAGCGAAGGCCGAAAATTAGGTAAAAGCGAAAAAGCCCGTTTGAAAGATGAAACCACGCACACCTTGTTGTTGCGTGCGTTTAGCAAGTTCACGCAAATTTCAGCCTACATCGACACGCGCCATCAATGGTTGGTTGTTAATTCAGCGAGTGCCTCACGCACCGAAACTTTTTTAACGATGTTTAAAAAAGCCTTTGGTGATGGCATTGCAACCCCTGAATTTATTAAGCCATCGAGTTTAACCACGCAATGGTTGAAAGATGAAAAATACCCAGACACCCTTTCCATTGAAAAAGCCTGTGTTTTGCAAGACCCGAATGTGCAACACCGCGTTATTCGCTGCCAAGAACAAAACTTATTTTCACCTAGCATTCAAGGCTTAGTGAAAGAAGGGTGTCAGGCCATACAACTGCAATTGTGTTGGCAAGATCGTTTGCGTTTTACCATCGCCGACGATTTCATCATGAAAGGCTTGCGTATCGCTGAAGAAGACACCATTGAATTGAATGATCAGCTTGAAACCAAGCAAGAAAAATTCGATGCCGATTTGCTTATCATGTCTGAATTGCACGCGGGTTTAATGAAAGATTTATTCGAGATTTTCGATAAAAATCGTGGGCAAGCGGGGGCCATGACAGCCACCGCCGCTTAAGTTGATCGCTCAAGGAGGAGCACATGCATCAAATACCCCATTGGGTTAATGGTCAAACATTAACGGCTAAAGAATCGGTTTTGCCGGTTTATTCCCCAGCAGATGGCAAGATCATTGCTGAGGTGAGTGTTGCCGCAGAGGCAACGGTGAATCAAGCGGTGTCTGCGGCAAATGCTGCTTTATCAACCTGGGCGTTAACCACGCCCTCGCAACGCGCTTCCATTTTATTCCGTTTTAAAACCTTGTTGGATGAGCATATTGATGAGCTCGCTGCCATTGTTACACGTGAGCATGGTAAGTTTTTAATGGAAGCCAAAGGGTCAGTCCAGCGTGGCATTGATGTCGTGAATCAAGTGTGTGGCATGCCTCAAATGTTATCCGGGCGTTATCTTGCTAAGGTTTCCACTGACATTGACAGCTATTCACTGCGTCAACCTGTGGGTGTGTGTTTAGGCATTACCCCGTTTAACTTTCCAGCCATGATTCCCCTCTGGATGTTCCCGCTGGCCATTGCCTGTGGCAATACCTTTATTTTAAAACCCTCAGAAAAAGACCCGTCTTGTGCCCTAAAGCTGGCTGAGTTGGCGAAAGAAGCTGGGGTGCCCGATGGCGTGGTGAATGTGGTGAATGGCGATCACACGACCGTTGATTTATTATTAAAACACCCAGGTCTTCAAGCCGTGAGTTTTGTGGGTTCTTCCACCGTTGCTGAAAAAATTTACCACACGGCCATCACGCATCATAAACGCGCACAAACCTTTGGGGGCGCAAAAAATCATGCGGTGGTCATGCCTGATGCGGATATTAAAAACGCAGCGGATGTGATTGTGCAAGCGGCTTATGGTTCGTCGGGCGAGCGTTGCATGGCCATTTCCGTGGTGGTGGCGGTGGGTGATCACACCGCTGATAAACTCGTTGAAGCCATGCAGCCACTCATTCAATCTTTCAAGGTCAGCCCTTTAATTACCGAAGCACATCGAGAACGTGTGCGTGATTACATTCGTTCTGGAAAAGAAGAAGGGGCGGTTTTGGTTTTAGATCAAGAAACCACGGCTTCCCTCGCTGAAAAGCCAGGGTTTCATTTAGGCGCATGTTTATTTGATCATGTGAAAAGCCACATGAAAATTTACCGTGAAGAAATTTTCGGCCCAGTGTTGTGTGTCATGCGTGTGAACACCAAAGAAGAAGCCATCCATTTAGTGAATGAACATGAATATGGTAATGGGACGGCTATTTTCACGCGTGATGGTTACACGGCAAATTGGTTTGCCGCCAATGTGCAAGCCGGCATGGTCGGCATTAATGTGCCGGTGCCTGTGCCGGTGGCACAACACAGTTTTGGTGGTTGGAAGCGTTCGAGTTTTTCAGACACTTCCATGTTTGGCCCCGATGCCATTCATTTTTTTACTAAGCTTAAAACCGTGACTGAGCGTTGGATGCCGGAGGGTGTAAAATGAGTGTGATTGCATGGATAGGCTTAGGTCACATGGGTGCGCCCATGGCTTTGCATTTGGTGCAAGCAGGCCATACCGTAAAAGGTTTTGATGTGGTGCCGGTTTTATCACAGGCCTTAGTGAAAGACGGCCTGCAAGCAGCGGCTTCCATTGCTGAAGCGGTGAAAGACGCCGATGTGGTGTTTACCATGGTGCAAACCAGTGAGCAAGTGCACGATTTGTGTTTGCAACCCGAAGGTATTTTTGCGCATGTGAAACCCGGTGTCATTTACGTGGATGCGTCATCCATAGACATTGCCATGACAACCTCCTTGCACGAGGCTGCAAAATCACGCGGTATTGCGATGTTAGACGCCCCTGTTTCGGGTGGGGTGGGTGGGGCCAAGGCTGCCACGCTCACGGTGATGGTCGGTGGTGATTTGGCCGTGTTTAATGCAGTGAAACCCATTTTTCAAACGTATGGTAAAAACATTGTGCATGCGGGTGGTGCAGGGCTCGGCCAAGCGGCTAAAATTTGCAATAATCTCATTTTAGGGGTCACGATGGTGGGTGTGTGTGAAGGGTTTATGTTGGCTGAAAAACTTGGCTTAAATTCAAAAACATTTTTTGATATTAGCTCGGTGTCATCAGGTCAGTGTTGGTCGATGACGAGCTATTGCCCCGCCCCAAACATTTTACCCAATGTGCCTTCGAGTCATGATTACGAACCTGGGTTTATGGCAAAAATGATGTTGAAAGATTTAAATCTTGCAAAGCACGCTGCAGATTACGTGCATGCCATGACACCCATGAGTGATGAAGCGCTCAATTTATATCAACAATACACCGATGCAGGGAATGCCGAAAAAGATTTTTCCGGCATTATCACCTGGCTTGCGAATTTAAAGGCCGAGTAAGCGTTGTAACCATTTGGTTTTTCGTTGGGTGTAAGGTGGGTGATGCAGGGTGATGTCTGGGAAGCGGTAACGTTCATAATAGCTTTGTTGATAAGTGAAAGTTTCAAAAGAATATTTGCCGTGATAACGCCCCATGCCGCTTTGCCCAACGCCGCCGAAAGGTAAATTTAAATTAGTGTATTGCAACAGGCAGGTGTTAATGGCTGCGCTGCCGAAGGGCAGGGATTGCATCAGGGTTTTAATGAAAGCACGGTTTTTTGAGAACACATAAAAAGCGAGTGGGCTTGGTTTTTGCAAGAGTGGTGTGATGATGTCGCTGTTGTTCTCATACATTAAAATGGGTAATAAAGGCCCGAAAATTTCATCTTGCATGATGGGGTCGCTCCAGCGCACGTGATCTAGGAGTGTCGGTTCGATGTAGCGCGTTTGGTCGTCGTGGCGGCCACCGTGAGCAACGGATGCGTGTTCAAGTAAATGTAATAAGCGTTGGTAATGCGCATCATTGATAATGCGCCCGTAATCAGCGCTGGTTTTAGGGTTTTCACCAAAATAATGTTTGATGGCTTCAATCAGCGCGGCTTGCAGTGTTGCAGCCATTTTATGGTGAACCAAAATAAAATCCGGTGCAATGCAAACCTGACCTGCATTTAAAAACTTAGCCCAGACGATGTGTTTAGCGGCTTTTGCAATATCGGCGGTTTCATCAATGATGCACGGGCTTTTTCCGCCTAATTCCAGCGTGGTGGGTGTTAAATGCGCTGCGAGTTGTGTGAGCACGTGTTTACCAACGCGCGTGCTACCCGTGAAAAAAGCCACCTGCCAAGGGCAGGCAAGCAGGGTGTCGCATTCTGCATCGGTGAGTGCAACGGCTTGAATGTAGTGCGCAGGAAAAGCTTCATTAATGAGTTTAATTAATAGATCGTGCGTGTGTTTTGCAAGCGGGGAAGGCTTGATGACGGCGCAATTGCCACCCGCAATGGCTCCCACTAGCGGTGCCAGGCTCAGTTGAACGGGGAAGTTCCAAGGGGCGATGATGAGCGCCACGCCGTAAGCTTGTCGTTGAACGCGAGATTTGCCTCGCCATAAGGCAGGGAAAGGGGTGTTAACTTTTTTAGGTGCCATCCATGAAGCAAGGTGTGTTTTAGCAAATTTTATTTCTTCTAGCACAATATTGAATTCTGTGAGTTGCGCTTCCGTCGGGGATTTGTTTAAGTCTTGCCGCAAGGCGCTGACCAAGGCGGTTTGATTGGATAAAATAAGGTGTTCTAATTTGTTTAATTGCAGAAGACGGAAGGATAAGCTTTTTGTTTCGTTGGTTTGAAAAAACGCATGTTGTGCGTGATAAAGTTGCGTGATATCCATGGTTAGTCCCTGTTTCATAACAGCCAAGCGATGAGTATACGTGATAATTTTCAAGCTGACGAGACCCGTTTTATCGCTACATTAAGCTTAGGTCAATGATAAACGTTGCGCCTTTTTCCAGGCCTTCACTGGTAACAGACATGGTACCGCCCAGCTGGTTAACCGAAATAGCACTGGTGTGTAAGCCAAAACCGTGTCCGTCTTTTTTGGTGGTAAATCCGTAATTAAAAATTCGATTAAGATGGTCGGGCGCAATGCCAACGCCATTGTCACTAATTTCAATTCGGACAGTGTTTTTGTTTAGCAGGCTGGTTTTGATGGCGATGCGCTTGTCTGTTTTTGGAGACAAAATCACCGAATCTTTTGCATTGTTTAAGAGGTTAACAAACACTTCAATGATTTTTCCTTTATCAATTGTGATGGGTTTTATCTTCCCAAAATCGTGGGTGAGGGTGATTTCTTTTTTAAGATGAATGCCAGTGATATACATGGCATCTTCAATTAAATCGTTGATGAGGTATATTTCTTCCATTCTGTTTTTCTTGCTTAAATGTTGTTGTGTTGAAATAATTTCAGTAATCATGTTTAAATTTTTATTTAAGCGATGAATTTCACTCGAAATGGTCGCTTGTTCTTCTTGCAAATGTTTAGTGAGCAAGCTGAGAAACTCAATTAATTTCGGGCCGCGCGGGTCTTTTGTTAAAAAATCAGCAAGATTACTTTTGTGTTGATTAAGCAAATCGCAACAGTTTTTTAATTCATTGAGCTTAGAAGCAGCCATCGCTTCAATCACTAAATTCGATGAAACACAGGCACTGGTGATAATATTGCCCACATTATGCAACACGCTGGATGAAATTTCTGCCATGCCTAATTGCCGTGCTTGTTCATACGCTTGTTGGTTGAGTGAATCTTTATAGCTAGACGCAAAGAATGCAATGGCTAAAATAACCAAGGTGATGGCCGCAATCCCCATGGCCAAGAGGGTGGGCTCGATGGCTTGATGCAGTGGGGCGGTGTTGAGGATAGGGGTTGCGCACAGTGGTGTGAAAATGGAGGCGGCCATGCCGGTGTAATGCATCCCGCAAATGGCCGCGCCCATAATGATGGCGCTAAACATTTTAATGCGTCGACGCAGCCTTAAAATAACGCTATTGCTTTTTAAGGCAAGCCAAATGGCGGCTTCTGATGCAATGATGGCAATTAAAATGGAAATAAAAAACAAGCCAGGCAAATAACGAATGTTTAAAGAAATCAACATGGCTTCCATGCCGGTGTAGTGCATGGAAGCAACCGCCAAGCCTAAAATAACGCCACCGGCAATATAATGTTTTAAATGCACAGAAGACGATTTTAGTAAAGACAAGGCAAAACCGGAAGCAACAATCGCAACCAATAAAGATAAGGCCGTCCAAAAGAAATCATATTCTAAGGTAAGGCCGGGAATGGTGAAAGATAACATGCCAATAAAATGCATGGACCAAATGCCCGAGCCCATGGCAATGGCCCCACCTAATAACCAAAGTTTCGTTTGTAGCGGTGTGTTATTCATGTCGCGTAATCGGCCAGTTAAATCCAATGCAATGTAGGATGCGGCGGTCGCGACTAAAAAAGATAAAATGATTAAATTAATATCATAAGCACCCACGAGCAAATCACTCGGTAGAGGCGAACCTTGAAAGTAATTTGAAAACATTAGCTTCCCTCATGGGCGTGTTTTTTTAGAGAGTCTTTAAGTTTTTTTAAGAAATCGGGGTTTTCTAGCGATTTTTTAATATCATCCCCGCTCAGTGGGGCGCTAAAATAATAGCCTTGCACATCAGCACAGTCATATTTTTTCAAGAAGTTGACTTGATCTAAACTTTCCACCCCTTCTGCAAGCACTTCAAGGTTTAAACTTTTAGCCATGGATATAATGGCACGAATAATCACTTCATCATCATTAGCCGATTGAATGTGTTGAATGAATGAGCTATCAATTTTTAAGCGGTCTAAAGGGATGCGATGCAGATAACTTAAGCTAGAATAACCTGTGCCAAAATCATCAATGGCAATGAAGATCCCTAATTTTTTAAGTTCGGTGACGGCTAAAATAATTTCTCGGTTGCTGAGTATCACATTTTCAGTTAATTCAATTTCCAAGTATTGAGGGTCAAGTTTGGTTTCTTTCAAAACGGTTGAAATTTTTTGCGTTAAATTATTCACTAAAAATTGTTGGGCTGTCACATTCACGGCAACGCGTATCGGGGGTAAACCCGCTTCTTGCCACGCTTTATTTTGCGCACACGCTGTTTTTAACACCCAATCCCCAATGGGCACAATTAAACCGGTTTCTTCAGCAGTTGGAATGAAATCGATGGGTGATAAAATGCCTTTTTTCGGGTGTCGCCAACGGATTAAGGCTTCAACCGCAATAAGCTTTTCACTCCCCAAATCGAGCTGAGGTTGATAAACCAAAAAGAATTCATTATTAGCAAGTGCCGAGCGCAGTTCCATGTCTTGATCAAGCGTTGCTAAACTTTCTGAATTCATGGTTGGTGTATAAAAGATGTAATGGTCGCCTTTTTTTGCTTTGGCACGATACATGGCGGTATCTGCATTGCGAAGGAGTATATCAATGGAATCGCCATCAGTGGGGTAGGTGCTGATACCGATGCTGGCAGTGATCGTGAGTTTTCTGTCTGCAATATGGAAAGGCTGATGAAACACCGATAATATTTTACTGGCTTTATCTTCAATTTCTTTTTTTGAAGAAATATTTTTAAGCAAAATGACAAATTCATCCCCGCCTAATCGTGCGAGCACATCATCTTTTCGGATGCTGGCTTGCAAGCGTGTTGCGGCTTCTTTTAATAAGGTGTCGCCCGCTTGGTGGCTAAGGCTGTCATTGATGAGCTTGAATCGGTCAAAATCAAGGAATAATAAGGCGAATAAACTGTCATGTTTGTTTGAGAGACTAAAAGCATCTTTAATTTCTTCTAGTAATTTAACCCGATTGGCAAGCCCGGTCAGTGGGTCGTGCGTGGCTTGGTGGTGTAATTTTTTTTCAAGCGTTGCCCGTTTGGTGATGTCTCTGAAATCCATGATACGACCAACCACTTCATTATTTAATTGGTGTGGTTGTGAATAGCATTCAAAAACTTTTCCGTTTTTAAAATGAATGACACTGATGTCTACTTCCGTTCTGTTTTCACGAAGCTCACTCATTCTGCGTAAAAATTCGTCGGGGGATTTAAGTTGTGTTTGCAAATAATCAAAAAAACTTTCTTCGCTTTTTGATTCAATCGTTGATTTTGGGATTTGCAGCATCTCAATGAGTTTGACATTATAATCGGTGATGGTGCCGTCTTTATTGATAACAATAATGGCATCACTGGATGATTCAAACGTCGACTTTAACAAAGACAAAGATTTTTGCAGCGACATGGTTCGGTCAGACACTTCTTGTTGCAGTTGTGTTGTGTAATCTTTCGTTTCGCGCGTTAATTCCCATTTTTTAGTGAGTGCACAGGCGAGTTGCCTCACAGAAACATTATCAAATGGTTTTTTTAAAATAAGCAAGTTATCTGTTTTACCTAAATGTTTAACGGTATCTTCCCAGGAATAATCAGAATAGGCGGTGCAAATGACAATTTGAATGTCTTTATTGATTTCCCAGATATGTTTAATGGTTTCTATGCCATCCCACCCCGGTGGCATGCGTATGTCAACAAACGCGAGTGCATACGGTTTGCCTGTTTCCAAGGCAGTTTTAATGCGCAGCACGCCTTCTTTCCCTTGAGAGGCTGCATCAATCTCAAATTCAGGGAATTGGGTGGTCGTGCCTTCGCCCCCAAATAATTCTGCACTGAGGTTATCTATTTCATTCGGTGATTTTGTTTTTAATATTTTGACAAAATCATGATGAATAGAGGGGTTGTCATCAATAATAATAATCTTGAAGGGGTTTTGATCATTCATGGGCCCAGGTCCTCAGGTGCTTACTGGAAGTATAGCAGCGATCAAGGGATTGTTTTGATCAAAAAAAGAGCAATAAATATTATATAGATTTATTTATGATCACTTTATAGGCTTGAATGGTGGCATCTGTTTGAAGCGGAAAGGAAAAATAGGCCTGAATTTCAGCTTGGGGGTTGATGAGCATGACATCCGAGCTGTGGTTAATGGTGGTGCCGGTTTTCATGGCCGTGATGTGAAATTGTTTTTCCAGGGTTTTTGTGTTTTCAGGGTTGGTTCTTGCGCCTATGAAGGCCGGGTTAAACGAAGTGACGTATTGATTTAAGGTGTTTAGGTTGTCATGGTCGGGGTCAACGGAAATAAGAATGACTTGGGGCAGCTGCTTGGCGGGCAGGGTTTTTTGCAGGGATAGGTAGATGTCTTTGAGGGCGTGCATGGTCACGGGACAGACCATGTTGCACTGTGTAAAGCCAAAGAACACGAGGCTCCATCGGCCTTTTAAATTGGCCTTGGTGAAGGTGGTTTTTTGGTTGGTGGTGAGGATAAAATCAGGGGCGGGCAGGGGTTTAATTAAATACGTGCCTTTAATATTCACATGATTTTTGTCGTATATTTCCTTTTGTGGCAAGATAATAAAATAAACCACCCAGCCCGTGAAGGCGGCAAGGGCTAAATAGAAGCATAGGTTTTTTTGAGGGGTGGTTAACATAGGCGTCCTTTTCTAGTCTCTATACCATCACATAAGGGCTTGTTTTTGTCAAATCGGGCAGGATGTTATGGTTAGATGGTTTGCCGCCATTGAATACGAATGATTCTAAAATGCAAATGAAATAAACTTTCGAGCGAACATTACAAAAATAAATGCTCGGCTTTTGCCCGCTTTTTTATGTTATGATAAGTGCTCATGGAATAGGCGGCGATCATGGCTATCAGAAAAACGGTTCGTGAGTTCATTCATCAAGAAACCAATGGAGCTAATTTGCTCTTAGGGGCCATGATTTTTGCGCTTGTGTTCAGCAACTCACCTTGGCACCTGCATTACCACCATTTTTTCCATACAAACCTCACCCTTCAGTTTGCGAACTGGCGCTATCAAACCGACCCCTTGTTCCTCATTAACGAAGGCCTGATGAGTATTTTCTTTTTAGTGGTCGGCCTCGAAATTAAATATGAACTCATGCAAGGCTCGCTCAACACACGCGCCAAAGCATTGTTGCCTGGCATTGCTGCGGTGGGTGGTATGCTCATCCCAGCTTTCATTTACCTTGCTTTTAATTATAACAATGTCACCCATTTGCGTGGGTGGGCCATCCCGACTGCCACTGACATTGCCTTCGCCTTAGGGGTGCTGTCTTTACTGCGCCATCGCATACCCATTGAGCTTAAAGCCTTTCTCACGGCCTTGGCCATTTTCGACGATTTAGCCGCCATTATTATTATCGCATTGTTTTATACAACGCATTTCTCATTGCAACACTTAAGCTTGGCTTTTATTTTCATGATATTATTAACACTGTTTAACGCCAAAAATATCCACCATCTTCTTATTTATGGTGTTGTTGGTCTTATGTTATGGGGTTCATTTTTAAACGCGGGCATTAACCCCACCCTTGCTGGCGTCGTGCTCGCTGCTTTAATTCCCCTGCACATCGCCTTACCACTAAAAAAAATGCTACACCCCATCGTTGCATTTTTTATTATGCCCTTATTTGCGTTTGCAAATGCAGGCGTCACCTTCTTCGATATTACTTTATCAAACTTAAATGCATCCATCACACTTGGCATCATTGCCAGTTTATTTTTCGGCAAACAAATAGGGGTGTTTGGGGCTTCGTGGCTGGCTGTTCAATGTCGAATAGCGGAATTGCCCAACAAAGTAAACTGGATGCAGCTCTATGGTGTCAGTCTCCTTTGCGGGATTGGTTTCACGATTAGTCTTTTCATTGGCGCGCTCGCATTCGACCCTAATAACATGCTACTTACCAATTCCGTTAAAATTGGCGTGTTGAGTGGCTCTTTCTTATCCGGGCTGGCCGGCTACTTTTTATTGGCCAGAATAAAACCTGTTCATTAATTCTTGAATCATCAGCATCTTTGTGTCATTAAAAGAACCCCTCTCCGAGACCCTCCACTGCCATTAAGTTAAGGCTTGGGAAAGGAAAGCCTGCGCGTTAAGTTATGTGCAAAAAAGCCTACGCACCGGCTCGGCACTGATTTTTCCTCGCGACTTCGCGGCGCAAAAGGCGCGCTACCCTCGTGATGAATTTTTTTTGCCGTCGCTCAAACGCGCTCCCGGCGCGGTTTCGCTCTGCGCGCTCCCAGCGCGCAGCCGGCAAAAAAAGAAAATCCTTCGGCGCTCGTCTTTATGCGCTGAAAATTAACCCTAAGCCTCAGCTCACTACGGTTTTCACCACTCATGTGCGTGTGTATGTAAAAAGCTTTTAAGGCTTTAAAAGCTTTTTCATGAATATTGCACACAGGTGATGAAAGCCGGAGCGACGGGGAGGCACTGATTTTTCCGAGCATAAAGACGAGCGCCGAGAGATGGATTTTTTTTGCCGTCTGCGGGTCGGGAACCCGCAGAGCGAAACCGCGCCGGGAGCGCGTTTGAGCGACGGCAAAAAAAATTCATCGCGAGGGTAGCGCGCCTTTTGCGCCGCGAAGTCGCGAGGAAAAA
>DASTZQ010000048.1:0-2098 GCA_035764205.1 Gammaproteobacteria bacterium
ACAAGAAGATTAAACGCTTGTTCATCACGCTCCTCAAACAATGCTTTTTTTATTTTTTCGTTAAGATGATCAATGAAAATACGAAGAAACACTTTTTTGGACTTTTTGTCTTGAATCTTTTGCTCCCAATCCAAATAATGGAGTGTCGCTCCAACTTCGAGCAAATACTGAATATTTTCTTTCTTGCCGCCCAGGATTGCGGAAATAAGGGTGTCAGGATGAACTTGAGCACCCTTACTCACGAGAAACTCAAGGCTACTTTTATCAGGCAATTTAGCTACATCACTCAGCAGTGAAGCACAGCGCCCCACCTCAGCCCTATGCTCGACCAATAGCGTAATTATGGATCCATATCCATCAGGGCACGCGTTCGCATGTTTCACCGCTAATACAATCGGTACATTACGACTAGTAAGGTCCGATGATATCACCGGCTCCAAAACCTCGGCGTAATAGTGCTCCGATTTTAATTCCTTGACATAGCGTGTGCTATCAAAGTACTCCCTTTTGACATATTCATACACGCACCTGGTTTTCCATTCCGACCTCCCTAAATGCACATAGTCTAAAGGTAAACTAACATTAACCCCTTGCTCAATAAACCCTTCAACGCCAACTAAATCCCCACGAACAACAGCCTGCTGCAAATCATGGCACAATTTAAAATACGCATGAAAAACAGGCATCTTAGCCCAGCGATAAGCGTTTTGGATATCCTCAAGCGTGAGGCGTGAACCCTGCTGATGACGCAGCAATGCGTCAATATAAGAAGTTTTATTTCTCTTAACCGCCAGAGTCAACGGGGATACTCTATATATATTTTTTACAGCCACATTCGCGTTTTTTTCTAATAAAAATTTAAACGTTTTATCGCAATCTAAAGAAGCGGCTGCCATAATAAGCGGTGTATTGCCCTCTTTATCGCAAAGATTAACATCAGCATTCATTTCAAGTAAAAAATGAACAGCCTCAATGTTTTTGCTTTCAATGGCAAGCATAAGCGGCGTTTTTCCGCGTGCATTGGGTACATTCAGATTATCCAAGCCCCCCAACATTAAAAAATGCTCCGTCATCGTGAGATCACCCTTTTCAGCAGCGATGTGAAGAAATGCGCGCGCTTCAGTAACGATGTTGAAATCTTTAACATATTTCTCCGCTTCATTCAATAACAATTGGAACATAAGAAGGTTTGATTGTTTTAGTGTAAAGCACAATAACGTATTAAAAGCCTCTCTGGTTTTCTCTTGTTTTTCAAGCAAGATAAATACGATTTCTTTGTGCCCACAATGGATGGCATAGCGCAATGCAGTCCAATTATCCACAGCCAATAGATCTGGATTCGCATTATGCTCTAACAAAAAATTCACCGCCTCTTTATTGCCGTTTTCTGCTGCAAACATCAACGCTGTTTTGTTTTGATTATTGGGTGTATCAATTAACCCCTGAGATATCTTGATGAGTTGCCCCATCACATCAAGACAGCCATAACTAGTCGCATAAAGAAAAGCATTCATTCCCGTTGCATCTTTTTCTTCGACACGCAAACCGCAATCGAGCAACCGCGTTACAAAACCTTGGTTGTTATATGTAGCAGCCAACATTAATAACGACTGCCCCTGAGAATTAAGCGTATTCAGTGCTGGTTTTTTTTTCTCTTCACATAAGAAATCAAATAATGCGTGATTGTTATTTTTTATGGCACAGGTGATGGGGGTTTCATCATTCCGACCTCGATAGTTAACATCAATATCGCCATATCGAAACACAAGCTCGGCCATTTCAATTTTATTGAGCTCACAGGCGACTAGGAAGGCTGCATTCTTTCCGGCAATGGTCACGCCATTGGCCGCCATGGCAGTTTTGACTTTTGACTCATCTCCGGATTTGACCGCCGAGATAAGGGAAGTATCAGGAGTGGCATGGTGACTATGCATATGCCCGCCTCGCTTTTAGTTTAATTATTAGAGGTTAGTATACACAAATGAGCTTAAGGAAATATTAACGACAAAGCCTTAAATTTAACATAAAAATCAAAAGGATGGAGCCGCCACCCAGCGAAACCCCATCAAATAAGCTTACATCCAATCCTCTTCCTCAT